>CAJOIV010000017.1 GCA_905234665.1 uncultured Bacteroidales bacterium | reverse complement strand
AAAAAGGCGTTGAAGGCAGCCTGCGAGAGCATGTGCACCTCGTCGATGATATACACTTTGTAGCGGCCCGACTGCGGCGGGACCCTGACTTGCTCCACCAGCCCGCGGATGTCGTCCACACTGTTGTTCGACGCCGCGTCAAGCTCGAAGATGTTCATCGACCCACCCTCCGTGAACGAGCGGCAGCTCTCGCACTCGCCACAAGCCTCCGTCTCGGGCGTGAGGTTCGTGCAGTTGATGGTCTTGGCCAGGATGCGCGCACAGGTCGTCTTGCCCACCCCGCGCGGTCCGCAGAAGAGGAACGCCTGCGCCAGCTGCCCCGTGCGGATGGCATTCTTCAGGGTCGTGGTGATATGCTCCTGACCCACGACACTGTCGAAGGTCGCGGGACGGTACTTCCGTGCTGATACTATGAAGTTTTCCATTGTTGCGTGCTCTGTTAATCCGCTGCAAAGATACGAAAAAAAATCCATTATGCGGGATTTTTCGTATCTTTGCACACCAAACACCTATTGTCGAACATGAACAACACTTTGTCATACAAGCGCATAACTCTCCTATTGACCTTCCTCGCACTCCTCGGCTCCTCCGTCGCACAGGAGTCGGCAGCCGATCCCGAGGCACGCTACCCCTACCGCCGCGAGATTTCTTCGGGCAACTTCGGCAAGGTCGCCCAAAAGATTGAGAAGAAACTGGCCAAGGAGGCCGACGATGTCGCCTACAACTACGCCGCCTACCGCCTCTGGTCCGCCAAAGGGTTCGCCGACCGCGACCTTGCTCTCGCCTACCAGCACCTCGCCACGGCCTACCACGCCTACGCACACTCCGCACCGCGACAGATCGAGCGTCTTGAGCGCGACGGCTTCGACGGTGCCCTCTTCTCTTCCGACTTCAGGCGCATCGGCCTCCTCGCCCTCGCCCAAGCTCGCGCCGCAGCAACGCCCGACGTCTTCAGCGACCTCCTGGCCATCTTCACCAACATCCCCGACGATATCATCGCCAGCGCCACCTACAGCCGCGACTCACTCGAACTCGACATCGCACGCCGCGCCGGACGCACGCAGGACATCCACGCCTTCATCCTCCTGCGCCCCGACTCGCCTCTCCTACCTCAGGCTCAGGCCCTGCGCGACAGTTCCGCCTTCGCCGATGCCCAACAGGCCCACACCACTCAGGCCTACGAGGTCTTTATCAACGAGTTCCCCTCCAGCGCCCAGTACCAACGCGCCAAGGACAGCCTCTACACCATCGCCTTCCGTCAGGCCGAGCAGGCCGGCGCCGAGCATCTCTACCGCGCCTACGCCGAACGGTACCCCGAAAGCCCCCTCGCAGCCTCCGCCTCCTGGCGCGCCGACAGCATCCTCTACCACACCTCCGTCAACCCCGCCGACTGGCACTCGCTCGTCCTCTATCTCGACAGCCCAACGCCCCACACCCCCTACTGGCACTCTTTCGCCCTCCATAGCCTCGCCACCATCGCCCTCGACGGCCACGATGTCGAGGCCGTCGCCCAGGCCCTCGCCCACACCCCCTCCAGCGACAGCCTCCGCCTACCCCTTGCCTCCCGTCTGCGCAGGGACTACCTCATTCCCTCTATCACCAATTTTCACCGCCTCTACGGCGCCTACGGCCGTCTGCTCCCCTCCGAGTGGCGCACCCACGACTCTCTCGCGCTCGCGCTCTACAACTCCTACCGCTTCGACATCATCGACTCCTGCATCCACGCCATCGCTCCCGCCCACGAGGCCTATATCATGCTGCAACAGCTCATCGACCACGACATCCGCTACGGCCGTGCCGCCGAGGCCCTGAAAAGCATTGAGCCTTTCCGCGATGATTTCGTCGGTTCAGAGGAATTCTCCCGCCTCGCCGGCCTCCTCGCCGACAGCCCCGCAGCACCCACACGTCCCACCGCTCAGCCCCTCAAGCTTCTGAACGCCGAATGCTCCCATCCAGTCCCTTCCATCGACGGCAAAACACTCTATTTCTCGGCCAAAGGACACAGCTCCAACATCGGCGGCGGCGATATCTTCTCCGCCCGCGGCAAGGGGAAGACATGGTCTTCCTCACACATCGAGATGGATCTCTCCCACACCTACGGCAACGAGGCCCCACTCTCTGTCACCGCCGACGGCAACACGATGCTCACCCTCCAGAGCGGACGTCTCTTTATCTGCCGACGCGACTCGGCCTCGCGCAAATGGCTCCCGGCGGAGCCGTTGCTAGCGGACTTCCCGATGCCCATCGCCGATGCATGCCTCACCGCCGACGGCCGGGCCCTCCTCCTCTCCATCCCCGGCAAGGAAGCCTATCAGACCGACACCTCGCTCAACCTTTATGTCCTGGTAATTGGGAATGAGGAATTAGGAATGAGGAATTTAATCGATTTGGGGCCGACTGTCAACACCCCCTTTGCCGACCGCGCACCATACCTCGCGCCCGACATGAAGACCCTCTATTTCGCCTCCGAAGGCCACGGCTCCCTCGGCCAACTCGACCTCTTTGTCGTCACGCGCCTCTCCGACGACCGCTGGGACCTCTGGTCCGAACCCCGCAACCTCGGCCTCGGCATCAACACCGTCGACAACGAGACCTGGATACGCCTCTCCCCCGACGGCAAAACCGTCTTCTCCCACCGCCGCGCCCGGCAGGTGGAGATAGTGACATACCAATTACCTTAACAGCGTCACGGTGCCCGATTGTGCGGGCAGCCTGGTGCCGTCCTTTGCCACACAACGGATAAGCCAGACGTAAGTATCCTGCTTGCAGGGACTGCCCTCTTTTGTGCCGTCCCAGTACTCTGTCAGGCCATCGAAGCGGCACACACGGTCGCCCCAGCGGGTGAATAGCACCACCGAGACCTCCTGCATACCCTTCGTCACCACCTCGAAACGGTTGTTGGTCTCCTCGCTGGGTGTGAAGACATTGGGCACCCAAAGCAGCGGATCTGTGGGGTGTTCAATCACATTTAGTACCAGCCGGAGTAGGCTGTCGCAACCCGCCACCGTGCTGTAACGGAACGTCGTGTCGATGCTCTCGGCATACTCGTTCCCGTCCACCCAGACGTATGTGTCCGTGTCGCCAATGGTGACGCGCCAGGTGCTGTCGTAAACTGGGAGAATGCGGAGGTCGACGCTGACGGATGAGTCGCAGCCATGTACAGTGCGGCAGAACCACTCGTGGTGCCCTGCCCTGGTGAGGACTGTATCGCCAACTGCCAACGCATGGCCCTCGCAGAGGGCCGTATCGAGAAACAGGGATGAAGATGGGTACACATTGTGGAGGAAAAGCCCAATCAGCGAGTCGCAGCCATCGGGCATGTGGACGGTGTCGATGAAAGTTCCCGGTTCGCGGTAGACCGTTCCCCGCCACACGAGGCTGTCGCACACACTGGTGTCGAGAACCCTCTCGCGTTGGCCCGCAAGGGTGAGGCGCAAAAGGGTCCCTCCGTTGCAGGAAGTCCCAATCGGGTACTCTCCCGACCGGGTGTAAGTCTCGCCTCTGAAAGTAAAAAAAGTGCCGCACACCACTGTGTCGATTGTGTCCCACACCGCCGCCGCGGAAACGGGATTCAACTTATGGAACCTCCCGCCCACAGGGGCGGCGTAGGATTCCCAGTTCTCCCCCACCCCGTAATGGAACGCCGTGAACCCCGACCCCGTCGAGACGATGGCATGGCTTCCCTGCGTCAGGGGACAGCGCACATAGGAAAAGCCCGACGACCCCAGGGTGGTGAAGCCTGTGACCCGCTGCCCGTCCATGTGCAGCCTGTTCAGCGACACCTCGGCGGTCGGCATCACGATGTTGACATACCACTGGCTCACGGATGGCGCCCGACTGTCAACCGTCAGAGTGTTGAATCGCGCCCAGTTTGTACCCTGTTCCAAGGGCGTTACCACAAATCCGGCTGGATCGCCATAGTCCTGGTTCTGTGCGTTGGTGTGGCGACTGTCGAGGTATTGGCACACGAGGGCGGGCTTCGAGGATGTGAGATAGACGGCTGCCGTGAGAGGTATCTCGCAGGAGGCTCCCGCGCCCAGTGTCGTCAGCGTCGTGCCGTCGAGGGTGAAGACTGTGTTGTCCTCCACGGCCGTCATCCTCACCCTGTCGGAAGCCGGCGACCCGTGCGACAGGGAAGGCGTCAACACCCAGCGACTTCCAAGACACTCAACAGGCGGCATCTGCATGTACACATGGTCACCGCCGATGCCATTCGAAGGGATGTAGACAACACTGTTGCCTGCGAAGACGGCCACCGGCTTGTCGGGTTGCGCACACACCATCGTCCCGCTGAAATCGCCCGTTCCCGAAGGGCCTTTCACCTGGAACACCTGCCCGGCGTTCAGGAGAGTGTCGATGGTGGTGCCTGCCGGGATGCCCGTGGATGTCTGTCCCGTGAGGACCATCGAGACGTGCGTGCCGTTCTGCGTGGCCACCACGCTGAAGCACGCGGCTGTCGCTGCGCCCGGCCTGTCAACGGGATAGGTTTGGAGCAGATAACTGCTCCCGAGGGCATGTGTGGGTATGACAGCCGTGGCGTCGCAGCTGCCTGGCGACCCATTGCGGTTGTGGGCAAAAAGATAGACGCTGTCGGTGGCGGAAACATGTATGCCCGTACCCGTTACGATGCACGACCCGCTCTGGTAGGCCGTCGATACAGGCACCGTGTAGGAGGCACTCTGCCCGCCCCCGACGGACAAACTGTGGGTCCACGACGATGCCGGGGCTGTGAGCGTCACCGTGCAGTTCCTGGGCGCGGCAAAGGAGAGGATGTACCTGTCGGGGAGTCCATCATCAGCGTTGGGCATAAAGGCCACCCAAAAATCCCTTCCTGCGTAAGACGTGTCCGTCTGCGCGCGGAGCTCTCCCTGAACCGCCAGGAGGAGCAATAGACATGAGGCAAGAAGCCTGAGAAAGGGGTTTCGCATTATCTTTTTTACTCGCCTACGTCTGTTAAGACGCAAAAAGAGTCAAATTGTTGTGTCAGGGGAGTTTTTTTAACATTCTATGGATGTATTCCACCTGCCGGCGACGGGGATTGCCCTCGTAGTTCAGCACCACATAGTCGGCCCGCATCATCTTCTCTTCGGCCGGAAGCTGGTTGCGCATGCGGGCCTCCAAGGCTTCCCTCCCCACGTGGTCACGCTCGGCGAGGCGGCGCAGTCGCTCCTCTTTCTCCACATACACACACACCACCTTGTCGACCAGTCTGTCGAACCCGTATTCGTAGGCGATGGCGCTCTCGAAGAGGCAGTAGGGCGCTCCTCCATGCCTCTGGGCGAAGGCAAGGTAGTCCGACCAGACACGGGGATGGACCAGCGCGTTGAGCTGCAGTAGCTTCTCTTTGTCGGCAAACACGATACGGGCGATGGCCTGTTTGTCGGCCGTCCCGTCGACGGTCGTCGTCCCGCCCCCCAGCAGGTGGTCCACCTCGGCCACAAATGCCGGGTCCCGATAGTAGGCTGCTGCCACGTCGTCGGCCACAAAGCAGGGTACACCAAGCCTCTCGAACTCTCTCAACACCGTGGTCTTGCCACAGCCGATACCCCCGGTCAGCGCCACGTGTCTCATTTCAGTATGACGTATTGTATAGTGCTGGGGAATACCGACTTGACGCGGGTGTAGGCCGGAAACGACTTCACACGGACGGAGAGTGCCTCGGGGAGGTCGGCAGCGTCGTACTGAACCGAGGCCTGCACCATGTCGGGCAGCACCTTGTCGTAGTCGCGTTCCGACACCCATAGGGTCACATCCACCCGCTCGGGATAGAGGCGGGCGCGCACCTGGTTGTCGGTCGTCTCAAATTGCACGGGTACAGAGAATTTCTTCTCGGTGAACCGTTCCACGGGGATGAAGAGGCGCACGCTCTCGGCCGACACCCGTAGGTCGGGATGTTTCTGCCATACTGGGTCGAGCGACAGGGTGCACACGCAGGTGTCTTTCAGCCCTACAATGGTCTGTGGCAAGGTGTAGAGGTGCTCTATCCCCGCCAGTGAGGATTCCGAACCGTAAAGGGTCACCGTGTCGGGGTCCAGGCGCGGCTCCCCAGCCAATCCGCACTGCCCTTCAAACTGGAGCTCCACCCCCCTCAATTCGGGCCGGAGACTCTTGCTCTGGCGCGGGGCCAGTTTCAGGACGAGCCGGTCCACAGAACTCTCGGAGCCATGGATGCCCACAAACTCAAAGTCCGACAAGATGGCGTCTATCAGTATCTTGTTGACGTTCACAACCGTGTCGCCCTTGGTATGGATGGCATACCTCATCTTGGGCGCCTTGTAGTACCGGCTGATGGCGAGGAAGCAGTTGGAATTGAGCGTCACCGGCAACACCGTGTCGGCATGCACTATGCTGTAGCGGGCGGTGTCGTACCCCACCCACTCGATATGCAGCTCCATCGGGTAGTCGTTGTGTTCGGAAAACAACGTCCCTCCACCCACAAGGGCGGTAATGAACAGAATGACCCAGAAGGAACGGTGCCGCAGCATGACTCCTGCGATTGGTTCTTATTTCTTGGCAGCAGGCTGCTCGGGGACAGGCTGCACCATGTTCTTCTCGACAGTAACGACCACACCGTTCGATATTTCGATGTCCACGGTATGCTCCGCCACCTCGTGCACTTTGCCGTAGATGCCGCCGCTGAAGCTCACACGGTCGCCTTTCTTGAGACTTTCGCGGAACTGCTTTTCTTTCTTGGCTTGTTTCTGCTGCGGGCGCACCATCAGAAGCCACATCACAACAAAGATGGCGATAAGTATCCATAACATGCCGCCACCGCCTTGCCCACCTTGGGCCTGTAGGAGAATGAGATTGAGGTTCATGTTTCAGTGTTTAAGGTTTTCGGTTTGATGTTGTATGTCTAAGGTTCAATGGGAGACCTGCGCCACAATCTTCAGCACGTGCCTCGAAGGCTGTGCGTTGGAGAGGACTGTGACTTCCTGATACTGCTGACCCACCTTGCCCTGCGAGTTGAACGAGACGGCTATATAGCCCTCGCCACCCGGGGCGATGCGGCCTCGGGGATAGTCTGCCACCGTGCAGCCACATGTGGCGCTGCAGCCACTGATGACCAAGTCGGCGGTGCCGGTGTTGCGGAAATGAAAACTATACGAGATGACCTCCCCCTCCGAGAGGCGGCCAAAGTCGTGCTTATCGCAGTCGAAGGTTATCGCAGGCAAGGCTGCCGACTGGTCGTAACCCTCCGCGCTGTTGGGGTTGTTGATGATGTCGACCCCGACATCGTCGCCCCCTTTCCCGCCGCAGGCGGCAAAGGAAACTAAAAGGTAAAAACTAAAAACTAAAAGGCTGACGCGTCTCATAATTCCTCATTCCTAATTCCTAATCCCTCATTTTTCTTGATTCTCGGACGACTCTTGCGGACAGTCGTCACGGGTATAGGATTCTCGTCGGACGGCACCTCATAGACTCCGTCCAGGCCGTGATCTTCGTCCTCAGTCTCGCTGAATCCGCTCACTCCGCGGCCTGTTTTCTTGATGCGGCCTTCGGAACGCAGGACCAAGATGAACTTGCCCAGTATTCCGTTGACGAACAGGCGGCTGCGCTCCGAACTGAACTCTTTCGAGAGCTCAATGTACTCGTCCACCGTCACCCGCTCGGGTATTGAAGGACAGTCCGTCAGTTCGGCCACCGCCATGTTGATGAGCAGGATGTCCATCCCTGCCACGCGGTCGTACTCCCACCCCTGCAGGTTCTTGCGGATCATCTGCTCCACCTCCTCACGGTGACGTATCGTATTGAGCAACAGCAGCCGGGCGAACTCATAAGCCTCCGTGTCGGCCTCGTCGCGCGGGTCACACACCAGCGGCACCATGCTGGCCTCATCGAAGGTCTCGTCCATCGACTTCAATATCTTGAAGTCGTACTGGGCTATTTGGTCGAAGTCGTCCTCCCACAGAAGGCTCTGCGGGTAGATGGCTTCGCGCAACTGGGGATAGTTGATGAGATACTTGAAGAGCTTCAGCGCGAACTCCTGATCCTCAGCAAAGTCATCTTCGCTCTCCAGATACTCCTGATAGAGGGGCAGCCGCACAAACCCTGTGTATATCTGGCGGTAGATTTCGTCATACTCGACTCCACCCCAGTTCACGCCGGCATCCTTCACATGCTGGCGGTAGTCGTAGTTGTCGACCAACTTGCGAATCAGTCTGTTGTTCAGCAGTCGGTAGTTGGGGTTACGTTCGGCCTCCGTCGGCATGAATTTGTGTTGCGCCTCCTCCATCATCACACCTGCCACCTCGACAAAATGCTCCAGCATTGACAGTTGCAGCACGCCCAGGTCGTTCAGGCGCGATATGTGGTGCTTGTAATTTCTCTCGGCCACCACCACGTCCACATTGTCGGCATGGGCGGCATAGGCCAGTTGCAGTACCTTTGATCGTAAGAAATGACGGCTTAGCATATCGTCAGTAGGTTTTAGTTTATCAGATAACCACGTTTATTATCTTCTTGGGCACAAAGATGAACCGTTTGGGCTCTTTGCCATCGAGCCACTTCTGCCCCACCGGGTCGGCCTTGACGGCGACCAAGGCGTCGGCCTGGCTCACATCCATGGGCAACTCGAGCATGAAGCGCAGCTTGCCGTTGAACGACACCGGGTAGGTGAAGCTGTTCTCCACAAGCAGTTGCGGGTCGTATTCGGGCCATTGCGCCTCACAGACACTTCCCTCGTGGCCGAGGTGGTGGTATACCTCTTCGGCAATATGCGGTGCAAAGGGCGAGATGAGCACCGCAAGCTTCTCGACAGTCTCACGCGACACTTGAGGTAACGAGGATAACTCGTTGGCGCATATCATGAAGTTGCTCACTGCCGTATTGAACGAGAAGCGCTCGATGTCGTCGGTGACTTTCTTTATGGTCTGGTGCAGTATCTTTGCTTCCTGTGCATCGGGTTTCTCGCCGAGTGTTCCTGCCATGGTGCGGTTCCAGAACTTCTTGAGGAAACGGAAGACGCCCTCGATGCCGTTGGTGTCCCAGGGTTTGGCCTGTTCCACAGGACCGAGGAACATCTCGTAGAGTCGCAGTGTATCTGCTCCGTAGCGTGCCACCAGGTCATCGGGGTTCTGGACATTGAACATACTCTTCGACATCTTCTCTATCTCCCAGCCGCAGATATATTTGCCGTCCTCGGTCTCGAATCGGGCCTCGGCAAATTCAGGCCGCCAGGCGCGGAAACGGTCGATGTCGAGCACATCGTTACTCACGATGTTGATGTCGACATGGATGGGCGTGACGCTGTCCATATTCTTTATCAACCCTTTCGAGATGAACAGGTTGTTATCCTCTTTGCTGCGATAGACAAAGTTCGAGCGTCCTTGTATCATGCCCTGGTTGACGAGTTTCTTAAATGGCTCCTGACAGACACTCATCCCCATGTCGTAGAGGAACTTGTTCCAGAATCGGGCGTAGATCAGATGTCCCGTACCGTGCTCGGCACCTCCCACATAGAGGTCGACTTGGCGCCAATATTCAACGGCGTCTTTGCCGAAATAGGCCTTGTCGTTGCGGGGGTCCATGTAACGCAGATAGTATCCACTGCTGCCGGCAAAGCCCGGCATGGTGCTCAGTTCGAGGGGAAAGACGTTCTCGTTGTCTATCTTCGTGTTCTCCACCACGCGGCGGTTCTTCTCGTCCCAAGCCCAGACTGTGGCGTGACCCAGCGGGGGCTCACCCGTGGCTGTGGGCTTGAAGTCTTTCACTTCCGGCAACTCCAGCGGGAGGCATTCCTCAGGCAGGGTGTAGGGTCTGTTGTTCTTATAGTAGATGGGGAACGGCTCGCCCCAGTAGCGCTGACGGCTGAAGATGGCGTCGCGCAGACGGTAGTTCACTGTGCGGCGGCCTATGCCCATTTCCTCTATCTTGTCAATGACGGCTTTCATGGCCTCTTTCACCTTCATGCCCGTGACGAAACCGCTGTTGACGGAATAGCCTGTCTTGGCATCCATGCTCTCGCTCCAGGTGGCAGGGTCGCTGACGGCGTCTTTCTCGAGCGAGACCACCTGTCTGATGGGCAGTCCGAAGTGCCGCGCAAAGGCGAAGTCGCGGCTGTCGTGCGCTGGCACGGCCATGATGGCGCCCGTGCCGTAGCCGGCCAGGACATAGTCGGAGACCCAGATGGGTATCTTTTCTTCCGTCAAGGGGTTGATGGCATAGGCCCCCGTAAAGACTCCCGACACTTTCTTCACCTCGGCCTGGCGTTCACGCTCCGAGCGGTTCTTGGCCCAGGCAACGTAAGCCTCCACCTCGGATTTCTGCTCCGGAGTGACGATCTGGTCGATAAGTTCATGCTCGGGGCAGAGCACCATGAATGTCACACCGAAGATGGTGTCGGGGCGTGTGGTGAATATCTCAAAGCTCGGCACGGCCTGTGTCCCGGACTGGCCGGTGACGCCCTTCACGTCGAGGGGGAACCACACCGCGGCGCCTTCCGAGCGTCCTATCCAGTTGCGCTGTATCTCTTTGAGACTCTCGGTCCAATCGACTTCCTCGAGCCCGTCCACCAGCCGCTGGGCGTATGCCGTGATGCGGAGGCTCCACTGGCGCATGAGTTTCCTTTCGACAGGATATCCGCCACGGACGGAGAGACCGTTGACCACCTCGTCGTTGGCCAGCACCGTGCCGAGGCCCGGACACCAGTTCACGGGGATGTCGGCTAGGTACGCCAGACGGAAGTTCATCAGGTAGTCCTGTCTTTCCTCGTCGCTCATCTCTTTCCACGACTTCTCTCCATCGACGGCCACCGTGCCTTTCTCCAGTTTCTCGACCAGTTCACTGATGGGACGGGCCTTGTCCTGCTCTTGGTCGTAGTAGTGGTTGAACAACTGGATAAAGGTCCACTGAGTCCACTTGTAGTAGGCGGGGTCGCAGGTGCGCACCTCGCGCTCCCAGTCGAAACTGAATCCTATCTTGTCCAGCTGCTCGCGGTAGCGGGCAATGTTCTGTTCCGTGGTGATGGCGGGATGCTGCCCCGTCTGGATGGCATACTGCTCGGCGGGGAGACCATAGGCGTCATAGCCCATCGGGTGCAGCACGTTGAAGCCGCGCAGGCGCTTGTATCGGGCATAGATGTCGCTGGCGATGTAGCCCAGCGGGTGCCCCACATGCAGACCCGCCCCCGAGGGATAGGGGAACATGTCGAGGACGTAAAAGTGTTGCTTGGAAGAATTGTTTTCCACCTGGTAGGTGTGGTGTTCACGCCAGTACTGCTGCCATTTCGGCTCGATTTCAGTGTAGTTGTAATCCATGCTACGAGATACTTGTTGTTTCATCCACAGACGTTTGCATCACTCTCATGCATACGCAGGGAAGATGCAAATATACACTTTTTTCCCGAAATACACGCCCTCACACGAAAAACTTTCCGTAGGTTGCTCGTCTTTTCACCGTCTTTGGGAGGCGGCTGAAAGGCCTCGGGGTCGTCTTTTCGTCGCTATACAAGCGAACAAAGAACGAGCAGAAGGCGAAGGCAGTACTTTTGGTACACGGGCGAAAAAACAGGGCAGGAGGATGCATTATGGAACTAGCTGACAACCAGCGGCAAATCCGTTGTTACATTTGTGAATGTTCGCTCGACAACGCTGCCGGAGAAAAAACTTTTTTCTTCTGGCACAATAAAGGATTTTGGAGGGCGTTATTTGCGGTTATAAATGGTTCATCAAGAGATTATGAGACTGATAACGAACTACAACAAGCTAAAGACCTCTGCCCTACTCCTCTTTGTGAGCATCGCGCCGCAGGTGTGGGGGCAGCAGGTGATGACCCTTGAACGCTGCCGCCGCGAGGCTACGGAGAGCAACGTGATGCTGAAGGCCGCACAGGAACGCATCGCCACGGCGGAAGCCCTCGAGAAGGTGGCCCTCATGCAGTTCTTCCCCAAACTCGACGCCAACGCCGCCATCTTCTGGAACAACAAGAGTATCCAGCTGCTGAGCGACGAACAGCAGAACAGCATCAACACCGTCGGCACCCGCGTGCATGACGACATGGTCAGTGCCGTCAACGAGAACATCTCCCAGATTACCGACGACCCCGAGCTCGCACAACGCATCGTCGATGCCCTCGGCGGCAGCCGGCTGGAGACGAACCTCAACGAGATGGGACTTGAGATAACCGATGCCATGAATATCAACCTCAGCCACATAGCCGCCGGCATAGTCACCGTGCGCCAGCCTGTGTTCCTCGGCGGCCGCCTCCTGTCGGCGCACCACACCGCCGAGCTCAACACGCAGTTGCAGACGCTGGCAAACGACAAGGTGCGCGACGAGTTGAACCTGGCCGTCGACAAGGCTTTCTGGGAGTATATCTCGCTCAAGCACAAGACCGAACTGGCTAAGGAATACTGCGACCTGCTCGACACGCTGGCGCAGCATGTCGACATCATGGTGCAGACCGAGGTGGCCACACAGCGCGAAGTGATGCAGGTGCGCGTGAAGCTGGGCGAGGCCCGCCTCAACCTCACCAAGGCTACGGGTGGCCTCGAGGTGGCACGCCTGGCACTCTGCCAGCTCTGCGGGCTTCCCCTCGACGGAGAGTATGAGTTTGTAGAGGAAAACCCAGTGTCCGGGTCGACAATTATTAATAATAGTGACCGCAATATCGACCGCCGCACGGACATCCGCATGGTGAACACCGCCGAGGCCCTCAGCCGCGAGGGAGTCAACATGGCGCGGGCGGGACTGCTGCCCAACATCGCCGTGGAGGGCTCGTACATCGTCACGCGGCCCAACCTCTACAACGGATTCCAGGACAGCTGGGGTGGCATGCTCTCCGCCGGTGTGGTGGTGAACATACCCCTCTGCCACCCGGGCGACATCTACGCCGTGAAGGCCGCCAAGCACAAGGCCCAGGAGGCCGCCTACGAGGCCGAGGAGGTGCGCAAGCTGGCGCGCCTGGAGGTGACGACGGCGGGCTACCAGCTCGACATCGCCGGACGCAAGCTCGAACAGGCCGAGGGCGACATGGCAAGTGCCGAGGAAAACCTGCGGCTGGCGGGCGAGTCGTTCGAGGCGGGCGTCATCACGGCCAGCGACCTGATGATGGCGCAGACGGCCTGGCTCAAGGCCAAAAGCGAACTGCTCGACGCCCGCATCGACATCCATATCAAGCAGTCGATGCTGAAACGCGCAACGGGAGAGAATTGAAAATTGAGAATTGAAAATTGAAAATTATATGAACAACGACCAGAGAAGTTTATGGACAGGCATCGGCATCGTGATAGCCATTGTCGCGATAGTCGGTGTGATTGGCGTCTTCGTCCTCCCGCAGGAGGATGACCTCATCGCCGGCGAGGTGTGCGCCGAAGAATACCGCGTGGCCAACAAGGTGCCCGGCCGCGTGAGCATCCTCTATGTGGAGGAGGGCGACATGGTGCACACCGGCGACACCCTTGCCTACATCAGCAGTCCCGAGGTGGACGCCAAGATGCAGCAGGCCCGCGCCGCCCGCGCCGCCGCCGACGCACAGAGCAAGAAGGCCCAGAACGGCGCCCGCCAGCAGCAGGTGGAAGCCGCCTACGAGATGTGGCAGAAAGCCCTGGTGGGCGTGGACATCGCCAAGAAGTCGTTCGACCGCGTGCAGACGCTCTACGACAAGAAAGTCGTCTCGGCCCAGAAACGCGACGAGGCCGAGGCACAGTACCGCGCCGCCGTGGCCACCGCCAACGCCGCCCGCCAAGCAGCAGTACGAGATGGCCAAGGAGGGCGCACAGGAGGAAGACAAGGAGGCCGCCCTGGCCCTCGTGGAACGCGCCGAAGGCGCCATCTCCGAGGTGTCGGCCTACCAGCGCGACCGCTACCTGCTGGCACCCTGCGACGGCGAGGTGGCTGAGATCTTCGCCAAGCGCAGCGACCTCATCGGCACCGGCTCGCCGGTGATGTCGATTCTCGACATGAGCGACGTGTGGATCACCCTCTCGCTGCGCGAAGACCGCCTGAAGGGACTCGCCATGGGCGACACGGTGCGCGTGACCATCCCCGCCCTCGGCGAACGGCAGTACAAGGCCACCGTCAAGATCATCCGCCCCATGGCCTCCTACGCCGTGTGGCGCGCCACGAAAATCAACGGCCAGTACGACGTGAAGAGTTTCGACATCAAGCTGACGCTCAACGAGACCGTCGACGGGCTGAGGCCGGGGATGACGGCGCTGCTGGTTAATTGAAAATTGAGAATTGAAAATTGAAAAATGGGAAGACACACTCCTCAGTCAGCAGAGCTGACAGCTCCCCTAACTTAGGGGAGCAGCAGGAGATACAATTAGCAACTAATAAGGCACCCAACACTGCAATCGACCGCGGCAGCCACTCCTCCCCTAAGTTAGGGGAGGTGCCCCAGAGGGGCTGAGGAGTGTGTAAAACATATTAACCGTGCATACATTCATCACATCATTCCGCAGGGAGCTGCATAGAGTGTTCCGCGAGGGGCATGAGCGGTACCTGGTCATCACCATCCTCGGACTGGTGTTCTGCTATGTCTTCTTCCTGACGCTGATGCACGAGGGCCAGCCCGAGCGGCTGCCCATCGCCATCGTCGACCACGACGGCAGCTACCTCTCACGCCGCCTCTGCCACGAGGTAAACGCCATGCAGGGGGTGCGCGTGGTGGCCGTCTACAGTTCCCACACCGAGGCCCGCGAGGCCATGCAGCGGCAGGAGATCTACGCCTTCCTGGAGATTCCCGAAGAGACCTACAACGAGCTCCTCGCCTTCGCGCGACCCCACATCGCGCTCTACTCCAACAACGCCTACCTCCTCAGCGGCGCACTGAGCTACAAGTCGTTGGCCACCATCAGCAAGCTGGCCTCGGGAGCCGTGCAGCGCGAGGTGCTGCGCAAGAAGGGCATGACCGACAGCCAGGCCATGGGACTCGTGCAGCCCATCGAGCTCGACACGCACCTCATCTCCAACCCCACGGCCAACTACCAGCCCTACGTCCTCACCACCATGCTCCCCGGCATGCTGGGCCTCATGGTGCTTCTCCTCATGGCCTACGCCATCGGGGTGGAGCGTAAGGAGCGTCGGCCCGGTGCCCGGGCCGACGCAGGTATCGCCTGGTGGCTGGGCAAGATGGCGCCTTATACTATTATATATACCACCCTTGGCGTGCTGGGAAATATCGTCCTCTTCGGCTTCTGCGGCTTCGAGCAGCACGGCTCGTTCCTCTACATCGCCCTCGGCACCCTCCTGTTGGTCGTCGCCATGCAGTCGATGGCCATGTTCATGGCCGCCATCATCCCCGAAGCCCACATGTCGACCACCGTCTGCGCCCTCTACGGCACGCTGGCCTTCACCATGGCGGGCTTCTCATACCCTGTCGACAATATGCCTACTTTCCTGCAGGGCGTCAGCCAGCTGTTCCCCCTGCGCCACTACTACCTCCTGACGTCAAAGGTCTCCCTCTTCGGCTGCGGCATCCACGACATCTGGCCCCATATCTGCGCCCTGCTGCTATTCCAAATCCCCGGGCTCATAGGCGCTTGGAAACTAAAAACTAAAAACTAAAAGGCTGCCGCATGAAACAGATACTCCACGACCTCTGGCAGACTTACCTCATCGAGGTGCAGCGCGTCTTCCGCGACGGCGGCGTCGTGCTTATCTTCTTCATCGCCACCATCCTCTACCCCCTCATCTTCGGCGCGGTGTACAAGAATGAGATGATTCGCAACCTGCCCGTGGCCGTCGTCGACGAGAGCAAGAGCGAGGCCTCGCGCCGCTTCATTCACAAGCTCGACAACACCCCGGAGGTCAACGTCCACTACCACTGCTGCTCGATGGCCGAGGCGCGGCGACTCATGCAGCAACGCCGCATCAACGGCATCCTCCTCTTCCCGCGCGACTACGACCAGCGGCTCTCGGAACTGCGCACCGCCCGCGTCTGCCTCTTCTGCGACATGAGCAGTTTCCTCTACTACCGCACGGTGCTGACGGGCGCGACGATGGTGCTCGTCGACGAGATGCAGACCATCCAGCTGCAGCGCTACTCGCTCAAGGGCATCACCGGCGAGAGTGCCGAGGAGCTGGTGCAGCCCATCCCCTACGACGACGTGAAGCTCTACTCGCCCCAGGGCGGCTTCACCTCGTTCCTCGTCCCGGCCCTGCTGGTGCTGGTGGTCCACCAGACGCTCTTCCTCGGCATCGGCATCCTCAGTGGCACCACCCGCGAGGAGCGTCGCCTGCTGAAGGTGGTTCCGGCACACCTGCGCGCCAACACCCACGGCCGCATCCGCGTGGTGCTGGGGCGCGCCCTGGCCTACTTCACCATGTACGTCCCCGTGGTCTTCGTCGACCTCTTCCTCATGCCCCGCTGGTTCAACCTGCCGCACATCGGACAGGCCACCACGCTGCTGGCCTTCCTCCTCCCCTTCCTGCTGGCTACCATCTTCTTCTGCATGACCGTCGGGAGCCTCATCCGCGAGCGCGACACGGGCATGGTGGCCTTCATGTTCTTCAGCGTCATCCTGTTGTTCCTCTCGGGAGCCATCTGGCCGCAATACAACATGCCCGCCTTCTGGCGTGCCTTCGGCTACCTCTTCCCCTCGACGCACGGCATCCAGGGGTTCATCAAGATCAACACCATGGGCGCCACCCTCGCCAGCGCGCGTTTCGAGCTCATCATGCTCTGGCTGCAGGTCATCCTCTACTTCACCACCTCCTGCCTCGCCCTCCGCTGGGTACAGAAATTGAAGCTGTAGGCAATAATTGCTGCTGTCGCGCGTTATCAAGGCATGAAGATAGCATATTTCGGATACGGAAAGATGGGGCGCACCGTCGAGGCCGCCGCCCTCGAACGCGGCCACACCACCGCCGCCATCATCGACCCGCTGGTCGAGAGTCCTTCAACGATAGTCGCTGACGTGGCTATGGAGTTCTCTACGCCTGCCACGGCGGTGGACAATATATTAAGGTGTTTCGACCTCGGCATCCCCGTCGTGTCGGGCACCACGGGCTGGAATGCTCGGCTGAACGAGGTCGCCGACATCTGCCGCCAGCGTCAGGGAGCCCTCTTCGTGGCCTCCAATTTCAGCATCGGCATGAACATTATGTTCCAGCTCAACCGCCGTCTGGCCGAACTCATGAAGGACCGTGCCGACTACCGGCCCTCTATCTCCGAAACCCACCACGTCCACAAACTCGATGCCCCGAGCGGCACCGCCATCGTCCTCGCCAACGATATCGCCGCCATCTCTGGCTCCACCCCGCCAATCGAGTCCCACCGCGTCGGCGAGGTGCCTGGCATCCACGAGGTGGTCTACGACAGCGCGGTCGACACCCTCACCCTGCGCCACGAGGCCAAAAGCCGCAAGGGCCTTGCCCTCGGCGCCGTCCTCGCCGCCGAGTTCCTGGTGGGGCGCAAGGGCTTCTTCACCATGTACAATCTCCTCAACGATTCCCCCAGCGCTTGAAACCCCGCAGACCATACTGGATTGTCCTCCTCGTCCTCCTGCTGGCTGCCGTGGCTGTCAGTGCCAAACTCGGCGTGGTCAGCTACAGTTGGGGCGACCTTTTACAGGCCGATATTTTCTGGAATCTCCGCCTGCCCCGCATCCTGCTGGCTTTGGTGACAGGCGCCGCCCTCTCTGTCTGCGGAGCGGCCTACCAGTCAGTCTTCCGCAACCCCCTCACCGACCCCTATGTCCTCGGCATCTCGTCGGGAGCATCCCTCGGCGCCGCCGTGGCCATCCTGCTGGGGCTCGAGGCATGGCTCCTCGGCGTCGGTGCCTGCGCCCTGGCCACAGGACTGCTCACCATCGTCGTCATCTACCGTATCGCCTCCATCGGCAACCGCATGCATACCACCACCCTGCTCCTCACGGGCGTCTGCCTCACTTTCCTCATCTCGGCCCTCGTCTCGTTCCTCATGGTGCTGCATCAGGACAAGATGGACTCTATCATCTTCTGGACCATGGGCAGCTTCGCCTCCGCCACCTGGATGGATGTAGTCCTCGTGGCGCCCGTGGTGCTCGTCGGCACCGGCGTGGTGCTCTACCACTGCCGCGACCTCAACCTTCTCCTCGCCGGCAGCGAGGCCGCCCGCAGCATGGGTGTCGAGGTGGAACGCGTCAAGAAGACCCTCCTCCTTGTCACCACCCTCATGGTAGCGTTCTGTGTCTCCGCCTCCGGCGTCATCGGATTCGTGGGCCTCGTGGTGCCCCATTGCGTCCGGCTCCTTTTCGGACCCGACAACCGCCGCGTGGTCCCCTACTCTATCCTTGCCGGCGCCCTCTTCTTGCTGCTCTGCGACACCCTGGCGCGCACGGTTCTCATGCCTGCCGAGCTGCCCGTTGGAAGCCTCACGGCCATTGTGGGCGCCCCCCTCTTCATCTATCTCCTCTACAAGAACAAGAAAGGCTATTGACCATGATAACACTGCACAACCTCTCCTACGCCTTCGGCAAACGTGTCGTTCTCGACGGCATCGACACCCGTTTCGAGGCTGGCAGTTTCTACGCCGTCATGGGGGCCAACGGCTGCGGCAAGACCACCCTGCTGCGTTGCGTGGCGGGACTGCTGACACCCCAGAAAGGCGAGGTGCTTATCGAGGGCCGTCGGGTCACCGACCTCCCGGCACGCGAGATGGCGCAGCGCGTCGCCTTTGTGCGGCAGCACCCCCAGACCGACTTCGAGTTCTCCGCCTTCGAGACTGTCCTCATGGGACGCAACCCCTACCAGCGGCACCTCCAGAACGAGTCCGAGAAGGACTGGCAGATTGTCGAGGAGTGCATGAAGCAGACCAACACCTGGCACCTCCGTTTCGCCAAACCCCACGAAATGAGCGGCGGCGAGCTCCAGCGGGTCATGCTGGCACGCGCGCTCGCTCAGCAGACCCCCATCCTGCTACTCGACGAGCCCATCTCCAACCTCGACATCGCGCATCAGTTCGAGATTCTCGAACTCCTCCGCACCATCAACCGTGAGCAGCAGAAAACCATCCTCCTCGTCGTCCACGACCTCAACATCGCACTCCTTTACTGCCGCGAGCTCTTCCTTCTCCACCAAGGGCATATCCACTACCATGGTCCCATCGCCCAAGGGCTCACAACGGAAAACATCAAGACAGTCTTCGGCGTACAGGCCGAAATGGTACAAGGCACCCTGCGCCTCACTCCGGCATAATCACCACCAGGTCGCCTTTCCCTATCAAGGCCACAAGGGTCCGCAGGTCGGCATCCAGCATCCGCACACATCCTTCCGAACTGAAGGTCCCCACCGACTCAGGAAAGCAGGTCCCATGGAGGCCTATGCCTGTAAAGCCCTCCACATCCAGCCGGATGAACCATTCGCCGTAGGCCCTGGCACGCTGCCCGTGGCCGTCGCCGAAGTCATGCGTCCATCGCGTGGCATTCTCCACACTGACGATAGGAAAGATACCCTCGGGGGTGCGGCGGTCGCCTTCGAGGCGTTTCTGTCCGAAATTGGCCCCCAGGGCCACAGGACACGACAGGAGGGTGTCCCCGCAGGAACGGTCCACAACCACCAGCCGTAGGTGGGCTTTGTCGACAACTACCAGATTCTGTCCGTGGGCGGCAGACTGGCAAACTAAAAGGTAAAGACTAAAAACTAAAAGGCCGACGCGCCTCATTCCTCATTCCTAATTCCTCATTCCTAATTCCTCATTCCTAATTTCTCTTCTTCCCTCTCCTCTGCTCCATCGCCTGGCGGAATTCCTTCAGCTGTTCCGGCGTCAGGATGGCATCAATCTGCAGTCGGAGGGCATACATCTCTTTGGATATGCGTGCCTGCAGTTCCCCTTCGCGGTCGAAAAGGGGGTACAGGACTTTCGTGTTGTCCCCTTCGCGGTGGATATAGTCGCGGATGCTGTCACGCACCGTGTTGAGCTGTGCCTTGAGTTCGTCCATTCTGTCTTTGGAGCGTTCGCGGACCTCCAGCAAAGTTTTTTTCTGCTTGAGGCTGAGGTTGCTCACCATCTCTTCCACCTTCGGCGGATTATCCCGTTTTCCCCCATGGTTATGTGAGGGTTGCGCAGGAAGGACCATGACGCACAGGAGGAGGGCTATAAGGGGAATATACTTTTTCATCGTATCAGTGGTTTGGTGATCAATAGAGATATCCGGCTTCCATCTCGCTGGCACACACCGACGAGCTGTGACCGTAGTCAAAGGCGTATACCGAGGAGAACATGGAGGCCAGGCGTTCGTTGGCGACTTTGGTCTGGTACTGTCCAAAGCCCGCCCCGGTGCTACAGAGGAGCACCATGGCGGCCACAGCCGCGACTGCCCTGCGCCGTCTCCGCATCGCGGCGTTGTGCGAGGGCAGCAAGTAGGGCATCTTGCCCACCCGCTGCATGACGGCGTCGGTCACGTCGACCGTCCGTCCCACAGGCCGGCTCTTCATTATCGAGGCATCCTCCCGCAGGAGGGCATCCAGTTCTTGGTCAGTAATATTCTTGGTCATATCTTGTCTGTTAGCATTTTCTTCAGGTTTTTCCGGGCGCGGAAGATGAGGGACTCGACTTTCGCCACCGTACACTGCATCACGTCGGCAATCTGCTGGTACGAGAATTCGTCGTATGTGTAGAGCACCAGGGCGGTGCGCTGCTCGCGGTTCAGGAGTCCTATGGCTTGGCGCAACTGCCGGAGGCGTTCCTGGTGGATGATGTCCTGCTCCACGGAAGTAGTTGTTTCCTGTTGGTATTGCAGGGCGGTGTCCATCATCCCGGTCTCGTAGCGCCGCTGGTGTTTGAATTCCTTGCAGATGACGTTGACGGTGATGCGGTAGATAAAGGTACTCAGCTTCGACTGGAACTTGAAGCGCGGCAGGGCTGTGTAGAGTTCCACAAATACCTGTTGGGTCATCTCCTCGACGTCGACCTTGCCGCCTCCGAGCTTGTAGCAGAGGTTGGCGACAATCTCCTGATACTCGCGCACAATCTCCTCATAGCGGTTGACGTTTCCACCCAGGATATCGCGTATTACCTCTTCTTCTTCCATGTCGGAACTGTTATTATGTATCTGAATATGGGGAAAACTTGCAGCGTGGATGCCTTTTTATTTATATTTGAAGTCTTCTATCTCGCGGCGGTCGCGTTTGGTGGGTCGTCCGATGCCGCGGTCGCGTTTCTCGAACGAGTACTGGCGCACCATCTGGATGCGTTCGTACTCTTCCTGCGGCGTGAGGTCGACGAGGTAGTCAGGTACAAGGGCTGCCCCTACCCTATGGTCGAGCAATTTCTTGACCTGCACCACCTTGTGGAGCTGCTCGATAGAGATTTCGTAGACCTCCCCTTCCTTGATTTCGTGCGAGGCCTTCAACGTCTGCCCACCCATGCGCACATGGCCGCAACGGCACGCCTCAGTAGCAAGGCTGCGCGTCTTGTAGAGACGCACAGCCCATAAGTACTTGTCTATACGAGGAGTGTTTTCCATCTATATAACCTATAACCTTTATCAGGGTTGGAAGATATAGGTGATGGTGCCTGTCTGCTGTTCGGGAGCGTCGGCTTTGGGACTGAAACGGGCCTTCAGCGCCGCGGCCTTGGCCTGCTTGACGGCGGTCTCGTCGGCCAGTGTAGACCCCTTGGCGGGAGCTTCGGCACGGACGACGACGCCTTCACGGTCAACCCATATCTGGACAACGACCTTGCCGTACTTGTTTTTCTCGTAGGTAGGAGATGGCAGTGCCTTGGCCGAACGTCCTGCCAGTGAGTATCCTGCACCGCCCTTGCCGGGCTGGCCGTCGTAGCGGTTCGAGTTGGGGTCGCCGTCGGGCTTGCCCATATTGCCACTGCCTGAGGTGTTGCCCTGGCTGCCGGCGTTCTGGTTGTTGTTCTTGTTGCCCTTGTTGCCGTTGAAGAGGGCGTTCTTGTTGATTTCCGGCTCCTTGGGAGGTTCGGGCTTGGTGGTCGTGGGGGTCTCGTTGTCATGCTTGGCCGTCGAGGGCTTGTTCGAGGAATAGAGAGGCACCGACGACTCGGTGTTCTGGGTGGCCAACTGCTCGGTGGCCGACGCCGGACGCGGGGCGCTGCTCGGCTCGGAAGCCTCGGGCATGGGGTTGTCGCCCAATCCCATATCGCTGTTGCCCACATTGACCTCGACACCCTCCTCGGGGATGGGCGGGTCGGGCGGGTCGTAGCCGAAAGCCATGCATACCAGCATCACGGCGAGCAGGAAGAGGCCTGTCCCGATGCCGGAGATGACTTTATTCTTGTTCTCGGTAGTCATAATTATGAATGTTTATTGGTTATTGTTTATTGGTTATTGTTTATTGGTTATTGTTGGTTGGTGACACACTCCTCCGCCCCTTCGGGGCACCTCCCCTAACTTAGGGGAGGAGTGGCTAGCGCGGTCAATAACCTATAACCTTTAACCTATAACCTTTATTTCTTTGGTGAGGTTGCGAGGATGACTTTGTGCTTGGTGCCGGTCTCGTTATTGATGGCGTTGACGGCATCGATGACGTTGACGACATACTGCACGGGGACGGTCTTGTCGGCGCGGAGCACGACGCAGGCGTCAGTGACACCCGCCTCAATGCCCTGGGCGATAAGGGACTGGAGGCCTTCTATATCCGTCGCCGTCTCGCCCACCTGGAAGTTGTAGTTCTCGTCGATATAGACGGTCACATTCTGCTTGGCCATGGTCTTGCTGCCGCTCTCGGGCAGGAGGAGCTTCACGGCGTTGGGGCTGATGAGCGTCGAGGTTATCATGAAGAACACCAGCAGGAGGAACACCAGGTCCGACATGGTCGAACTGGATGTCTCAATGCGGATTTGATTTCTTGACTGGAGCATAATAATCGAATGTTTGAATGTTTGAGTGTTTGAATGTGAGAGTGGCTTCCGCCCTGCTTACACATTTACACATTATCACATTAACACATTATTTTCAAGCGGGTTCGTGGAGGAGGTCCATGAATTCGGTGGCACGCACCTCGATGTCGAGGACCACTTTGTTGATGCGGGTCACGAGGATGTTGTAGAGGAAGTAGCAGATGATACCGACAATGAGACCGCCGATGGTGGTGACCATAGCCTCATAGATGCCGGTGGCAAGGATGCTGATGTCGATGTTGTTGCCTGCGTGGGCCATATCCTGGAAGGCTGTGACCATGCCGGTCACGGTGCCGAGAAAACCGATCATGGGGCCGAGGGAGGCCACGGTGGCCACGAGCGAGACGCGCTTCTCAAGACGTGCCACCTCCAGTTTGCCCTCGTTCTCGATGGCGGCCTGGATGTCGGACAGCGGACGGCCGAGGCGCGAGAGGCCTTTGTCGACCATGCGGGCCAGAGGCGAGTTGGTCTGTTTGGAAAGGCTGCGGGCACCTTCGACGTCGCCTTTGTGGATATACTCACGGATATTGTTCATGAAGCCGTCGTCCTCCTCGGCTTTCACGGCCTGGCGCAGGGCGAGGTAACGCTCGATGGTGATGTAGACGGCCAGTGCCAGCAGGATGACCAGCACAATCATAATCCAACCACCCTTGAGGGTGAGGTCCCAGAGGGTGATGCGTTCGGGTGATGCCACAGAGGCGACAGTGTCGAGGGCGGTCTGTGCGGCCGCGTCGGACTGGATGAAGAGTAATGGGTTCATGGTGTTGTTGTGTGTTTAATTATTATTCAAAATGTAAATGTCAATTGCAGTGTCGGGGTGACGGCCCAGGGGTTGTCGAGGGGGGCCATGAGCGACGGCGAGGCATGGAGGCTCAGGTCGTCGCTTATCTGGAAGTCGTAGAGGTGGCCAAAGACATAGGCGTCGATGAGGTTGATTCCGTACACCAGCCCCGTGACGATGACCATCAGCTGGAAGTTCTTGTTATATGTCTGGTAGAGGTTGTAGATGCTGCTGTTGGGGTAACTGGTGTAGCCTTGCAGTTCAGGCTCGCCGCCGTCTATCCTGTGGAGGTATTCCTTCTTGAATTTCCGCATGTTGGTGTGGTTCTGATAGACGAAATATCCCACGCCTCCGAAGGCTCCGTAGATGATGGGTATCTTCCATGCCTGGCCGTTGTACACCTGTCCTGCGCCGGGCAGCAGCGAAAGCAGGAGGGCCTTCTGTGGGTCGTGGAGCGTTGTCGGGTCCGACAGGTTGTCGGCATGGGCGAGGGTGTCGGCGACGGGTGCCTGGGCGAGAGCGAGAGTTGTTCCCGCCAGTGCCAGAAGGCAAGCCATGATGAACATCCGACGGCGCACTGGGGTCTCCTTTCTGGGGTTATGGGTGGAGCAGTTTGATGATGCGGTCGAAGTCGGCGTCGTTGGAGAAGTGGATGGTGAGGGTTCCCTTGCCGCGGCGCGACCGTTTTATCTCGACTTCCGACTGAAGCATCTGGCGCATCTGCGACTGTGCCGCGCTGTGCGTGGAGGGCAGCTCCGCGACCTGGGGGCGGCGTGCAGGACGTGCTGCCTGCTTGTCGGCTTTGACCATCTGCTCGGTCTGGTGGACAGAGAGATGACGGTTGATGATGTCGTGCAGTATGGCGAGGTGACGCTCGGTGTCCTCGACGCTGGCGAGGGCGCGGGCATGGGCCATAGTGATCTGGTTGGTGCTGAGAGCCAGCTGCGTCTCTGCCGGGAGCCCCAGCAGACGGAGGTAGTTGGTGATCGTCGAGCGGTCCTTCCCTACCCGCTGGCTGAGTTGCTCGTGGGTGAGCTGGCACTCCTCGATGAGGGCGTTGTACGAGAAGGCTATCTCCATGGCGTTGAGGTTCTCGCGCTGTATATTCTCGACGAGGGCCATCTCCATCATCTGTCCGTCGGTGGCCACGCGTATGTAGGCGGGTATCTCCGTGAGACCTGCCAGCTGCGAGGCGCGGAAACGGCGTTCTCCGGCGATGAGCTGATACTTGCCGTCGGGCATGCGCCGGACTGTCACAGGGGTGATGACTCCCTGTTCGCGGATAGACTGGGCGAGGTCGTCCAAAGCCTGCTGGTCGAATTCCTTTCTCGGCTGGAATGGGTTGGCCTGTATGTCGGCGACGGGCACCATGCCGATGGCGGCGGTGACCGTGGACAGCGGGTCGGAAGCGTTGTTCCTGGAATTGTTGATGGCGCTCACATCTAGATTTCCAAGGATGGCATCCAGTCCGCGGCGCGGGGTTAAAGGTTTCTTTGCCATTACTTATTTATTGTCTACCCGGACTCCGGGCTTGAGCTTGTTGCGTTTGACGATTTCGTTTGCGAGGTTGAGGTAGTTGATGGTTCCCTGACAGGTGGCATCGTAGCTGATGACCGAGCAGCCGTAGCTGGGTGCTTCGGCAAGCTTGGTGTTGCGGTAGATGAGGGTGTCGAAGACGAGGCTCTTGAAATGCTGGCGCACATCCTCGACCACCTGACGGGCCAGACGGAGACGCGAG
This sequence comes from uncultured Bacteroidales bacterium, assembly GCA_905234665.1. Lineage (GTDB taxonomy): Bacteria > Bacteroidota > Bacteroidia > Bacteroidales > P3 > Colimorpha. Next base: position 34,568 of record CAJOIV010000017.1, on the reverse strand, counting down.
TCGTACATCGTGATGAGGAGTCCCTCGATATTGAGCTTGGGGTTGAGGCGTGTCTGGACGATGCGCACTGTGTTGAGGAGCTTGCCCAGACCTTCGAGGGCGAAATACTCGCTCTGGATGGGGATGATGACCGAGTCGGAAGCCGTGAGGGCGTTGACGGTGATGAGGCCCAGCGAGGGGCTGCAGTCGATGATGATGAAGTCGTAGTCCTCGCGTGCAGGCTCCAAGGCGCGTGCGATGAAGTATTCGCGCTTCTTCTCGTTGACGAGCTCCACCTCCGCGCCCACGAGGTCGATGCGTGTGGGCAGCAGCGAGAGGTTCGGGGTGTCGGTCTCGAGGATGCAGTCGGCCACGTCGGCACGACCCATGAAGCACTCGTAGGCGCTTTTCTCCAGTTCGTCGGGATTCACGCCCAGGCCCGACGTGGCATTGGCCTGCGGGTCGGCGTCGACGAGGAGCACCTTGTATTCCATCACCGCCAGTGCGGCGCTGAGGTTGACGGCGGTGGTGGTTTTGCCGACGCCGCCTTTCTGGTTGGCGATAGAGATGATTTTGCCCATGGCCGAGGGTTTAATATTTGAAGTCTATGTCGTTCATAAGGTCGGCCTTGGCGCTGCCGCCTTCGTCGCCACCGAAACCATAGCCGTCGTTCTCGACAACGACAGGCTCGGGCTCTATGCCGGTCTCGATGAACGAGAGGGCGTTGGCGAGGCCTTTCTGGAACTTCTCGAAATCTTCTTTATAGAGGAACAGCTTGTTCTTGTCGTAGTAGAATTCGCCCGTATTGTTGTCGAAAATCTTGCGGCTTTCGGTGATGGTGACGAATTTGTCGCCTCCGCGGGTCTCTTTCACATCAAAAAAGTAACGGCGCTTGCCAGCGGGGATAACCTGTGAATACAGCTCTTCTTTTCTATTTTCCATATATATATACGTTGTTTTTGTTGTTTACCCGTACACTGTGTTTCAAGGTGCAAAATTATCAATTATTTTCGAGGTGGAAGCACTTGTCTCCCGAAAGTTATCAACATAGAAAGGTTATTGGTTATAGGCTATGGGTTATAGAAAGCCGGCGCGGTCATTTCAATAACCTATAACCAATCACCTATAACCCTTTGTGGGTCATGATGTCGAGGATGGTGTCGTCGGCGTCGTTCATGCCCTGGAAACCGAGACGGCCGAGGTTGCGGATGGAGCAGTCGACGTCCGTCTCGCTGAGGCCGTCGGTGGCGTCGACGACGCGGCCGTGATAGGCCAGTTCAGCACAGGTGAAGGCGCTGTAGATGCCGGTGCTCATCTTGAGGGCGCAGCTGGGTTTGGCGCCGTCGCAGACCATGCCGGCGAGGGTGTTGATCATGTTCTTGATGGCGAAGCACATGTGTTCGAAGCCTTTCCCCGTCCCCATCTCCGACTCATGCAGATAGACGATGCCGCAGGCCACGCCGATACTGGCGTTGACGATGCCGCAGAGGGCGCTGAGGCGGCCGATGCCCTGCTTGATGTAGATGGACATCAGGTGGTTGAGCACCAGTGCGCGGGTGATTTGCTCGTCGGTGCTGCCTTTGGCCTTGCCGTAGTTGTAGACCGGCAGGGTGCAGGCGATGCCCTGGTTGCCCGAGCCGCTGTTGCTGTAGACGGGCAGTGTGCAGCCGTCCATGCGGGCGTCGCTGGCGGCCACGGTGCGGGCCACGACGGTGTGGACGATGTCGCCCTGGGCGTTCTCCATGAGGATTTTGCCCGTCTGGAGGCCATAGCCTTTGAGTCCCTCAGTGGCGGCAGCATCGTTGTATTTGACGGTTTCGAGGATGAATTCGAGTTCCTCGATGGGCGCCGTGGTGGCATACTCGTAGACGAGTCTGGCCGAGAGAGGTGTCGGGGATTGAGGATTGAGAGTTGGCCGGTGTCCGGCTGACATTATTTGAGAATTATTGCCTAATTCCTCATTCCTCATTCCTAATTCCTCATTTTTCAATTTCCCGTTGAGGGAGAGATGGACGAAGTTGGTGTGCTTGTGCGAGATGATGGCTACAGCTTCGTCAGTGCCTCTGTGGCAATGGCACTCGATGTAGAGTTTGTCGCCCTCGCTGGTCACGTCGATATGGATGCTGTCGGCGTGGTTGGCGAGCCAGCGCTTGGCCGTCTCCACCTGTTCCGGCGCCACCGTGAGGATCTCCAGGCCGCGCTTGGGGTCGCCCGCCGTGACGGCGATGGCCACGGCGATGGGCAGGCCAATCATGCCCGTGCCGGGGATGCCGACACCCATGGCGTTCTTGAAGACATTCTTGCTGAGGTGCAGCTCGATGCGCTCCGGCTCCGCATCAAGGATACATCGGGCCTTGGCGACGCAAAGGGCCACTGCCCCAGGCTCTGTGCAGCCGGTGGCCAGCACCACCTCGCGCTGGAGCAGTGACTTGTACTGCTGACGAAGTTGTTCGTCCATAATTCCTAATTTCTAATTCCTAATTCTTCTGGAAGAGTTTCTGCCAGTTCTTGTACTCGCGGTCTTTCCAGCAGCCGTTGTGGTAGGCGTAGCTCACGATGGCGGGGATGACGGTGGTGCCTTCGGCGTAGACCATCTGTTGCAGCTCCTCGCTCACCTTGCCCCAGCTGCCGGCCTCGAGGAGGGTGCTCGACGAACAGGCACCGTCGCGCACGTCGGCCACGGTGATCTGGATGGCGTACTTGTGCATGGGCACCTCCTTGCCGAGGATCTCGGCGCAGACCACGGTGTCCTGGGCGAAGTTCTTGGGGGTGCCGCCGCCGACCATGAAGAGGCCGCTCTCGGGGCAGTTCATCTTGATCTCGGTCAGCTCCAGGAAGTCGGCCACGGAGTCGATGCTCACGTAGGGCTTGCCGGCTTTCTTGCGCAGCCACTGGTGCTTGCCGATGCCGAAGCCCGCGCTGCTGTCGCTGAAGGCGGGGCAGAAGATAGGCACGCCGCACTCGTAGCAGGTCTGGATAAGGCTGTCCTTCTTCACGCCATGACCCTCGGCCAGCCACTTGCCGACGTTGTAGAGGAACTCGCGGCTGCTGTAGGGGCGCGGCTCCAGGAGGTCGGCCACGTCGCAGGTGGCCTGGTCGCAGGCCTGCAGCTCCTCCTCGTCGATGAAGGTGTCGTAGATGCGGTCGATGTAGAGCTCGCGGAGCTTGGTGTCGGGGATGACGTTCTCCTTGGTGCCCACATAGTGCTTGTATCCGAGAGCCTCGAAGAGGTCCATGTCGATGATGCTGGCGCCCGTCGAGACCACGGCGTCAATCATCTTGTTGCGCACCATGTCGACATACACCTGCATGCAGCCCGCCGCGCTGGTCGAGCCGGCGATGGTGAGGATATTGGTGCAGTCCTTCTCGCGGCACATCATTGTCAGGATGTCGGCGGCGCGGGCGGTGTCGCGGCTGGTGAACGACATGCGGCGCATGGCGTCGATGAGTTCGGTCGAGTCGTACTGCTTGATGTCAATGTGTTGGATAGTCTCCTTCAGGAGGTCTTTCTTGGTGATGTTGTCTAAGTTTTCCATCTGTTGATATGTTTTTAATTTTCAATTTTCAATTTTCAATTCTCAATTCTCAATTCTCAATTCAGAACGGCGGCTCGTCGTCGGGGTTCATGGGAGGCATGGGGTTCTGGTCGTCCTGGATGTTCATGCGCGAGTCGACAATCATGGCAGCGGGCGCGGATAAATCACCACCGGCGGTTCGCCGGTCGAAGCCTGTGTTCTGGGGCATCATGGCGTTGGCTGCCGAGGAGCGCTCGGCCGACGAGAAGGTGTCGGCGTTCTCGAATCGGGCATACTTGCCGATGAAGCGGAGGCGCACCTCGCCGGTGCCGCCGCTGCGGTGCTTGGCCAGCAGGATGTCGGCCATGCCTGCCGTCGAGCCCTTCTCGTCGTCGGGGATGCCGTAGTATTCGGGACGGTAGATGAACATCACGATGTCGGCGTCCTGCTCGATGGCGCCCGACTCGCGGAGGTCGCTGAGCATGGGCTTCTTGGTGCCGCCGCGGGTCTCCACGGCGCGGCTCAGCTGCGACATGGCCAGCACCGGAATGTTCAGCTCCTTCGAGAGGGCCTTCAGCTGACGGCTGATGGAGCTGATTTCCTGCTCGCGGTTGCCGTTGCGGTTGTTCTCCGACCCCGCGCTCATCAGCTGCAGGTAGTCGATGAACACCATCTGTATGTCGTGCCGCTGCTTGAGGCGGCGGCATTTGGCGCGCAGCTCGTAGATGGTCAGCTGCGGCGTGTCGTCGATGAATATCGGCGCGCTCAGGAGCGACTCGGTGCGCTTCTCCAGCTGCACGCGCTCATACTCCTCCAGCTCGCCCTTCTTCAGCTTGTCGCCGGGAATCTGGGCCTCACCCGAGATGAGACGCATGGCCAGCTCCACGCCCGTCATCTCCAACGAGAAGAAGGCCACCGGCTTCCCCTGGTCCACGGCCATATTGCGGGCCATCGAGAGGGCGAAGGCCGTCTTGCCCATCGCCGGGCGGGCAGCCAGGATGATGAGCGTGCCGGGGTGGAATCCCGCCGTCATGCGGTCGAGGGCCACGAACCCCGAAGGCAGGCCCGCCATGCCGTCGGGCTTCTCCGACGCCTCCTTCACCTGTTTCGACGCCGCCTTCACCAACGTCCCCACGTCCTTGAAGTCGGTGCGGAAGTTCTTGTCGTTGATGTCCATCAGGTGCTCCTCGGTCTTGTCGAGGAGGTCTATCACATCCGTCGTCTCGTCATACGACTGTGTGATGGTCTCTGTCGACACGCGGATGAGTTCCCGGAGGATGTACTTCTCGCTCAGCACGCGCGAGTAGTACTCAATATGTGCCGAGCTGACGATGTGGTTGGTCAGTTCCGAGATGTGGAACGCGCCGCCCGCGGCCTCCAGCTCGCCCGTCTGGCGCAGCTGGTTGGTGACCGTCAGCATGTCCACGGGCTGGTTGAGTTCGAAGAGTTTGTGTATGGCCCGGAAGATGGTCTGGTGTTCGGGCTTGTAGAAGTATTCCTCGTGGAGGATGTCGATGACAGTGTTCAGGGCGTTGGCGTCGAGCATCAGCGCGCCGAGCACGGCCTCCTCCAAATCGGGGGCCTGAGGAGGCTTATTACCCCCATTCATATCGAAAGCCTGCGCATAAGACATTCTGTCTTTGCGTCTTGTAGTTTTTTGTGGCGCTAGTTCCATGCCGCAAAGATACGCAAAAATCCCGACATGTGCGCAGGTGCGGGCGAAATTCTCTTTTTTTTAACGGCGGGATCCGGTGGGGTTGCTTTTTTCCCGCCGGTGTGTCGTTTGAGCCACCTCAGGTCTTTTACTTGATGCAGGGCTTCCCTGTCCATGTTTTTCAATTGCCTCGTTGTACATTTCATCCGGATCCACCAACTTCACCGGATTCGATGCACAATATGCATAAGGGCCAATGCCCGGGTACTTATCCGCCATCGGGTCGACGCTCAGCCACATGGTCATCAGCTCGTAGTCCATGTACCTCGCTCCGAAATACCCATACCCCGTTTCCTCGTCGCGTTGCTCACTGTATTTGATTTTATTCATAGGTGTTCGCCACCCCTTGCGGGGGTCTTTGCAGGTGAAAGGAAAAGGGGGAAAATGCACGGGAAACGTACGGGTCATCTTATCAGTATTATGTGCGGAATATTTCAACTATCAATTGCTTTATCATCGAGCAAAGTTTTTTTTACCAAAGAGTTCCTGTCATTCCATCATTGGAATGATATAATTTCCAGAACTTTTTTTTGACTTTTTTCATCAACTTTTTATTTTTTTTATCCTTATATATCCAATATTCTCTTCCTTCATATTCAATGGAAAAAAGATAATATTTTTTCTTTATTGTTGCAATCCTAATGTAAGAAGGATTTGCATGTCGAATCCATTCGGTGGATATTTCTGCATGAACCCATATCGTGTCGTTGTCTGAGTAGTCCAAATATTTTTTCAGACAAAGACTTATTTCAAAGAATCTGTTGGTATCTTCATTTTCCATAGCGATGCTATCGATGTGCAACAGTTTTCGATATCTGCTTTCTGGCATTGATAGTGTTAATCCTGTAAATACAAACCATACAGTATCGCTCTTGTAATTATTTGAATGCCGGATGTAACCGAGGGATTTCCCAGGAAGACGTCCATTTACAAATACCGGGAATAGTATTCTCTTGGCTGATCCCTCACAATAACAATCATGAAGAATCTTATCATAATCCTGTCCAAAAGACGTATATGCGACCAAGATAATAAACCAAATACAAATGCCTATCTTCTTCATAATTTTTATATTTTCATGCGATTACAGATTGCTGAAGCTTGTCCGTGAGCCATTTTCCGTAATGCTTTTTCCAGAATCACAACATTTGGTTTGACCTCTTCCTTTGGCGTTCCGACGGATGGCCTTCCATAGAATGCTGCACCATACTGAATATCATACTTTGCATTTTGTATTTCTCGGCGCATGTCTCTTCTTTCAAATTGCCCTACTATAATATTCAAATCATAGTTGCAGAATGTTTCATCAATATCAACTTGAGAAGGATTTGTTATCCAATGCCCATATTTGTCATCGGCATCAGGATGAGAATGAATTGAAGTCCAATTACCGAAAAAATCATCATCGACCGGAAAAATTTTGCAGCCACCAAAGGTCCCTTCTTGTATAGAACTATACATAATCCCTTTCATTGAAACACCAAATTCTTTTTGTCCATTTTGTTCAAGTGCCATATCTAACACCTCAACTGTTTTTCGCAAGACAGCATAGTCGGTACTTACTGCAATATTAACATCAGAACTCGATGTTACTTTTCCTTTTCTAGTGTTTGAACTGATTCTATTGATACTTTTATGATCCTTCACAATATAAACATTTATATCTACTTTTCCGTCCCATCCAAGGTAATTTCCTTGAGTGTCATAATAATCACCAAACTCTCTCCCATCAGGATCCATCAGTTTCACAGGATTCCATGCGCAGTAAGCATACGGGCTAATGCCCGGATACTTGTCCGCCATCGGATCAACCGACAGCCACATCGTCATCAGTTCATGATCCATATACCTCGCCCCGAAGTAGCTGTACCCCGTTTCTTCGTCGCGTTGCTCACTATATTTGATTCTATTCAGCGGTGTTCGCCACCCCTTGCGGGGGCCTTTCCCGGTGAAAGATGCGGGGTGAGAACGCACGGTTAGAGTGCGGTTTGATAGGGCGGTTTTATGTGCTAGTTGTTTCAATTATTTATTGTCTTTCCGTTTGGAGGGGCGCAGAGAACTTGCCCGAGCAGGGTCTTGTCATATTCAATAGTTCAGAACATTCATTCCTCCAGTGATGACTATTCACGATAGGTTTTAACAATTTCAATATTGTAGGACTCTAACAGAGCAACTGTGAAAAGATATGAGAATGCCGGTTCGTCATAGAATAAATCACGAATATTGCCTATCAACCATTTTGTAACCACAGAGCTGCTTCTTATATACACAGACGAATGGATTGTTGTATAATCCTCGGAATAATCAATGTTATTTACTTCAGTAGCAACCTCATTCAATTTTTCCGTCAAATCCGTTTGTACCCACATTGGTTTTGTCAATCTCCAGTATTGACGATATTTTCGATCCCTGAACGATATCAAAGATGTTGCCCACCATTCTCCATTTTTCTTGTACACATACAGGTTTATCGCAATTGGAGCATTTATTTCCTCGTAACGTCGCAACGGATAATGGCAAAATAGAATAGTATCGGGATCACCCAGATAATCCAATACTTCGTTATACGGATATTGCTTAAAATACCAAAACTGAACACTATCTTTGTTCTGTGATTTTGCAGGGGTAAAACACAATCCGATGAAAAAAAAGAGTGCACTCCCCTTTATCATGTGATTATTAATGTTCATAACTGGCCCTCCCATTCCGAATTACTTTCGTGCCTCGAGAATATGATGCAGTGAAAATATCTCTACAGGCATTCTCAAAGACTCTGGTCTGTTCATTATTTTCAGATCCATATATTTTTTGAGAATAATAATATGCATGACCTCCAATCTCATGTAATATCGCTATTGATTGATAAACATCCCTTAAAGGCCTTCTGGCATTTCTCCCTGAAATCCGATACAATGGGTATCTGCTTATATATACACTGGCGCTTCTTTCTCCAATTGGAACAGTTATTCCCATGGAGAATTCAATTTCCAGTGTTGTTCTTCTTTTGGGAGTTTTTATAATCTCATTGTTATTTACGATTTGAACGGAAACATTGTAGTCTCCTTCACATAATACCTTATAATGCTCAATTATTACCTTTTGCGTCTCAGAATAGTTATAGTCACTATTTTCTCCCGTATAGGACAGCCTTTGAGTTGATCTGTCATACGAAAATGGAATTTTCTTTTTGTCTCTATCAAATACAGACAAAAAAGCCTCTTTCTGTATTCTCCAAGCCTCAAGCGATAGAGTTATCGTATCTCCTGTGGGGTCTGTATGTTTAATTGGGCTCCACGCACAGTAGGCATACGGTGATATAAATGGGTATTTGTCAGCGTATCTGTCAGCGGAAATAAAAGAGGTGAGAAGACTAAAGTCCATATACCTCGCGCCGAAGTAACCATACCCCGTCTCCTCGTCGCGTTCTTTCCCGGTGAAATTATTGTGCATTTGTGTCATTGTAGTGCCGTGGATAAATAGAATCCATTTGCGATGTACTCCTAGTTCTGTGGCCCCAAACGTAGCTCGTTTTCTTCTTAAACTCAAACTTGTCCTGTAATTTCTGTGATGCCGAAGAATAGGTGAAGACATTACCATGAAAGTTTGTATCGTCCAACACGAATCGCATTTTCTGGATTAACACTTCCTCGTAATGATTGCCCGGCCATACTCGATTGCGGTAGGACCACCCGAAGTACAATGGTATTTCAATGGTATCCAATTGTGGATGCAGAGAAGTCATGGCCAATTTTTCCACTCTCACCGGGACATTTCTGACAGTACGGTTTAGCTGCAAATCACTTATCTCCCACCAACTACATGAATGGGGGATATTGACTGTACTCACCGAATCAAGGTCGACAATAATTACAAAAGAGTACATGGGGTATAGTCTGTAGTGTTTCTTCCTGTATGGGGGAAACCTGTATATCTCGCGGAATTCGGTTTCCAAATAAGCCTCTGTAATGTTGAACTTGATGTCAATCAGACTGTCGTGATATTCAACTAACGTGTCAATGGGTGTATACTGTGCCATATAGGCACCGAGTGCTTTTGATTCTGTAGACGAGCGTGTCGAAGTAATGGTACGAGGCTGTATGCCACGATAGGGGACATACTCGCACGATTGGAAGAGAGTAATCAATACAGACAATATAATTGGAAGTTTTTTTTTCATGATGTTTTTTGACTGAAGAAATATATTAAAACAAAGCCAATCAGCTGGTTAATTCAATAAACACTCCATCATCCTGGTGTGCGTTTCTAATCATATTGAAAATGGCTGCTGGTTGTACACTTTCAAGTATTCTAGTAAATCCACGACTAATCCAATTTTTGAAAGGTCTATTAGATTTTGAGGGGGGTGCATCAGTTAAACAGGAGGTATTGACGCCGGCCTTTTCAAGCGACCTAAGCACTGCTTGTGCACAATTGTCATTAAGCAATCGATATTTTTTCATGGCATCCCTCATGGCGTCTCCAATTATTTTATCTTGCTCAGGCGTAGTTGGTATCACTAGCGCCTGCGTATAATATGGGAATAAGTCGCCATCAAATTTGCGGGAATTCTCATCAACATTGTACATGAAATCCTGGACATTATTGTATGTATGCTCGTAATCATCCTCATCGTTGGTAAGGGGAAAAACATTAGGGGTACCCGTAATGCTTCCGAAGATAGGCCATTCGCCTCCATTTTCAGAATAGAGGTCCCATCCCCCTCGATTGTTTTGTATGAGAATCCCCATATGACCAATACGTCCATTGACAAGAAGTACAGCCACACTGTCACCATCCGGGTCTATATATTTCACCGGGTTCCATGCACAATAGACATACGGGCTAATATACGGGTACTTATCTGCCAGCGGGTCAACACTTAGCCACATCGTCATCTGTTCATGATCCATATACCTCGCCCCGAAGTAGCCATACCCCGTTTCCTCGTCGCGTTCTTTCCCGGTGAAAGTATACCTTTCGTTGTAGCCCGAGGTGCGCTGGTTGATGAAAGGTTCGCCGAAGGGCATGTACTGCAGGTGCTGCACGGGATTGCCGTCGGCATCGGTAATCCAGTTGGCGGAGCCGAGGTGGTCGGAATGGTAGAAGTACACTTCGGGTTCCTCGTCTGAGGCGTTTCCGACAGGAAGGTTTTCATTCGCCATGCTCATAATCGCCTCGACGGTGCTCCAGGGGTTTGTGACCAAATCCACCGACAGACGGTCCGGACGTTCTCCCCCGTGGTTGTCCGGTTCAATGGGTTCTACGGCAAGAGGGTCATGGACAAGGCTGTCGTCGGCCGCGAAATCATACCCGTTGATGTAGTCCAAGACACTGACAAACCGGTCGTCGGTCCTGCCGCTCACTTCCCCGTCGTCCACGACGCACACGCTGTCGCAGCCAAGCCCCCCGCTGCCTATCCGGGCGCACACGCGCTCGGCCCCGGCATAGTAGTGCTTGGTGTAGCCTTGCCCGGTGACCACCAGGTACGGAGACGGGTACATGGCCACATTGTCCAGATCCGTATGTATGGACTGCAGGCTGGCGTTCTGGTCCAGTTCGATGACCTCGCCCGTCATCTTCAGCACCCGCTCCCCGTCATGGCCGTAGGCATAGTAGCTGTAGTGGCTGTTGTCCACGACAGTTGCCAGGCGGCTGTCCGCCGTCCAGAACAGGCAGCGGGTGTCGAAAGGCGTATCCTCCACCCCGTCCGCGAACACACGGACCAGGTTGCCTGCACGGTCCCAGTCCATGTCGTATTGGCCGCCAGACATGTCCATGATGCCCCCCGGGGCGTGTCTTGGCCCGGTATTGCTTGAATACATGTATCTCAGATTCCGTGAACCGGAGTTGTCCGGAGATTCCCAATCCCTGTTCTTCTCTTCAAGCCTCCCTGCACGGGAGTACCGCATGGAATGGTTGAAGTTCCATCCCTCCGCGCCGTCAGAGCCGGCCTGCGTCAGCCTGTTCAACGCGTCGTACACGTATACGTTCTGGTAGCCGCCGCCCAGGCCGCCGACGGGTGGAGCCTCGTTGCTGACGACAGTGATGTTCCCCACAGGGTCGTAGGTGTAGTGGATGTCCTGCATGGTGTTGCCCTGCCCGTCCTTTGCATGGAGATGGACAAGACGCTGCAAGGGGTCGTACGAGTACTCTGCAAGTGACCCGTTCCCGTATGCCATCCCCGTCCGCGCACCGTATTTGTTGTACTGAATTCCGTCGATATAGATTCTGACGTCACCGTGCTTGTCCCCCGTCATCCGCACAAGGCCTCCGCCTGCGTTGTAGCGGTAGACCACAATCTCACTGTCAGGATAGGTCATCTCCATCAGCCTGTTCCAACTGTCGAAGGAGAATGCCTGTGCAAACTCATAGGCCTGCCCTGTATTGGGGATGGACAATGTCCGCACACTCTTCGACACCCGTCCCATCTCGTCATACTCCATGCGCTGCCTGCCACTGCCGTCGGTCACCTCTGTCACAAGACCTTTGTCCCGTCCAGACAGTCCATAGGTGTAGTGCACATCGTTGCTCCCATCCGCCGGATACTGCTTGTCGGTCAGGCGATGGTACCGGTACTTGTAAAGGATGCTGCCCAATGGGTTCACCTCCTTTGTCAGATGCCCGGCAGGGTCGTATGTATAGGCTGTCCGCCCGGCGTCGGGATGCAGGCGTTCCGTCGGCATGCCGAGCATGTTGTAGCTGAAGGTCGTGGAAATGGTGTCGGGGTCGGTGTATGAGAGCATCTGCCCCAGGGCGTCGTACTGGAACAGCGTCCGTCCGCCCAAAGCGTCGATGTTTGCTACAGTCAGGTTTCTTGCATCGGTCAACGCCGTTGAGGTGTGTCCGTTTGGGTCGGTGGTCGTCTGTTTGAAGTACATTGTTCCGGCAAGGCTGTCGAAGTTGTATGCGGCAAGCGTCACTATGCCCTCGGAAGGAATCTCGGTTTTCAGAACCCTGTCGAGGATGTCGTATTGGGTCAGGGTTACAAGCCCCGTGTCCGGCGGCACGGCATATTGGCAGATGGTGGTGCCGGTCATGAATGGTTCATAGGCCGTGACGGCGCGTCCCAGGTCGTCATACAGGGCATGCCCCGACGCGACCTGTGTAGGAACACCGTCCACGACGGCTGTACGGCGCGTCTGCAGCACACGTCCGTGGCCGTCGGCGAAAAGAACCGTGGCGACATCCAGGCTGGTGTCCTTCTGAGAGCGGTGCAATGTCTGCGCCCATATAGGTTTACCAGTATAGTCGCTGCACTGAGGGCTGGACAGGTGTCCTGGCATCGAGGAAGAATCGGTGGATGAACGGAAACCCCGCCGGTTGAACTGTTGTGCCGGCAGGCCGTCGTCCCAATAGGCGTACTGGATTGTCGGACAGCCTCCTGTATCGCTTTCTTGGGGAGCTCGGATGGTCAGCGGGCGGCCCCAGTCATCATAGCTGTAGCAGATATTGTCTCCACCCACAGAATGGACACAAAGGGGGACGCCGAGACGCACGTCGTATTCTGTGCGGCTCTCCAAGCCAAACACACTGTCGGTCGTCGATATCCGGAACTGGTGCAACAAGGTGTCGTATTCATAAAGATACTTTGTCCGCTGGCCGCTGTCGTTGGGAGGCATCTCAACCGAGCGTGGGTTGCCATATCCGTCATAGGAATAGTTTGTCACTGAGGACGTGTCGTTGCCGTCATTGTGCATTGTCAGTTCCGAGAGCATCCCGTCGTCGTTGTACTTTGCGGCACGGCGGCGCAGCATGTTGTTTCCATCATCGGTGACAGTCATCATCTTCGGCAAAGCGGACTGGTTTCCCCGTCTTCTCGTATAGACCACACTGCAATGGTTGTCGTCGGACGAGGTGGACAGGTCGCCCAGGTTGTCATATCCGGACATCCGTCCGCTGTCCTGATGGATATACCTCTCAGCCGTTCTGATTGCCACCGTCCTTGTGGCAGGGTCGTAATAGAGGGTGAATGCCGAGTCCAGCGCCGGCCAGGTTGCGCCAAAGCATCCTGCTTCCTCGTGAGGCACTACTCTGCCGTCGGATATTTGTTTCAACTCATAGTTCCATACCTGTTTCACATACGGCCTGTTGCCAGCATCGGTGAGCAACTCGCTGGCTTTCTTTCCACGCATCTTGTAATGGTCTGTGCGATAGCTTTGGCGTGTGATACGGTAGGGTTGCCCATCTTTATGCTGGATTATGGTTACACTGTCGAAACCATAAGGGGTACGCTCGGCCGTGGAATACACATAACCAGCATAGTCATATGTGAACTGCCGGATGTCGCTGCTGGTGTCCGTAAGGTCTTCGACTGTCAGTCCAGCCATCACGGTCGGGCGCTGCCTCGACCGCGACGAGTGCTTCGCCTGGGCATAGTCCAGTTCCATCCTGTTGCCGTAAAACGACTCCACAGAGGTCAGTTTGTCAACATCATACAACTGGTTGTATCTGACGGAAATATCCTGGCCGCTCCGGCTTACCATGTCGGGCAGCCCGTCGGCATTCATGTCCATCAGCAACGACTCGGATGTGGAGATGGAATTCCCGATATTCCCGCCTAACGACCCCTGGAGTTTCAGATTCAGGCCGCAGAAAGAGAAGGCTCCACCGACGGTGAAGTTGCCGTTGTAGTCCACGTTGTAGCCGCTGCCGTGAGAGACGGCATGATGGCTCAAGGTGTAGGTGTTGACGGAAAACCCCCAGCCCGTGTTGAAATAGACTTCTGTCTGTCCATTGGTGTCGACCAGCTTGTCGACCAGTCCGTCTCCGTTGATGTCGGCATACATCACCGGGGAATCGTTGCTGGACCGGCTGACCGTCTTGCCACCGGAAAAACTCTTGTTGACACTGCTGACAGTGGTGTTGCTGAGCGTGCTGACGAGACTGGTTCCTGTTGAGATGTCCAACGTGCCGGATGTGGAATTGGTGGTGCTTGTGTTCTTGGTCTTGCGGATATTGCCCATGTTCCTGCCGTCGAAATACGAGTAGCCGAGATTAAGGTATACAAGGTCTCCCTTGACACAATCGGGCAGCCCGTCGCCGTTCATATCCATCCATGTCAGTTCCTGCCTGTCGGTCGATAGGGCAATGGTTTTGCTCTGGGAAAGGCTTGCACCCTTGCTCCTCTGCTCGATATGTACTTTCCCCCGTGCCTTCCCATGCTTCTCATAGGCGGCGAAAGAGGCGCCTCCCTGCAAACTGTAGGCGTTGTAGACCGTGTGCTGGATGCCGTTTTCTCCCGACACAGAGGTCCCTGCCCGCTTGTCAGACAATCCTCCGCGCGAATTTGTGTATTGCACATCATTAGGACCCACAATATCGGGATAGCCGTCGCCATTCATGTCCACGAAATCGGCGGTCACATGGCTTTCCCCGTGGGAATAGTTGGCACATCCACTGCCCTCCATGTTGGCCTCTGGGTCTTGCACCCCTGCCGACAGCGACGCATGCACGCTGTACCCCTCCTGGAAGCTTCCTTTCACAGGTCCCACGGCCACGCCTCCGGAAGGCGACTGCCCGGCGACACTGCGGTTCGTCACGGGAATCAGCAGTGTCGTGTCGTTCAAGGCTGCACGCACCGACCGCCAGTTGTAGAGACTTGTCTGTGTCGGGGAGACAAACGACCTGTAGCCGCACGCAACCCAAATCCTGTTCCGTCCGGCTTCGTCGTATGCAGCATCCATCATACCTGTGCCGGAGCTCTCGGAATTCGGCACGAATGAGGCCAGACCGGACTGGATGGTCCCGGAAGATACGGCATGACTGGTGTCGCCAAGCAACGACACGGCAATTCCATTACTGAAAGAGGATGTGTCCATACCGGCATAACTGCCATATTGGGGATTGAAACGTATCAAGGTCTCGTCCATGGGCATGCGCATTGTGTCGCTGGTGTATGTGAAAGCGCCCCACCCACGGTACAGTGAACGGAACAGTCCAATGAGGCTGTCCGGGATGCTGTCCCATCCGGCAGTGTAGTCTTCATACGGGGAATAACTGGGAGAGGGGTACAGGTCTATGGTGTAGATGGTGTCATCCCCCCCCTGCTCGTCATTCATGACAATATACGAAGGGGCATCGGCATCCTCCAAAGAATCGCTGACGACACGTGGATGCCACTGCAGTGCGGTCCAGTCCTGCTCGGTGTTGCTGTGTACCGTGAACAAAAGCACGTCGGAAGAGTCCAGGCTCCAAGTCAGTGACCACCGCCCGTCCGCGGGATCGACGGTGGTATGGGGGGCAATGGCCACCATGGTGTCGTTTCCGTCTTTGACGGCGGACGTATCTTTATCCATGTGCCTAATTCTCAGGAATATGCTATCCTCCATTCCATGCAGTACACAATAGTCCGCCTCAATTCTTACCCTGCCGTCCAACGGCATATGGAATTTGTCCTTTTGCCACGCCATGAAGTCGTCACGGGCGGAAAAGACATATTTTTTCCTCCCTGCCGAATCGGTTTGGATTGTGTCTTTGCCGGCGTCCGTGTAAAATATCACAGGGCTCCAATCCACCACATCGTACAGGTCATTCTTCAAGGCCTCGACCCTGAAATAGATTCGGTCACCCCTCTTCACCGTCATGTCGACAGAGAAATCATGCCCTGGGTGGCTGAGGTCCAGATCCTGGCTTGTGCCGTCGACGATGCTGCCGTTGTGCTGGATGCTGACATGCACGCCGTCGGCATTGGTCCTGGCGATTGCTTCCATGAAACGGGTGTCGAGCATGGCGGCTCCGGAGATGTGGATGTCGCCCGAATCCTGGGCTATCCAGACTCGGATGGCGCTGCGATAGGCGGTGTCCTCTCTCTTTTCATGCAAGGTGTCCAGAATAACTGTGTCTCTCGCCTCGCCGTCAATGATGTTGTTCACGGACGTCTGTGACGCGTGTCCATCGTCAAAGATGGAATCATTCATCGGAGCTGCCCCTGCGACGGAATAATAGCCAGTGTCGCAGGTGGTGGACGGAGAAGGTCTGGTACGAAGCGAGGCCTTGAATTCCACATTGCCGCCGTAGGTGTTGTTGAACCAGACTCTGCCGTTCTTGACAATGTCAGGTTTGCCGTCGGCATTGACATCGGCGAAATATGTCGTGATGCCGGACTTGCCGAATGTCTCTTGCCAGCCGACATTCAATCCCACATTTGTCGTGTAATTTTCATGACCTGCATGCGCCCCGAGACCGATAGAGTAACTGTCTTTGGTGACGGTGGCGCTGAACTCGTCTGTCGGCACGACAGCATGTGTGGGTTTTCTGTAACCGCCTATTCCCGAGGCTGTCATTGTGTCCGGTATGTAAAGCTGGCACTTCCACGTTCCGGAGGTGTCCTTGTAGAACAGGTCGGGATAGCCGTCCCCGTTGATGTCAATAAGAGCGGTCGTCCCGTGGCTCGTACTCTTGGGCGAGACACTGCCCGTGACTTCCAGATTGGCAGTGCGCAGCCATGCGTTCAGATCAAGCCCCACCGACACATTGAAACTGAATCCCGATTTCCATTCCCTGCTCCCGCCAAGGGGGCTGGGATAAAACTCGTCCAGGCCGCTGGATGCCATGTACGCTTTCGTATGGAGGATTTGCTCATCCCCGAATGTGGTCTGGTTGATACTTTGGTACTTGAACTGATGGTATTTCAAGGTGCAATCGTTGCCAAGGTTGCCCAATGTGACATTCCGGGCATTGGAGAACCACTCCCGTGAATTCATTTCCACTGCAGCAGACAGCAGCGACTTGCCTGTCTTGGAATATCTATACAGCAGACGGTATCCTCGGATAAGACTGGAGTCCGTTTGAATGTAGCTGTCGGCATTCAGGAGCCTTGCTGTGACCAATCTCTTCTCATTGATTTCGCTTTCGAATTTATTCAATTCCCTGTCATGCTCGGGCTTAAGAATGGAAGGATCCCCTATGGAGTCGACAGTCACGGGTTTGACTTTGACAAGCCAAGTCTTGACGGAGTCCAGCCGCTTGCAGATGTTCTCTTTGAGACCGTGGCTGCCGGAAATCACGGGGTCTTCTCTGTCGCCATAGTAGAACTGCACACAATAGCCGTACCATGAGTGGGGTGTGAATCCCCCGTCGGGTGCCGTGTAGACGATTTTGTCAAGATACATGGCGGTTCCGGATGTCTTGCCGTCGCCGCCGTCATTGTATGCGTTGTATTGATACCGTGCAGTGTTTCCGTTACGGTCTATTACACGGGTCAGATACCATTTGGCTATGCCATGGTCGCTGTATGACAGGAGTTCCCCGTCTCCCAGTCCATAGATATAGCAGGTGCCGGAGCGGTCGTACACCTCCCACCAATATG
Organism: uncultured Bacteroidales bacterium; assembly: GCA_905234665.1. Taxonomy (GTDB): domain Bacteria; phylum Bacteroidota; class Bacteroidia; order Bacteroidales; family P3; genus Colimorpha. Next base: position 17,053 of record CAJOIV010000017.1, on the reverse strand, counting down.
TATGGGGCGTGGTGCCATGACGCAGGATGCTGTCGAAAGCCCCCTCGACTCGGGGATAGAAGCGCTTGGTGTATTCATAAGGATTGCGTTGTACAGGTGCCTTGGCAAAGGCTGGCACGGAGTCATGCGAGACAATCAATTGATCACCGTTGAAAAGATAGGTCTCGGTTTCGAGGTTGGGGTCGTACAAGGGCACTCCCCAACGAGTTTCAACACTGATGCAGGGTACTGGCAAATCCCATCCCACGCCACACAGTCCGTTGCCGCCGTTGCTGTTGTAGGCCAAAGCAAGGTTGGGTTGCACACCGCCTCGTCCAGCGGGCAGCAGGAACGGGTAACTGAGGTTGGCTGTCCCCATGTTGTTGGCCTCGGGCGGCGTCATGGTGGTGTATCCTGCAAGCGGGTTGGCGGCTTCCATCCCGCTTATCTGGGTGGGCACGAAGGCCTGCGTCTCGGGCATTTCCGGGGCTTTGAGCAGTTCGTTGACGAAGTCGGTGAAGTGGGTGGTCAGGGAGACTATCTCCCGGCTGTCGGTGTCCACGCCCACACGCTCCAGCCGCACCCATGCCAGCGTCGTGCTGTCGTAGTACGAAGTGTATATGTCGTCGGGGGTGTAGCCCCGGGGCAGCCGCTCCGGGTCGTAGGCCACCCGCAGCTCGGCACAGGGAAGAAAGTGCTCGCCCCCCGGCAGCAGCCGGTAACCCGCCGCCGAGGCCGTCATGTTCACCATCCCCTGCGGCAGGGGCGGCAGTTCCCCGTCCTTGAGCGACGTCACCGAGTAGTCCGCCTCGTGCTGCACGGCCTCCACCGCCGTCAGCGTCAGCCCCGCCGTCCGCAGGGAGAGCGTCTGGCCCCGCCGGGCGTGCACCTTCACGTCGGGACGCCGCACGTCGGCAAGGCTCGCGGGAGCCTCTTGGACAGTGATTTCCGTGTCGGGACTGATTGACGGTTCCGCCGTCCGGACAGACTGACCTGGATGTCTTTCTTCTTGTCCGCCGCCACAGGCAGAGAGTATGGCGAGTGTCACACAGCAGATTATGGCCGATGCAAAAACATTCTGTCGTATAGTCTTCCTATTCATGTCTTCCCCTCCCTTATTGTTTTGTCACAAGTTTTGTCGTCTGGCTGCCTTTCTCCGTCACGATGGTGGCGTAGTGGACGTTGTCTATGGGTAATGTCCCCTGGAACCTGTATTCGGAACGGCCGCTGTCTTCAAACACCGCCACTTCCTGCCCCAGCGTGTTGTGGATGGTCACCCGCACCCATCCGGCTCCCCGCACATCTATGGTGTAGTTGCCCTTGGTGGGGTTGGGGTACACCCTGGCCGAGAAAAGGACACCGGCGTCCTTCCCGTCTTTCCCTGTGGCACCCTTGCCACCGGCGGGCTGCGACCGCTGCCAGAGGCTGCCGCCCCTCCCGAGGGTGAACAGGCCGCTGTCTGCCGGGAAGACGACCCCCGTGAACACCACGCTGTCGCCGGTTATGTATGCCGGCAGAAATACGGTATCGTCCGTCATCAGCGCCAGGCTGTCGCCCGGCAAAGCCCAGCCCCGCGAGCAGAACGCCAGCATGAAGGCACGCCCCTCCGTGTGGGTGGACTGCACCCTCCAGATGCGTTCCAGCAGCTCTATGTCGCCCTTTTGTTCAAAGGCCATCGGGGCGTCGTCGTCGCCCAGGAGCAGGTAGGAGCCCGCATCCAGGCTGTCGGCGCTCACTGTCAGCACCGCATCCCCCGTCTCGGACCGGCTCCGCAGCTGGCAGAGCCCCGACAGGGTGTCCATGCCCACCCCCGTGACGCGGTGATGGTACAGGCCGCTGTCTGTATAGTCCCACACATGTCGCCTCTGGGCGTCGAGGTAGGCCACGGGCCCGAGGGTGACACCGTAGCGCACGGCAAGGCATCCCTGTACCTTCCGCAGGGCTGCGTTGCCCAGGCGTTTCGTGAAATACAGCACTTCGGCCACTGCCGGACTCCCGCTCCCGCCGATGGCCAGCCGGATGTACGGCGCCGTGCTGTCGGGGGCCGTCTGCCGCAGCGTGCTGATGACTGGCTTGCCGTCGGTGCCGTCCGCATAGCGTATCGACAGGCTGTCGGACAGTATCCTCTCGGTGGTCAAGCCCCGCGAGGAACTGTTACTGAAGTACATCCGCCACAGCACCGCCTCGGTGTCCGCCACGGGCTTGTAAACCACTATCACTGTGTAGTCCCTGGCGTAGGGGAGGCTGTCAAACGACAACAGGCCTTCCCCGGCACGGACGGCGGGGTTGAAGTTGAGCAGGGTGTCCCCGGCAGCCGGACGCCACCGGAACGAGGGCTCGGGGTATACCTGTCGGGTCTGGCCGTTTACAACGGCATCGGCACCCGACAACAACAGGATGAGTACTGTGAGTATGTATCGTTTTTTTCTCATGGAATGGGATTTTCTGTCGGCGGCAGTGGATGTTTTGGAATTGCAAAGATACGGAAAAAATCCCAATGTCAAGAACCATTTTTTATCGAAGCCAGGGATTCCATGTCTTAATCCCTGTCATTCAGCACATGAACGCCGGCATTTTTTTGACGGCTTTTGCCTTGGTCTTGTTCAACAGGTCGGCGTAGACCTTCGTGGAGCCGATGTCGGAATGGCACATCAACTGCTGCACCGTGTATATCGGCACGTCCTTGGTCAGCAGCAAGACACAGAATGTGTGCCTGGCGCTGTGGAAGGAGACGGGCTTCCTGACTTTGGCCTCCCTGCACCATTTCTTCAGAACGGCGTTCACCTTCTGGTTCTTCTCTTTGCGGAAGACATACTCGCCACTGCGTTTCCGGACTCTAAGCAAGGCCTCGGCCTCGGCACACAGGGGCAGCCGTTCCTGGGTGTCGGTCTTCTGCTGGTGGAACTCCAGCATCATGTGCTTGCCGTTGCGCTTCACATCCTTCCATCGTAGCCCCTGCACATCGCTGTAGCGCAATCCTGTCATGCAGGAGAACAGGAACATCGACTGGATGTTGTTATACTCTTCGGAAAGTTGGTGCTTGGCCAGTTTTTTCAGTTCCGTTTCTGACAGAAAACCCTTCTTCCCCTGCTCCCGCTTGGGGCGTTTCACCCGTTGGAGGATACGGTCGTCGAAGAGGCCGTTCTTGTAGGCGTCGTGCAGCACGCAGGCCAGCTTCTGGAAGTACAGGCGCACGGTGCCAGGCTTTAGCCCCGTGGACTGAAGATACACGATGAGCCCTTGAAGGTAAGAGGTCGACACATGGTCGAGGGGAGAGTCGCCATAGGCTTCGAGGTGGCTGCACATGAGGCGGTATGAGTCTTTGGTCTTGTCCTTGATGGTGGCAGCAGCGGCGAAGTCCCTGGCGTATTGCAGGAGGCTGACGGATGGTTTCTCCTCGGCTTGGCCGTCTCCAAGGTTGGCAGTGTATTGGTAGCGGGATTCCTGTGGCATTTTGTCTGAAGAGAGCGTGATGCTCAACTCCCCGTCTGGAGCGAACTGGATGGATGACACGGAAAATGGAAAGTTGGATTCGATTCGAACATTCATGGTTGCAGGGGTTTGTGTGTGGTTGATGTGTGGGATTGCAACACAAAGATACGTTTTTTCTGTTTATTGGCAGAAAAAACGTATCTTTGCACCGTGAAACACATGGCTACATCCCACCCTGGAAAAACCTTGTCCGTATGTCCGGGCAGAAGCGTTTATTTTGACACTTTCCCCTCAAAAAAGGCATCGGCAGGGTTTCCGTGCAGTTCAACCATAACAGGTGTTTCCAAGGTTTCATGGCTCTTCACTTTCACCGGCAAAGAACGCGATGAGGAAACGGGGTATGGATACTTCGGGGCACGGTACATGGACCACGAACTGATGACTGGTTGGTTGAGCGTGGACCCGATGGCGGATAAGTACCCGGGGGTGAGTCCGTATGCGTTTTGTGCTTGGAATCCGGTGAAACTGGTGGATCCGGATGGTTTGTCCTCGGACGATCCTCCCCTTCGAAAATACGGGAAGAAAATAGTCAATAATTGGATGAAAGCGGTTAATCATGCCTATAAAAAAACACACGCAAAGATTTTGAGTGACAATATAGAAGCCACAGCGCATTATTATTTGGGGAAAGGGAAGCCAATCGGTTTGACCACCGAGTTGGGGGACAAATTGGTACAAACAAAAGATTTCCAAAAAAGACACAGAAGAATTCTCCAAGGGGAAACAACTTCATTATCGGGAAACTTTGCCGTTGACATGACGTTTGTTGATCCTAATAAAACATATTTTATCGGAGACACAAGAGTAGACTATAATATTACGGTCAGCGATGATAAAAAGACCTGTACAGTAACATACACATTATTCTCACATGATGGATTCTATGACCCTAATTATTTTGCAGAAGAATGCGGGAATGCTGCTCGTACCTGCTCTTTTGGGTTAATTGACATCTTTAAAGCAGACGGTGATGGTAACAATCTCGAACTAGGAGGAATTCCGTATAATTTTATTTCCCAAGAAAGAGTGTTTATCTTCAAAAATCCAGGCTATGTTGATAACCAATAGAAAAATCAAGATTTCCTTGCTGCTGGCAGGACTGGCCATATGCACTGCCACCTGTATTCTCGTTGACAAGGAATTGTCCTACTATGGAAGATGCCTGTTTCCACACGGCAAAATCTTGAATTATTTTGAAGTGAAAAACATGGGCTCTTTTTCGGCTTCATTCCCCGATTGCGTTGGATTACAAGACGACGGCCTCCCTGTTATTGCAAAAGGCAGTGTTATTAATGGGTACAATGGCATCATTGTCGATACCATTATTTCGTATGGGTTCAATGATAGTGTTGTCGTTGCACAGTTTGTATCTGCGGAAAAGGATGAATATTACTATATTGACACTCCTTTCTCATATCAACCGATAATCATTCCTTCCGGCTCAATATCTGGGAAATACCCTACAGAGGCTTTTCGGTTAACCAAATGGGTTGAAGGTGTCAATTGTGCGCCCTTGATACTTGTGAATATCCGAAATCTGTCGTTGCTTTTATCGGTTTTAATCCTCATTGGATTAATTGGTTGGGTAATACGCAACAAATCTTTATTCACAAAGTAGGGGAACGACACTATCATTCAACAGACAAACTGGAATAAAGAAACAACAATGAGACACATCTCTTTTATTGTCGCCCCAACTCCCCATCCGCATCCCATTCCCCACCCCGCATCCTTCATCGGGAAGGAAAAGGACTATGAATCAGGCTTCCACTACTATGGGGCAAGGTACTATTGGTCGGAGACGCTGACGGGATGGTTGAGCGTGGACCCGATGGCGGACAAGTACCCAGGGGTGAGCCCGTATGCGTATTGCGCGTGGAATCCTGTGAGGTTGGTGGATCCGGATGGGTGCGACACTTTGTGTTTCTCATCAAATGGATACTATCAGATGACCAAAAAAGGAGGGGAAGATTTGGGAATAGTCATGGATAATAATGGGCAGGTGTCCAAAGAATTCATTTTTGCAGACAACCGTTGGTGTAATCAATTTGTAAAAATGGATGACACAGAACTATCCATTGAAAACAGCAACCGTAGAATGAATGGTGAATCCATTCTGTATAATCGAATCCAGTTGGTCAACGATAACGATATTCAAGAAGAGATCAAGCAATCCGGTGTAAATGTTGTTAGATTTTTACCCCGTGGAGTAAAACTCGCATATGTGCTTGGAAAAAGTCGGCATGGCGCTACAGGAAGGTTGGATTTTGTAAACAACATTAACAAATCGCCGAAATACGGAAAACAGGGTCAACTTTTTGTTACCACAGCAAACGGAATTTCTATGGCTCATGACAATTTCAATTTTGGAAACTTCTTGTGGGGTGTTGCAATGAGAAGACTTGGCATTGACTATGGTATAATTTTCTCGGCTCACATTTTGACAATTTAATCCAACATGGTGGATTCGATTCATCTGACGACCAAAGATCAATTCGGCATGGATACAGTTACTCGTATTAGAAAAATCATAAAGAATCTATTAGGAGTTATCACAATAATAACTCTACATAATTCTTGCAACAGAATGAATAAAACAATCTCTTCTGACATGTTTGTTGACCATTTGGAAAAGAAAATAACCCTTATGGGCAACTCTGAAATAAATGGATGGAGACTTATTTGCCGGCCGGAAACGGTTGGGAAAGGTCAATATGTTTGTATCTATTCTACATGTGAGTATAGTGATGACTCCTGTTGGTTCTCTGTTATACATGACTTTAACAATGAAAAAACACCGTTTTACAAGCCAAGTATTCGAGACAGCACGAATTTATGTCGGGCTTGGGGCGTTGACAAAACGGATATTCTGCATTATTCCGACTCGGTAATAACAACTTGTTTATCTCCCATCGTGAAACAAATAACAACTGGTTATGCAATTGATGAAATGTCTTTTGGGAAAGTTAGCTGGTTTTCATCTGCTGTTAATGGATGGACGGTGTCAATAATCTCAGATACAAATGGGGTGTTTCTTGTAAAATCTGCCACTCATAAACCATCCGACGATACTTGGTAGTTGTTTTTTGCCGTTTCAGAGAAAAAGGCACAGGGAAGATTGCCCGTGAATAGAGACAGATTATGAAACGAGCCTCACATAATACAAGACAGTATAATAAAAAAGCCATATCCCGAACAACGATATTCGAGTTTGCAGGCAAGCGCATCTTCCGGTTCCGGATGGGCGGAGGCCCCTTACGGGGCGCCGAAGGCGTCGAAGATGGCTTTGACCTGCATCCGGGTGAAGACGCGCTGGCGTTTCTTGTAGCCCAGCTTCACGAGGGTGTCCATCAGTCCGGGGTAACTCTCCAGTTCCTTCTGGAGCCACTTCATGCCGGTGCGGGGAGTGAAGATGTCGCCGCAATAGGCCTCGACCAGCTCGTCCTTGCTGTAAGGACGTACAATGGGGGTGTTTCTTTTCGTTTTCATAGGGCAAGGTATCTTTCGTTAATGGAAGTGTAAATCTCTCTCATCAGGTTGCGCGGCAGGGGGCCGAGGGTGGTGCCGGGAGGCAGCATCGACTGGAGGGTCTTCTCCACCCACTCGTCGGCGGCGCGGCGCGAGAGGGCCTTGCCGTCGCCCAGCACGAAGGGCGACGTCTCGAAGGCCGACAGCAGTTTCGGCACTATCTGTCCGTCGCGCAGGGTCATGGCCGACTCCATGGCGCGGGTCTTGACAGAGACCACCTCGTCGGCGGCGACGCCGTATTCGGGCAGCAAAGCCAACGCCCGGCCGGCGGGCATAGGCGAGAAATAAAGCACGCGGTAGCATCCGCGGCGGTCGCGCACAAGTATCACGGTGCGGACGTGTTCAATCAGGATTGTCATAGCATTGTCTTTTTTTGAGGTTGGTAAACGTTGTTTTGCGAGGCGCCCCTCTTGGATCCGGATGCAAAGGTGCAACCTTTTTTCCAACCCCCGAAACACAAAACACCGCATATCGGTTCGCATATCAGTATTGATAAAAAGAAAGTGCGAATTTTGCTTTGTCAGTCCGAAATATATGCGTATCTTTGCCAGAGAAACCATAACCACCCGAATATGGACAAAGACTTGGACATAAGCATCTTGAACGCCTATGCCGGCACTGTTCCCCCGAAGAAAAAGAGGGCGTTGCAGTCTTTGTTCCACAAAATGAGGACGCTCCAGTCGATGGAGGAAATCAAGGAGTTCTTCAACCGTTCGGGTGTCACCATCCGCGACCAATACCCGCTGATGCTCATGCATCTGGAGCGCATCACCTCAAGCGAATTCTATTCCCAGGCCACAGCCTATCTCGCCAGTCTCCGCACCCTCATGGAGCAAGCCGCCGACGAGCGGCGGCGCTATTTCGGGGGGCTGTGTTCAGACGGTATGACATCCGGCGACGTGCAGCGCAGAAACGGTCCTCTGGCCACCTTCCGGCTCACAAATGAGGGGCATGCCGCGGGGCAGCCCGCGTGGCGGATGTTCATGCAGGCCCTGACAGGCAGATATATCGACGCTTCCGACCTCGACGGCTACCGCGCCCTCTTGGGCCTCAGCGACACTCCCCTCGCCTCTCCCCTGCCCTTTTTCGGGTCGAACCAACAGTTGATGTTGCTCTTCTCATCGCTCTGCGGCACACTGGTATACGATGTGCCCATGCCCCTCGAAGGGGTCGCCGCCGGACGCTGGCACGCCGTGCCGTTCATCGCGATGGATGGCAGCCGCGGATTCAAGGCGACGGAGCGCGGCGGCACCCCCTCGCCCCACCAGCCCCGCATTGCCGACCCTTACTGCCAGCTGCTCTCGGCCGCGCTCCTCGACAGGAACCGGCAGCCCCTCACGCCCCGCAGCCTCACCTCGGCCAAGAACCTCCTGGGCAACCCCTCCAAAGGCATCTCGCTCGACAAGGCCCGTCCCCTCCTCGCGGCCCTCATCGCCCTCGGCGCCCTCGCACGCCAGTGACGGAGCCGCCGGCGTCTGCCGGCATCTGCCAACAAAGCTGTACCGACCGAAGAAACCAGTGTGTTACGGTGTCGGTGCCACGGGAGTGTTTCCAATTGGAAACACGTCGGTCGCGGGCAGACGACGCCTTGTGTGCTGATTTCCAGCGGAGTTGAGGTTGCTTGTTTTTATAATCCCCTGTGGAACACTTCATTGTATGACCTTGTTCGCCTCTTCTTCGCCTTTTGTTCGCTCAAACACCGAAGAAAAGGCGAAGAAAGTGTGTTCTTGATGGGCCGCAGAGGACAAGAAAATGCGAAGAAACGGAAAATCAATAAAGAAAGTTGTTGTAGGGATACCTCACGGCGTGGATGCGCCTCACTTCCTCGTATATCACGTCGCGGAGGGTGTCGATGCCCGTGCGGGTGGCGGCGCTGATGAAGAGGGGCGGCACCAGGGGGGCGTTGGGGGCGGCCGAGATTTTGGCCATCCACGAGTCGCGCAGCATGTCGAGCGTCCAGTTGGCGCGCGTCATGGGGGTCAGGTCGTCGGCCTCTTTCTCGATGTAGGTGTAGGCGTCCACCTTGTTGAAGACGAGGATGGTGGGCTTGTCGGCGGCGCCTATCTCCGCGAGGGTGCGGCCCACGGCGGCGATCTGCTCCTCGTGGTCGGGATGGGAGATGTCGACGACATGGATGAGGAGGTCGGCCTCAACGACTTCGTCGAGGGTCGACTTGAACGACTCGACCAGGCCGTGGGGCAGTTTGCGGATGAACCCCACGGTGTCGGTGAGAAGGAACGGAAGGTTGCCGATGACCACCTTGCGGACGGTGGTGTCGAGGGTCGCGAAGAGTTTGTTCTCGGCGAAGACGTCGCTCTTGGCCAGGAGGTTCATGAGGGTGCTCTTCCCCACATTGGTATAGCCCACGAGGGCGACGCGCACGAGGCTCTCGCGGTTCTTGCGCTGGAGGGTCTTCTGCGTGTCGAATTTTTCCAGCAGGACTTTGAGCTGCGCGATGCGCTCCTTGATGAGGCGGCGGTCGGTCTCGATCTGTGTCTCGCCGGGGCCGCGCATGCCGATGCCGCCGCGCTGGCGTTCGAGGTGGGTCCAGAGGCGGGTGAGGCGCGGGAGCATGTACTGCAGCTGGGCCAGCTCGACCTGCGTCTTGGCGATGGAGGTGCGGGCGCGCTTGGCGAAGATGTCGAGGATGAGGGTGGTGCGGTCGAGCACGCGGCAGTCCATCTCCTTCTCGAGGTTGCGGAGCTGCGCGGGCGAGAGTTCGTCGTCGAAGACCATGAGGTCGGCGTCGAGGGCCTGCCTGTATTCGCGCACCTCCTCGAGTTTGCCGCTGCCGATATAGGTGCGGGTGTCGGGACGTTCGAGGCGCTGGATGACCTTCTTCAGGCAGACGCCCCCGGCGGTGTCGAGGAGGAAGGCCAGTTCGGCGAGGTTCTCCTCGGTGCGTTCCATCGTCACCCCTGCGGGGCACACGGCCACGAGGATGGCCTTCTCGGGGACCTCGGCGGTGGAGAAGGTGTTGCGTTCTTGGGAAGGGCGTTTGGGCACGAGGGAAATTAGGAATTAGAAATTAGGAATTAGAAATTAGGAATTAGGAATTAACTGGCGCGGTCTTACTTCTTAATACTTACTTCCTCAAGGATGGTTTCGAGTTTGGCGCAGGCAGCGGACCAGCTGTATTTCTCGTGCACGAAGCGGTAGCCGTTCTCCGCCAAGCGGTTGCGCTGGTCGGCGTTGCGGATGAGGCTCACCACATGGGCGGCGAACGCCATGGGGGTGTCGCCGACGAGGATTTCCTCGTCCGGGGTGGCGTGGAGCGAGTCGTTGGCGATGGTGGTGGTGACGCACGGGATGCGCATGGCCATGGCTTCCAGCAGCTTGTTCTGCAGGCCCGAGCCGGTCTGCATGGGGGCCGCGAGCATCAGGGCGGAGGCGTAGCACTCGCGGATGTCGGGCACCGAGCCAGAGACAACAATCTGCGCGTCGGCGAGTTCCGTGACGTTGTGCTTGGGGTTGGCACCCGCGATGAGGAGGCGCGCCCCGGGCTCCTCGGCCCACACCAGGGGCATGACATCCCTGGCCAGATAGCGCGCCGCGCGGATGTTGGGCTCATAGCTCATGTTGCCGCAGAAGACAATATCGTAGGGGCGTACCCCCGTGTACGCCCGGGGACTGAAATAGTCGAAGTCCACCCCGTTGGGGATGATGCGGATGTCGCCGTTGCGGCGGTGCGGGATGGCGTCGCTGTCGGGCTCGGAGATGATGGTGAGGGCGTCGAAAATCTTGAAGGCGTTGTACTCGGTCGAGCGCAACATCTTGAACTCGAAATGGAGTATGTAGTGCCAGATGCCGCGGGCGTGTTCCATGCGCCGCTCGGTGTTCATGGAGAGGGCGTCCTGGAAGTCCATCACCTTGGGCGTGGCGTAGCGGCTCACGAGGGGCATGGTGCGCACCATCTGGCTGTAGATGACGTCGGGCTGCACCTCGCGGTGGAACGCCTTGAGGGCCTTGCGCGCCCGCTGCGAGTCCCAGTAGCCGAGCTGTAGCGACTTGGTGCGGAAGTAGTTGCGCAGCACGTTGAGGTAGTTCACCAGCTTGGGCGAGCGCACCACGCGGATGGCTTTGCAGAAGGGAGCCACCACCTCCTCCCATTCGGGGAGCACCTTGATGTGCGAGACGCAGAAGAGGTAGACGTCGTTGGAACGCGAGAGTTCTTTTATCTGGTTGAACGCCCTGAGTTTGTCACCCTTCTCGAGGGGATAGGGGAAGCGGGGCAGGACGATGAGAATCTTCATAAATGTGTGAATGTGTGAATGTGTGAATGTGTGAATGTGTGAATGTGTAAATGTGTGAGTGGCTGGCGCGGTCTTAGTTGACTCCACAAGGTCGTCGACCTTGGGTTCTTACTTCAGAAGAGTGCTGTCTGGGTGCCTTCGGCGAAGCCTTCGCGGTCGTTGGGAGTTGAGGGATCCAATTCCTCATTCCTAATTCCTAATTCCTCATTCCCTTCCTCATTCCCTTCTTCGGTGTCGGGGTCGGGTTCGAGCCAGGTGAGGGCCTTGGTGGGGGCTGTGGTGACGCGTTTGCCCTTGGCCTTGTAGCCCTTGACGGCGATGAAGTCGGCCACGGCAATCTCCTCGGTGAGGATCTTCTTGCCCGAGGCCTCGTCGTAGTCCACCCGCAGGCGCGGGAAACGGTCGAAGGAGTAAGAGACCATCGTGTCGCCCTCGTCGACAAATTCCTGCCGACGGTCGGTGTCCTCGGGCTGGAAGCGTTTGAGGTAGAGGCTCCCGCCCGCCTCGCGGTAGAGGACGGTGACGATGGTGCGCGGATCGTACTTGCGGATTTCGACGAGGTCCTCGTCGAAGTGGGTGGTCAGTTCGAAGCCCGTCAGGCGCATGGCGCCCGACTGCATGAGGGTGAAGACGCGGTCGCGCCCTTCGAAACGGCCCAGCGAGACTCCCGCGCCGTTCACGTTGAGGCGGGCCACCGAGGCGTCGTACCATATCTCGCGGGCGTCGAGGGTCGAGACCCCCTCCCCTTTCTTCGTGATATTGCGCACGGCGTTGCGGGTGAGGATATTGCCCATGGCCTGGCGGCCTTTGATGGCCAGCTTGGCGAAGTCGAAGTCGAAGCTGACCTTCTTCAGCTTGGCCTTGGTGGCGTGGTGGACGGTGATGACCTCGGCCTCGCCGTTGGGGTTGGCCGTGAAATAGAGTATCTTGGAGCCTTTGCCCCCCTTGGTGAGGTTGTACTCGGTGTCGCGCGTCACGCCCACCACGGGGAAGCGCTTGACGAAGACGTAGCCGAAGGCGCCGTCGCGGTAGACCATATTATAGACCGTGCGCTCGTCGCGCTTGCGGAAGACTCCGATATACTGTATCTCCTTGCATGCCGCCGAGCCCACGAAGGCCTTGTCCTGCACCTTGGTGACGAGCATGGTGCCGTCGGTGCGGAAGACGATGATGTCGTCCATCTTGGAGCAGTCGCACACATATTCGGCCCCGTCGTCCTTCTTGAGGGCGATGCCGGCGAAGCCTGTGAGGCGGTTGACGTAGAGCTTCTCGTTGGCCAGGGCCACGCCGGCGGCCTGGATGTCCTCGAAACTGCGTATCTCGGTCTTGCGCTCGCGGCCCTTGCCGTAGGTGTCGAGGATGTGCTGGAACCAAGCGATGGTGTACTCGGTGAGGTGCGCGAGGTGGTTCTTGGTCTCCTCGATGTTGATGTCGATGGAGGCGATTTCCTCCTCGGCCTTCTTGATGTCGAACTTGGAGATTTTGCGGACAGGCTTCTCGCAGAGCTTCAGCACCTGCTCGCGGGTGACCTCCTTGCGCAGCAGCTTGCGGTAGGGGTCGAAGCCGCGCTCGATGCCCGTCACCTGGTCGTCCCACGTGGCGAAGTCCTTGCGCTCGAGGACCTTGTAGATGCCCTTCTCGAAGAAAATCTTCTCGAGCGAGACCCAGTGCCACTTGTCCTCGAGCTCGGCGAGCTGGATTTCCAGTTCCTGGCGCAGGAGGTCGCGGGTGCGGAAGGTGGAGTGGCGCAGGATGTCGCTGGCAGTCATGAAGACGGGCTTGTTGTCGACGATGACGCAGGTCTGCGGCGAGAAGGATATCTGGCAGGCCGTGAAGGCGTAGAGGGCGTCGATGGTCTGGTCGGGGCTCACTCCGGCGGGGAGGCCCACGACAATCTCGACCTCGGCGGCGGTGTTGTCGTCGACCTTCTTGACCTTGATTTTCCCCTTCTCGTTGGCCTTCAGGATAGAGTCGATGAGCACGTCGGTGGTGACGGTGTAGGGCAGCTCGGTGATGACTATCGCCTTGCGCTTGTCGTCGTAGTGCATCTTGGCGCGGATGCGCAGGCGGCCACCCACGGCGCCGTCGTTGTAGCGCGACACGTCGATGAGGCCGCCCGTGGGGAAGTCGGGGTAAATCTCGAAAGGCTCCTCCTTGAGGATGGCGATGGAGGCCTCCATGAGCTCGCAGAAATTGTAGGGCAGAATCATGGAGGTGAGGGTCACGGCGATGCCCTTGGTGCCCTGTGCCAGGAGCAGGGGGAACTTGACCGGCAGGGTGACAGGCTCCTGCTTGCGCCCGTCGTAGGAGGGCTTCCACTGGGTGGTCTTGGCGTTGAAGACCACCTCCTTGGCGAATTTGGAGAGGCGCGCCTCGATGTAACGGCCGGCGGCGGCGCCGTCGCCCGTGAGGATATTGCCCCAGTTGCCCTGGCAGTCGATGAGGAGGTTCTTCTGCCCCAGGTTGACGAGCGCGTCGTTGATGGAGGCGTCGCCGTGGGGGTGGTAGAGCATGGTGGTGCCCACGATGTTGGCCACCTTGGTGAAGCGGCCGTCGTCGGTCTCCTTCATGGCGTGCAGAATGCGCCGCTGCACCGGCTTCAGCCCGTCGTCGATGTCGGGCACCGAGCGGTCGAGGATGACATCCGAGGCGTAGTCGACCCAATAATCGCGGAACATCCCGTCGAGCGAGATGGTGGAGCCCTCGCCTCCGCCGGACTCTCCGGCGGGCTGATAATCAAACTGTCCCGTTAATGATTTCTCTTCGTCCATAGGTATCTTTGTCGTAGGGCATACACGCCCCGTTGAGAATGCAAAAGTACTCCTTTTTTCCGACATAGACGCCTCCCGGGCCAACAAGTTGTCAACATAGGCGGTTGATAAAAAAATACGCCCACAAACGCGGCGCGTATCTCTTTTATTGTTATCTTTGTAGTCTGAACAGAAACACCGAAGACACACATTATGCACTATAAACGAAATAAATACATAGTCACGGCACTCATTGCGGCCCTTCTCTTTTGCGTTGCGCCCGCCCAGGCGCAGAACAAAAAGCAGCTCGAACGCGAGAAGGCCAGCATCGAGAAGGAAATCGCACGCCTGACCGGCGACCTCGAAAAGGCACGCAAAAGCACCAAGTCCTCCACCAAGCAGATAAACCTCATCAAGCAGCGCATCAACGAGCGCACCCGCCTCATCAACAATATCAACAGCCAGATGGGCATCATCAACCGCCAGATAGTGCGCACGGAGGACTCGCTGCGCGTGGTGCGCGACGAGATAGAGCACATGAAGGCCGAGTATGCCCGCGTGGTGCAGTCGCTCTACGGCCTCAGCCAGAACCTCAACCCCGAAGGGCTCCTGTACGACAATGAGATGTACAACAAGAGCTACTTGAAGATGAAGTACTTCAAGGAGTACTCGCGCTACCGCCGCCACCAGGCCACCATCATCCGCCGCCGCGAGCAGCAGTTCTCGGACCTGAGCCTCGACCTGCAGCGCCAGCGCAACGAGAAGAGCACCCTCCTGGCCCAGGAACGCAAGCAGCAGGAGGCCCTCGCCAAAGAACAGAAACAGCAGCAGCGCAAACTCTCCGACAGCCAGCAGCAGGAGAAAAAACTACAGCAGCAAATCAACAAGAAGGAGCAGCAGAAAAGGAAGCTCCAGCAACAGATTCAGCAACTCATCAACGAGGAGGTGGCCAAGAGCGGCAAGGGAGGCGGCACATCCTCCACCTCGAAGGGCGGCAAGAAGGGCTCCGCCACCGCCAACGACGCCCTCTCGGCCGACTTCATGGCCAACAAGGGACGTATGCCGTGGCCGGTGTACTACAAGTCCGTGGCACGCGAGTTCGGCATCTACACCCACCCCTCCGGCGGACAGAACAGGAACTACGGCATCGACCTCGTCTGCACCCCCGGCACTCAGGTCTACAGCGTCTGCGCCGGCACCGTGTCGCGCATCTTCACCGCCCCCAACGGCACCAAGGGCATCATCATCGTCCACGGAAAATACATGTCGGTCTATGCGGGCCTCGGCACAGTGAACGTCGCCCAGGGCACCAAAGTGGGCGCCCGCCAGCTCCTCGGCACCGTGGCCTCGGGCGAGGAAACCACCTCGGAGTTCAGCTTCCAGGTGTGGTGCGGCAAGGACGCCCTCAACCCCAGACACTGGCTGAAGTAAATTGAAAGTTGAAAATTGAGAATTGAAAATTGGCCGGTGTCCGGCTGACATTACAAAAGAAATACCCTGACATGAAAAAAAGGCTCATACTTATCGCCGCCGCGATAATTCTCAATTCTCAATTCTCAATTCTCAACTCCCAAACCGCCTGGGTCGACTCGCTCGTGGCCGACATGACCCTCCAGCAGCAGGTGGCCCAGCTCATGGTCATCCGCGTGCCCCTCAATATGGACGAGAAGGCACAGACCGACTTCGAACACCTCGTCACAGACAACGAGGTGGGCGGCATCTGCTTCTTCGTGGGCACCGCCCGCGAGACCCTCCCCCTCATACGGCGCTACCAGGCAGCGTCGTGCATCCCCCTCTTCATCTGCATCGACGCCGAATGGGGCACCGGCATGCGACTCAAAGACTGCTACGCCTTCCCCAAGAACAACAGCTTCGGGATGCTGCCGCCCACGATGGACACCCTCGTGTACCTCATGGGCGAACAGATCGGGCGGGAATGCCGCGACATGGGCATCCACATCAATTTCGCGCCCGTCGTCGACATCAACAGCAACCCCCGCAACCCCGTCATAGGCCCCCGTTCCTTCGGCACAGACCCCGAGCGCGTCGCCGCCCTCGGCATCCAGTACATGCAGGGCCTTCAGAGTCAGGGCGTCATGGCCGTCGCCAAACACTTCCCCGGCCACGGCGACACCGAGACCGACAGCCATTTCGACCTCCCCGTCATCAACCACACACGGGAGTATATGGACACGGTCGACCTCCTCCCCTTCCGCCGCCTCATCGACGCGGGCGTCCAAGGGGTGATGACCGCCCACCTGCAGGTGAACGCCTACGAGTCAGAGCCCAACCATCCCTCTTCCCTCTCGGCCAATGTCGTGCAGGGGCTCCTGCGCAACCAACTCCATTTCGACGGCCTCGTCATCACCGACGGCCTCGACATGAAGGGCGTCACCAAATACTACCCCGCCGGACAGGCCGAACTGCAGGCCCTCCTGGCCGGGAGCGACATCCTGCTGCTGCCGCCCGACGTGGAGACCGCCATCGAGACCATCTGCCGCGCCGCCGAAAAGGACACCCTGCTCCAAGAACTCATCGAGATGCGCTGCCGTCGCGTGCTCCGCGCCAAATACAACCACGGCCTCGCCCAATTAGACACCGCCGCCTGGCATGTCCCGGACAGCGGCGACTTTGAACGCGACGGCGACATCGTCCGCGCCCTGCGTGTGGCCACGGAGAGCAGGATTGACAGCATCGTCCTCGACGGCATCGCCCGCCACGCCTACCCGGGCTGCCAGGTCGTCGCCATGCACGACGGCAACATCCTCTTCCGCAAGGCCTACGGACACCTGACCTACGACACCGCTTTAAGCGGAAGGGTGACCATGCAGACCACCTACGACCTGGCTTCCGTCACCAAGATGATGGCCACCACCCTCGCCGTCATGAAACTGGTCGAGACCGGCAAGGTGCGCCTCGACGACCCCCTCTCGCGCTACCTGCCATACCTCAAGCACAGCAACAAAGAACGTATCACCCTCCGCCAGACCCTCAGCCACATGGCACGCCTCAAGGCCTTCGACGCCTATTGGAAAGAGGCGGGCCGCGAAG
>CAJOIV010000016.1:26021-66824 GCA_905234665.1 uncultured Bacteroidales bacterium | reverse complement strand
GACGGCCCACCAGGGTGGCTACTACAGCTACTACTACACCGGACAACTCGACACCGTCGCCTATCTCGACAGCACTCTCTACGACTTCGATACCGACCCCGTGCCCGCCACCGACATCACCTTCCTCTTTGATGCCCAGCGCACCCACCGCGACACCTCCACGGCTCCCGACCCCCACACCGTCGGCATTGAAGCCGTCAACCAAGAAGAGGCCTTCGGCCAGTTCTATCCCAACCCCGCCACCGACCAGGCCCACATAGCCATCGACCTCGGCAACGGCGGCACCTGGGCCATCCAGATTCTCGACAACTCCGGCCGTGCCATCCACAGCACCCAACTGCAGAGTGCAGGCCGCATCACCTTCAACGTGGCCACCAGCCGCCTCGCATCAGGTGTCTACCATGTCGTCTTCTCCAACAACGGCCAACGCATCGTCCGCCGCCTCGTGGTGAAGTAACAAGATCAAGAACGAAAAACGAGAAGGGCCTGCAGGTTATTCCGGCAGGCCCTTTTTGTATATATACCTCTTAGTTTTCCTCGCTGTCGATGTCCTTGCCCAACAGTTCGCTGTAGAGGGAGTAGAATTGTTCGATGATGGCGTGCTGCGTGTATTTCTCACGCTGCACACGTCCTTTGGCTATCAGCTCCTCGCGCAGGGTGGGCTGATTCAAGAGCATGCGCATCTTGGAGGCAATATCCTTCGGGTCTTCGGGGTTGACATACAACGCCGCCTCGCCTCCGGCCTCGGGCATCGAGGAGCAGTTCGAGGTAATCACCGGTATATCACAGCACATCGACTCCAGGATAGGGATGCCAAATCCCTCGAAGCGGGAGACATAGACCGAGCCCACGGCATTGGCATACAATCCGGGGAAGTCTTCAAAATCGGCCTTCTGGATGATGTGCACCCTGTCGTTCAACTCCAACTCGCGAATCGTGCGTTGCAGCTCGAAATAGTAATGCGTGTGGGGACGGCCCACAATCACCAGATGCACATCCTCGGGCAGTTCTTTCAGCGCCTTCACGGTCGAAATCTGGTTCTTCCTTTCCTCTATGGTACCCACACACACGAAGTACTTCTCAGGCAAATGGTACAGCGCCTTGATGTCCTTCTTGTCGTCTTCAGGTATCGGTTGCCAGAAGATTTGGTCGCACGACTGGTAGAGCACCCGTATCTTCTCCTCTGGGACATGCATGATATCTATCAAATCGCGCTTCGTCTGCTCGCTGATGGCCACCACCACATCGGCTATCTTGCACGAATGACGCTGCTTGATACGGTGCACGACACGGTCGAAATGCTTAAAGTACTGCGGGTAGCGCCACACTATCAAGTCGTGCATCGTCACCACTTTCTTGATGCCCTTCGGGATGCCGTGGGGCAGCTCATGGCTCAGGCCATGGTACAGCTTCACTTTGTCGCCTGTCAGATGCATCCCTATCCCGAAACCGCGCCAGAGGTTGGGCACACGACGGTCCCACCCTGACGGCTGACGCGTCGAGATGTTCGCATATCCCGAAAAATAGGACCTATAGTCGCCCGACATACTCGGCGAATAGAGTACCGCATGAACGTCCTGATGCTCCTGAGCCAGGCCGCAAATCAACATTCGGCTATAGTTCCCCAAGCCCGTATTGTTCTGAAATGCACGCTTTGCGTCGAATCCTATGACCATAAACAATGTTTGTTTGAGAATGCAAAAGTACAAAAAAAAATCGACATACTCTTCCCATTTCAAAAAAAACATGTATATTTGCATTTCCAATACGACTACCTACATGGAACGTATCACAGCCATCATCATCACTCAGGACGAAGAACGCAACATCGAAAGGTGCCTCGCCTCACTTGACGGCGTGGCCGACGAGGTCGTCGTCGTCGACTCCGGCTCCACCGACCGCACCCAGGAACTATGCATCGCCCACGGGGCTCGCTTCGTCGTCCATCCATGGGAGGGCTATTCGGGACAGAAGAACTATGCCAACAGCCTCGCCACCCACCCCTGGATCCTGAGCATCGATGCCGACGAGGCCCTCTCCCCTACCCTGCGGGAGAGCATTCTCGCCCTCAAACACTCAGACAATTCTCAATTCTCAATTCTCAATTCTCAATTCTCCTTCAACCGCCTCACCAACTATTGCGGTCATTGGATCCGCCACTGCGGGTGGTATCCGGATGTCTGCACCCGTCTCTTCCACCGCGACATGATGGAATGGGACGGCACGGTGCATGAGGAGCTTCGCCCCAAAGACCCGGCACACTCCTCAGTCAGCAGAGCTGACAGCTCCCCTAACTTAGGGGAGCAGCCAAGAATGCAACTTGCTTCTGACACTGCTAATGACCGCGGCAGCAACACCTCCCCTAAGTTAGGGGAGGTGGTCCAACGGACCGGAGGAGTGTGTCCAACCCCACCAATAAATCAACATCTCAAGGGCGACCTCCTGCACTACAGCTACTATAGTGTGGGGGAGCATGCCGAGCGAACGGTGAAGTATTCCCTTATGGCGGCCCAAAAAGCTTTCGCCCAAGGCAAGCGTGCCCATCGGGGCAGCACCTTTTTCAAACCCGCCTGGACCTTCTTCCACAGTTACTTCCTTCGCCTCGGATTCCTCGACGGGCATGCCGGATTCAACGTGTGCCGCCTCTCGGCCACCTACACTTTCCTCAAATATGCAAGACTGGCGGAACTTTGGCAACTGAAAAGTGAAGAATGAAAAGAATTCTCATAGATCTGAGCATCCTGCGGCATCCCTACTGCGGATTGGGGCAAGTGGCGCAAAACTACGGGCGGTGGATAGCGGCGCACTCCGATGCCTTCGGCGATAATTGTCAGCCCACCCTATTCGTTCCCCACGGCTATGTGGGCCGCTTCGGCACCCACGTCCAGTACCTCCAAGCGCACGATATCTACCGTCACCTGCCCTGGCTCATGCCGCGGTACGACATATTGCACTCCATCCACCAACTCTCCCCCTTCCGTCCCGCGCACCACACCACGCGACGGATATTGACCATCCACGACCTCAACTTCCTCTACGAAAAGCGGGACAGGAAGCAACTCCGCTACCTCCATCGCCTGCAGCGCGAGTGCGACAGCTCCTCCGAAATCTGCTTCATCTCGGAATATGCCAAACAGGATGCCCTGCGGCACCTCGACCTGCAAGGCAAACCTCTCCATGTCATCTACAATGGCGTGGAAACCCTGACCGAGGGGGAGCAGACGCCTCCTCCGGGAGTCGACCCCTCACGGCCCTTCTTCCTGAGTATCGGTGTGGTCAAAGCCAAAAAGAATCTCCACACCCTCTTCCCCATGATGGACCGGATGGAAGAGACATTGATCATAGCCGGTGACGACACCGACGATTATGCCCGGAAACTCAGGGAGTCCCTTCCCTCCCATCCCAACATACAGATAATCGGAACTGTGAGCGACAGCGAGCGCCGCTGGCTCTATGCCCATTGCACCGCACTCCTCTTTCCTTCGGTAGCGGAGGGATTTGGACTCCCCGTCATCGAAGCCATGCAATGGGGCAAGCCCGTCTTCTGTTCCCCCTGCACCAGCCTCCCCGAGATTGGCGGCGACCAGGCATTCTATTTCCCCGACTTCGAGCCCGACACCATGGCACGCACCATCAGAGAGGGTCTTGACCGTTTCACTCCCCAACAGGCACAAGCCTGCAAAGAACACGCCGCCCGATTCTCCTACGACCACCATTTGGAGCAATACCTCAACCTATACAAAAACCTTTAACTCTCAATTCTCAATTCCCCAATGCCAAACATCACTCCTGAATACCAGAACATATTCGCCGGGCTTGACGTCGGGCAGAAGGAACGGCTCTACGAAGAGATGTCCGCCTTCTTCAGCGACAACAAACGGGAACTCTTCGACCGCCTCGTGCAGAACCGCACACGCCACATCGCCGTGGTGCTTGAGGATGTCTACCAGAGCCACAACGCCAGCGCGGTGCTGCGCTCCTGCGACTGTTTCGGCGTGCAGGACGTCCACGTAGTCGAGAACCACAACGCTTTCAACCCCGCCGACGACGTCGCTGTCGGCAGCAGCAAGTGGGTCGACTACTATAAACACCCCTCCATCCTCGAGACCTACGACACCCTGCGCGCCCGCGGCTACCGCATCGTCGCCACGCTTCCTCACGAACAGGACTCCCTCATAAACGACCTCGACATCCGTCAACCCATAGCGCTCGTCTTCGGCACCGAACTCACCGGCCTCTCCCAGGAAGCCATCGACCATGCCGACGCCTATGTCAAGATACCCATGTACGGATTCACCGAGAGTTTTAACATCAGCGTCTGCGCTGCACTCTCCCTCTTCAGTCTCACCGAACGCATGCGCGCCACCCCTTCTATCCACTGGCAACTCACCCCCGACGAGCAGGTCACCCTCAAACTCTTTTGGTCCATGCAGGTCGTGCGCGACGGCCGTAAGGTGATGGAACAACTGAAAAATTCTTTGCCGATTGAAAAAAAAGTCCTATCTTTGTAGACGCTTTCACACAAGACTAAAACATATAATTATATCAATATGAAAAGGTTATTTGCACTTATCGTCATTCTCTTCATGGGGCAGACCGTCATTTTCGCCCAGAAAGAGAAAGCCGTGAAGGAAGCCGATGTGCCCGCACGGTTCGTAAAAGATTTCCAAAATCAGGCCAAGGACGCCCAGAATATCTCCTGGTCAATGGCCCTCGACAGCAGCGCCTACATGGCCTCGTACACCGACAACGAGGGTAACGCGATGGCCATGCGCTTCACACAGAAAAGCACCGAGACCCGCTATTACATCGAGCCCCAGTACTACCCTCACGCCATCAAAGACAGCGTCCACAACCTCTACCCTTCCCACAAGATTTCCTGCGTCTACGCCCGCAGCCTCCGCAACAAGATGAGCTACCAGGCACGCATCGTCCGCATGAAGGGAATCCTCTGGTGGAAGAAGGAGACCGACGTGAAGATTCTCTCTTTCGAGACCGACGGCAAGATGATTGAGGTCGTCGACGAGCTCTAAGAGAATAGTTTCCTAAATAAGAAGAAGGCTGCCGGATGGCAGCCTTCTTCTTTCTATTGTTATAGTTCTCTGAGGATTTCCTCGAGCTGCACCTCGTCGTGGACGAGCACCTCGCGGGCCTTGGAGCCGTTGTAGGGGCCCACGATGCCGGCGGCCTCGAGCTGGTCGATGATGCGTCCGGCGCGGTTGTAGCCCAACTGCAGCTTGCGCTGGAGGAGGGAGGTAGAGCCGAACTGGCTCGCGACAACCAGACGGGCGGCGTCGTTGAAGAACTCGTCTTTCTGCTTGGGGTCGAAGTCTTTGTTGGGCTCCTCGTTCTCGTCGAGGTATTCCGGCAGCAGGAAGCCCTGCGGGTAGCCGCGCTGGTCGCCGATGAACTCGGCAAGGCGTTCAATCTCCTCGGTCTCGATGAGGGCGCACTGGATGCGCACGAGGTCTGCCCCCGAAAGGGAGATAAGCATGTCTCCTCGTCCGATGAGGCGCTGCGCGCCGCCGGTGTCGAGGATGGTGCGCGAGTCGATGCCACTGGTGACCTTGAAGGCGATACGGGCGGGGAAGTTGGCCTTGATGGTGCCGGTGATGATGTTAGTGGTGGGGCGCTGTGTGGCGATGATGAGGTGGATGCCCACGGCGCGGGCTAGCTGGGCAAGACGGCAGATGGGCTGCTCCACCTCCTTGCCTGCCGTCATGATGAGGTCGGCAAACTCGTCGATGACCAACACGATATATGGCAGATAACGGTGCCCGTTCTCCGGGTTGAGCTGGCGGTGCACGAATTTCTCGTTGTACTCCGTAATCTTGCGCACCTGCGCCTGACGCAGCAGGTCGTACCTATTGTCCATCTCGATGCAAAGCGAGTTGAGCGTGCGCACCACCTTCTTGACGTCGGTGATGATGGCCTCCTCGCTGTCGGGCAGCATGGCCAGATAGTGTCTCTCTATCTTATTATATAAGGAAAGCTCCACCTTCTTGGGGTCGACCATCACGAATTTCAGCTCCGACGGGTGCTTCTTGAAGAGCAACGAGGCGATGACGGCGTTCAGGCCGACCGACTTACCCGTGCCCGTGGCACCTGCCATCAGCAGGTGGGGCATCTTCGCCAGGTCGGTGACGAAGGGTTCGTTGCTGATGGTCTTGCCAAAGGCAATGGGAAGTTCCATCTTGGTGTTGTTGGCGAAGGCATCGCATTCAAGCATGGTTTTCATCGAGACAATCTGCGGCTTGGCGTTGGGCACCTCTATACCCACAGTGCCCTTGCCGGGGATGGGGGCGATGATGCGGATGCCGAGGGCCGAGAGGCTGAGGGCTATGTCGTCCTCCAACCCCTTGATCTTTGAGATACGCACACCCGGGGCCGGCTTGATTTCATAGAGCGTCACCGTAGGACCCGGGGCAGCAGTGATTTCGACAATCTCGATGCCGTAGTTGCGGAGGGTTTCGACGATGCGGTCCTTGTTCTCGACAAGCTCCTCTTTGGTGACCTTCACGTTGCGTGTCTCCCAGTCGGTGAGGAGGTCGGTCGTGGGCATCTGGAACTGCTTGAGGTCGAGGTGAGGGTCGTAGAGTTCGTCAAGACCATGGTGCTCGTGGGGTGCATCCTTCCCTTTATTTCCCTCATTCTCTGGAGAGGTCGGGGGAAGTTCCTGATTGTCTGTGATGGTGAAGGTGGGGTCGGCAGGGTTCTCGCCTCGGGCGCGGTTGTTGACTCTTTCAAACTCATCGTCGATAGAGAAAGTAACGGTCTCATTCTCCTCATCGGAGTCTTCCTCGTCGGAATGCGAACCGGCTCCCGCCAACTCCTCCCCTA
The DNA here is from genome assembly GCA_905234665.1 of uncultured Bacteroidales bacterium. Lineage (GTDB taxonomy): Bacteria > Bacteroidota > Bacteroidia > Bacteroidales > P3 > Colimorpha. Next base: position 59,984 of record CAJOIV010000016.1, on the reverse strand, counting down.
TGTGTATCTCCGGCTCCTCCCCTAAGTTAGGGGAGGTGTCAGCTTTGCTGACGGAGGAGTGTGTCAACTGATTATCTGTACGGGATTCAGGCAGTTTGATCTTGGGCAGTTTGATGTGCACCTTGTGGACGAACACGAGAAACACCACGGCGATGAACAGCAGGACCACAAGGGTCCCCCACCGGATCAGACCATAGAGTTGCTCGGCGATGAAGTCGCCCGTCACGCCCGCGTAGTTGCCCGCAGTGTCGCTGCCCTTGCCGAAGACTCCCACAAAATAAGCCACCACCGTCGAGAACCACACCATCCAGAAAACGACACTCCAGAAGGTCTTCTTCCAAGGCAGGAGGTTGACCTTCCAAAGACGCAGTCCATAGATGAAGAGCAGGAACGAGATGCCGAGGGATGCCAGGCCGAAGGTCTTCTGCACCACCAAGGCAGAGAGGTGGTAGCCCACCCGTCCGAGCCAGTTCTCGTGGCTGGGCCACGAGATGAAGAACGACACCGTGGCCACGGCAAGGAAGACTGCCAGCAGCACGTATATGGCCCCGCGGAGCTTCTGTCCGCGGGTGCTCATCCAAAACTCTTTGAAGCGTCCCGTGGGCCGGGCTGACCTTTTATTTTTCTTAACCCCTTTCAATTTTCAATAACCTATAATCAATAACCTATAACCTTTATTCGCGCAGCAGTTCGAATGCGTCGTTCAGTTCTTTGCCCAGCTCTTCCAACTCCTCGTCGGTCATGTCCTTATAGCCGGCGGGGGGCAGGAATTCGACCTCCTTCACCTTGCCCTTGACAATCTCGGTGGCGGTATAGGTCACCTGACGGCCCCCCTCGCCGTTCTGGACATAGACGAGGGGGAGCCCCTTGACGTTGCCAAGGAGGAGGCAATACTCGGGACCTATCTCGGTGGTGTACCAGCAGACAGCGGGATTGTCGTTGCCTTCCTCGTCGAAGCTGTGGACGATGAGCTTCTTGGCGGTGTAGCCGAGGATATCCTTGGTCTCGTCGACATATTCGTAATAGTAATGGCCGGGTTCCTCGTCCTTGGCCTCGATGCTCTTCAGCGAGTCGGCGTTGGCCTCGCTGCGGACGAGGATCTTGCCGTCGCCGGAATAGCTCTCGAGCTCGATGTCGTTGGCGGCCAGATAGGCGATGGCCTGGCTGAGGTCGGTGGCGGAGATGGTCTTGAGACCGTTCTGGACGGTGTTGCCCGACATCAGCTTATTGTCGTAGACCTTGATTTCCAGTTCCGACTGCTCGGGCTTGATGGCCACGTCGACCTTGCCGGTACTCGTGGCCTTGTATTTCACGATGCCACGGAAGTTGTTCTGGGCGCAGAGGCTGCCCGCCGTCATAAGCAGCACCATGGCTGCAATCATTGCTTTCTTCATAGTCTATACTATTAAATGTTTATTCTTAATGTTTATTCACCAATAACGCCCCCCGACGCAAAAAAGTATACACACTTGAAGTTTTTTTCTCCCATGCCCGATTTTCTTCATATCTTTGCACCACCAATCGGGGAAGCCCCGCCGTCTTCTACCTTATGAAAAAGAGCATTTTATACATCCTTCTCGCCCTATGCGCCCTCGTGTGGGGCGTCAGTTTCATCCTCACCAAGGAACTCTTCGTCACCGAAAAGCACATCACCGTCTTCATCATTCTCACCTTCCGACTGCTCCTCGCCACCGCCGTCACCTTCCCCGTGCTGATCCTCACCCGAAGGCTGGAACCCATACGCAAGGGAGACCTCGGATGGTTCCTCCTGCTGGCCCTCTGCGAACCCTTCGTCTACTGTATTTGCGAGACCACCGGCGTTCAGCTCGTCAGCGGCAGCATGGCATCCATCGTGGTGGCCACCATCCCTCTCTTCGTCCCCTTCGGCATGGCCGCCATCTACCACGAACGCATCCAACCACTCACACTCGTGGGCATCATCCTCTCCCTTGTGGGCCTCGGCGTCATGACCTTCGCCGGCGGCGAGGGCAATATCGACGCCAATCCTGCCGGCCTGGCATGGCTCTTCGGCGCCGTAGCCACAGCAGTGGTGTTCACAGCAGTGCTCGTCAAGCTGGTTGGCCGCTACAAGCCCTTCACCATCACCGCCTGGCAGAACCTCTTCGGCGCCATCTATTTCCTGCCGGTCATGCTGCTGACGGACGGCGACAAGCTACCCCTCCTCTCCTACTCGCCCAAAATGTGGACGCTGCTCCTGATCCTGGGTGTTTTCTGCAGCACTCTGGCCTACGTCTTCTACAACTTGGGAGTCGAGCATATCGGGGCCTCGGCGGCATGCATCTTTACCAACGCCATACCCGTTTTCTCACTCATCGCCGCCCTTATCATCGGCCAGGAACACTTCTCGTGGTCCAAGCCCGTCGGCATCGCCATTGTCCTCACTGGCGTGGTGGTGGCGCAGATGAGGCAATCTTCTCGAACTCCATAATCTCCAAGTCTTTGGGGACTCCGTCGATGGTGAAGCGCACAAGGGTCGAAACCTTGTGGAAACCTTGTCGGCCGGCGGCACCGGGGTTGATATGGAGAAAGTCGTATTCACTGTCGTACATCACTTTGAGGATATGACTGTGGCCGCAAACGAAAATGTCGGGCTTGGCCATTTCGAGGGAACGGCGCAACTCGTAGGGGTAATGGCCCGGGTAGCCGCCGATATGCGTCATCAGGACCCGCAGCCCATCGACGACAAAGAAGGCCCGCTCGTCCAACTCGTAATGCAACGAGAAGCTGTCGCAGTTGCCCCACACGGCCCGCACGGGCTTGAAGGCCCGCAACTCCTCAAGCACCCCACTTCCTATATCGCCCGCATGCCAGATTTCGTCGACATCCTTGAAGAAGGTGTAGACCTGCGGCGGCAAGGTGCCGTGGGTATCGGAGAGAACGCCGATTTTCATGGTTGAAAGTTGAAATTACTCGTTGGCGTGGATTTCGGCCAAATTCTCGGCCACCATCTCCTTGAGGTATCGGATGATGGTGAGGTCGTTCATGCTCATGCCGTCGAGGGCCTCCTTGATTTCGTCCGTGTCGAAGACGAACTCGCCCTCGTCGGTCTGGTAGGTGATGATGAAGTGGATGTCCTCATGCTGCGACACGAGCATGACGAGAGTCCCCGTGAGGTCGCCCATCGGGGGACGGTCCCAGTGGTTGTGCTGGAACCAGAACTCGAGGCGGGTGCCCACGCCGACCTGACTGGTGATATTCATGCCGCCGCCACAGTTTTCGGTGTTCATCTTGATGAGGGGGAGGCCGAGACCCACCTTGCGGGTGGTGCGCGAAGTGGTGTAAGGGTCGGTGACCTTGGCGAGGAACTCGGGGCTCATGCCCTTGCCGTTGTCCTCGATGACAAAATGGAAGTCGTTGTCTTTGAGGCTATCGCGGATAGTAAGCTTCACTTCTGTCGAGTTGGCGGCCGTGGAGTTCTCCATCAGGTCGTATACGTGCATGGAAAGTTCTTTCATCTTTGTGAGATTTTTTCGGCTGCAAAGATACTAAAAAAAACAATAATACGTTAATGACGAGTATGATTTTTTTGAACAAGAAGACAATCCCGATGGCGTTAGCGCTGCTAACCCTGCTGACTATCAGTTCCTGCAAGAAGTTCACAGGCGACGTGACCGAGCCCGCCTGGCTGCATATCGACGGCGTTGACGTCGTCCCCCAGTCGGAAAACGCGCCCTCGGCCGAACCCGGTTTCTACTCTTCGCTGGTCGACGCGGTGCAACTGGTGGCCTATTTTGAAGGCGACGATGCCGAGACCAACCTCGGAACCTACCAGCTGCCCTGCATCCTGCCCGTCCTCCGGCACGGCACGATGAAGTACCTCAACATCATCCCCTGCGTGAAACAGAACGGGGTGGCCAGCACCCGCATCGAATACCCCTACCTCCAATCCCAACGCATTGAGGGGCTACGCCTGACCCGCGACAGCGTGACACACATCGGCACACTCGACACCTCCACCGGACGCTACATCGTCCACACCCACTACAACACCTTCCCCCGCCTCGCCGTACTTGTTGAGGACTACTTCGAGCCCACCTCCTTCGCCACCCATTTCGACAGCACGCTGACCTGGGTGAAAGACGACCCCCAGGGCGCCTGCACCGGCCAAGGTTATGGCTCCGTACACGTGACCAGCGACCAGAGTACCGTCTATTTCTACATCCCGGAGGAGTTCACCGTCGACAAGACCAAGTATCTCTACCTCGAAATGGACTACCGCGCCGACATGCTCTTCGAGGTCTACCTCACGGGCTTCGTCAGCGCCTCGTCCAATGCCTCGACCATGTCGGTCATGCGAATCTACGCCAACCAGAACTGGCAAAAGATATACATCAACCTCGGCAAGGCCTGGAGCCAGTTCAACTACAACAACCCCATCTCCGTCTCTTTCGCCGCACTCAACACCGAGGGCAAAGAAGGCGACATCCGTATCGACAACATCAAAATCATCACCATTTGAAACACACTCTCCGATATATTCTGTTCGACTTTCTCAGCGCCATGCTGGCGTGGACCGCTTTCTTCCTTTTCAGAAAGGTAATCCTCGAACACGACATCGCCGACGCTGGCAGATTTTTCGCCGACAGCAATTTCTGGCTGGGCGTCATCTTCGTGCCCGCAGGATGGATGATTCTCTACACCCTTCAGGGAAGCTATCGCAACGTACTGCGCAAGGCCCGACTCAAGGAGTTCCAGCAGACGCTCCTGGCCAGTTTCTTGGGCGTGGTGGTCATCTTCTTCGCCCTCATCCTCGACGACACCGTCGAGAGTCGCAGCAGCCTCTACTTCTCGTTCCTGTTTCTCTTCGCCGTCCATTTCGGCCTCACCTACTCATGCCGCCTGGTGCAGACCTCCGCCACCGTCCGCAAGGTGCACAACCGCCAGATTGGATTCCCCACCCTCCTCGTGGGCAGCCACGGCAAGGCCTGGCAGACCTACCTCGACCTCGAGAACCAGGAACGCTACTCGGGCAACCTCTTCAGCGGATTCATCCAGGTCCAGCCCCTGGCCACGGACAATACCCCTGATGTACCGCCAGCCGACAGCCGCCTCACTTCGGTAATGCCCTGCCTCGGCTCCATCGAAGACATCCCCGCGCTCGTCGACAAGTTCCATATCGACGAGGTCATCATCGCCATCGAGGAAGGCGAACAGCAACAGCTGCAAACCATCCTCCGCGCCCTCGGCCCCACAGGAGCCCAGAACGCCCCTGGCCACAGCCCTGTCATCAAAATAACACCCGACTCGCGCGAGCAGATTCTCGGCATGGTCGCCATGGACAATATGTTCCACCTGCCCCTCATCACCATCGACACCCGTCCCATGGAGGAATGGCAGTACAGCATCAAACGCCTCTCCGACATCGTCCTCTCCGTCCTCGCCCTACTGTTCCTCAGCCCCGTGTTCCTCGTCACGGCCATCGTGGTGAAATGCACCAGCCCCGGTCCCGTGTTCTATGTCCAAGAACGCATAGGTTACCTTGGACGGCCCTTCCGCATGCACAAATTCCGCAGCATGTATATCGACGCCGAAGAGGCCGGCCCGGCCCTCTCGCGCGACGACGACCCTCGCATCACCCCCTTCGGCCGTTTCATGCGCAAGGTGAGGCTCGACGAAATCCCTCAGTTCTACAACGTCCTCAAAGGCACCATGTCGCTCGTCGGCTACCGCCCCGAACGGCAATACTATATCGACCAGATTGTCCAGCGCTGCCCTGAATACCTCCTGCTCCAGCGCATCAAACCCGGCATCACCTCGTGGGGACAGGTCAAATACGGCTACGCCAGCAACGTCGACGAGATGTGCGAGCGTCTGAAATACGACCTACTCTACCTCGAGAATATGTCCCTCAGCACCGACCTCAAAATCCTCATCTATACCATCGGCATCATATTCCAAGGCCGAGGAAAATAAATTGAAAATCGAAAACCCTTAAACCTTTCAAACCCTTAAACCCCTTAAACCTTTCAAATCTCTCAAACCCTTTAAACCCTTTACCCCCATGAAAAAGACCTTTTCCCTCTTAGTTCTTAGTTCTTACCTCTTACTTCTCTGCGCTGCCTGCGGCAACAAGACAGAGAACGTCACCCTCGCCAACGAACAGGACACCCTCAGCTGGGCCATGGGCGTGAGCCTGGCCGAAACCATGAAATCGGGTTTCTATACCTTCGACAACGACCTCGTCCAGCAAGCCTTCGAAGCTACCCTGAAAGGCGAAAAGCAGCTCCTCGACACTGAGACCTACCAGGCCGCCTGCCAATACCTCGCCTTCCTGGCACAGAAGAAACAGCGTGACGACATGAAGCAAGCCGCCGAACAGTCAGCCAAAAGCGAGAGCGAGGTTTTCGACCGCATCCTCAAAGAAGACCCATCTCTCAAGAAGGCTCCCGAGGGCTATTACTACAAGGTTGTCAAATCCGGTTCCGGCCCCAATGCCAAAGTGGGACAGCGCGTCAATTTCGACTTTGTGAGCACCAACCTCTTCACCGGACAGGAATACGCCTCCAGCCGCAACCGCACGAGTGTCATCCATGTGCTCGGGAACCCCATGATTCCGGGCATGCAGGCAGGTATGCAGAGAATGAACGCCGGCAGCAAATACATCTTCTACTTCCCCAGCAAACTGGCATTCGGCGCCCAAGGCTCCGAGGGTCTCCCACCCCACACCCCACTCAAGTACGAAATCGAGCTCCACGAGATATACCTCGACTAAGCACCCCGACGCGTCACACCCGCACAAAACAAAATAAAACGAGATAGCATTCCTACCGGAGTCTATCTCGTTTTCTTATTGGCATTTCACCCGTCGGGATGACGTCGCCGCTGTTCTCAATAGCCAAGAATCTTAAGCATAGACTTATGGCTCTGCTCCTTGGCGAATAGTTTGGTGACGTACTCGCCATCCTCGTCCTTGTCGATGATGATGTGCTTCGGTGCGGGGATAAGGCAGTGCTGGATGCCTCCATAGCCGCCAAGACTCTCCTGATAGGCTCCCGTATGGAAGAACCCAATATAGAGAGGATCGTCTTTCTGCAGTTTGGGGAGGAAGATGGCATTGGCGTGCGAGTCTGCATTGTAGTAGTCCTCACTGTCGCAAGTGAGGCCACCAAGGAAGACACGCTGGTACTCACACTCCCAATGGTTGATGGGGAGCATGATGAAACGCTGGTTGATACCCCATGTGTCGGGCAGTGTCGTGATGAAAGAGGAGTCAATCATGTACCACCGCTCACGGTCGTTCTGGAGTTTTTCGTCCAGAATACTATATAAGGTGGCGCCACTCTCGCCCACGGTGAAGGAGCCGAACTCAGTGAAGATATTGGGCTCCTCGACACCACGGTTGTCGCAGATGGTTTTGATTTGGGCGAGGACTTCCTCAGCCATATATTCATAGTCATAGGTGGCAGCAAGGGAAGTCTTGCAAGGGAAACCGCCTCCGATGTTGAGAGAGTCAAGTTCAGGACAGACACGTTTGAGGTCGCAATAGACGTTGACACACTTGGCCAACTCGTTCCAATAGTAGGCAGTGTCCCGGATGCCTGTATTAATGAAGAAGTGAAGCATCTTGAAAGAAAACCGCTTGTTGGGCTTCACTTGCTCTTCGTAGAAGGATACGATGTCGCTGTATCTCATACCGAGACGGGAGGTGTAGAAGTCGAATTTGGGCTCTTCCTCGGAGGCGATGCGAATTCCCAGAAGCATGGGCTCGGACGACTCCTGGCGTAGCTGGTCCAGAGTGAAGTACTCGTTCTTGTTGTCGAGAATGGGTATGACATTACGGAAACCATCGTTGAAGATGTCGACAATATTCTCAATGTACTGCTGACGTTTGTAGCCGTTGCAGATGATGAATTTCTCTTTGTCGATGAGTCCCTGGGCGTAGAGTTCCTGGATGAGGTTGATGTCGAAGGCCGACGAGGTCTCAAGGTTGATGTCGTTCTTCAACGCCTCCTCCAGCACAAAACTGAAGTGACTTGACTTGGTGCAATAGCAATAATTGTAGCTGCCGCGGTAGTCGGTCTTTGCAATTGCCACGTTGAACATACGCTTGGCACGCTGGATTTGGGAGGATATTTTTGGCAGGTAGGTAATCTTCAGAGGCGTCCCATACTGCTTGATAATCTCCATAAGGGGGATATCATGGAAGTAGAGTTCTCCGTCTTCCGTGCGGAATTCGTCCTGGGGAAAGTCGAAGGTCTGGTCGACCAAATCATAGTACTTGTTTTTCATCCGATACAGTTTGTTTGGGATTATTTTACCAATGTAAGTCAATCGGATTGTCTTTTTCACACCGATTTAACCGCTGCAAAAGTACACAATTCTTCCCATATAGAGAGAAAAATATGTCACAAAGGGGCAAAAAGAAGATAGCCGCGACTTCGTCGCGGCTATCAATCAACCAATTATGAATAATTACCTTTTTATTATTTTCTTCACAGCCACACCGTCAGGGGTCTCCACTTTCAGGAAATAAACCCCGTCAGGGAAGTTCTGGATAGAGAATTGTGCGCTGTTCGTCGATACCGGAATCTGATACACCACTTGACCCATGGCATTGGTGAGGGAGATTTGGCGGGCTTCCGGACAGACGATGTTGACAATTCCCTGGGTGGGGTTGGGGTAGACTTTCAACTGCGAATCAAGAGTCGAGGGATGCGCGTCGATGCCGACACCTATTTGGGCGGTAGCCTCGCCACTGCAACCACCACGATAGCCTGTGACTGTATAGGTGGTAGCCGCCGTGGGAGTGACAACAATTGAGGCTGTGGTGTCTCCTGTGTTCCAGAGATAGGTTCTGGCCCCATGGGCAGTGAGGACCGCACGTCCACCCTGCTGCATTGTTCCAGATGTGGTGATAGTCACCTCAGGAGCACCGGCCACATTGAGGGCGAGGAAGAGAATCTCGTCGGCAGAGGTCACAGAATCCACATAGACAAAGTCTCCCAACTGATCCGTATTAACATCATTACCGGCAAACGCATAATCAGTTCCCTGGCACACGGTGTCGTACACAAAACGTGTGGGAGTCCCGGCATAAGGTAGTGTGACATCATCAATCCACGCACAGTCGCTGCCATCAGTGGCATACCTGTCTTTGGCATAGGAGAACTTGAAAGTATGGGTGCCCACCGACACGGGGAAGGATGCACGACGCCAATAACTAACACTCGTGCCGGAAGCTTCGAGTTTAGAGGTCCCGTCGATGTAGAAGGTGAAGATGTCGTAGCCCTCTTCGGATGAGACTTTATACCAGAACGAGATGCTGTCGTCGGAGACAACTGTCCAGGTGATGGACAATTCGGACGAACGTCGGTTGCCGAGGTTGTTTTTGCTGCGGGCCGAGAATGAGCCGGCATGCATGTCAGCCGTAGTGATATCCCAGGCATTGCTGCCCTGGACCCATGCATGGCGCGAGAAATCACCCGTCTCGAAATCCTCCGTCGAAGAACCGGGACCGGCAAACAGGAAACGGTCGACGACGAATGCTCCGTCTCCCTCATCGGCCATGAGGTTGAAGGGCACTGACCCGTCGGGAAGGTCACTGGACATAGTCATCGAGAAGGTCAGGTTGGCCGACTGTCCAGGCTGCAGTATGCCGACATGGGATGGCTGAGGCGTCACCGCCACCATACCAAAGGCATTGGCCAAGGAGATAGTAAGGTCTCCCGTGGGCATGTCTCCATTGTTGGTTATCGTACATGTCACCGTCGCAACAGTCCCCCGGTCGATACCCGTGGCTACAGATTCTGTTACAACAAGATTCGGGGCAGACGTGCGATAGGCCAGTGTGCGGGTCGTATTCCTATCGGCATACTGCAACACTATCTGCGTCTCCACTGCATCATCATAGACATAGGTGTCAGGAACATACAGGCTGATTGCCGAGGGAACCACAAGCGTGTCACCTTCCTGGATCGTGGGGAGCGTCTGCACGGGATTGAGCGAGACGACTCCTTCACTCATGGAATTGACACTGACAGTGGCATTCCATGCGGGAGAGACACCATTATTGACAATAACGAGGTCGAAGAGGTTGGCCTGTCCAGGTAAGACATGACCACCTTGGGGTGTGGCTCTAACAACCGAAAGGTATGGACCGCTGGGGACTACAACGGTGATTTCGGTGAAGAATGGCTTGTATCCCTGAGCCCAAATGGCGAGTTCATACGTGCCAGGGGTGATGTCTTCGGGCAAGCCAAGCCGCACTTCACCTGTGACGGCATCAGCATAGGCGGCAGCGACGAGCGTGTGGTCATCACCACTAGTAAGCGCCACATAGGCACGCGGGACAGCAGTGAAGGTGTATTCACTGACTCCCACCCTGATGATTTCATCTCCATCGAAACTCATGTCGGAAGGAAGACCCAACCAAGGCATCAGGGAAGGATCGCCAAAGAGTTGGTATATCTCCCAATAATAGAGTTCATAGGACCCATAGGCCGCAACAGCCATGTTGCCGGCGGTGACCATGGAACCGAGCGTGTTATGCCAGAGTGTATAATCCTCGTTGTGAGTATGGAAGAGCCTGTCGTACATTCCAAGATGCGTGGCATCGTATGTAGCATTCATCGTGCCAGAGATGTTGCTGCGGAGGCCAACAGTCCAACAGAAGTCGTGCGGCCAGTAGGTCGAATTGGTGGCACCGATATAGGCCACAGCGCCAGCATTGTCGCCACGGCGGAGCAGAGACTCGCCAAAACAGTTGTCGGCCTGGAACTGGCCTGAGAGACAGCAGTTGCCGATGAAGATACCGGGCTTGCCCGAGTTGGACATCTGTGCCACATGGGATGTGGTGAACTGCGGGTCGCCCCAAGAGGTCTCGGAGCCATGAGCGGAATAGTTGACCCATCCATAGCCCGAATTGTAAAGAGTGCGGAGAGTCGAGGCTGTCGACGAGGTCTGCGAAGAACCCGTGACAGTGACACCCGTGGGGGCAAAACTGGTATTGTTCTTGTAGTATTTCACCGTGGTGAATCCATTCGCGCTATTAACGTATGTCTTCGCGACATAATCCATAGTGGGGTCGGCATAAGTGTAGGCGTTGTCGCCGGAATAGCCACCATCGACACCGGCAATGAGGGCAGAACGCGAAAGATAGGCGGGGTTGGCGAAGTTGTAGCCCTCATAGAGGAGGGTCTTGTCGACCTGCGGGGTGAGTTGTGCGAGGGTCTTGGCAGAGAAGCGTCCGCGGTAGCAGTCGGGGATATTGTCGTTGTCCCACGTGACGTAGTAGAGGTCGGTGATATGGTCGCTGGCGGGGTTCGAGCAGCGCGACGCAAAGGCGGGCACCTGCTCATGGTCGCCCACGATAAGCAGATAGGTGGGAGCTGGTAGCGTATCGGAGGCGTTGGTATAGAACCCTTTGACGTAGTTGGCGATGGTGGTCGTCGTGGTGCCTACGGCAGCATCGTCGGTATATCCGACAGTGACAATCATACCCCTGCGGCGTTTCCAAGCAATGAATTCATCGAACTTGCCACGGAAACTGCTGTGGGCCACAATGAGGTAATGAAGCGGGGCTGCATTGCGGACGCTCTTCTCGGCAGGGAGGGTTGCAAGGACATTGTTGCCCAGCGAGAATTCCGGAGAATAGTAACGGCTGCGGAGTTCGCGGGTGGCAGCCTCGTCAACGCCCTTGTAGGTGAGCGTCACCTGCAGCGAGGTGATGACTTCAACGGCACCTGTGACGGGATTGTAGCTGACGGGCGAGACACGCAAGGCCGCCAGACGACGGTCGCGGGCCACGCCGACAACATCCACCCAAGCCACCTCGGGAGCCGAATAGAGGGCGTCGGTGGCATAGAGGGCGGCATCCTTGACGAAGGGTCGCGGTCCATTGTCCGACTTGCTCGGGGCGGGTTGCATGGGGAGCAGCGGGGCGGAGAGCTGCAGGGAGCGTGTCTGCACATTGCTGACCGTCACCTCTATCCCCGAGCAGAGGGGGATGTCGACAATCTGGCTGACGACGGGCAGGTCAGGTTCTCCGTCGCGGAAGAGGTGCGTGGAACCCGCAAAGGAGAGGACCGTATAGAGGTCAGACTCCACCTTCTGGGTGGTGACGGTGGGCGTGGGCACGGTGACGGTGAACGAGGCACCGCTGTAGCCACCAAAGTTGAGGCTGACGGTCTGGGCCCGGGATACTTGATAACTGAAAACCGAAAACTGTAAGGCCAGAACAGCCAAGAGGAGTTTTTTCATGGTATTTTTATTGTATAATTGTTGTTTCGTCTTGTCAATGCAGGCGGGACGCCTGCGTATTTATTATTTGTATTGCATCTACTATATTTCTTGTATTGTGGGAAAAATATTTCCGAAGGGAGAGGGGGCCACAATGGTGACCTGTTCATGACGCACGGGGTGTTCGAATCCGAGGAGGTGGGAGTGCAGACTGATGCTTCCGTCTGGGTTGGAACGGGGATATCCATACTTGAGGTCGCCTTTGATAGGACACCCGATATTGGCCAACTGACAGCGTATTTGGTGGTGGCGGCCGGTGTGGAGCCGCACCTCAAGGAGGTGGTATCCACCCGTGGAAGTGGCCAGATGTTTATAGTCGAGAATGGCCAGTTTGGCGTCAGGTCTGGGACCGTCAACCACGAAGGCTTTGTTCTGTTTCTCGTTGCGAGTGAGCCAGTCTTCCAGGTGTCCTTCCGGCTGCGGTGGCATGGTCTTGACCACAGCATAGTACACTTTCTGGCAGTCGCGTTGCTTGAGTATCTCGTTCATCCGCGATAGCGCCTTGCCGGTCTTGGCGAAGAGGACTACCCCGCTGACGGGACGGTCAAGACGATGGATGACACCACAGAAGACATTGCCCGGCTTCTGGTCGCGGACCTTGATGAAGGCCTTCAACTCGTCGGCCAGACAGGCGTCGCCTGTCTTGTCGCCCTGCACGATCTGCCCTGGGAGCTTGTTGAGCGCGAGAAGATGGTTGTCTTCGTATATTATCTGTTCTGCGATGGTCATCCTGAGACTATATAATATGTATAAAGCTACTGCTTGACGGGAGGCTGTATGCTACAGAGAGGTGAGATTCCGTTCTTGACTTTATCCTGCAGCCCCACTTCGATGGCGAAGTGCTTGGGGACGAAGATGTCGACACGCGAGCCGAACTTGATGAAGCCCATCTCCTGGTTCTGCTTCACCTCTTCGCCCTCACGGGCGTAGCAGACGATGCGGCGCGCCATGGTGCCAGCAACCTGGCGGACGACAATCTTCTGTCCGTCGGGGAGGCGGAGACCCACGGTGGTGCGCTCGTTGAGGTCGGACGACTTGGGATAGGAGGCCACAAAGTAGTTGCCTTTATGGTACTTGTAGTATTCGATGGTACCGTCACAGGGATAACGGTTGACATGGACGTCGGTGCCGTACATGAAGACGCTCATCTGTATGCACTCGTCTTTGATATACTCTTTCTCAAAGACTTCCTCGATAGTCACGATAGTGCCGTCGGCGGGAGATATGAGCCGTTGCGAGTCATCGGTAAAGACTCTCCGCGGAATGCGGAAGAAAAGGGAGACCGCTACCCATAGGGCAAAGAGGATAGCAATGAAGAGGCCATGGAATAGGGTCCAATGGTGGACAAGGAAGACCATAGCGCCGAAGATGGCCAGCCAGATGAGGAATGTCACCCCGATTAGTTTACGTCCTTCTTTATGAAAATACATCTTTTATGGTTTGAAGTTTAATAGACTATGCACAGCAAATAGGCGGAGACGACGGGGAGGATGAAGAGGAGGGAGTCGAAACGGTCAAGGAAGCCGCCGTGACCAGGCATGATGTTTCCGGAGTCTTTGACCCCCACGGAGCGTTTGAGCATCGACTCGGCGAGGTCGCCAAGGGTGCCGACAACACCGCAGATGAGGCCGAGGATGGCCCAATCGAATCGTTGAATGCCTGCATTGAACAGGGGGCCAACGAAGATGCCCACCAGAACGGCAAAGACGACGCCGATGGCAGTGCCTTCCCACGTCTTGCCGGGGGAGTGGCGCGGCCACATCTTGTGTTTGCCAAAGAGCGAGCCCCCCATATAGGCAAAGCAGTCGTTGGTCCACACCATGATGAGGCACATGACAAGGGCCTTCGGGTAGGTGTTCAGGTAGACCATCTGACTGAGGGCAAAGGCAATATATGCGGCAGGGAGCAGGGTGTAGGCGGCATCAGCGAAGGGCTGTTTGGAATGTTTCCAAAGCTGCAGGGCAACAACCAAAGGTATAGATATGTAGGCAAGAAATTTCAAATAGTAATACATCTGGTAGCCAACTCCCATGACAATATCGGAAAGGGACCAGAAAACGAGCATCACTGTGGCGAAAACATAGCCCACCGCACGTGAGGGTGTGGCACCCTGCATACCCACCAGCTTGTAGAACTCATGGGTGCAGCCGAGGGTGACGAAGAGGGCGAAAGTGGTGAGGATGATATCGCCCCAGAGAGGGCTGCCCAGCAGGCGGCCGCTGTAGATGGAGCCAAGGAAGAGGACGGCATAAACCGTCGCGCTGGCGGTGCGTATCCAGAAGTTTTTCATGGCATTTGGGTGTTAGGGTTAGTGGGGCTAGTAGCACTAGTGTCACTAGTATCACTAGTAGAACTAGAGGTACTAGGGGAACTGGTTTGCTCATTATTGTCTCCAGGCACAGCCTGGTCCGCCTCGCGGGGACCATAGATTCTCTCAAGGTCTTCGCGGAAGAGGACTTCCTTGTCGAAGAGCTGGCTGGCAAGCTGGTCGAGTTGCTCGCGGTGGGTGATGATAATCTCTTTGGCGCGATTGTAGGCCTCCTCGACCATACGCTTGACTTCCTTGTCGATGACCTCGGCGGTCTTCTCGCTGAAGGGTTTGGTGAATCCGTAGTCGTTCTGGCCTGTGGAGTCGTAGAAACTGACGTTGCCCACCTCGGGACTCATGCCATAGTAGACCACGAGAGACTGTGCCATCTTGGTGGCGCGCTCGATGTCGTTGAGGGCGCCAGTGCTTATCTTGCCGAAGACTATCTCTTCGGAGGCACGGCCGGCCATGAGGCTGGTCATCTCGTCGAACATCTGCTCGTAGGTGGTGATCTGGCGTTCCTCGGGGAGATACCAGGCGGCGCCGAGGGCCTTGCCGCGCGGCACGATGGTCACCTTGATGAGGGGGTTGGCCCAGCGGAGGAGCCAACTGACGGAGGCGTGGCCGCTCTCGTGGTAGGCGATGGTACGTTTCTCGTGCTCGGTGAGCACCTTGGTGCGTTTCTCCAAGCCGCCGACGATGCGGTCGATAGCGTCGAGGAAGTCCTGCTTTTCAATCAGTTGCTTATTCTTGCGGGCGGCACAGAGGGCGGCCTCGTTGCAGACGTTGGCGATGTCGGCGCCCGAGAATCCCGGGGTCTGCTTGGCGAGGAAGTCGATGTCGGCATAGCCCTCGGAGTCTTTGTCGTTGTTCAGTTTGAGGTTGCGCATGTGGACCTGGAAGATGGCCTTGCGCTCCTCGAGATCGGGGAGCTCCACGTATATCTGGCGGTCGAAGCGGCCGGCACGCAAGAGGGCCTTGTCGAGGACGTCGGCACGGTTGGTGGCGGCCATGACGATGACGTTGGTGCCACTGCTGAAGCCGTCCATTTCGGTGAGAAGTTGGTTGAGCGTGTTCTCACGCTCGTCGTTGGCGTTGCTCAGACCTGCGTGGCCACGGGCGCGCCCGACGGCGTCGATCTCGTCGATAAAGATAATGCAGGGAGCCTTTTTCTTGGCATCCTCAAAGAGGTCACGCACGCGCGAGGCGCCGACACCCACGAACATCTCGACGAAGTCGGAGCCCGACATGGAGAAGAAAGGCACGTTGGCCTCGCCTGCCACGGCTTTGGCCAGAAGGGTCTTGCCGGTACCCGGAGGACCCACGAGGAGCACTCCCTTGGGAATCTTACCTCCGAGGTCGGTGTAGCGCTTGGGGTTCTTGAGGAAGTCGACAACCTCCATCACCTCCTCCTTGGCGCCCGCCAGACCGGCGACATCCTTGAAGGTGGCGTTGGTGGGAGTCTTGCCGTCGTACATCTTGGCTTTGCTCTTGCCTACACCGAAGATGCCGCCTCCGCCGCCCATCTGGCGCTGCGTGACGCGGCTCATGATGACGAAAAAGAGGATGAGGAGTAGGAAGGGTCCGAACATGACGAGTGCGTCGCGCCAGAAGTTGCTGCGCTTTTCGGGGACAAGATCGACACGCTCGCCAGTCTGCTCCTCGACACGGGCAAGATCTTTCTCGAAGTTCTCAAAGGTGACAAATTCATACTTATAGAAACCCGTCTCAAGGGGTGCTCCAGAGAGGGTGTTCTTGCCGATGAGGTCCCGGTAGGCGGTATCGCGTTGGAGGGCGGCGCGCTTGATGTGGATCTCGGCGTACTCCTTGTTGACGATAACCACCTTGCTGTAGTCGTGCTTCACGAGGATGGGCTCCAGTTTGTCCCATCGGATGTCGTGGGAGGTGGTGGAACCGGCGTCGCTGAGCAGGCTGCGGCCGAGCATCAGGATGATGACACCATAGAGGACATATATCACCCAGTTGTATTTCCGCTTGGGCTCGTTGCCGCCGCCCAGCGGTTTCTTCGGGGGTTGTGGATTCGGTGATGTTGGCATGGGTATGAATTAGGAATTAGCAATTAGGAATGAGGAATTACTTCTTCGTTCTTACCTTTTAGTTTTTACTTTTTAGTTTACAGGCACAGCCTGGCCGTCGGCCCAGAGCTGTTCCAGACGATAGAAGTCGCGTTTCTCTTTCTGGAAGATGTGGACCACCACATCGAAATAGTCCATGAGTATCCATTCGGCGTTGGCATACCCTTCCACCTTGTGGGGAAGCACGCCTGCGGCGCGTTTGAGGACGAGTCCGACATTGTCGCTCAACGCGCAGACGTGCGACGGCACATTGCCGGAGGCTATCACAAAGAAGGGTGCCGGAGCCGTGGAGATGCTTCGGAGGTCGAGAATCTGCACGTCGAGGGCTTTCTTCTCTTCAAGTGCCTGGGCTGCCAGGCGGGCCAGTATTTCTGATTCGGTCATATTATCTAATTGTTTGAATGTGTAAATGTGTGAATGTTTGAGTGGCTGCCGCCCTACTTACACATTTACACATTGTCACATTTACACATTTTCATTTGTCTTATTCCGTTTTCTTCCGTTAACTCCACCCTCACATAGTGGTCGGGCAAAAGTTCCTCGACCTTCTCGGTCCATTCGGTGAAGCAGTAGCATCCGCTGTAGAAGTATTCCTCGTAGCCGATATCGTAAGCCTCACCGGCGTTTTTCAGACGATAGAAGTCGAAGTGGTAGACCGGCTCGCCCGTGCCGGAGGTATAGGTGTTGATGATGGCGAAGGTGGGGCTGCAGACGTTGTCCTCCACGCCGAGGCAGGCGCAGAGTTCCTTGATGAGGGTGGTCTTCCCCACCCCCATCTTGCCGAAGAAGGCAAAGAACCGCTCGTCGGGGAAAGCCTCCAGCATCTCCCGTGCCACCTCGGGCAACTGTCCTACGTTATGAATCTCAATTTTCAACTCTCAATTTTCAATTTTCAATTCAACGAAGTCTGTCTGCCGCCCGCACTCTGGCTTCATCCTTTTTGATAGCCCTGTTGGCCAGGAAGAGGAACAGGAGCGCCACTACCGATGCCCATGTGCCGATTCCGTAAGTCACCTGCACCGCCGTCGCCGTATCAGGCAGGGCGAGGGGCTTGGTCACGCTGCCCACAAAGGCATCGACCGCCCAGAAGAAGACGAGGAAGACATAGACAAGCGTCATTAGGAAGGGCAGCATCACGAGGCGCATCTGTCGCACCCTGTTCTTGTAGACAAAGATGCTCACCACGGTGGTGACGGCTGCGATAGCCAACACGGCCAGCAACGGCCACAGGTTGATGAAGTTCTTCTGCGACAGAACCATCGGCATGCCGGCCACCACGCCCTGGATGGCGGCCTCATGGGGCAGCAGGCGCAGTTCGCCGCTCATAGTGCCTGCAGCGGTCTCCGGCACGTCAAAGGTGGCTATCGGGAACATCAGGCATGCCGCCATCGCGGCGACAGCCAACATCATGTAAAGTGTCTGAATTCTCTGTATCATTGCAATTCTCAATTTTCAATTCTCAATTTTCAATTCCTCAGGCAGGTGCTTGTAATGCCATTTGCCTTTGACCTCGCCGTTCTGCATGAGCAAGAAGCCCGGATTGGAGCGCAGCATGGTCTCGATGGCCGTGGCATCGGCAAAATAGTATTCCATCCCTTCCAGGCCGTTGTCGAAGAGGAACTGTTCCACCTCTTCGGGGAGCGACGACGTGAGCAGCACATAGGCCACCTCCATCGCCTCGGCTTCCTGCACCATCTGCTGGATGGCTTGCACCCCCTTCGCATTCACCTTCTCCAGATGATGGATGGTGATAATCATCAAGGGCTCTTCCGATGCTATCAACTCTTGCGCATGGTCGTTCATATCGGCATCCAGCATCGAGAAGCCATCGGCCATAATCTCGTGCGGGTCCACCACCCGGCTGCTCTCCCACTCCCAATTCTCTTCCCACTCCGGGTCGGCCATCCGGTTCACCAGCTCCGAAGAGAGCATCTCTTCTGTCTCGCCAGTGACGGCGTTGCGGTAGGTCACATAACTCTTCACCTCCAGCGAGGGGTCCATATTGACCATACGGTTACCCACCTTCCAGGCGCGGAAGTCGATGCAAGGCTCGTGGTTGATGTTGTAAAGGCCGAAGACGACCATCGCCAGCACGGCAACGCCCGCGATGATGATGTCGCGCTCGAAGCGTTTCTTTTGGCGCAGCCCGCAGGTGAGGACTATCCACACCGTCGGCACGTCCAGCACGACATTCTTCCAGAAAGTCTGCCAGTTGGTCAGCTTCACGGCGTCGCCGAAGCAGCCGCAGTCGGTCACCTTGTTCGTGATGGCATCGACAAGCGTCGTGCAGGTGAAGAAAAGCATCATCAGCGCCAGCAGCCATGCCGTGAGTTTACGGAAGCTGCCCGTGATGAGCATCACGCCCACCACAAACTCGGCCGTGATGAGTGCCATCGAGAGAAACGGCGCCAGCGGCACCGCCCACTCGAACGTCAATCCACCGATGCTCCACGCCGTCATATACTCCGTCACCTTGAAAGCCGTCCCCATGGGGTCCACCCCCTTCACAAAGGAGGAGAAAAGGAAAACCACCCCTACAAACACTCGGGCAACGACATTCAGCGTCCAGTTAAGTCTTGTGTCTTTAATTTTCATATCTTTACGTTTTTTGTTATTTCTCCTCCCTGAGCCTTATCAAGCAGAACAGCGCATAGTTCACAATGTCCATATATCCACCCTCGACCCCTTCCGAGACAAGGGTTCTCCCCTCATTATCCTCAATCTGCTTGATGCGCAGGAGCTTCATGAGGATGAGGTCGACCATCGAACTGATGCGCATCTGCCGCCAGGCCTCTCCATAGTCGTGATTCTTGTCGAGCATCAACGATGTCGCGCGCCCCACATGCCTGTCATACAGTTCCAGAGCCTTCTCTATAGGGAGGTCAATATCCTCGGCCGACCCCAGTTCCAACTGGATGAGTGCCATGACTGCATAATTGACCATCGCCACAAACTCGGGCTCCACGCCCTCCTCCACACGGTTCTCCCCCTGCTCCTGGATGCTGCGGATGCGGTTGGCCTTGATATATATTTGGTCCGTCAGCGACGGCAGCCGCAGGATGCGCCACGCCGTCCCGTAATCCTTCGCCTTTTTGCCGTATATCTCACGGCAACGGGCTATCTCTTGCTTGAATTCTTCAGCTGTGTTTGTCATAATCTATATTAATAACATCCACGACAACGCCTCCTCTCTCCCTTTTATATTGATATACAAATAAAACGGCCGGCCAACGTCGTTCGCAATATTCTGCAAAGATACATTTTTTTTTCAACATATCATCATATCACCACATTTTTCCATCCGCCACAGCACTTTTTTCCCCTGCCCGACAGGCTCCTCTCATCTGTTTTTTCTCTCTATTCTTTCCAATTCAAAAACTTTATGTATATTTGCAATGGATTTAGCCAATCAACATTAAGTACAACTAACTAAAACACAGTACAAATGAAAAAGATTATCATTGCTTTGGTCGCCATCGTCGTATTGGGCGGCAGTGCCTCGGCACAATGGAACATGGGTGCCAGAATCAACGAAGGTTGGGGTCTCGGCGCTGAATTCTCCATGCAGAAACTCTTCAGCGAGTCCAACCGTCTCGAAATCGACCTCGGTCTCACCTGGTGGGGTGGTCCTGGTTATCACCATTTATACACCACCGTCACCGGCGCCTATCACTGGACCTTCCCCATCGTCGCCGGCCTGCAGTGGTTCGTCGGCCCCGGCGCCCAGATTGGTCTCCATCAAGAGACTTGGGAAGACAACAAGGATCTCAACAAGACCCATATCCGCCTTGCCGCTGTCGGACAGGTAGGTATCGAGTACAACTTCGACTTCCCCCTGCAGCTCGCTCTCGATGCCCGTCCCGGTGTCGACCTCCTCGGCTTTGGCGCCCACGACTTCTTTGTCTACTCCTACGCCTTCAGCGTCCGCTACCGCTTCTAAGGCAATGGAATTCCATTCCTTTACCCTCTGTTGCCGAGGACGGCTGGTCACTTTCGACCGACCTGCCGTCCTCGGCATTCTTAACGTCACCACCGACTCTTTCTACGACGGTGGACGCTACACCACTCCTGAAGCCATCGTCGCCCAAGCCCGCAACCTTCTCTCGCAAGGGGCCGACATCATCGACATCGGCGTCGTCTCTTCGCGCCCCGGAGCCCAGCTCCTGTCGCCCGAAGCCGAAGCCGACAAACTGGTTCCCGTCGTAACCCTGCTGCGCAAGGAGTTGCCCGAGGAGACCCTGCTATCCGTCGACACCTGCTTTTCTCTCCCCGCCGCCAAGGCTGTCGAAGCGGGAGCCGACATCGTCAACGACATCTCGGGCGGGCAGTTCGACCCGCAGATGTTCCCCACCGTCGCCGCCCTCCAGGTGCCCTACATCCTGATGCACACCCGCGGCACTCCCGACACCATGCAATCCCCTGAAAACACTCGCTACGACAATATCATCGCAGACCTCGCTCTCTATTTCTCCGAAAAGCTCGACTCCCTCCTGCGCCTCGGCGTCAAGGACATCATCCTCGACCCCGGATTCGGCTTCGCCAAGACCGTGGAGCAGAACTACGAACTCCTCGACCGCCTCGACGAACTCGTCGCCCTCTTCCCCGAGCGTCCCATGCTGGTGGCGCTATCCAACAAGAGCATGATTTCCAAACGTCTCGGAGCCTTTCAATCCACCACCGACGGCCTGCCTCCCACAGAATACGGCACCCTGGCCCTCAACGCCATCGCCCTTGACAGGGGCGCTCGCCTCCTCCGCGTCCACACCCCCTACCCCACCCGCATCGCCACTCACATAATGTGTAAATGTGACAATGTGTAAATGTGTAAGTGGCTGCCGCCTCACTCACTCATTCACACATTCAAACACTCACACACTCAAACATTCAAACACTCACACATTCAAACATTCCCACCCATGCCTTTCCCCACCATCCATGTCGTCGACGTCCTTGATGTCATCATCGTCGCCTTCTTCATCTACCAGCTCTACCGCCTCCTGCGCGGCACCAACGTGATGCGCATCTTCTGGGCCGTACTCATCATTTACCTCACCTGGCGACTCTCCGTCCTCCTCGGCATGCGCCTCACTGGCGAGATCCTCGGCGGCATCATGAGCATCGGCCTCATCGCCCTCGTCATCGTCTTCCAGCCCGAAATACGCAAATTCCTCCTCATGGTGGGCACCAAGACGCAACTCACGGGCGACACGGTGAAGAAACGCTTCCAGTTCTGGCGCAAAGACCTCGACAAGCACTCGGGCATGAACCTCGACCCCTACGTGCAGGCCTGCCTCCACATGTCGCAGACAAAGACCGGCGCCCTCATCATCTTCAAACGCAGCAACGAGGTCGAAGAACTCGTCGCCACCGGCGAGCGCATCAACGCCATCGCCTCCTCCGCCCTGCTGGAGACCCTCTTCTTCAAGAACTCCCCCCTCCACGACGGCGCCGTCATCGTCCACGGCAACACCGTCCTCGCCGCCCGCTGCATCCTCCCCGTCACGGCTCGCACCGACATCGACCCCAACCTCGGACTGCGTCACCGCAGCGCCATCGGCGTCACCGAACAACTCGACGTCATCAGCGTCATCGTCAGCGAGGAGACCGGCGCCATATCCTACGCCGTCGGCGGCGAAATCCACCACGACGTCTCCCCCGCCCAGCTGCAAAGGGATCTGCAGACCCTGTTAGAAAATGTGTAAATGTGTGAATGTGTAAATGTGTAAGTGGGGCGGCAGCCACTCACACATTCAAACATTCAAACAATCACACATTCCCACCGGCAACAAAAGCCTTCCTGCCAATCAATTTAATACCATGCACAATATAAGCGTCTCTCGCTTATATTGATATTCTCGTACAAAGAAAGAGCGTGCCCCGAAAAGTCTTTGAGGCACACTCATATAATGGCGGGGTAGCTGTTGCTTATTTCCCGGATTCCATCTTCAGACGGATGTTTTCAACAAGGAAGGAGGCCACCTTCTCTGGCTCCATTCCGGAGACATTGAGGACGAAGTCATAGTTGCGGGCATCGTAGCGCGAGGTGTCGGCGACGGTCTTGACGAAGGTGTCACGGGCACGGTCGACAGCATCGATGGTCTTCTCGGCTTCTTCCTGAGTGAGGCCTTGTTTTTTCATCACGCGGGCGATACGGCTTTGGCGGTTGGCGATGATGAGCAGGTGTATGGCGTCAGGGTTGTCGCGGAAGATGTGGAAGCCGGCACGGCCTATGATGATGCAGCTTTCCTGTTCGGCAAGTTCGCGCAGCAGGCGGGCTTCAGCATAATAGACGCTCAGCGGCGTGGCCTCGGGCTGGGTCGAGGGAGTGTGGCTGGCGGCACCGAATTGTTGGTAGAAACGGCAGAAGTCGTCCCACCAATTGGCTTTCTGTGCCTTGATGCGCTCGATTTTGTCGACATCCATGTCAAACTGCTCGGCTATGCTATCAAGTATGGTGCGGTCGTAGACTTTCAGACCGAGTTTTTCTCCCAGCAGGTAGGCGATACTCCTTCCGCCGCTGCCGCATTCACGGTTGATGGTTATGATGATTTTGTCCATGGTAGTGTTGCTTTGTCCGTCTTATCTAACGACATTATTCCTGTTTTCGTATGTGTGGGTGCTATTTTTTGTGTGACGGCAGGACAACACTCACATAACGCTGCCGTTCTTACGGGAAGCAAGAAGCGCTTTCAAGGTATCATTCTGCACTGTTTTAGTGCATATCATGTGCCATACGCGTGCATGCCGCCCAGCAGGAGGTTGACGCCGAAGTAGGTGACGGCAACGCTCACCAATGCCACGAGGCAGTAGACGTGGAACCAGGTTGTGCTTTTGGATGAAGCGGACAGGGGATAGAGGTAGACAATCAACGTAATTAGCGCCCAGACCTCCTTGGGGTCCCACGACCAGTAGGTGCCCCACGAGATGTTGGCCCACACGGCGCCGATGATGATGCCTACTGCCAGCAGGGCCTCGGCGGGGTAGAGCATCAGCAGCGTGGTGCGGCGCATCTTCTCGCGCTGCGCAGGACGCAGCAGGGCCGCGACGCTGTTGAGCGCCACGAAGAGGAAGAGGGCGTAGGCCATCATGATGACCGCCACATGCACCGTCAGGAGCGGCGAGTTGAGCACCGGCATGAGGTTGGTGACGGGCGGGTTGGAGCCACTCATCATGGCCACCAGTTGACAGAAGCCCATCGCCAGTAGGGGCGTACCCCCGTGTACGCCCGTCGAAACGGCCGCCACCCCGATGACGAGGGTGAGGAAGTTCATGGTGTCGTAGCCGCCCGCCAGGGGGACATGCCCGCCGACCACCCATCGCAGCACGAAGACCAGCAACAGGTAGAGTGTTGTCGCCGCCACCAGTAGGGTCGTACCCCCGTGTACGACCGCCTTGATTTTCGTCCCTTTGCCCCAGAGTGAAATCCCGAAGGCCACCAATCCGATGGCCAGCAGCACCATCGGCAGCCAGCGCCCTGTGGTCAGGGCATTGCAGAGCCGCTCGGCCTGCACGCGCGCCGCCGACGGCAACAGTCCGGCGGCCTGTTTTTCCTGATACTCCCGCGTCTTCTCAAAGACCTGGGCGAGGGTCTCGAAGTCGCCCTCCACCACCAGTTCCTGACAGTAGCCCAACTGTTTGCGGACGAAGAGGTACTCGTCGTCGCCCACCGTCAAAGGCAGCGGGTCGTTCTGCGAGTACCACTGCAAGGCTCCCGTGCTGTCGCGCAGGGGATAGATTTTCAGCAGCGTGCTGCCCGCAACCGACTGCACCAAGGCCTGTTTCTCCTCCGTGGCGCGCTGATTTTTCCCCTGCGGCATGGCCTCTTCGGCCCAGTCGGCGTAGTAGAACATCCAACCCACCAGCACCTGTTCGGAGGTGAGGCCCTGGTAGGTAGCCTTGCCGTAGAGTTTGGTGGTAAAGTCCTTGGCGAGGGTCTGCAGCGGACAGACGCGGCCCTTGTAGAGGACATACTGCTCGCCCATCTTCGCCGCCACGTCGCGGGGAAGGGTGCGGGGTGCCGCCGTGGCCGTCTGGGCGAGAAACAGCAAGGCCAGCACCGCCGTCCCTTTCAGCAGGTGGCGGAAACGCGACCGCCGGTCGAGGAACATCCACAGCAGCCCAGCCACCAGCAGGGCGTAGCCCGCGTAGGTCACGCCGATGCCCCAGGGGTCGTGGGCCACGCGGAGGGTGGAACCTCCTTGGCCGTCATAGTCTTCCTGGTAGTAGCGGTAGCCCCGGTGGCGGGCGATGTTGTTCATAGAGATGGTGTAGGGCTCCCCATCGATGGTCACCTGGCTGACGAAGTCCATGGGGGTCTGCGTGCCGGGGTATCTGACCACCTCGAAGCGCTCCAGCGTGACCCCCTCGCGCTCCTCGCCGGGCTGCAGGGCGAGCGTCTCCTGTTCACCCGTCAGCATGGTGAGGAGACCCCCCAGCAGCATGACAGGTACGGAGGCATAGATGAGCAGGTTGTGTGGGCTGCGCCAATATTTCCGCTGCACGATGGTCACCACGGCAGCCACGGCGTCGAGGGCCAGCAGCGCGACGAACCACCACGCGCCGTAGTAGCCGTCCCTGGAGAGGAAGGTGCCGACGGCCATGGCAATGACCGTCAGCACCAGGAGTGTCACGTTGACTTTCTTCATCATTCCTAATTTCTCATTCCTAATTCCTAATTCTAAATGGCGTTGATGAACTTCACCACCGCGTCGCGGTCGGCCTTGGAGAGTTTGCGGAACTTCTCGACGGTCCAGCGGGCATCGCTGCCGGGGCAGCCGTGCCACATGATGGCCTCGATGACGTTGCGGGCGCGGCAGTCATGCAGACGGTCGGCATGGCCGCTGCAGATGGGCGACAGGCCACGGCCCCAGAGTGGTGTCGTGCGGCACCAGCCGGTGCGGATGTCGTTGACCATCATCAGTCTATGCTGCACCATGTCGGTGTAGGGCCATATCTTCTGGTAGGGGTAGCGCGGCAGGCGGGCGTCGGCGTCATTGAAGAAGCCGTTGGGGTCGGTGAAGTTGTCGGCACCCGTGGTCCAGCTGGGGCGGTGGCAGGCGGTGCAGCCCAACTCGCGGAAGAGCTTGCGGCCGCGCTGGATGGTGCTGTCGCCGAGGTTGCGGGCGGCGGGCACGGCCAGGCCGCGGTGCCACACCATGAAGTCCACATAGTCCTTGTCGGTCATCTCGGCGGGCAACGTGTCGCACATCAAGTAGTTGTAGATGTCGGTCTGCGGGTCGCCGCTCTTGTTCCATTGGGGGAAGTAGTTGTAGAACTCGGCCTGCACCTCGGGGTCCTGCGAGGCGGCGGTGGCGTAGATGCTCTTGTTGAGGCTGAGGTAGTGGCTGCGGCGGTCGCTGCGCGTCACGTTGGGGATGTTCCAGATGGCGTTGGCGCCGGCGGCATCCTGCAGGGGGCCGCGGCTGAGGGCATAGGTGAAACGCTTGGGGTGGGTGGTGTTGCCGTAGAGCGACGCCCAGTCGCCACCGGCCCAGATGGCGGGGTTGAGCTGCGCACCGGCGGCCTCTTCTTTCTGGTACTGAGCCTTCAGCGAGTCGTCGGGGATGGCGTCGAGCAGGCCCGTGCCATAGATGCCGATGGTGCTTTCGAGGCGGAAGGCCAGCTCGCCGTAGGGCGTCGCCAGCGGGGCGTAGAAGGCATCCTCGGGGATGGTCACCTCGGGATAGATGAGGTCGTAGGTCTCGCCGTCGGGGAAGCGGTTGCTCCACTCGTCGACATAGCCGAGCCAGGCGATGCTGATTTTCTCCTCGTCGATGGAGGGCTTGAAGGGAGGCACTGCCTTGGTCTGCGGCATGCCCGCCACAGAGGTCTCGTAGGCGTTGGTGTTCTTGTTGAAGACCACCAGCAGGTAGCCGTTGGCCCAGTCGTCGGCGCGGTAGCGTTCCATGCGGCGGCCGTGGCCGTAGCCGGGATGGCATGCCTCGCAGGAAGAGCGCACATAGAGGGGGCCGAGGCCCATGAAGGGCGGGTTGTTCTGCGTCATGGTGTGTTCGAAGAAGAACTCGCCGTACTTGAAGGCGTTGACCATGCCCGCCTGTTCGACGGCGGGGGTGGGGTCCTTGAAGGCCGAGGCCGACTGGTTGAAGGTGGTGCCCAGCAGGCCACCGGCGTAGGTCTCTTCCTCCACGCCCTCGGCGGGCGTCACGGGGGTCACAGGAGTGTCCTCCCCTTTGCAGGCCGCCAGCGTCAGCATGGCCACCGCAATGATGAGAAATGTCTTTTTCATGATGTCTATTTTCTTTTTTGGTTTTACAGACTCCTCCGGTCCTTCGGACCACCTCCCCTAACTTAGGGGAGGAGTGGCTGTCGCAGTTGTATCTCTGGCTGCTCCCCTAAGTTAGGGGAGCTGTCAGCTCTGCTGACTGAGGAGTGTGTCTTTCAATTATTAGTTCTTCCTTATCGTTTCAATCACCTCGTCGAGGACCTCGCTGAGGGCGTTGCAGGCCTCCACGGCTTCGCCGTTGGCGGCGTCGGCATAGTGCTGCACGAAGGGTGCGGGCATGGCGTCAATCTTGGCCAGGGCGTTGTTGATGGCGGTGATGACGCGCGCGTCGAGCGAACTGTTGATGTCCTTCACGAAGGCGTGCACCGACTTGCTGTCGTCGCGCTGGCCCTCGACGCCGCCCAGGTAGGCGTTCTGGATGCTGACGATGTTGTTGTGGAAGTCGGTGATGGACATGTGGCTGTAGGGGCTCTCGATGTAGGTGATGTCCTCGCCGTGCCAGGCACTGTAGATTTTGGAGCTGCCCACCTCGTCGGCAATGTCGCTGCAGCCCTGCACGATGGCCATGACGGCGGCCTTGCGGCTCATGTAGGTGCTGCCCGCCTGGCCGGCGTTCTTCATGTTGTCGCCGTAGCTGTTGCCGCTGCCCGCCACGGTGTAGGCCAGTTCGATGTCGTCGAGTTTGGCGATGTGCGAGGCCGGGGCCTTGCCGCCCAGCCAGCCCACCTCGAGCTGGTAGCAGCGGTTGCGCAGGTCGCCCGCCACGGCGGCGACATAGGTCCACTGGCTGGCGGTGATGTCGGACACGTTCTTGGCGTGGCCGTCGGCGAAGAGGATGTACTCGATGCCGTGGAAGCCCAGCAGGGCGTTGCCGAGGCGTTCGCCCGCCACCACGTCGCCATCCTCGGCATCCAGTGCCGCGAGCATGGCGGGGCTGTTCATGAGGGTGGCGAAGGCATCCTCGTCGAGGGGCCAAGAGTCGATGTGGGGGTCGATGCCGAAGTCGCCCGCGGCACCGAAGAGGAACGCCTCGCTCTTCTCCCATTCCTCGCGGGCGGCGAGGAAGGTGTTGCAGGCCTCCTCAAGGCCCGTCTGGGTGGGGGTTGCCTTGAGGGCCGCCAGCTGCGAGGCCAGCTGCTCGGCGCGCTCGGCCAGGGCCGTGTAGGTGGGGGCCACGGCGTGGTCCACGAACTGCGAGGCCACAACGGCGGCAGTCTTGTCGCTGGTGTCCTCCGGGGGGTTGTCCTTGTTCTCGTCCTTGCAAGAGGCAAAGGCGAAGGCCATGGCCGTAACGGCCACCGCCATGCAGAGTCTGATAAATGTTCTTTTCATCTTTTTGTTGATATGTTTAATGTTGATATGTTTCGCGGTTAGTGACACACTCCTCCGGCCCTTCGGGCCACCTCCCCTAACTTAGGGGAGGAGCGGCTGCCGCAGTCAGTATCTCAAGCTGCTCCCCTAAGTTAGGGGAGCTGTCAGCTTTGCTGACTGAGGAGTGTGTTCTTCCAATTTTCAATTCTCAATTTTCAATTTTCACTTCCCGAAGAATCCCGCCCAGGTCACGCCCACGGCGACCCACGGCTCGGGGTTGTACTGCGCCTTGAGCTGGCGGTAGCCGTACTCGGCCTTGATGCACACCTCGGGCAGGGGGAACCAGTTGATGCCCGCGGTGTAGACCGTGCGGCCCGTCCACTCGATGTCGGCAAACCCCTCCGCCGGCAGGAAGCTGTCGTACCTGTCCACCCGCCCGAAGAGGTAGAGCCTTTGGGTGGTAGGGCTCCAGGCCAACAGGTCGAGGCCCACCTCGTGGGCGAGGTCGTAGGCGTGCTGGCCCACGGGGGTGTGCTGGTAGGGGTTGCCGGTCATGGTGGTCTGGTTCTTGTTGCGCGTCGAGACGAGGGCGGCGTCCGAGAGGTATCCGTAGTCGGCGTTGCCGCGCACCATGAAGTACTTGTTCTGGAAGGCGAAGTCGAAACAGCCGATGAGCACCGTCGCGCGCGCACCATAATATTTAGAGGTCTCGGGATACTGCTCGGTGACGATGTCGTTGGCGAAGCTGTTGCCCGCATAGCCGCTGAGGCTCATGCGCAGGCCGCGGACTCCCGTCCAGTCGACCCGCACGGCCCCCGCCACGCTGTTGGCGGGACGGAACTCGTAGGGCGACGCGCTCCCGTTGTGCACCCACCCCGAGGCGTTGAAGAGGTTGCTGTTCAGCCCCGGCAGCAGCTGCACCTCGTAGCGCCACGCTCCCGCGCGGCCCCAGAGGCTGAGGCCCGTCTCGTGCCAGGTGCAGGGCATGATGGTGTTCTCGCCCTCGGGACGGTAGACGGTGAAGAACTGCGTGGGCAGGTGGCCGTTGTTGGTCATGCCCACGGGCACGACGATGTGGCCCGCGCGGATGTTGAGGGCCTTGCCGAAGCTCTTCTGCAGCCAGAACTGCTCCAGCGCCACCTCGCCGCCGCGCTCCACCTCCTGCTCGAACTCGCCCGTCTCCTCGGTCTCCTTCTCGACGGCGGCCTCCACGCCCCCGTGCTCGAATTCCACCTCGGTGCCCATGCTCCAGCCGTGGCCGAAGTCGTAGCCCAGCATGATGACGGCATGCGGCAGGTCGACGCGCCCGTATCCCGAATTCTCGGTATACCGGTCGGGGTAAAACGTTGTCGCTATAGAAATGACGGCTGTAGACCGCCTCGCCATACCCACCAATAGTGAGCCTCGACGGGCGCGCCGCAGTGTCGTCCTGCCCCTGTGCCGCCGTGACGGCACAGAGGCTTAACCAACAAAATACAAATAATTTAGGCAATACTTTCATATCCATGACATATCGATTTTGATTACCGCAAAGTTCGCCATTCCCCGCCACCCGCACAATCACTAATGTTAGTGATTTCCTCCCTCGCCCCACCCCTCTTCCGACCTCCCCGCTCCCCCTCCCTGCCCTCCCAACGCCCTCCTTACATATACCATAGTTATATTGAAGTTATATTATAGTTATACTATAGTTATACCACGATGTATAATATAACTACAATATAAGTATAATATAACTGTAATATGAATGGATAGTCTGCACGGGCGTCAGGGATAGGCCAATTATTGATAAACGATATTTTTCTTGCTATCTCGGAAAATATTGTTATCTTTGCATTTTGGAACAGAGAGGCGAAAGGTTTCGCCAAACGCTCATAGTACCATGAAGAACAACAATATACGCAACATCCGCATACTCTACCTGCTGGTAGGGGGCGTGCTTATTCTCTGCCTCGGCCTCTTTTTCGGCGACGTGATGCAGATGCACGATCGTCCGCGCGTCGCCCAGTTCCCCGACACCGACCCCACCTACGCCTTCCGCATCACCGACCTCGTGGCCAACGACGGCATATACTTGGCCGAACGCCCCGTCAAGGACGCCACCGACGGCGTCACCGCGCACACCCACATAGCCCGCTACGACGTGGACATCTTCACCAGCGACGACCGCATCGGGCGCGACCCCCGCATCGTATGGGTCATGGTGCTGCAGGGCTTTGGAATCCTGTCGGCAGCGGCCATCCTCGTACTGACCACCATCGTGCTTGTCAGCTTCTACCGCAGCGCCAAGCGCGACATGGTGTTCCCCGCCCGCAACATCGTGCTGCTCACCGTGGTGGGCATCCTGCTCATGGCCACCTCGCTGGCGCTCGACACCAGCGCCTACCTCGAACGCCGCGTGGCGCTCGACCTGCTGCAGGGCACCGCCTGGCAGCCCAACGTGCATTTCACCATCCATTTCACCCGCATCTTCTTCGGCCTCACACTCGTCTTCATGACCCAGGTGTTCCGCATCGGCCGCCAGCTGCAGGAAGACCAGGAGCTAACCATCTGACAGAAGAGAGAGGCAATGATTATCGTGAACCTTGATGTAATGATGGCCAAGCGGAAGATCTCCCTCACCGATCTCGCCGCGCGCGTCGACATCACCCCGGCCAACCTCTCCATCCTCAAGACCGGCAAGGCCCGCGCCATCCGCTTCAGCACCCTCGAGCGCATCTGCGAAGAGCTCCACTGCCAACCCGGCGACATACTCGAATACCAACCCGACCAGCTGCCAGCTGGCGACAAGGAATAAAGGACATCAACAATTCAATCAATAAAAACACCAACACACAATGAAAAGATTTCTGACCACTCTGCTGCTCGTCGTTTTCGTCGGCAGCATGGCCTTCGCCCAGACCTCGGGCAAGGCATCGGAAAAGAAGACGGACCTCACCGCCAAGGTGCCCGTCGACAAGAAAGTGAAAATCGGCAAGCTGGCCAACGGCATGACCTACTACATCCGCGCCAACAAGAAGCCCGAGAACCGCGTCCAGTTCCGCCTGGTGACCAACGCCGGCTCCATCCTCGAGGATGACGACCAGCAGGGTCTGGCCCACTTCTGCGAGCACATGGCCTTCAACGGCACCCAGTACTACAAGGGCAACGAGATGATCTCCACCCTGCAGAAGAACGGTATCGAGTTCGGCCGCGGCATCAACGCCTGGACCTCGTTCGACGAGACCGTCTACTATGTGGAGCTCCCCGCCGACAACCCCGAGCTCATGGAGATGGGTTACAAAATCCTCGACGGCTGGGCCTCGAAGCTGCTCTTCGACCAGGACGAGATTGAGCACGAGCGCGGCGTCATCCTCGAAGAATGGCGCGGCGGCCTCGGCGCACGGGACCGCCTCCGCAAGGCCACCTGGCCCATCATGCTGAAAGGCTCCAAGTATGCCGACCGCCTGCCCATCGGCCTCGAGGAGGTCATCCGCAACTTCCAGCGCCCCGTCATCACCCGCTTCTACAACGACTGGTACCGTCCCGACCTGCAGGCCGTCATCATCGTCGGTGACATCGACGTCAACGCCGTCGAGGCCAAAATCCACGAGTATTTCGACAGCCGCAAGACCGTCGCCAACCCCCGTCCCCGTCCCGAGTTCGACATCCCCGGCAACGATGAGCCCCTCGTGGCCATCGCCACCGACAAGGAGGCCACCAACGCCAGCATGATGCTCTTCTGGAAACACCAGAAAGCTCCCCAGGGCACCATCGGCGACTACCGCGCCAGACTCGTCCGTAGCCTCGTGAGCAGCATGCTCGACGAACGCTACAACGAACTCTCTGAGAAGGCCACCGCCCCCTTCCTCTATGCCGGCGGCGGCTACGGCGGATTCCTCGGCCGTTCCTGCGACGCCTTCATCGGCAGCTGCGCCCCCAAGGAGAACCGCATCGAGGAGGCCACCGAGGTCGTCCTCACCGAAATCTTCCGCGCCGTGCAGCACGGATTCCTCCAGACCGAACTCGACCGCCAGAAGGACGAGATGCTCGAGCACTACCGCAAGAGCGCCAAGGAGGCCAACAAGACCAACAGCAACAACTTCGCCCAGGAGTACACCAACCACTACCTCGAGGGTGAAGTCATCCCCGGCATCATGAAGGAGTACAGCTACGCCAAGGAGTTCATCCCCGAAATCACCCTCGAGGAGTGCAACGCCCTCATCAAGACCTGGGTCACCGACAAGAACTTCGTCTACTACCTCACCGCCCCAAAGCAGGAGGGCTATCGCGTCCCCACCGAGAAGGATGTCCTCGCCATCTACAATAAGGTTCGCAAGGGCACCTTCGAGCCTTGGGTCGACAACTTCAAGGACGAGCCCCTCTTCAGCAAGCAGCTCTCTGACGTCACCCCCACCCTCTCGAAGACCAACACCGTCCTCGACTATAAGGAATACACCCTGCCCAACGGCGTCAAGTTCATCGTCAAGAAAACCGAACTGAAGGACGACGAAATCCAGATGAACTCCTTCGCTTGGGGCGGCACCTCGCTCTACAGCGATGCCGAATACTTCAATGCCGCCCAGGCCGCCGGCTTCATCGACGACTGCGGTATCGGCCAGTTCAACAACACCCAGCTCAAGAAGAAACTGAAAGGCGTCAACCTCAGCATCAGCCCCAGCATCAGCGGCGAGACCCAGGGCTTCAACGGCTACTGCGTGCCCAAGGACCTCGAGACCATGCTGCAGTTGCTCTACATGTACTACGACTGCCCGCGCAAGGACCAGGAGTCGTTCGACAAGAACCTCGACCAGATGCGCAACCAGTACAAGTTCATCGGCGAGAACCCCCAGTATGTCTTCCTGCAGAAATATATGGAGACCGTCCGTCCCGGCGACCCGCGCGCCATCCTGATTCCCACCGAGGCCCAACTCAACAGCCTGAACCTCGACCGCATGTATGAGATTTTCAAGGAGCGCTTCAGCAACGCCGCCCACCAGACCTTCTTCTTCGTGGGTAACGTCAGCGACAACGACGTCAAGCTCATCGCCAAATACCTCGGCAACCTGCCCACCACCAAGGCCAAGGCCGAGAAGTGGAAAAAGCTGAAAGACTACGACTTCAAGGGCAACGCCCGCGCCACCGCCTACAAGGGTACCGACAACCAGGGCATCATGCTGATGGGCGGCACCGTGAAAGGCTACAAGCACTC
Organism: uncultured Bacteroidales bacterium; assembly: GCA_905234665.1. Lineage (GTDB taxonomy): Bacteria > Bacteroidota > Bacteroidia > Bacteroidales > P3 > Colimorpha. The sequence goes on along the minus strand of CAJOIV010000016.1, from coordinate 26,577 downwards.
GCCGAAGAACGCCGAAATCATCGACCAGCTCGGCGCCTGCATGGAAATCACCGCTCTCGAAATCATCCGCGAGAAGATGGGCGGCACCTACAGCCCCAGCGTCAACGTCATCTACAGCCGTCTGCCCGATGAGGAGGTCAATTGGGTTTTCTACATCAACTGCAACCCCGACAGCGCCGCCCTCATCGAGAACGCCGCTCTGGAAATCCTCAACACCTACATCACCAAGGGCCCCGACGCCGAGACCCTCGCCAAGGTGCAGGAGCAGCAGATCATCAACCGCCAGAACAGCAAGCAGAACAACGGCTTCTGGATGGGCCAGATCATGGCTTCCTACCGCTTCAACGAGAGCCGCGACTATGTGGTCAACGACTACGAGGCCATCGTGAAGAGCGTCACCGCCAAGGAAATCCAGGAGGCTGCCAAGAAGTTCATCAACCTCAAGCACTACGCCACCATCTTCCTCAAGCCCGAGGCCCAGTCCGCCGAATAAGGCCGAGGACCTGACAGTCCCACCACAATCCCCGACGGGGCAGCAGGATGCCACACCACAAGC
>CAJOIV010000016.1:0-26015 GCA_905234665.1 uncultured Bacteroidales bacterium | reverse complement strand
CCCCGCCGGTTTTTTATTGCCCCCGCCGCAACGAAAAAGATTTGGCCATGTCGAAAAAAGTGCGTATCTTTGCAAATTGAAAAAGACAAAGAAAAAGACAGCAATGAATAGGGAAGAGAAGGTTCAATACTGGCTCGACATCGTAACTGAAGACCTCGAACTCAGCGAGTTCCTCTTCAAAAACGGACGATGGCTCTATGCCGCATTCATGTGCCATCAGGTTGTAGAAAAGATGCTCAAAGCCTACTGGACGGCCACACGTGACGACGTTCCGCCCTACATCCACGAACACAAAAGGCTGGCCGAACTCTGCGGACTCTACGGGCAAATGAATGCTAGTCAACGCTCCTTCCTCAACGAAATACGCCTGATGAATATCGAGGCCCGCTATCCTGACTACAAGCGTACCGTGGCAAGTTCGCTCAACGAGGATAGAACCCGACATATTGTTGAACAAACCAAACAGATGCAGCAATGGCTACTCCAAAAGTGCTCACAAGAGATGAAGCCCTCCAGCTCGTCAGAGAATACAAACGAGTGATATCGCCCCGCTTTGGCGGTAAGGCCAAAGTGATGATGTATGGCTCCTACTCCAAAGGGACCCCCAACCCTTGGAGCGACATCGATGTGGCTGTCATTGTTCCCCAGATTGATGATGAACAGTGGTTCGAGACTTCCGTTGCTTTGGGCGAAGATGTCGACAAGGTAAGTCTCCTCATCGAACCCGTGCTCATGTCCGAGAACCGCTGGTCGCCGCTCTACGAGGATGTCATGCGTACCGGCGTGGCCGTATAAGAGAAAACATCATGCGCCACATGGTTTACAACTCGCTGATTAATCCGCTGCCAAATTTATGGCGACGACTTCAAAAGAGAGGTCGAATGCGGAGCGCAGCAGGCTGAATGTATAGAACCTGGGATTCGCGCTAATCACCCCCCGCAACTGGACGTATGCCACTCCCGATAACTTTTTATGGGATATCGGGTGTCACGTTGGCGATGAAGTACAAAGCCAATATACGATGAAGAAAATGGCCGTAAAAAAAATGAAAAGAGTGATGAGTATACTTTTGATAACAATTGTGGCGCTGGCGTGTGGCGGGGCGATGGTGATGGCACAGCCCTTTTTCGGCAAGAAAGCGTCGGGCGAGCGGTTGGAACGCATACGCAAATCGCCCAACTACCGCGATGGCGCATTTCGGAACGAAGTGGAGACCAAGACCCTCACCGTCAGCGGTTGGAAGATGTTGAGGAACATGTTCAAAAGCCATCCCAACACAAAACCGTCCGAACCGTTGCACGTGGTGCGCACCGACCTCCGCGCCCTGCCGCCCGACAGCAACTGCATCGTCTGGTTCGGACATTCGAGCTACTTGCTGCAAATCGACGGCAAGCGCATCCTGGTCGACCCCGTGCTGGTGCGCGCCTCGCCTGTGTCGTTCACCACCAAGCCCTTCAAAGGGACAAACCTTTACCGTCCCGAGGACATGCCCGCCGTGGATTATGTCATCGTCACCCACGACCACTACGACCACCTCGACTATAAGACGATGAAAGCTCTGCGCGACAGCATCGGCCATGTCGTGACGCCATTGGGCGTGGGGGCGCACCTCGAATACTGGGGCTTCGCACCCGAGCGGGTTACCGACCTCGACTGGTACGAGCGTTGCTCTTTTGCTGACGGTTTCACCTTCCACTGTACGCCGACCCGCCATTTCTCCGGACGCGGCAAGGGCAGCAACCAGACGCTGTGGGGCTCGTTTGTAATCGAGACACCCTCGGGCTTGCGCATCTTCGTTGGTGGCGATGGCGGTTACGGTCCCCATTTCAAGCATATTGGAGAACAGTTCCCAAATATCGACCTCGCCCTTGTCGAGAATGGCCAGTACGATGCGATGTGGCCCAATATCCATACCCGTCCCGAAGAGCTGGGGCAGGTGATGGCCGACCTTGGTGCCCGGCACTACATCACCGTCCACCACGGCAAATATGCCCTCGCCAACCACCCCTGGGACGAGCCATTGGAAAATGAGCGCCGTGCCGCCACCCAAACGGGCAGCACCCTCTCCGTACTCACCATTGGCGAGGTATATCCGATAATAACAAACAAATAAAATATAACAATGAAGAAAATCACTTTTATCCTTTTGGCGGCCGCGATGATGATGGCCGGCTGCAAGCAGAAAACAGAACCCGTGGCGGCTGACACGGACAACATCTACCAGTTCTCGGTGCTCGACGGCAACCTCGATACGGTGAGCCTGAGCGACTATCAGGGCAAGGTGCTGCTGGTGGTGAATACCGCCACGCAATGCGGATTCACCCCGCAGGATGAAGATCTGCAACAACTCTATGCCAAGTACCACGACCGTGGCTTCGAGGTGCTGGATTTCCCCTGCAACCAGTTTGGCGAGCAGGCTCCCGGCAGCTATGAGGAGATACACGGTTTCTGCACCATGAACTATAATATCACCTTCCCGCAGATGGCGAAGATTGAGGTCAACGGCGAGGGCGAAGAGCCGCTCTACACCTGGCTCAAGGAGCAGGCCCCCTTCGGCGGCTTCGACACCACTGACCGCATCGGCGCCTACCTCGACCAGATGTTCCGCGCCCAGGACAGCCTCTACGACCAGAACCCCGACATCAAGTGGAATTTCACCAAGTTCCTCATCGGCCGCGACGGCAAAGTAGTCAAGCGTTTTGAGCCTACCGCCAAGAAGGGCGAGATGGAGGCCGCCCTCGTGTCGGTGCTGTAGCGGACAGCCATTTCAAGAAAGTTTGGCACAGAACGGTACATGACAAACAGCTAACACAGATTGATGTTCGACAACAGAGACTCCATCGACTTCCGTGCCGAGAACATTCCCGCCCTGTTCCGCAGCATCTTCATCCCCACCTTGCTGGGGATGCTCTTCAACGCCGCCTTCACCCTGACGGACGGCATCTTCGTGGGCCACGGCGTGGGGGCCGAGGGGCTGGCATGCATCAACCTCGTGGCACCCATCATGATGGTCATCACGGGCCTGGGCATGATGCTGGGCATCGGCTGCAGCGTCGTCGCCGCCATCCACCTGGCCAAGGACAACGTCAAGGCCGCCCGCATCAACGTGACGCAGAGCTATATCGCCGCCATCGCGGGGGCCGCGGTGCTGAGCGTCGTCTTCTATGCCGCGCCGCACAGGGTGCTGTCGCTCCTGGGCGTGTCGGAGCAACTCATGGCCCTGGCACGGGAGTACTACCTGTGGTTCATCCCCACCTGCGTGTTCCTGATGCTGCAGATTGTGGGCGAGTTCGTCATCCGCCTCGACGGGAGCCCGCGGTACGCCATGTATGCCAACATCATCCCCGCGATAGTCAACATCGGCCTCGACTACACCTTCATCCTGCCCTGCGGATGGGGCCTGCGGGGCGCGGCACTGGCCACGGACATCGGCACGGGCCTCGGCGCGCTGATGGCTTTGTACTACATGCTCTTCCGCGCCAAGAGCCTGCGGCTCTACCGCCTCAAGTGGACCTGGACGTCGCTGCGCCTCATGGCGCGCAACGTGGGCTACATCGCCCGCATGGGCTTCTCGGCCCTCGTGGGCGAGCTGGCCATCTCGGTGATGATGCTCGCCGGCAACCTGGCCTTCGGCCATGCGCTGGGCGACACGGGCATCGCGGCCTACAGCGTGGTGTGCTACCTCTTCCCGGCGGTGTACATGATATGCAGCGCCGTGGCGCAGTCGGCGCAGCCCATCATCAGCTTCAACCACGGCGACGGCGCCCCCGGGCGCGTGCGCCGTACCTTCCGGCACAGCCTCGGGGTCAACCTCGCCTTCGGCGCGGCGGTGACGCTGCTCTTCGTCTTCCTCGCCCCGCAGCTGATAGGCATCTTCATCCCCGCCACCGACCCCGCCGCCCTCCTCGCCGTCGAGGGACTCCCCCTCTATGCCGCCGGACTCCTCTTCATGGCCTTCAACATCTCGGCCATCGGCTACTTCCAGAGCGTCGAGCGGTCGGCCTTCGCCACCCTGCTGATGGCCCTGCGGGGCATCCTCCTCCTCGTCCCCGCCTTCCTCGTGCTGCCCGGCTGGTGGCACACCCCCGGCCTCTGGCTCGCCGTCCCCATCGCCGAAATGCTCACCGCCATGGTCGCCGCCATTGCCCTCGCACCTCATAAAGCAACCTCATCTGGAAGAGAGAGTTCCTCAACCAAGACATCAACCACCAGTCCAACCACGGCCAGAACCTCGACTACCATTACGACAACATCGTCACCGCCGTGATGGACAGCGCAGGCAACACCTACATCCTCGGGATGACAGGAAACCTGGCCGAATGGGACGGGCAAGTGATATTCCCCGATTTGGATGACTCCTACTTCGGATACTTCCTGACGAAGATAGACACAATAGGAAGGACGCTGTGGTTGAGAACGACGTACCGGCAACGCTCCCTGGAGTTCTGGGGCATGGTCATCAAGAACGGCCGCATCTATATCGGCATGAATGAAGAAGACCGCCATGCGCCCTACTATTTCTTCGGCACCCTCCATACCTACAAGTCCGGCACCACGACAGACTCCACCTATGGCGAATTCCCTTACGAGCGGGACGGCGTGAATGCCGAATCGCACACCCGCTTCGTCGTGTTCGACACGGACGGCAACCTGCTGGAACACCACCGCATCGACATGCAAGCCCCCAATTATATCCTGGACATCACAAACGGGACAGACACTTTCTACGCCAACGACCTGTATCTGCACCTTGGCGACGGCCTCTTCGATGTCGACAGCAAGGGGAACCTCTACATCCTGACCAACATAGGGGTGCATTTCGCGGAGCCGGCCTTCAGACAATGGGAATATTCCATAATAGGAAGATACTTGGGCTGGAAAGAGGAGCGGCCCCTCCGCATACATACCATCAACTACCACGACAGCACAACGACCACGGGGACATTCTCCACCGGCCTGGAGGACAGATACACAGACCATAACAGCCAGACCAATGCCGCCACCATCATCAAAATCGACTCCTCCTGGGAACACCTCGAATGCATCCCCCTCATCGACCACGCCACGGGATGGAGCCGCGACCTCAATTCCGACACTGCGACCTGGATGCCCGACTACGACAATTATCTATGGAAAGCCAGCTATCCTATCACCATGCGATATAAGTCGTTCAACATCGACGACGAGGACAACCTCTACCTGACCGGCTACATGAAAGCAGGATTCGGCATGACGACAAACTATTCGCATCTCATGCGACAGGTGTATCCTCCTTGCCTCTTCTATCTTGACTCGCTCCATTGGCTCACCGCCGAGAACTACCCCGCGGTCGAGCAACTCCCCTTCAGCATCAAATGCGACACCGCGGGGAAAGTGCATTGGGTCAACCAGCTCTACTGCGAGACCGAGAACCCTGACCATTTCTGGAACCGGTTCCACTCGCATACCCTCACAGAAAAGCACGTATACGTCCTCATGGAAGCCTACAACGTGGACACCGCCGTGGAGCGTTACTTCTTCGACAGCACCCACCTCGATACCATCACCACACCGCAGAGGCGCTATGGCAGCAGAACGCAGGACTGGTCTGTGCACTATGCCATGTATGACAAGAACACCGGCGAACTCGTCAAGCACCACATCCTCGACACCCTCGCCCGATGCTCCGACATGCAGAGTTCGCTGAATATCATCCAGGGGACAGTCAGCGCAGGACTCTTCAAATCCAACACTGAATACAATGGCACCTTGGCGGCCCACGTCGTCAGCTACAATCCTTGGCAAGACGTCAGAGAACGCTCCGACTCCATCGAACTCTTCACGACGAGTTACAATCAAAAGATATACAACGCGCTCCTGCACCCGCACGGCTTCCTGCTCCTGTTTGGGAAGCAAGGTATCCACAGCGGCTACTGGGAGACCCCTCCCGAACTCGAAATTCCTGAGAACTCGGCATTTCTCCGTTTCTACTACGACAGCACCCTCGACACCCGCGAACGGCGCTCCCGCATCGTCCTCGACTCCACCACCATTCCCCACATAACACTCGGAATCTCCCCCGTGGCCATTGATGGCGGTGGGACCTTCACCCTTAGCCCCAACCCGACGACCGGCAAGGTGACGGTGAGGGGAACCCTTTCCTCCGTCGGCAGCGGCCAGCAGCCTGCAACAATCACCATCCGCGACGCCGTGGGGCGCGAGGTACTGCGCAAGGAATTTTCAATTGTCAATTGTCAATTCTCAATTCCCCTTGACCTCTCGGGCCTCCCGTCGGGAACCTACTTCGTAATGCTCACGACATCCACCGTCACTGCCACGCAGCGGTTGGTGGTAAAATGACCGGAAAGAAAGATTTTTTTCGCGGGCATGTGCATAATTCGAGAATAATGTGTATATTTGCACCTTTGAAAGGTGCATGAAAAGCACCTCGACAATGCACGGAATACAATAATAATGAGCAATATGAAAAGATTTATCCTTCTCGTTGCCGCCCTCTTCATTATGGGTGGCGTCATGGCCCAGAACAACGGGCAGAACAAACCCAAGGAGTATGTATCCGTCCTGCTGACCTTCAGCAGCCGCCAGTTCCCCATGGACTCGCTGAACGCCTACGGTGTCAAGATCCAGACCCAAGCAGGCAGCACCGCCACCGCCCTCATCCCCGCCGAGAACTACGAGGCATTCCTGCGGTCGGGCATCGCCGAGCGTGTGCAGCCCTCCACCCACGTGTTCCTCACCGACGGACAGGTCGACGGCTCCGCCTCGGACAACACCTACCGTCCCGTCCGCCCGCAACAGAACCAGAACGACATGCGCGCCGACAACCGTCCTGAGCGCTGCAACGATGGCACCCGTGCCCCCCGTGGCGACTGTCACCACCACCACGGTGCCAAGCCCGGCCATCACCCCCACGCCTACCGCCCCGAGAGAGGCGAGGATGATGTGGCCCTCGACAACGAAGATGCCCGCGGCTTCTACCTCGGCATCCTCCTGGGCGACTCGCGCAACGTCCTCCGCATTGAGAAAATCGACGGTCTGAGAGGCACCTGGTATCCCGCCCACGGCATCGACGCCCAACTCCTCCTCGGCTACCAGTTCAACCGCTGGTTTGGCCTCCGCACCGCCGCCCAGTTCGTCAACAAGAGCTACGCCACCGACCTCATCTTCAACAATAAGAACTACGAGACCACCTATAACAACCTCTATATCCAGGCTCCCCTGCTGGCCGACTTCTCCGTGGGCGGACGCAACGCCCGTCTCCACTTCATGCTGGGCGGCTACTGCGGCTACTGGATGACGCAATACCGCAACGGCTATATCCATAGCCCCAACGGCACCTCGGGCATCGGCTACAAGTCGGGCTTCGAAGAGGGCTATAACGAGCACCTCGACGCCGGCGCCGCCGCCGGACTGGGCCTCACCTTCCGCCTCTCGCCCGCCTGCCTGCTGCACCTCGAAGGCACCTACTTCTACGGGCTCACCACCACCACGGCAGCCCCCAACAGCATCTTCAACCGCACCTGCACCCTCGACATGGGTATCAGCTACCACTTCTAATCCTTGTCAAGAGGCAAGAAACAAGAAACAAGAGCTAAGAAGGCGAGGGACTCCCTGCTTCTTAGCTCTTGATTCATACCTCACCCCGACGCCATGCACTTCTTCAACCATAGAGACCCCGACACCCACAAAGGCCACTACGGGCACGCGCTGCTGGTGGCCGGGAAATACGGCACCGCCGGGGCCGCCAGGATGGCGGCAGAGGCCACCCTGCGCACCGGCGCAGGACTGCTCACCGTACACCTGCCCCAACGGTGTGTCGACACCATGCAGGCGGCCTTCCCCGAGGCCATGGTGAGCATCGACGAGTGCCCCGACCACTGGACGCACCGCTTCACCCCTGACGAACTGGCGCGCTACGACGCCGTGGCCGTGGGACCAGGACTGGGGACGGCAAGCGCCGACGCCCTGGAAGCCCTCATAGAGGGCACCATGGACATCCCCCTCGTCATCGATGCCGACGCCCTCAACATGCTCGCCGCACACCCCGGCATGCAGCAACAGCTGGCGCAACACCGCGCGGGAGTCATCCTCACCCCCCACGCCCGCGAATACGAGCGCCTTTTCGGACCCGACCCCACCCCCGGGGCCTGCACCGAAAGACTACGGCGGCTGGCGATGGAGAACCACTGGGTCATCGTGCGCAAAGGCCACCGCACCCAAGTGGCCGGCACCGACGGCACAATATACACAAACACAACGGGTAACGCAGGCATGGCCACCGCAGGGAGCGGCGATGTGCTGACAGGCATACTCCTCGGAATAATGGCACAAAACAAAGAGAGACAATACACTACAGAAGAATGCGCCCGCACAGGAGTGTGGCTGCACGGCAAAAGTGGAGACAAAGCACTGGAAAAACAGTCGGAATGCAGCCTGCTGGCAAGCGACCTGATAAAAAATCTTTGCACGGTAACCATGTGACAATCTGTTGACTTACTCCATCGGAGAGAAGAAAAACAAAAAAAAATTTGGCTGGTACAGAAATATTGTGTACTTTTGCATCCGCTTTCGAGAAGGAAAACAATCCTTCTGCAACAGCAAAGCAGTCTTCCTCAATAGCTCAGTTGGTTAGAGCACCTGACTGTTAATCAGGGGGTCGCAGGTTCAAGTCCTGCTTGGGGAGCGAAAAGGCCACCACGAGGCGGCCTTCTTTTTTTATCCAGACACGCAGACACTCAAGCACTCATGTCCTCGATACTCATAGTCGTAGCACTGGCTGCAGCCCTCGTCGCCGTCGCCCTGATGATGGCGGGGCTGGGCATCAAGACGCTTGTGAAGAAACGCGGCGAGTTCAAACGCCACTGCAGCAGTATGGACCCCTACACCGGCGAGGGCGCAGGCTGCGTGTGCGGCAAGGCCGCGGGCGCCAGATGCAGCAACAAGGCCCACTCGCCCCTGGAGGTGAACGAGGAGATGATGAAAGAATTGTAACCGCCATGAAAAGAACAGCCATCCTTGTATGTCTCATGCTCCTGGCCGGAGCCTCGGCGACAGCCCAGAACGTGAGGATTGTCTTTGCAGGAGACCTGATGGGGCATGACCCGCAAATCAAAGCCGCCCGGCAGCCCGACAGCACCTACGACTACACTCCCTGCTTCCGCTACGTGAAAGACTATGTGCAGAGCGCCGACCTGGCCATCCTGAACCTCGAAGTGACTCTGGCGGGCCGTCCCTACAAGGGATACCCCCAGTTCTCGTCGCCCGACACCCTGGCGGCCTGCGCCCGAGACGCAGGATTCGACATCATGACCACGGCCAACAACCACTGCATGGACCGCGGACGCAAAGGGCTGCTGCGCACCCTCCAGGTGCTCGACAGCTTCGCCATACCCCACCTCGGGACATACCGCGACAGCGCCCACCGCGACAGCGTGCATCCCCTGATGGTCGAGAAGAACGGCATCCGTCTGGCCCTGCTGTGCTACACCTACGGAACCAACGGAATCGCCGTGCCGCCACCCCTGGTGGTCAACAGAATCGACACTGCGGCGATGGCCCGCGACCTGCGCGTGGCCCGCGAACGGGGCGCCGAGTTTGTCATCACCCTCATCCATTGGGGCATCGAGTACGCCACCCACAACAATGCAGAGCAGGAGACGACGGCCCGCTGGCTGCTGGAGCACGGCTGCGACGCCGTCATCGGCGGCCACCCCCATGTGGTGCAGAACCTCACCCTCGACGCCATTCCCGAGAACGACCGCTACCCCGAGCTTGTGGTCTACTCGATGGGCAACTTCGTCAGCAACCAGCGCGACGTGAACCGCGACGGCGGCATCATGATACAGCTCGACCTGGAGCGCACCGCCCCGTCGGCAGACACGGCAGACACCCTGTCGCCCGCGGCATGCGGGTATCTGCCCTACTGGGTGCACCGCGGCACCGTCGACAGCCTCTACCAATACTACATCGTGCCTTCGGCCGACGCCGTGGCCAACCCTGGGAAGTACCAGATCGAGGGCGCCGCCCTCAAAGCCCTGCAGACCTTCGACGCCAACACCCGCCAACGGATAGGCAACTGTGAGACCCGCATCAAGGAACTGGAATACGGCTACAAAGAACCCGCCAAAACAGAAGAAAGCAGCCCCGAGTGAGCTGCTTTCTCCTTTTCCGGCGGAAAGAGAGGGATTCGAACCCCCGGACCCTCGCAGGTCAACGGTTTTCAAGACCGCCGCATTCGACCGCTCTGCCATCTTTCCATGCTGCAAAAGTACTACAAAAATCCCACATAACAAAAAAAAACTGTCGTCGGGAAGAATAACGCACTGACAGCGTAAGGATTATTTTGCACCCGACAGCGACGGACAAGGTGCCGGGAGGAAAATAAATTTTGCCGTTTCGGGCAAAATACGTATCTTTGCATTTTGAGAAAATAGCGCCAAGAAGGCCCTTATTATAATATAACGCTAAGAATGAAGAAGATTTGGATAGCCATAGTGAAGCTAATGGGGTGGAAGTTTTTCATCCCCGACAAGAAGGAGCGTCCTGAGATAGCCCATTGCGTGCTGATAATGGCACCGCACACGGCCGTAGCGGACTACTTTGTCGGGGCGGCGGTGATGTTTGCCGCCGGGACCAACCCCCGCATCTTCATCAAGAAGGAGTTCTTCAACTTCATCACCCGCCCCCTGCTGAAGAAGTTCGGCGCCGTCGAGGTGGACCGCGGCAACAGGAAGAACAACCTGGTGCAGCGCGCCGTGGACGAGTTGAAGAGCAACGACGACGTGCTGGTGGTCATCACGCCCGAAGGGACCCGCAAGCCCGTGAAGCGCTTCAAACGCGGCTTCTACGACATCGCTATGCAAGCAGGTGTGCCCATCGTTTTGGGCTACATCGACTTCAAAAAGAAGGAGGCTGGCTATGGCCCGACGATGTACCCTTCGGGCGACTACGACACCGACTTCGAGAAGATGATTGAATTCTTCGGTCCCATCCACGCCAAGCATCCCGAGGGATGGAGCTGGGGAGTTGAAAGTTGAAAATTGAAAATTGAAAGATATGGTAAGACGTATTTATGTAGAAAAGAAAGAGGGTTTCGCCATCGTTGCGAAAGAGTTGAAAGACGAGATGCACGAGTATCTGGGCATCGAGGCCGAGAGTGTGCGCGCCCTCGTACGCTATGACATAGAGAACCTGAGTGACGAGACCTACGAGAAGGCCAAAGTAACCGTCTTCTCCGAGCCTCCTGTCGACAACCTATACGAAGAGGCGTTCCCCCATGAGGAGGGCGACTACATCTTCACCGTGGAATACCTGCCCGGACAATTCGACCAGCGTGCCGACTCGGCCGAGCAGTGTGTCTGCCTGCTGAACCCCGAGGAGAAGCCCATCATCCGCTCGGCCATGACCTACGTCATCGGCGGCGCGCTGACCGACGACCAGAAGGCCGCCGTGGTGAAGCACTGCGTGAACCCCGTAGACAGCCGCGTGAACGACAGTGAGAAACCCGAGACCCTCGCAGAGCACTATGACGAGCCCGCCGACGTGGCCATCATAGAGGGGTTCTCGACCATGGAGGAAGAGCCACTGAAGGCCCTCTACGACAGTCTGGGACTGGCCATGACCTTCGCCGACTTCAAGCATATCCAGCGCTACTTCCACGAAGAAGAGCAGCGCGACCCCAGCATGACGGAAATCCGCGTGCTCGACACCTACTGGAGCGACCACTGCCGCCACACCACCTTCGCCACCGAACTGACGGACGTGCATTTCGACGAGGGCTACTACCGCCCCCTCATCGAGGGCGCTTTCCAGCAGTACCTGGCCGACCACAAGGAGCAGTATGCCGGACGTGACGACAAATACGTCTGCCTGATGGACATCGGCACCCTCGCCGCCAAGCGCCTGCGCGGCATGGGCAAACTGAAGGACCAGGAGGTGAGCGACGAAATCAACGCCTGCAGCATCGTGGTGCCCGTGGAGATGACTGACATGGACGGCAAGAACCGCCGCACCGAGGAATGGCTCATCAACTTCAAGAACGAGACGCACAACCACCCGACAGAGATTGAGCCCTTCGGAGGTGCCGCCACCTGCCTGGGCGGCTGCATCCGCGACCCGCTGAGCGGCCGCACCTATGTGTACCAGGCCATGCGTGTGACCGGCGCCGCCGACCCCACCAAGCCCTTGAACGAGACGCTGCCCGGCAAGCTCCCCCAGCGCAAAATCGTCACCACCGCCGCCCGCGGCTACAGCAGCTACGGCAACCAGATAGGCCTCGCGACAGGCCTCGTGAACGAGATATACCACCCCAACTATGTGGCCAAGCGCATGGAAATCGGCGCCGTGATGGCCGCCGCCCCGCGCCGGCAGGTGAAACGCCTGACCAGCGACCCGGGCGACAAGATTATCCTGCTGGGCGGACGCACAGGCCGCGACGGCATCGGCGGCGCCACAGGAGCCTCGAAGAGCCACAACAGCCAGTCGCTGACCACCTGCGGCGCAGAGGTGCAGAAGGGCAACGCCCCCACCGAGCGCAAAATCCAGCGACTGTTCCGTCGCGAGGAGGTGTCGAGCCTCATCAAGAAATGCAACGACTTCGGCGCTGGCGGCGTGAGTGTGGCCATCGGCGAGCTGGCCGACGGGCTACAGATAGACCTCGACCGCGTGCCCAAGAAATATGCCGGCCTCGACGGCACCGAGCTGGCCATCAGCGAGAGCCAGGAGCGCATGGCCGTGGTGGTGGACCCGAAGGACGTGGACAAGATGCTGGCCTACGCCGACGAGGAGAACCTCGAGGCCGTGGTGGTGGCCACCGTCACCGAGGAGCCCCGCATGGTCATCAACTGGCGCGGCAAAGAGATTGTCAACCTCAGCCGCCGCTTCATCGACACCAACGGCGCCCACCAGGCAACGACAGTGAGCGTCAGCATGCCTGACCCTGCTAGTAGCACTAGTGGCACTAGTAGCACTAGTATTAAAGACCGTTGGCTCGACACCCTCGCCGACCTGAATGTCTGCTCGCAGAAAGGCCTGGTGGAGATGTTCGACAGCACCATCGGCGCCGGCAGTGTGGTGATGCCATACGGCGGCAAGACCCAGATGACCCCCACACAGAGCATGGTGGCTGAGCTGCCCACCCTCTCGGACAAGAGCAACACCGTGACCATCATGAGCTACGGCTTCGACCCCTACCTCAGCAGCTGGAGCCCCTTCCACGGGGCCGTGTACGCCGTGGTAGACTCGGTGGCCAAGGTCGCGGCGGCGGGCGGCGACACTGCCAAGGTGCGCCTCACCTTCCAGGAATACTTCAAGAAACTGGGCCAGGACCCCTATCGCTGGGGACAGCCCTTCTCGGCCCTGCTGGGAGCCTACCACGCCCAGATGGGGCTCGGCCTGCCCGCCATCGGAGGCAAGGACTCGATGAGCGGCACCTTCAACGACATCGACGTGCCCCCCACCCTCTGCAGCTTTGCCGTGGGCGTGAGCGACCGCAAGCATGTCGTTACCCCCGAACTGAAAAAGGCGGGTGACTACCTCTACCTGCTGGAGGTGAAACCCGACAAAAACAATATGCCCAACTACACCATGCTGCAGAAGATGTACGCCACCCTGCGCCGCGCCATGGGCAACGGCGACATACGCGCCGCATGGGCCGTGGGCTTCGGCGGCGTGGCCGAGGCTGTGAGCAAGATGGCCTTCGGCAACAGGATGGGCGTGGTCTTCGACGTGAGAAGAAATACGGCGCCCTCGTGGTCGAGGTGGAGAACTGCGGCTGCCTGCCCCCCATCGCCCGCAAGATAGGACGCGTGACCGACGACGGCATCTTCACGCTGCAAGACGGACAGATAACCCTCGACGAGATGCTTAAGGCCTGGACTGGCCGTCTGGAGGATGTATTCTCCACAAAGAGCAAAGCCAACAACCCCAAGGCACCCATTAGCACCAAAACCTTCCGCGCCAAGGAGGTCCATATCTGCCAGCACAAGGTGGCACGGCCCAAAGTGTTCATCCCCACCTTCCCGGGCACCAACTGCGAGTACGACTCGGCCCGGGCCTTCCTGCGCGCCGGCGCCGAGGTGGAAACCCTCGTGTTCCGCAACCAGAACGCCGCACAGATTGGCGAGAGCGTCGACGCCTTCGCCCGCGCCATCGGCGAGATCCAGATTGTGATGATTCCCGGCGGCTTCTCGGCAGGCGACGAACCCGAAGGTAGCGCCAAATTCATCACCAGCGTGTTCCGCAACGCCAAGATCAGCGAGGCCGTCATGGAGCTCCTGAACCAGCGCGACGGACTGATGCTGGGCATCTGCAACGGCTTCCAGGCCCTGGTGAAACTGGGTCTTGTGCCCTACGGCGAGATACGTCCGCAGACGGCCGACTCGCCCACCCTCACCTTCAACACCATCGGCCGCCACCAGAGCATGATGGCCTACACCCGCGTGGTGAGCAACCTGTCGCCCTGGCTGCAGCAGGCCGAAGTGGGCAAGAGCTACGTAATTCCCGTGTCGCACGGCGAAGGCCGCTTCGTGGCCCCGAAGGAGTGCATCGACCAGCTCTTCGCCAATGGCCAGGTGGCTACACAGTATGTCGACCTGCAAGGCCGTCCCACGATGGAGGAACCCTACAACATGAATGGCTCGTACATGGCCATCGAGGGCATCACCTCGCCCGACGGACGCGTGCTGGGCAAGATGGCCCACAGCGAGCGCCGCCGCGAAGGCACCTACATAAACATCTACGGCGAGCAGGATCAGCGCATCTTCGAGAGCGGCGTGGCCTACTTTCTGAATTGAAAATTGAGAATTGAGAATTAAAAGTATAAGGTTATGAAAAAAGGTATTGTGTTTTTGGGGTTGATGCTGGCTGCCGCAGCGGTTTTTGCCGCGCCGGTGGGCAAGGAGCGCGCCGGGCGCGTGGCACAGAACGCCGTGACCCGTTTCTGCGCCGAACTGCACGGCATCGCCCCTGGGGGGACAGTGGAGTTGACCGACGTCTCGGAGGCTCTGGGGTTCAATCTTATCCACATCTACAAATACCGTTACTCGGGGGTGGAGGGCTTCGTCATCGTGAGCGGCGACGACTGCACCGACCCTATCCTCGCCTTCTCCGACAACGGCGAACTGGACCTCAGCGGGTCTGTTGACAAAGACAACCTGTACAGCATAACAGGGCCTGCCTTCATACACCAGCTGCGCCAATACAGCGATGAGATTTCCCAGGCCCGGAAGATGAAGGCACAGGCACCCGCCCACGTGGCCCTCAAATGGAAGAGACACGAAGAGGGCGTCCTTCCCGGCAAGGGGGAATTCTACAACGACAACATCGAGCCCCTGCTGCACCTGATGAGGTGGGGACAGTCGACGCCCTACAACGCCAAATGCCCCGGCGGCTCGGTGACAGGATGCGTGGCGACGGCTTTCGGCATGATAATGAACTACTGGGACTACCCCGAGCACGGCTTCGGACAGCACTCCTACAACGGCGCCGACAACCCCGCAGCCTATCCTGAATGGACCTATGGGGAAATCTCGGCCGACTTCGAGCACACCTACTACGACTGGGCACACATGGACGACTATGCCTACATAGGTGGCAACGACACCGCCAACGAGGCCATCTCCACCCTGCTGTTCCACATCGGCGTGGCCCTCGACATGAACTACACCCCCCGTGGGAGCGGCTGCTGGTCACTGCCCGAATACGCCATCTTCGACACCTCTCTGCACCTGTCGCCCGACATGGGTGCCGACACCCGCATCCCCAAATACTTCGGCTACCGCTACGACTATGCCGGCATGCGCGACTCCATCCACGACGACACCCTCTGGCTCCACATGCTCTACAACAGTCTGGCCGAGGGCAAGCCCATCTACTATGCCGGATGGGAGAAGAACGACTCGGAAGCCGGTCACAGCGGCACCTCGGGCCACGGCTATGTCATCGACGGCTACTTCTCCGACGATATCGACACGAACTTCTTCTACATCAACTGGGGATGGAACGGCACCGCCAACGGCTACTTCAAACTCGACGCCATGACCCCGCAGGGCTACGACTTCACGGCATGGCACGGGGCCATCATAGGCCTTGAGCCCGACACCTCCTACCACGGCTATGCGGGCATTCCACAGCCGACAGCCGACAGACAGCAGCCCATCATCGTCGGCGCTGGTGGCCGTATCATCGTCATCGGTGCCGAAGGCCATGACATTGCCGTCTACGACATACTCGGCCGCCGCGTGCGAAACGCCAACCTCCCCGCAGGAGTGTACATTGTCCGCATCGACAACCATGCATATAAAGTGATAATGAAAAACTAGTGCTACTAGTAATACTAGTGTACACTAGTACTACTAGAGCCCCAACAAGAAAAACCCAAAACTAAGAGCTATATGAACAGTATCCTTTCCAACCTCCAGCCCGCCGCCGTATGGCGCTTCTTTGGCGAGCTGATGAATATCCCCCGCCCCTCGAAGCACGAGGAGCGCGTGTCGGCCTACCTGCAGGAATTCGGCCACAAACACGGCTATGAGACCCTTGCCGACGAGGTGGGCAACGTCCTCATCCGCAAACCCGCCGCCCCGGGCTACGAGAACGCCCCCGGCGTCTGCCTCCAGGCACACATGGACATGGTGTGCGAGAAGAACGGCGACACCAACTTCGACTTCATGACCGACGCCATCAAGGCCGAGATTGAAGAGGGATGGCTCATTGCCCGCGACACCACCCTCGGTGCCGACGACGGCATCGGCGTGGCCGCCGCCCTCGCCATCCTCGACGACCACCGCATTGAACACGGCCCGCTCGAGTGCCTCTTCACCGTCGACGAGGAGACGGGCCTCACGGGGGCCGCCAACCTCCACAAAGACTGGCTGAAGAGTTCCATCCTCCTCAACTTCGACGACGAGGACGAGGGCGAATTCTGTATCGGCTGCGCCGGAGGCATCGACACCGTGGCAGAGCTCGACTTCACCCGCGAGCCCGTGCCGGCAGGCATGAAGGCCTTCGAGTTGAAAGTATACGGCCTCACCGGCGGACACTCCGGCGACGACATCCACCGCGGACGCGCCAACGCCAACAAACTCCTCAACCGCATGCTCTGGAACGCTACCCACCGTCTCGACGCCCGTCTGGCCACCATCGACGGCGGCAACCTGCGCAACGCCATCGCCCGCGAAGCCCGCGCCGTCATCCTCGTGCCCACCCAGAACGCCGACAGACTGAAACGCACGGCCTACGACTACAGCCAGCAGATGGTTTTCGAATTCCGCAGCACCGAGCCGGGGCTGCAGGTCAGCCTCTCGCCTGTCGAGACGCCCGACTACGTCATCGACCTCGACACCCACCGCAACCTCGTGGCCGCCCTCTATGCCTGCGCCCACGGCGTGCTGGCCATGAGCCGCGAGATACCCAACTTCGTCGAGACCTCCACCAACCTTGCCTCGGTCAAGATGGTCGGCGACAACACCATCCGCATCTGCACCAGCCAGCGCAGCTCGGTGGCCAGCGCCAAACAGGCGGCCGCCGAGAAGATAGAGGCCACCTTCCGCCTCATCGGCGCCCGCGTCGAGCACTCCGACGGTTACCCGGGATGGACCCCCAACCCCGAAAGCCGCGTGCTGAAGGTGGGCGTCGAGACCTACAAACGCCTCTATGGACACGAACCCGTCGTCCGCGCCATCCATGCCGGTCTCGAATGCGGCCTCATCGGCGAGAAATACCCCCAAATGGACATGATAAGCTACGGCCCCACCCTGCGCGGCGTCCACGCACCCGGCGAGAAGATTGAAATCCGCACCGTCCAGATGTTCTGGGACCTCACCCTCGAAATCCTCAAAAACCTGAAGTAATGATAGGACTGATAGGAAGCGGCTCTTGGGCCACCGCGGTGGCCAAGATACTGCTCGAACAAGAAATAGAACCCCTCTACTGGTGGGTTCGCGAACCCGAGATTCGCGAAAGCCTTACCTCCGACGGCATCAACTGCCTCTACCTCCGCGAGGCCGAATTCGACCCGTCGCAGCTGCACCTTACCGATGACATCAACGAGGTGCTCAGCAACTGCGAATACGTCTACCTCGTCGTCCCCACCGCCTACCTCCACAAAGCCCTCTCCGGCGCCGACCCCGCGCTCCTCCGCAGCCGAAACCTCATCTCGGCCATCAAGGGCTTTGTGCCCGAATGCGACGAGATCGTCACCGACTACCTCCAGCATACCTTCCAGGTGCCGGAAAACCAGCTCGCCATCATCTCCGGCCCCACCCACGCCGAGGATGTGGCGCGCGAGAACCTGACATTCATCACCTGCGCCAGCCTCAACAACCGCTTGGCACAGACCGTCCAGGAACAGATGCAGTGCCAGTATATCAATGCCAGCATCTCCGACGACATCCGCGGCATTCAATATGCCACCGCACTCAAGAACATCTACGCCGTCGCCGCCGGCATCGTACGGGGCATCGGCTGTGGCGACAACCTGATGGCCGTCCTCGTCAGCTTCGCCATCGCCGAGATGGCCGAGTGCATGCAGGCCATCGAGCCCAAACGCATCCGCCAGCTGCGTCCCGTCGACACACCGCCCTACCTCGGCGACCTCCTCGTCACCTGCTACTCGCAATACAGCCGCAACCGCACCTTCGGCACCATGATAGGACGAGGCTACAGCGTCAAGAGCGCCCTGCTCGAGATGACGATGGTTCCCGAAGGCTACTATGCCGCCCGCAGCATGGAGAAGATACGCATCATCTACAACCTCGACCTGCCCATCGCCAACTTCGTCTACAAGGTGCTCTATGAAAACGCCAAGCCCGAAGTCGTCATCCGCGCCTGGCAGATGAGCCTCCACGGCGGCGAGGGCACCCCCTTCCTCAACCCCGGACGCAAACGCCCGAAACGTCCACACCGAGAACTATGGATTAGCCGATTCAAGATATAAAACGTGCATTTCAGCGGCGTTTTCGCCGCTGCCCACTCAAAACTCAAAACTCATGACTCCAATCGTCAGCATCATCATGGGCAGCACCTCCGACCTCCCCGTCATGGAGAAAGCCTGCCAGTTCTTCGAGGAGATGGAGATACCCTTCGAAGTCAACGCCCTCTCCGCCCACCGCACCCCTGCCGAGGTCTCCGCCTTCGCACAGGGAGCCGCCGCCCGCGGCATCAAAGTCATCATCGCCGGCGCCGGCATGGCCGCCGCACTCCCCGGCGTCATCGCCGCCGAGACCCCCCTGCCTGTCATCGGTGTCCCCATCAAAGGCTCCTGTCTCGAAGGACTCGATGCCACCTTCGCCATCATGCAGATGCCTCCGGGAATCCCCGTGGCCACCGTCGCCATCAACGGCGCGCAGAACGCCGCCATCCTTGCCATGCAGATGCTCGCCCTCGGCGACGAAGCCCTCATGCAAAAGCTCGTCGCCTACAAGTCGGGGCTCAAGAAGAAAATCGTCAAGGCCAACGAGGAACTCGCCCAACTGCAGTATAAATATAAAGTATAAAACGTGCATTTCAGCGGCGTCTTCGCCGCTGCCCAATACTCAAATTCCATGATCACCATCGGCATCACCGGAACCCTCGGTGCGGGAAAAGGCACCATCGTCGACTACCTTGTCAAGAACAGAGGCTTCGTGCACTATTCCGTGCGCGCGTTCATCACAGAGGAAATCAAACGGCGCGGCCTCGAAGTGAACCGCGACACAATGACCCTTGTCGGCAACGACCTCAGGGCCCAGCACACGCCCTCATGGATCGTCGAGCAGCTCTACCAGCAGGCCGTGGCCTCGGGATGCAACTGCATCATCGAGAGTGTGCGCACCCCAGGCGAGGTCGAGGCTCTGCGCGGCAAGCCCGGCTTCTACCTGCTCGCCATCGACGCCGACCCCGAAGTGAGGTACCGCCGCGCCGTGCTGCGCGGCTCCGAGACCGACCACATCGACTACGAGACATTCCTCGCCAACGAACAGCGCGAAATGGACAACGCCGACCCCAACAAGCAGAACCTCTCCTACTGCATCGCCCAGGCCGACTTCCGCCTCGACAACGGCGGCACCATCGAGGAGCTCAACGCCCAAGTAGAGAAAATCCTCGGCCAGATAATGCACCGCCGCCCCTCGTGGGATGAATACTTCATGGAACTAGCCAACACAGCCTCCAAACGCGCCACCTGCGACCGCGGCCGCTCGGGGTGCGTCATCGTCAAAGACCGACAGCTGCTGGTGACAGGCTATGTGGGCTCCCCCTCGGGCCTCCCCCATTGCGACGAGGTGGGACACCTCTTCCGCCAGACCATCGACGCCGACGGGCACATCTCGACCCATTGTGTCCGCACCGTCCACGCCGAGCAGAACGCCATCTGCCAGGCTGCGCGCCGCGGCATCCCCCTCGACGGCGCCACACTCTACTGCCGAATGACCCCCTGCCGCACCTGCGCCATGCTCATCATCAACTGCGGCATCCGTCGCGTGGTCTGCGAACGCAAATACCATGCCGGCGCCGAAAGCGAGGAACTCTTCCGCCAGGCAGGCATCCAGCTCGAATTCTTCCACGACGAGATACAACAATACGTAAACCAGTAAATAATGTGTAAGTAGGGCGGCAGCCACTCCTCCCCTAAGTTAGGGGAGGTGCCCCAAAGGGGCGAAGGAGTGTGTCAAACCCATTAAACCCATCAAACCCATTAAACCCATGAAAAAGATACTCGCCCTCTTAGTTCTTAGTTCTTACTTCTTCCTTCCCCCCGCCTTCGCCCAGACGGGCGACAGCAAGAACATCGAGCGCTACAAGCAGCTCCTCAAAATCAACCACCAGAGCTTCGAGACCTGCAGCACCAAGGTCGCCTCGTGGGGGTTCGCCATCAACAAGGCCAACACCCTCGATATGTTCACCATGCAGATGATTCCCTTCGTGAGCAACAATGCCAACGACAGCACGGGATTCACCCTTTCCGTCCTTGAGGAGAAAAAGGTCATCGGCATGGGCCTCACGGTAGGCGGCTACGACCCAGTAACCATGTTCGCCCGCGCACAGAAGTTTTCAGAGGCGCAGGGCAAAATCTGCGCAGAGCAGGGCCTCACCAACTATGTCTGCGCCGTGAAGGGCAACTTCAAGGCCAAGATGCCCAAGACGCACGACGAGTTGGTCGAACTGCTCAAGACCCTCGACCCTGCCGACGTGAAACAGGTCCTCGAGATGTGGAAGAGCGAGGACAAGAAAGTCGCCGCCACGTTCCTCTACGAGAACAAACGCTTCGGGAAAAAGAAACCCCGCGCCGACCAGGCTATCGAGATCTCCATCTCGCAGACGGACAGCCGGGAAGAATAACGCTACATGACAAGGATGGCATTGGCCACAGGCCGTTGCCCCTGAGGGTCGAATCGGCCATTGTCGGAGGGGTGGTTGACGATTCCGTCCTGGCCGTGTCCCTTCACATACATCGTCGACGAGCCGCCACCGTCGAGGTTCACCGCATCGCAGCACCCCAGCCAACGCATGATAAGGGTCAACTCGATGAGGGTCAGTCCTTCTGCGTCGTTTTTCATGCGTCCGTCGGCAACGAGGAGCACGACGGTGCCGTCGGGCTTCAGTCCAATAGCCGTGCGGTTGTGACGGCCTGCAACAAAACGCTTCTCCACATGCTGCGCCACCGAAACGCCCCTGCGCAGCAGCATGGGGCCTGCCGTCATGATGTTGCTGTCGGGCAGGAGGGCCTCGGCCATGCGGAGGCTGTCAGGCACCAGAAAGCGTGGCTTGCCGGAGGGGAGGAGACGGACGGTTGCGAATTGGTAGTACTTGCGGTTGACCGTGTCGTTGCGGCCAGGCGTATTGATTCCCATCTGGCGTCCATCAATGCGAAGATAGCATATCGGAGCACCCGTCTTCATGTCAAAATAGGAGCCGTTGACCGCTGCAAGGGCATTGTGACGCAAGGCGAACTCCGACACGGTGGCCCGGCTGCTGTCGGCCACGAAACGCAGCCTGTGTCTGGCTCCCCGTGGAATCTCGATGACAGAGAGGAACTGGTTGGAGTTGAAGAGCTGCCGACCCGTGAAATGGGTGCACATGAAACGCACGCCCTCCATCGTGTCGCACTGCCAGGGCCCCTTGGCGAACGCCAGCGAGTCGGCAGTGTAATTCACATAGTGCTGCGCCCTGACAGGGAAGAAAAGTAGAAGGTATAAACTAAAAACCAAAAAGCTGGCGCGTCTCATACTCATATTCAATAACCAATAAACAATAACCTATAACCATTCTCAATTCTCGCTGAAAAGGCTGATGAGGTCTGAGGCGTAGGTCCTCGACACCGGCACGTTGGATACCCCCTGGTGGTCGATTTCGGCAACCATGCCCTCCGGGGTACGACGGATGACCTTGACCATATTGATATTGACAAAGAAAGAACGGTGGCAGCGGACCATACCGTTGGCTGTACAAAGCTTTTCGATGCCCTTCATGGTGTTGCGGAGACTGTAACGCATCGGCTTGCCGCCGTCGTCGTAAGTGATTGTCAGGTAATTGCCTGCCGACTGGACGCTGATTACCTTGTCGGCCCCCACGACGAGCCTGACGTTCCCCTTGTCGTCGGCAAAGCGCACCATGCCCTCGGCGCCGTCGGCCGGGCGGCGGAGGTTGTTCATGAGCTTGTAGGCCTCGGCGATACGTTGGTCGCGGTCGACGCGTTCCATGAAAACCCAATAGAAGGCATAAGGGAAGATGTTGATACCCAGGCTCACAAGCAGAATTATGGGCAGCAGGTCGAAATAGCCGAGGTGCAGATAGAGCGAGAGGAAGAGGTCGAAGAAAAGGCACGCGACCACATATTCTATGGCCTGCCAGAGGAGGAACTCCATCTCGCTGAGGCGGTGGCGCACAATGGCATAGCAGAGGATGGCGCGGCTGGCGAGCAGCACCCCCAACTCGATGGAGCAGAGGATGGGAATGCAGAAGCCCTTGTTGCTGTCGACCAGGACATAGAATTCGGGATTGAGCCCAAAGGTGGGGGTGTAAATCACCACAAAAAGCAAAGCGAAAACCGGCGCGAAGAGGCAGAACACAAAGTTCGGCTTGACGTTGTAGAGTTGCTCGGGTATCTTCATGGGGGTGACGGTTGGATTGAATAATTATCGTGTTTGGGGTCGGAAGAGGTCGCCGAAGGTGTTGAAATCCTTCGACCACTTGAGCCCGACGCCCTGTTTGTAGGGTATCTCGTTCCGGGTGTAATAGCTGGTGTTGTTCCTGTGGAATCCGTAGAATGAGAAATAGGGCTTGAACTTGTAGCCCACAACCACGTCGCCCACCAGGACGTTGGAATACTCGGGGTTGTAGTTCTCCGTCGAGGTGTTCGACCCGTAGCCGAAGGACGACTCGAAGTAGAATTTCTCCCACTGCTTGCTGATTCCCACGTCAATCTGCGAGGTGCCCGACTCCAGGCCCTGCCGCACCTTGAAGTTGACGTCGACCACCTTGACCATGCTCGTGACTATGCTGCCCATGCTTTCGGCCACCATGTTGACGCTGCTGAATCCGTTGCTCAGCAGGTCGTCGTTCGAGCCCAGCGACCCTGTGTTTGCAAAGCGGCCGAAGAGGAGGAGCGAGACAGTGTGGTTGAGCATATCGCGGTCGCTGGAGAGGTTGATGAGCGAGTTGACCTGGTCGACGGTGCTCTGGTCGGCGTTGGGGAGACGGATGTCGAACTTGAGCGAAGGGTTCTCGAGCGTGCCGGCAATGGCGATAACGTTCTGGACCTGGGCGTACTCGGTCGAGGAACCCGAGACACTGCCGCCCGTCAGTGTCGCCAGGTTGACGCGCTGGTTGTAGACGGCCTTCACGTCAAACCGCGCATCCTGGATGTTGCCGGGGAAGACCAGGCTGCTGCCCTCCTCAATCGAGAAGGTCTTCTCAATCAACTGGAGGAGCGAGAGCGAGAACCGCCCCGACGAGAGCTGGTATCCCCCCACCACCGAAAGGTCCTGCCCTTCCTGCAGGGTCAGTATCAGCTCGCCGCTGCCGCGGGCCTCCATGTCGGCGGTGATTTCGCTGAAATCCATCGGCAGGAAAAGCCGCACCCCTGGCGTCACCGAGAGGTCGAGATGCAGGTCCAGGCCGCCGCCCGCCTTCGGCGGGGCTTGTTGGCGACGCGCGTTCCCGTCGTATGTGACGAAATGGATGAAGCTCTTCTCGTTCATCTGTTTCCTGTCGCTCACCGGCACATGGAGCTCGCTGCCTTCCAGCGTCTGGGCGCGCACGTATATCGCGGGCTTCCTCACGTTGCCGCCGATGGTGCCTTCCGCCCCGACAAAGAGCCGGCCGTAGAAATTCCCGCCCTCCGGTTTGCTGTCCAGCACCATCAGCCGTTGGGTGTTCAATGCCAGGTTGAGCAGCAAGTCGGTGTTCCTGTAGACGATATTGCCGTCCACGAGCGCGCGGTTGCCCTTGCCGTCGTTGATGACGAAATCCTTCAACACCAGCGAGTCGCCCATGACCCTCAGCGTGTCGTCGAAATAGTACGTCACCCCCGTCGCGTCCACATGCAGCAGGCCGCCGTCCACCCACGCACGCCCGGCCAGGTTCGGCGAGCTCAGCGTCCCCCCCAGATGCAGCCGCCCCGAGAGGAGGCCGTCGACATTCGAGGTGATGCCCGTCATCATCGGTTCGAGCGTCTGGAGCGAGATGCGATGCATGTCCACGGCCAGGTCCATCGCGTTCGAGCCGTCGGCCAAGAAGGAGCCGTGCAGCTCGATGGGGCGCGTCACTCGGTCGGGGAAGTGCTTCTCGGTCGAGACGTCCACATGGACCCGCTTCTCCGACGAGACCCAGTTCGAGTTGAGCGTCACCCGCCCGGCCGACTGCCCGTTGACCATCAGGTCCTCAATCGTGAGGTCGGCCACGAAATAGGGGTTGTCGTCCAGACCCATTATGTCGAATGTGCCGTCCACCACTCCGTCCACCCGCACCTTGTTCTGCGCCAGCAGCACGTCGCCGATGGGCGTCAGCGAGAATCCGTCGAATATCACCTTCGCAAACTGTCCCTCGTCGCCGCCGAAACGGGCGTTGGCCGTCAGCGACTGCCGTTTGCCGAAGAGTTTCAGCATCGGGATGTCCACCATCCCCTCCTTCACGAGCACCCCTCCCGGGCACGCCAGCCGCCAGTGCTGGCCGAAGAGGTATAGGTTGGGACGTGTCACCATCAGCCTGTACGCCTCGTTCTCCGAGGTGACGAAGAACTGCAGGTCCGCGGCGCTGCCCGTAGTGTCCTCGGCGTCGCCCCACAGCAGCGTGAGCGACGAAATCCTGCCGCCCAGATCCACGTCCGCCTTCACCCCCTGCAGCAGCTCCATCCCCCCGACAGCCACATCGCCCGCCAGCAGCCTGACGGCATAGGCTCCACCCTGCAGGCCCGACGTCACGCCCACATCCCGCACCGCCACCGTCCCGAAGTCGACTTCGTCCGAACGCAGCACCAGTTTCAGCGACTCGGCATAACTGTACGAGCCCTGCAGCGTGGTGCCGCTGGCTATCGTGCATCCCGGCACCAGGTCGCCGAAGGTCCCCTTGCGGTCTTTCCACAAGAGCCGGATGTCGAAGGCGTCGTCGGGCCAACGCCCCTCACCGTCGCCAGCCTTCCCGGCTCGCGGCGCCCCGGGCAGGAAACTGCTCGCAAAGTCTTTCATGATGTATGCAAAGTCCCCATAGTTGAACCACCCCGTCAGGCCCGCGTCGAACCAGTCGCTCTCCAGCGTAACTTCCCGGCGCCCGTCCCTCTCTCCCACGCTCAGCAGCGCCTCGTCCAGCAACACCCGCCGCGACCCTATGTCGCATCGCGTCTTCTCCAGCTTGACAAAACCCTCCAGGCTGTCTATGCCTCTCCCCCACGGCAGCTGCAGGCCCCCGTCAGCAGCATCGCCGCCCGCGCCGGTCAACACGGCCGTCAGCGTCGTCGCCACCGCAATGGCCGAATCGCCGCTCCCCGTCAGCCCCAGCCGCGTCAGCTACTCTCCCGGCAGCACGCGCTGCACCCCGAGGGC
>CAJOIV010000015.1 GCA_905234665.1 uncultured Bacteroidales bacterium | reverse complement strand
CTTGTTGCACATGGTCTCGCAGCGGCGGCACATGACGCACTTGTCCATATCGCGGTAGACGCTGAGGGTGCTGTCCTTACGGTAGGTGGAGGTAGCGCCCTTGAAGGGGATTTCCTTGATGCCGAGGCGTTTGGTCAGGCTCTGCAGTTCGCAGTCGCCGTTCTTCTCGCACTGGAGGCAGTCGTTGGGGTGGTCGCTGAGGATAAGCTCGACGACGGTTTTGCGGGCGTTGATGACGCGGGCGCTGTGGGTCAGCACTTCCATGCCTTCCATCACGTCGGTGGCGCAGGCGGGGGCCAGGTTGCGGCGGCCCTTGACCTCGACGACGCAGACGCGGCATCCGCCGGGTTTGTTTTCAAAGTTCATCCCATCGAGCTCGAAATGGCACAGGGTGGGAATATCGATACCGTTCATGCGGGCAGCCTTGAGGATGGTGGTGCCTTCGGGAACCTGGATCGGTTTATTATCTATGGTGAGATTAATCATTGTTTCTTTATTTTTGAGTTATTTAATCGAGATGGCACCAAACTTACAGTTGTTGATACAGGCGCCGCACTTGATGCACTTGGTGGCGTCGATGGCCATGGAAGCCAGTTTGTGGCCGGGTGCGGTGTAGTCGGTACGGCTGATAGCCTCGACGGGGCAGCCCTTGGCGCACTTGCCGCAGCCGATGCACTTCTCGGGATCGATGACATACTGCATGAGCTTCTTGCAGACGCCTGCACGGCACTTCTTGTCGACCACGTGCTCCACATACTCGTCCCAGAAGTTGTCGAGGGTCGAGAGGACGGGGTTCGGCGAGGTCTGGCCGAGGCCGCAGAGGGCGGTGTCCTTGATGACGGCGGCCAGGTTGCGGAGCTCCTGGAGGTCCTCCATGGTGCCGCGGCCGTCGGTGATCTTCTCGAGGATTTCGCACAGGCGCTTGTTGCCGATACGGCAGGGGGTGCACTTGCCGCAGCTCTCCTCGCAGGTGAACTCGAGGTAGAACTTGGCGATGGCAGGCATGCAAGAGGTCTCGTCCATGACGACCATACCGCCGGAGCCCATCATCGAGCCGGCAGCCACGAGGCTGTCATAGTCGATAGCCGTGTCGAGGTGCTTGGCCGTGAGGCAGCCGCCGGAAGGACCGCCGGTCTGGACGGCCTTGAACTGACGGCCGTTCTTGATGCCGCCGCCAATCTCGTAGATAATCTCGCGGAGGGTGATGCCCATCGGGACCTCGATGAGGCCCACGTTGTTGATCTGGCCGGCGAGGGCGAAGACCTTGGTGCCCTTCGACTTCTCGGTGCCGATGCTGGCGAACCACTCGGCGCCCTTGGTGATGATGACGGGGACGTTGGCGAAGGTCTCGACGTTGTTGACGTTGGAGGGCTTGCCCATGTAGCCGCTGACAGCGGGGAATGGGGGTTTCAGCGTGGGTTCGCCGCGCTGGCCTTCCATGGAGTGGATGAGGGCGGTCTCCTCGCCGCAGACGAAGGCGCCTGCGCCGTAGCGGAGCTCGATGTCGAAGTTGAAGCCGGTGCCGAGGATGTCCTCACCGAGGAGGCCATACTCGCGGGCCTGGTTGATGGCGATTTTCAGACGCTCGATGGCCAGGGGGTACTCAGCGCGGATGTAGACGAGACCCTTGCTGGCGCCGATGGCGTAGCCGCAGATGGCCATGGCCTCGACGATGCTGTTGGGGTCACCCTCGAGGATGGAACGGTCCATGAAGGCGCCGGGGTCACCCTCGTCGGCGTTGCAGATGACATACTTCTGGTCGGCCTTGTTCTTGGCGCAGAACTCCCACTTCAGACCGGTGGGGAAGCCGGCGCCGCCACGACCGCGGAGGCCGGAAGCCTTCATCACGGCGATGACCTCTTCGGGGGTCATCTCGGTGAGACACTTGGCCAGGGCCTCGTAACCGCCACGGGAGATGCTCTCCTCGATGTTCTCGGGATCTACGAAACCGCAGTTGCGCAGGGCGATACGGATCTGCTTGCGGTAGAAGTCCATGTGCTTGGAGTCGCTGACGTGCTCCTTGTTCTCGGGGTTGGTGTAGAGGAGGTCGCCCACCTTACGGCCCTTGATGAGGTGCTCGTTGACGATGCGCTCGACATCCTCGGGTTTCACCCGGG
Source organism: uncultured Bacteroidales bacterium (assembly GCA_905234665.1). Classification (GTDB taxonomy): domain Bacteria; phylum Bacteroidota; class Bacteroidia; order Bacteroidales; family P3; genus Colimorpha. The sequence continues at coordinate 35,714 of CAJOIV010000015.1, read as the reverse complement.
TGTAGAAGGTGTTGTCGGGCATGATCTTGACGATGGGGCCCTGCTCGCAGAAGCCGAAGCAGCCGGTCTTAATGACCTGCACTTCGTCCTGCATATTCTTTTCCTTCAGAATCTTCTCGAAGTTTTCGATAATCTGCAGGCTGTTGCTCGATTTGCAACCTGTGCCGCCGCAGATAAGAACGTGGTTTTTGTATTTTGCCATGATGTTCAGTCTTATTTGTCAATGGTGTTGTAGTTGACGGGGATGATGCCTTCCACCAGTTCGCCGTTCTGGACATACTTGGTGAGGATTTCATCGGCGCGGTTGTTGTCGACATGGCCGAAAACAATGGGGTCCTTGCCGGGCACGCGCACCTCGAGGGTGGGTTCGGCGTGGCAGTAGCCCATGCAGCCGGTCTGGGTGAAGACTGCGGGAATCTTCAGTTCCTCGGCCTTGGCCATCATGTGTTCCATAACCTGCTTGGCGCCGGCGGCGATACCGCACGTGGCCATAGCGACTTTGATCTGCACCAGCGACTCGGGATGCTCCGCCTTCTCGCGGACATCAAGGCTCGACTGGAGTTTCTCTCTCATGGCTTTGAGGTCAGCCAACGATTTTACTTTTGTCATGTGTTGGTTTATTTTTAAGGATTAATACTAATTATTAAACAAACATTCAGCGTCTTACGGGTGTACACACCCCCATAAGACCGATTGCAAATATACACATTTTATTTGATTCCGCGACATTCCATTAAAAATATTTTTTTCGCCCTCTTGGGCGGGGCAACCTTTCCACCACATTTCCAGCACGATAGCCCCTCTCCTTCCCCGCTCCCTCGCCGCGCCCTGCGGGCGGGCTGCGTTCTTCGCTGTTTGTTCTTCGTTTGTTCTTCGATTCTTCTTCGTTTTGAAAACGGAATACAATCGAAGAACAAACGGAGAACAATCGAAGAAGAAACGAGGGCGCGGCGAGGGCGCTACGAGTCCGCCACGAGCCCGCGGCGAGACTGCGGCATAGGGAGGAGGGCGGCACACAATAAAAGAGGGCGCGCCGCGTTATGATGGCATGAATGCATCCAACCCCATAGCGCACCTTCAGAGGCTCGACACCCTGCTGCAGCAGGAGCTGGCCTGCGAGCAGGCCGGCTACGCCCGCAGCCTGCAGGAGAGCCGTTTCGCCTCGCGCATCGCCGAGAGCGACTGCCGCTACCCCGTGGCGCTGGCCGACGCCGCCTACAACGCCCTCGACCAGCTGGTGCTCACCGTGCGCTACGAGGTGGACGACGACCTGGTGGACAACGACTTCGAACCCGGTCACCCGCTGGCGTTCTTCTACTTTGCCGACGACGGCGGGAGCCTCCGCGAACACCCACACCAATACTACATCGAGCAGGCGGGCACGGGCTTCGTCAGCGTGGCCCTGCCCAATGCCGCCGCCCTCGGCACCCTCCGCGCCCTGGCCGAGAAGCGCCTGCTGGGCATCCGGCGGAGCATCGACACCACCTCGTACCGCGTCATGCACGAAGCCCTCGGTGCCGTGATGCGGGCCGAGAGCGAAGGGGCCACGGGCCATGAGGGCCGTCTGGTGCGGCTGCGCAACATCCTGGCGGGCAACGCCGAACCCGCCTTCCGCCGTCTGCCGCGCCTCTCGCTCCCCTGGCTCAACGCCACCCAGCAGGAGGCCGTGCAGCGCGTCGTCGAGGCCGAGGACGTGGCCATCGTCCACGGCCCCCCGGGGACCGGCAAGACCACCACCCTCATCGAGGCCATCATCGAGACCCTCCAGCGCGAGACGCAGGTGATGGTCTGCGCGCCGAGCAACGTGGCCGTCGACTGGATCAGCGAGCAGCTCTCGCGCCGCGGCGTCAACGTGCTGCGCATCGGCAACCCGTTGCGTATCAGCGACGAAATGCTCGACTGCAGCTACGAGCGGCGCTTCGCCGCCCACCCCCTCTACAGCGACCTCTGGGCCATCCGCCGCGAGCTGCACCGCAGCCCCGAAGGCAAAAGTCCCTCCGCCGCCACCCGCAAGCACCTCGCCGCCCTGCGCGACCGCGCCACGCAGCTCGAGGTGCGCATCCAGGCCGACATCTTCATGCAGGCCCGCGTGGTGGCCTGCACCCTGATAGGCAGCGCCTACGCCATCCTCGACCGGAGGCGGTTCTCCACCCTCTTCATCGACGAGGCCGCCCAGGCCCTCGAACCCGCCTGCTGGGCCGCCATCCGCAAGTGCGACCGCGTGGTCATGGGCGGCGACCACTGCCAGCTGCCCCCCACCGTCAAGAGCCCCGAAGCCCTGCGCGGCGGCCTGGACCGCACATTGATGCAGCGTGTCGTGCAGGCCCACCCCAGATGTGTCACCCAGCTCGACATCCAGTACCGCATGCACCGCGACATCATGGCCTTCCCCTCGCGCTGGTTCTACCACGGGAGGCTCCAGGCCGCCCCCGCCGTCGCCGACCGGCAGGTGACGCCCCTCGACACGCCCCTGATGTGGATAGATACCTCCGGATATTCCGGAGTATCCGGACATTCCGGAATATCCGGGAATTCTGCCGAGCGGCGCAGCCGCACAGGCTCCATCACCAACGCCGACGAGGCGCGCCTCCTCATCCGCACCCTCCGCGAATACATCGAGAGTATCGGCATCACCCGCGTGCAGGACGAGCGCATCGACTTTGGCATCATCTCGCCCTACCGCGCCCAGGTGCGCCTCATCCGAAGGCTCCTCAAGCTGCAGAAATTCTTCCGTCGCCTCTATGGACAAATCTCCGTGGGCACCGTCGACGGCTTCCAGGGACAGGAGCGCGACGTCATCATCCTCAGTATGGTACGCGACAACGAGGAGGGGCAGATAGGCTTCCTGCGCGACCTGCGGCGCATGAACGTCGCCATGACCCGCGCCCGCATGAAACTCATCGTCCTCGGCAACGCCGCCACCCTCAGCCGCCATCCCTTCTACGCCGCCCTCCTCGACCACTTCCAGCAGCACGGCGACTTCCTCGTCCTCCCCCCGCCGGAGACGGAATAATTAATAAGATTTTCTATATTTCGCGGAGCAGGAGAAATAGGAAAAAGTTGTTATTTCGGAAAAAAGTCGTATCTTTGCAGCGTCAAAAGGCAATACAACATGCTGCTGATCTATGTCCCGAAACTGACCAACCGACTGGGGTACACCCTCAACGTGGTGATGCGCGACCTGCTGCAGACGGACTTCGTCATCACGACGAGCCCCGACACATTTGCCGCCCACCGCGAGGCGCGCCTCTGCTATGGCCCTTACCGTGTAGGCGATGACTCTGTGCCCTTCCTCAAGTCGTGCAACCTGCTGTTCGAGACCACTATCGAGGAGCAGGAGTGTCATTGTTTCGACTACAGCGACGGCCTGCCGGGCCTCTTCCCCGTCTTCGGGAGCGGCATCGCCCTGCCCTTCGACCCGCTGGCAGCCATCTTCTTCATGCTCTCGCGCTACGAGGAATACCTGCCCCACCGCGAGGACGAACACGGACGCTTTCTGACCGCCGAGAGCCTGGCCGCCCGCCACGGATTTCTCCGCACGGCGGTGGTGGACCGTTGGGCGCTGCTGGTGAGAGACATCATCCTGCGTCAGTACCCCGACACCGTCTTCCGCCCGCGACAGTACCGTTTTGTGGAGACGGTGGACATCGACTCGTCCTACTGCTACCGCTGCAAGGGACTGTTCCGCACAGTGATGGGACTTCTGCGCGACGGGCTGCACCGCCACGACTGGACCGAGGTGCGCCGCCGCCTGCGCGTGCTGCGAGGCAAGGAGGAGGACCCCTACGACACCTTCGACTACATCCTGGAGCAGTCGGCCGGGAGGAAGAACCTCTCGCTGGTGTTCTTCCCCCTGCTGGGCGACTACGGCATCTACGACAAGCCCACGTCGTACCACGACGTGGAGTTCCGCGAGTTGCTGCAACGCCTGGGCGACGCGGCCAAGGTGGGCATCCACTGCTCCTATTACGCCACCGACGACCCCCGCAAGGTGGAGGTCGAGACGCAACGGCTCTCGGAGATACTGCACCGCACCATCGTGCGCAACCGGTTCCACTTCCTGCGACTCCACCTGCCGCGCGACTACCGTGTGCTGGTGCGCAACGGCATCCTGCACGACTATTCCATGGGCTTCGCCGACCTGCCGGGATTCCGCTGCGGGACCGCCTCGGTGGTGCCCTTCTACGACCTCAGCAGCGACCAGGAGAGCGAGCTGCGCATGCACCCCTTCGTGGCCATGGACACCTCGTTCCAGAAATACCTGGGCGTCACGCCCGACGAGGCTATCCCGCAGATGCACGCCCTCATCGACGAGGTGCGCGCCGTGGGCGGCACCTTCAGCTGCATCTTCCACAACCAGAACCTCTGCGAGCTATTCGGCTGGGAGGGCTGGCGGAAGTTCTACGAGGACACGCTGGAATACGCGACAAATTGAAAATTGAGACCTATGATTAATTATAAGGAAAAGCTGCATGCCATCAGGGCATTTGTCTTCGACTTCGACGGGGTGATGACCGACGGGTCGGTATGGATGTACGCCGACCGCGAGACGGTGCGCTGCGGCAACATCAAGGACGGCTATGCCCTCCAGTACGCCGTCAAGCATGGCTACGTGGTAGCCGTCATCTCGGGCGCCACCTCCCTGAGCATCGACAACCGCATGGCCTCCCTGGGCGTGACGCAGTGCTACACGGGCTGCGCCAACAAGATGAAGACCTACCGCGAGTTCCTCGACAAGAACGGCCTCACCGAGGAGCAGGTGCTCTATATGGGCGACGACATCCCCGACTACGAGGTGATGACGCACTGCGGCGTGGCGGCATGCCCCGCCGACGCCGCCACGGAAATCAAGGAGATAAGCGACTACATCTCGCACTACGCCGGCGGCCGCGGATGCGTGCGCGACGTCGTCGAGCAGACCCTCCGCCTCCAAGGCAAATGGTTCACCGCCGAGGCGTTCAACTGGTAAGTTGAGAGTTGAAAGTTGAAAGTTGAAATTGCCGCCGCAGGCGGAATAATCTACAAGGTTCACGAAATCTCGCAAAGCAGGAGAATATTGAGAATTTATAGACATATCCTATTGTTATTGCTGCTGGCGGCGGCGATGCCGCCGCGGGGAGCGGCGCAGGGCGACACGACAGTGCAGGGCGACACGACGGTGATGCTCGGCACCTACTATGCCGACCGGTTCGTGGGACGCAAGACGGCCTCGGGCGACATCTTCCGGCAGAACCAGTACACCGCCGCCCACCGCACCATCCCCTTCGGCACCTACCTGCTGGTACACAACCCCTACACGGGCCTCGAAATCGTGGTGCGCGTCAACGACCGCTGCCCCGTGAGGAACGTGCTCGACATGACCAAGATCGCCGTGCTGAAGCTGGGCATCAAGGGGTCGCGCAAGGTGAAGGTGGTGACCCTCGACCCCGAGGAGGGCTACGCCTTGTGGATTCAGCAGGACACCCTGGCCATGAGCCATGAAGAATATATGGCTTTCAAGGACAAGAGCCCTGTGCGGAGGATGACGCCCTACAAGGACGGGTTCGGACCCCCGAAAGCCTCTGTCGCCCAACCTGATGCCAGGGAATCCGCGCCGGTCAAGCCAGAAGCCAAGAAACCCGTGCCAACCAAGCCTGCGCCACCCCCGACAGCCGAGGCCCCCTCAGCCACCACGACGCCACCCCCCGCGGAGGAGACCATCGAGCCCTCGGTGCTGGCCGAGCTTCCGACACCCAAACAGGAGAAACTCTTCGACCTGGCCATCTGCATCACCGGCTCACGCCAGTCGGCCCTTCGCGCCATCCAGCGGCTGCCCAAAGACCTGCAGGAACGCGCCCAGACGGAGAGTCTGCCCGGCACCCGGCAGATGCGCGTGGTGCTGGCCCTCGCCACTCCAAGGAGTCACGCCATACGCGTCCAGGCGATGCTCATCGAGGATTTCCCCGACAGTTTTTTAGTGCCTCACAACGACAAAGGAAAGGGGGGGGGCGGAATAAAAAAATGAAAAAAAAATAAAAAAAACACCGCCATGTAAATAATTATTGCTATCTTTGCAAGTCCAAACATAGTATCCCTTTCCCTCGGGAAAGATGCTTGTTGGCACGTACACAATATTGAATGTAAGACACTTATATGTTATCGACATGAGAGCATACATGAAAATCAAACAGGCGAAAAAGCTGTCACTTTTGGTGATTGCCATGGGATTTTCGTGTTTTGCCATGGCCCAACAGGAGCCTCAGTTCACCCAATACATGTTCAACAGGATGTCGTACAACCCCGGTTACGCGGGCAGCTCGGGATCCATCTGTGCCACGTTGATGTACCGCAACCAATGGATGGGGTTCACCATCGACAAGCCCGATCAGGGAAGCGCTGGTTCTGTGCCTGTTGACCTTCTCTTCACCTTCGACATGCCCGTGAAATTCCTCCACGGCGGTATCGGACTGACTTTCACCAACGACAAGATAGGCTACTGGACCAACAATGTCGTCAATCTCGACTATGCCTTCCGCATGTTCTGGGGCGAGGGTAACCTGGCCGCCGGTGTGGAGGTGGGACTCGCCAGCAAGAGCCTGGATGTCCAAGGACTCTACGGCATCGACGAGAACGACCCCGTGCTGAACAACATCGCCAAGTCGGCCTTCCTGATTGACGCTTCGGTGGGTGCCTACTATCAGGTTCCCTCGAAATACTGGATTGGTCTCTCTGTCAAGAACCTGCTTGGCGCTCACGACGAGAACATACATTTCGCCAACGCCCGCACCGCTTACCTGATGGGCGGTTATGAGTTCGCGCCCGACATGGCCCCCTCCTTCCGCCTGAGGCCCTCGTTCATGCTGAAGACCGCCGACTTGAGCTATTTCCAGGGCGAGGTCACCGGCATTGTCGACTATCGCAACAGGGTGTGGGGCGGTGTCTCCTACCGCGTGCAGGACGCCGTCGCCGTCCTCTTCGGCGTACACTGGAAGAAACTCCATATCGGATTCGCCTACGACCTTACAACCAGCAACCTGGGTTCCTTCAAGACAGGTCGCAGCTTCGGTACCATGGAGGCCTACCTGAAATTCTGCTTCAAGGTGGTTGTCCCCGCCAAGCCCGGCACCTCCTATGGCAACACCTGGTTGTTATAAATATAAACAAATGAAACTTTTTTACACAAAATACGTATAAGGCAAGAAACAAGTAAGTACAAAAAAACAAGTCAATAAAAAACTTTACCAATATGAAGAAGCTCTTTTTCATGCTTGCAACCTCTGTGGTGCTCTTCTACGGATGCTCCACGACGGCCTCCGACAACGGCGAGTTGGTCGGTGTCCAGAACCGTCCCTATTATGAGGACATTGACCTCACGGGTATGGTGTTTATCAACCAAGGCAACTTCAGCATGGGTGCCGGTGTGCAGAACAACACCTACGGCATAACCTCGCAGCCCCGCACCATGCAGGTCTCTTCGTTCTTCATGGACGAGACCGAAATCACCAACAACGAGTACCGCCAGTTCGTGGCGTGGGTCACCGACTCCATCATGCGCAAGATGCTTGCCGAAGGTGGTGTTGAAGGCTACCAGATTGAGGAAGACGAGTACGGCGAGCCCCTCGATCCCCCCATCCTCAACAAGAAGACCAAAATCCGCCTGGACGAGCAGGAGACCCGCGAGGCTCTCAACGACCTCTACCTGGCTGAGAAGGACCGCTACTTCGGCCGTCGCGAGATCGACGCCTCCAAACTCAACTACGAGTACTACTGGATTGACTATGCCGACGCTTCGCGCAAAGAGGCTGGTGTCCAGAACAAGGAGGAGCACCGCGGCACCCTCTACACCTCGCGTCCGAGAGGTCTGAACAACCGTTCGTCGTTTGTCCACAAGGAGAAAATCAATGTCTATCCCGACACACTCTGCTGGGTGCACGACTACACCTACACCATGAACGAGGACTTCACGAAGAACTACTTCAGCTCCGCCGCCTATGACAACTATCCCGTGGTGGGCGTCAGCTGGCTGCAGGCCCGTGCATTCTGCATCTGGCGCAGCAACTACCTGAACACCTATCTGGAGAACATCGACTACCAGCAGATGAACGACTTCCGTCTGCCCACCGAGGCCGAATGGGAGTTTGCCGCCCGTGGCGGTATCGCCGCTGAGAGCTATCCGTGGGGCGGTCCCTACGTGCGCAACCCGAACGGATGCTTCCTGGCCAACTATGAGCCCCTGCGTGGCGCCTACGACGACGACGGCGGTGTCCGCACCCTGATTGTGGGTCACTATGCCCCCAACGACTACGGTCTGTACGACATGGCCGGCAACGTGGCAGAATGGTGCGCCGACGCTTACAGCGAGTCGACCTACATCGTGGCCAATGCCCTCTCTCCCTACTACAACTACAACGCCAGCGAGGACGACCCCATCGCCATGAAACGCAAGGTGGTCCGCGGCGGCAGCTGGAAAGACCAGAAGTACTACATCCAGGTCCAGACCCGTTCGTTCGAGTTCCAGGATACGAGCAAGTGCTACATCGGTTTCCGCTGCGTGCAGCCCTACATGGGTCGCGTGAAGGGTGACAACCTCAAGACCGCTTCCAACGTCTATTAATAAGTATAAGCAAAAATACATCTATTAAATAAGTAACAAACCCTAAAACGAAAAACTATGAGCGCATTAGATAATCTAGTTCAGAGTAAGGCCTACAAAAACTTCATGGCAAAACTATATGGATGGGGCGCAGCCGTCGTTATCTTCGGTGCCCTGTTCAAAATCCAGCACTGGCCTGGCGCAACCCCCATGCTGATTATTGGTATGAGCACCGAGGTGCTTATCTTCTTCATGTCGGCATTCGAACCCCCTCACAAAGAGTTCGACTGGTCGCTGGTCTATCCTGAGTTTGCCTTCATGAACGAGGGTGCCGACAAGATTGAGGCCCCCGTCAGCGGAGAGGGTGATAACGGCAACGCCGTGGTACCCGAAAGCAAAGACCCGCTAAGTGCCAAACTGGACAAGATGCTCGAAGACGCCAATATAACACCTGACCTCATCGACCGTTTGGGCCGTGGCATGGAGAACCTGGCCAATTCGGCCCAGGCCATGAACGGCATGGCCGAGGCAGCCGCCTCCACCGACAAGTTCGTCAGCAGCATGGACGGTGCCGCCGCCGCCATCGAGAACCTCAAGCAGGCCACCGAGAGTGTCAACACCCTGACCACCATCTACCAGGAGACCGCCCAGGCCTTGACCAGCGGCGATGCCTCGTATGCCGACGAGATGAAGAAACTGGCCGGCAGCCTCGCCTCCGTCAACGCCATGTACGAGATGCAGCTGCAGACCTCCACTTCGCAGCTCGAAGCCACCAAGGAGGTCGAGGAGCGCATCCAGGGCATGATGAAGAACTTCGCCGACTCGGCCGAAGGTGTGCTGAAGTACAAGGACCAGGTCGATGCCCTCGCCCGCAAGGTCGCCGAACTCAACAATGTGTACGGCAACATGCTGGCCGCCATGCAAGCCCGAATCTAAACCTTTTTAGTACAATAAAACCTATCTATTCACTAAAAAAGTAAGGATTAACAATGAGTGCTTCAAACTGTCCGGAAACCCCGCGACAAAAGATGATTCAGATGATGTACCTCGTGTACACCGCCATGTTGGCACTGAATGTCTCGGCCGAGGTTATCTCAGGTTTCAAGACCGTCGGCCAGGCCATGGACCAGTCCAACAAGAATGTGGCAATGAAGATCACCGATACCTTCGAGAACTTCAAAGCCGCCGACAACAACAACCACGACAAAGTCGGACCCAACTATGAGAAAGCCCTCGAGATTAAGAAGATGTCAGACGAGTTGACCTATTATCTCGACACCACCCTCTACCGTTTCCTCTCCAACATCCAGAAAAGCACGGAGGCCAAAGTGCATGTTCCCGATGCCGATACCAACAAGAAAGCGCAGGAAGTAAAGATACAAATCCGCGACGACAACAAGCAGGTCCTCTTCGACAGCATCGCCCGTGCCATTGAGCTGGGCGGATTCAGCTGGATTGACAAACTGGACGACACCCACGAAGCCACCAACTTCTTCCTCGGGCACAACCCCGAAGGAAAGGTGGCCGCCGACTCCACCAATGCGGGTATCATGAAAAAGAAGTTCATTGAATACAAGAAAAAAATCAAGGAACTTCTGGGTCCCGACTCCATGAAGGTGGACTTGGGCCTGCGTGTCGAGAAACATGAGAAGTATATCAACCCCGACGGAAAAGAGATGACGTGGGAGATGCTCAACTTCCGCGAGACCGTCGCCGGTGCAGCATTGGTCACCCTGGTACGCATGAAAGCCGAGGTGCTGAATGCCGAGTACGAGGCCGTAAATATGCTGTATAAGCAAATCAGCGCCAACGACTTCTCATTCGACAAGGTGGCAGTACTCTGCCGTCCGGCATCCACCTACATCATGAAGGGAGGCAAATACGAATTGGTGGTCAACGTCGGTGCCTACGACTCGAGGAACCACTTCAAGGCCACCATCGGAGGCCAGACCTTCAACTCCAACGACACAGGAGCCGTTGTGTATACCACACTCTGCAATGTCACGGGACCGAAGACCGTGGCAGGTACCGTTTATGTGACCAACGACGCCGGTACCACGCCATACGACTTCAAGCAGAGTTACTATGTTGCCGAGCCCATGGCCGTGTTCGAGTTGACCGAGATGAACGTTGTCTATTCCGGCATCGACAACCCCGTCAAAATTTCCGTCCCCGGCGCCGCCGCCCACGACGTTATTGTGCGTCTGGCCGACCCGTCGCAGGGTACCATCGCCCCCGACAAAGAAAAGGGTGCAGGATTCTTCATCATCTCTCCGAAAGTGAACAAAGGCAAGATGATTATCAACGCCTATGTCAAAGACGGCAAAGCCGAGCGTTTCATGGGTTCCAACGAGTTCCGCGTACGTATCATTCCCGACCCGAAGGTTTTCGTCGGGAAGTACGAGAACGGCAAGGGTGGTATCCCCGTCAACGAAATCCGCAACATAAAGACCGTCTTTGTGCGCTATGGCGACGACTTTGCATTCAAGATGAAGTCACCCACCATCATCAAGCAGAACGTGAGCATCTCCAAAGTGCAGGGTGCCGACGACCTTCCCTGCAACGGTCCCAACTGGAGTCCTGATATCACCGGTTATATCGCAAAGGCACGTCCGGGCTGCAAACTGAGCATCGAACTTCAGGTGTCCATGCCCGACGGCAGCAAGCGTAACCTCTCCGCGTCATACCGCATTAACAGATAATAGAAACAAACATTTATAATCATGAAAAAGGTATTGTTAGGCTTAAGCCTCCTCATTCTGACCTGCGGCACGGTGAACCTCCGCGCCCAGAATATCGTGAATGCAGACGACGAAAACAACCTGTCCAACTTCTACAAGAGAACCATCTCGACGACCAAGACTGCATTGCCCTATCCGCACCTGCGCGAGAGTGATGTCATCTGGGAAACCTGCATCTGGCGCACCATCGACTTCAGAGAGAAGTTCAACCAGTTCTTCTACTTCCCCAAAGGAACGGACACCAACAACAACAATCAGGGCCGCATCAATCTGGCCTACCTCATCTACCGCAACGCCCGTGATGGTGTATACGAGGTGTTTGAGGACGACGAGTTGAAGATCCCTCTGGACTGGGATGTTGTCAACAGAAAGTTGAACAAGGCCGACACGACATTGACCGACCCCCAGTACGACGAGTACGGCGAGTTGATTGATGAAGGCCACGACACAGTGAAATACAAGACCTTCTCGTCCGACGACTACTTCAAAGTTAACATTCGCGAGTACTGGTATATCGACAAGCAGGACACCCGCATGAAAGTGCGCATCGTGGGTCTTGCCCTGGTCGACGAGAACTGCAAGGAGGACAACGAAGGTGAGACCTCCTGCACCCCCACCGAGCGTTTCTGGATTCCCATGGACGACATGCGTGTGCGCAACGTCTTTGCCCGCGCCAATGCCTACGACATGTACAACAACAGCATCGAGCGCAGCTATGACGAGATATTCATCTCCCGCTACTTCGACAGTTACATCACCCGCGAGACCAACGTCTACAACCGCAACATCCACGACTACTTCACCGGTGAGGACGCCATGCTGGAGTCCAACGCCATCGAAGAGCGTATTTTCGACATCGAGTCGGACATGTGGGAGTACTAACCTATTCCTGCTCCGACAAACAGATTGTCTATAAAGCCATCGGAAAAGAGCCAGGAATAAACATATTCTTGACTCTTTTCCTTTTCCATAGAAGGGTATGCAACGGACTGCCGCAATACTGATTATACTGATGTCCGCCCTGCCTGGGGGCAGATTGATGGCTCAGTATGTGGAGTCTCAGCCCTCGGACTACTACGCCCGCACCATGACATGGGAACAACTGCCCCAGGAATTGGAATATGTGAGGGAAAGCGATGTCTACTGGAGCAAGACACTCTGGGGAATCATCGACGTGCGTGAGAAGGAGAACCAGTATTTTTATTTCCCCATCCAGCCTGAAGGAATACGCGGCCGAAAGAACCTGGCCTACGTCATCTGGGATGCCATCCTGGCCAACGAGATAGAGGTGTTCGAGGATGACGAACTGAAGATACCCATCGACAACGAAATCATCATTGCCCGCGCCACACGCAGCGACACCATCCAAATGGAAGTCTTCGACGACTATGGAGAGGCGGACTATGAGACCGTGCTTGTCCCCCACCAGTTCTCGTCGGAAGACATCTACCAGTACGCCACCAAGCAGGTGGTCTATATGGACCGCGCCCGCAGCGGGATGCAGATGCGCAAATTGGCCATCGCCCCCATGGAGGAAAAATACAAGATTATCGACGGAGAGACAGAATATATGGGCACCTATCCCCTCTTCTGGATACCCATGAACGCCTGGCCCGTGCGGGTGCTTCTGGCCAAGAAAGAGGCCTACTGCCGAGAAAATCTTGTGCACCTGCCCAACTGGGAGTATGCCTTCCACCGCAATATGTACACATGGTTCATCACCCGCGAGGACAATGTATACAACCGCGCCATCATGGACTACCTGACAGGCGAGGACGCACTCCTCGAAGCCCAGCGCATCGAGGAGGAGATTCTCAACATATCGCTGGATATGTGGGAATACTGAGGGGAATTGAAAGTTGAAAATTGAAAATTGAAAATTCTTGACCGCGGCAGCCAGCTCCTCCCCTAAGTTAGGGGAGGAGTTGAGCAGGAAATGTTAAATATTTTGCGGGTTCAAATTGTTTTCGTATATTTGCAGTGTCGTTTCGGACGAGACGAGACACCCTAAGACACGTACAAAACAACTAATAACAACCCAAAATAGCAATACTATGAAAAAAACATTACTGATTGCAGCACTGCTGCTGACCATCGTCGGTGCCAAGGCACAGACCAACATCCAAGAGATGTACGACTACCAGCGAGGGCAATTCACCACCACCCTGGAGATGTTCAAGACGGACAATTTCGGTAGCACATTCTTCTTTACCGACATCTACCACAAGCTTGGCATCACCACACCCACGGACTTCTACACCGAGATAGCCCGCGCTATCAATTTCTGGCAGGGCAGCAAGCTGGGTGCCCTGAGCCTGCATGTGGAATGGAACGGCGGCTGTGGCATCTTCAACATGGGAGAGTCCGGCTGGGGCGGATATCCTGTCAACAATGCCTGGCTGTTTGGTGCCGAGTATTTCCTGCACAACGAGAGTTTCACCAATACGTTCACCTTCGAGCTGATGTACAAGCGCATCACCGGTCAGACCAACAACATCCCCGTGCAGTTCACGTTTGTGTGGGGCATGCAGAACCTCTTCGGCGTGAGGGGCCTTTCGTTCAGCGGATTCCTCGATGTGTGGGGCGAGAACAACACTTGGGTGACCAAGGAGGCTGTGGAAGCGACATACGACGATGCGGGTGCTGAACTCACTCCTGCCGTCCCTGCCACAATGGAAGAGACCAAGCTCGTCATTCTCTCCGAGCCGCAGATCTGGTACAACGTGGGGCAGCACTTCGGGTGCGAGCACCTGATGGTTGGCGGCGAGGTGGAGTTGGCCTATAACTTCACCGGCGGATGTAAAGGCGCCCCCGGCAACAAGGGATTCACCTGGGCACCCGCGCTGGGTATCAAGTGGGCTTTCTAAATTGAAAGTTGAAAATTGAAAATTGAAAAATACTATGCTTCAGAAATTATTCGGGTTTGACCCGCAAGTGCATAAGGTGCGTACCGAGATTATGGCCGGTATCACCACATTCCTGACGATGGCCTATATCCTGGCCGTGAACCCCGGCATCTTCAGCGCCCTGTCGAGCCAGGGGATGCCCACCGACGCCGTTTTCACGGCGACGGCCCTGGCGGCCATCATCGGCACGCTGGTTATGGCCTTCTACGCCAAGAAGCCCTTCGGCCTGGCTCCCGGCATGGGGCTGAACGCCTTCTTCGTGTTCACCGTGTGTTTAGGCATGGGCTACTCATGGCAGTTTGCCCTGACGGCAGTGTTCATTGAGGGTATCATCTTCATCCTGCTGACCGTCTTCAAGATCCGCGAACTTATCGTCGAGTCCATCCCTGTGGGGATGAAGGCCGCCATCAGCGCCGGTATCGGTCTGTTCATTGCCTTCATCGGCTTCAAGAACTGTGGCATCGTCGTGGCTGACCAGGCTACCTTCGTGACCTTGGGCAACTTTGCCGACCGCGCCACGCTGCTGGCCCTCATCGGCATCCTCATCACAGGCGTGCTGGTGGTGATGAACGTGAAGGGCGGCATCCTGTGGGGCATCTTGGCCACGACGCTTATCGGCATCCCGATGGGCGTGACACAATACAACGGGATACTGGGCAAAGTGCCCGACCCGACCCCCATCTTCCTGCAGTTCGAGTGGAGCCAAATCTTCTCGTGGAACATGCTCATCGTGGTGCTGACGTTCCTGTTCATTGACATGTTCGACACCATCGGCACCGTTGTGGGCGTCTCGATGAAGGCCGACATGGTGGACGAGAATGGCAAAGTGGACGGCATCGGCAAGGTGCTGATGGCCGATGCCGTGGCCACGACGGCAGGAGCCTGCTTGGGCTCATCGACGACGACGACCTACGTAGAGAGCGCCGCCGGCGTGGGCGAGGGAGGCCGGACAGGCTTGACAGCCTTCGTCATTGCCTGCTGCTTCGGCCTGGCACTGCTCTTCAGCCCGCTGTTCCTCTCCATTCCCAACGCCGCCACCGGTCCCGCACTGATTATCGTGGGCGTGATGATGGCCTCGGGGGTGGCGAGGATCGATTGGAACGACTTCAGCGAGTGCATCCCCGCCTTCTTCACGATGATACTGATGCCGCTGTGCTACAGCATATCGGAGGGCATCATGATTGGTTTCATCGTGTATGTGCTGATGAACGCCTGCACAGGCAAGGGACGCATCAAAAAAATCACCCCCACCATGTGGGTGCTGGCCATCCTATTCATCCTGCGCTACGTGCTGAGAAGCCTATAACAACTCCGGACACAAACGAAGAGCGGCACCTTTCGGGGTGCCGCTCTTATATTATTGCTAGAGAGTAGTTCAGATGGCGTTGTGCGCATTGAGAATGAGGAGGCCGGCGATGAGCGAGGCGATGACTCCAATGATGAAAATGACGACAAGGAACCATGTCATATAACGCCAAAGTCCGGTAACGGCCTTCTCATAGGCTATCATGGGATGTTCGTCATTGTTGTGGGCCACCTCGTTGGCCAAACGCACAGCACGACGCATACGCAACAAAGGAATCACCAGCACGGCGGTAAGAAGAATCAAGGCAATGCCCGAAAAGCTGATGAGTAGCATCAGGTAGTTGGGAAGGTCAGGGTCAATTTTGCTACCGTAGGCCAGCAAAAGAATACCACCAACGACCATAAAAAGCATTCCGACGGCGGCGACAATAGAAAACAGATTCATCAACTTGCCTGTGCGGGAGACCTGTATCCTGCACTGTTTCAATAGTGTATTCTCGTTTATTTCCATACTAAGGGGGGTATTATATGGTTGCAAATATACGTATTTTTTTGGAATAAACACGTTCTATGGCAAAAAAGTTGTATCTTTGCATCACCTAAAAGAACTATAGTCATGAGATATGAAGTTGACTTTCTTGTCATAGGCTCAGGCATCGCGGGCCTCAGTTACGCCTTGAAAGTGGCGCCCTACGGCAAGGTGTGCGTCCTCTGCAAAGGCAACGCCGAGGAAGGCTCGACGCGCTACGCCCAAGGGGGCATCGCCGCTGTGATGTACGACAGTGACAGTTTTGACAAACACATACACGACACCCTGGTGGCCGGCGACGGCATCTGCGACCGCGAGGTTGTGGAGATGACCATCAGGGAGGCTCCCGACCGCATCAAAGAGCTGGTGCAGTACGGCGTTGAATTCGACCGGCATGGTTCCGGCGGCCGGTTCGACCTGCACCGCGAAGGCGGCCACTCGGAGTTCCGCATCCTTCACCACAAGGACAACACAGGCGCAGAGATTGAGCGTGGCCTTCTGGAGGCAGCCCGGCAGCATCCCAATATCGAAATCAAGGAGCGCCAATTCGCCATCGACATTATCACCCAGCACCATCTGGGCCAGCGTGTCACCAAGCACACCCCCGACATCGAGTGCTACGGCGTGTATGCCCTGGACTGCGACACCAACAGAATAGACACCTACCTGGCCAAAATCACCCTGCTGGCCACCGGCGGCATGGGCAACGTGTATAGCACCACCACGACCCCCGTCATCTCGACGGGCGACGGTGTAGCCATGGTGCACAGGGCCCGCGGCGTGCTGCGTGACTTGGAATTCATGCAGTTCCATCCCACGAGCCTCTACAACCCCGCCGAGAAACCTGCATTTCTCATCACCGAAGCTATGCGCGGAGCAGGGGCCATTCTCAAGGACCGCGACGGGAAAGAGTTCATGCAGAAATACGACACCCGCCTCTCGCTGGCCCCACGCGACATCGTGGCCCGCGCCATTGACAACGAGATGAAAATCAGCGGAAAGGACTACCTCTACCTCGACGCCCGAAGCATTGGCAAAAAGCAACTCATCGAAGGATTCCCCACCATCTACGCCAAGTGTCTCAGCATCGGCATCGACATCACACGCGACATGATACCCATCCGCCCGGCGGCACACTACCAATGCGGCGGTATATTGGTGAACCGCGACGGCGAGGCGAGTATCCACAACCTCTATGCCGCGGGCGAGTGCGCCTGTACAGGACTGCATGGAGGCAACCGACTGGCCAGCAATTCACTGCTGGAGGCCGTTGTCTACGCCCACAACGCCGCCATGAGCTCCATCCAGAAAGTACAAAACTATAATAACCAAGTCCTGTCCAGACACCATGAAGTGCCAGACTGGAACGCCGAAGGAATGGTGCTCAACGAGGAAATGGTACTCATCACCCAGACCAAGAAGGAGCTGCAGGAAATCATGTGGAACTACGTGGGCATCGTGCGTAGCGACCTGCGCCTACAGCGCGCCTTCGACAGACTGAATCTCATCTTCCGCGAGACCGAGGACCTCTACAACCGCAGCGTGCTCACCGAGCCTCTCAGCGAGCTGCGCAACCTCATTGCCTGCGCCTACCTCATCATCAAGATGGCGCGCGCACGCCGCGAGAACGTGGGCCTGCACTATTCGATAGACCTTTTGAGGAATTGAAAATTGAAAACTTATAATTTTGACGAGATTATCCCCAGAAAGGGGACGGGGTGCGTAAAACACGATATGCTGAACGCACTCTATGGGCGCGATGACCTGCTGCCCATGTGGGTGGCGGACATGGACTTCCACACACCCGACTTCATCATCGACGCCCTGCGGCGACGGTTGAATCATGAGGTGCTGGGATACGCCCTGCCCACCGATAGTTATTGGGACACAATGTGCCGCTGGCTGCATGGACACTACAGCATCGAGTGCCGCCGCGAGGAGCTGCACTTCATTCCCGGCATCGTGGCGGGCATCGCCTACGTCATCCAGGCTTTCACTCAGCCGGGTGACACCTTGCTGGTGACCACGCCTGTATACCCGCCCTTCCTTAACCTGCCCAAAACCGACGGGAGACGCGTGGAATGCAGTCCGCTGAGAGTTGTGGAGGGACGTTTCGCCATCGACTTCGACGACCTGGAGCAGCGCGCCAAGGGATGCCAGTGGATGATTCTGAGCAACCCACACAATCCCGGCGGGACAGTGTGGGGCCAAGAGACCCTGCGCCGCGTGGCAGACATCTGCCACAGGAACGGGGTGCGCGTCATTGCCGACGAGATACATGCCGACATGACACTTCCAGGCCACAAACACGTAAGCTACAGTACCGTGAGTCCAGAGGCCCGCGAGGAAAGTATCACCTTCGTGGCTCCCAGCAAGACCTTCAACATAGCCGGACTGGGGAGTTCTGTCTGCTACTGCGCCAACGAGGAACTGAGACACCGATTCTACTCCTACCTGGACGGTTATGGCGTGGCAGGAGGCAACATCTTCGCCTTTATCGGGGCCGAGGCGGCTTTTGGCGAGGGCGAAGACTGGCGGCAACAGATGCTGGCCTACCTGCAGGGCAACGTGGAATGCCTGAGAGACTTTCTGGCACAGCAGATGCCTGCTGTCAAGGCAGTACTGCCCGAAGCGTCGTATCTGGCCTGGCTGGACTTCACGGCTCTGGGTCATTCGCACAAGGAACTCGAGAACCGCCTGGTGAACAGCGCCCGCGTGGCGCTGAACGACGGCACCACTTTCGGGGGCGAGGCCTACGACCAATGCTTCCGCATCAACCTTGGATGTCCGCGCGCCACCCTCACCGAGGCTCTGGAGCGTATCGCCAAAGCTCTACTCTGACCCACCACACACCCAACAAAAAAGTGCTGTTCTTCTCCGTTGAGGAACAGCGCTTTGTATTTCTCCGAGAAAAATATTTCGTTAAATAGTTGTACAGGTGAAAAGTTTTTACTACTTTTGTACTTCCAAATGCCTATAGGACACAAGGGGGTGAAGAGTGCAATAAAGCATTGGAACAAAGAACGCTAAACACATTTATTAACATAAACAACACAACTATGTCATTATTCATTTTACTGCAAGCCGCCGAAGCGGTCCTCAACCTGTCACTGGGTTACATGGGCGCAGCCATCGGCGCCGGCCTGGCCACCATCGGTGCCGGTCTGGGTATTGGTAAGATTGGTCAGGGTGCCATGGAAGGCATCGCCCGTCAGCCCGAGGCTGGTGGCGACATCCGCAGCACCATGATCATTGCCGCCGCTCTTGTTGAAGGTGTCGCCTTCTTCGCGGTGGTGGTCTGCCTGCTGGTTGCCATCAAGTAACCAACCGACCCAACAAAGACAATGGAAGGTTGGCACGATTGGTGCCAACCCTCCATTTCAAAAACAGAAAAGAGAACAACAAAACATAGATAAATGAACAACCCACTAATCAACCCGGGAATTGGTACACCCTTTTGGATGCTGGTGGCCTTCGGCATTTTAGTATTCATCCTCTGCAAATGGGGATGGCCCATGTTGCTTGAGGCACTGAAGAAGCGCGAGATAGCCATTGCCGACGCCCTCAACGCCGCCGAAAAGGCCAAAGAGGAGATGAAGCAACTGACAGCGCACAACGAAGACCTCCTGAAGGAAGCCAAGATTGAGCGCGACGAGATGCTGCGCAACGCCCGTCTGACGAGCGAGAAAATCATCGAAGACGCCCGACTGAAAGCCACAGAGGAGGCCGACCGCATCGTCGAAACCGCCCGCGAGAACATCAACTACGAGAAGATGAAAGCCATGCACGAGCTGAAGAACCAGATTGCAACGCTTTCCATCGACATCGCCGAGAAGGTGCTCCGCGCCGAACTGAGCGACCGCCAAAAGGCCGACAACCTCATCCACCGCGAACTGGAAGAGGCGCATCTGAATTAATTGATAATTGACAATTGAGAATTGAAAATTCAGCATGCAAGACTACAGAATAAATATCAACTATGCCAAGGCACTCTTCACGCTGGCGGGTGAAACCAACCAGCAGGAGGAGGTGGCGAAGGACATGCGCCTCGTACAGGAGGTGTGTGCCGAGAACCACGTGCTCGCCGTCGTGTTCAGTAATCCCATCATCAAGGAAGACAAGAAGGTGGGTATCTTGCGCGACCTTCTGGGCGAACGGGTGAGCCGACTGACCGACGCGTTCCTCACCTTCGTGGTGAAGAAGCGCCGCTCGGTGAACCTCAAAGGCATCAGCAGCGCGTACCTCGAGCTCTTCCGCGACAGTCGCGGCATCGTACTCTCCACCCTCACCACCGCCGTGGAGGCCGACGAGGGGCTGAAAGAGACTGTGCGAGGCACCATAGGAAAGTACACTGGCCGTACTGTGGAGCTGAACACCGCCATCGACCCCAAGGCATTGGGCGGTTTCGCCATGAGTTTCGACAACAAGATGTACGATGCACGCATCAGCACCATGCTGGAGAAACTGCACCGCGAGTTTGACCGCAACGACTACGAGAGCAAACTATAAGGCTTATAGTTGAAAGGTATATATACGGAAATAACAATAATAGATTAAAGATATGTCAGAAATCAAACCTGCCGAAGTATCGGCGATTCTGAAGAAACAACTGGCCGACGTCAACCTCGACGTGGAGCTGGAGGAAGTGGGTACGGTGCTGACCGTCGGAGACGGCATTGCACGTATCTACGGCCTGAACAACGCCCAGTCGGGCGAACTCGTGGAGTTTGCAACGGGCGAACAGGGCATTGTCCAGAATCTGGAGGAAGACAACGTCGGCGTGGTGCTGCTGGCCGAGGCCAACACCATCAACGAGGGCGACATGGTGAAACGCACCAAGCGCATCGCCTCCATCAAGGTGGGCGAGGGCCTCGTGGGACGCGTCATCAACACCATCGGCGAGCCCATCGACGGCCGCGGACCCATTGAGGGCACCCTTTACGAGATGCCCATCGAGCGCAAGGCCCCCGGCGTCATCTACCGCCAGCCCGTGGAGCAGCCTCTGCAGACGGGTATCAAGGCCATCGACTCGATGATTCCCATCGGCCGCGGACAGCGCGAGCTCATCATCGGCGACCGCCAGACAGGCAAGACAGCCATCGCCATAGACACCATCATCAACCAGAAGAACTTCTACGATGCCGGCGACCCTGTGTACTGCATCTATGTGGCCTGCGGGCAGAAAGGCTCGACAGTGGCCAACATGGTGAAGAACCTGGAGGAGAAGGGTGCCATGGCCTACACCATCGTGGTGGCCGCCACGGCCTCGGATCCTGCCGCCATGCAGTTCTACGCCCCCTTCGCAGGTGCCGCTATCGGCGAGTACTTCCGCGACACAGGCCGCAACGCCTTGGTCATCTACGACGACCTCTCGAAGCAGGCCGTGGCCTACCGTGAAGTCTCCCTGCTGCTCCGTCGCCCGCCTGGACGTGAAGCCTACCCCGGCGACGTCTTCTACCTGCACAGCCGTCTGCTGGAGCGTGCCGCGCGCATCATACAGAACGACGACATCGCCCGCCAGATGAACGACCTGCCCGCCAGCCTGAAAGGCATGGTGAAGGGAGGCGGCTCGCTCACGGCTCTCCCCATCATCGAGACCCAGGCAGGCGATGTGTCGGCCTACATCCCGACCAACGTCATCTCCATCACCGACGGACAGATATTCCTTGAGACCAATCTGTTCAACTCCGGTGTGCGCCCCGCCATCAATGTGGGTATCTCGGTGTCGCGCGTGGGTGGTAAAGCCCAGATCAAGTCGATGAAGAAGATTGCCGGTACACTGAAGCTCGACCAGGCCCAGTACCGCGAATTGGAGGCCTTCTCGAAGTTCGGTTCCGACCTTGACGCCGCCACCAAGGCGGTGCTCGACAAGGGTGCCCGCAACGTGGAAATCCTCAAGCAGCCGCAATACAGCCCCATGCCCGTCGAGGACCAGGTGGCTATCATCTTCTGCGGCACGCACGGACTCCTCCAGAAGGTGCCCGTCGACAAGGTGCGCAACTTCGAGAGCGAATATATCTTCTTCCTCCGCAAGAACCATCCCGCCATTCTGGAGAACCTGAAGGCTGGAAAACTCCTTGACGAGGACTTGGAGAAGATGAAGGAAGTGGCCCTCGACCTGGCCAGCAAATACGAGTCAAAGAACTAACCTATGGCAAACTTAAAAGAAGTCAGAACCCGCATCGCCTCTGTCAGTTCGACGCAACAGATTACGTCGGCCATGAAGATGGTGTCGGCCGCCAAATTCCGGCGGGCGCAGAATGCCATTGTCGGCATGCGCCCCTACGCACGGCAGCTGGGCGACATCGTGGCGGACATCGATACGGGTGACGGCATACAGACCCCGTACCACGAAGTGCGCAAGCTGGAGAACGTGCTGCTGGTAGTGGTCACCTCCAATAAAGGCCTCTGCGGTGCGTTCAACAGCAACGTCATCAAGCAGGCGCAAGCCCGGATTGATGAGTACCGCAGCATGTCGACAGAGGAGCAGCCCGCCCGTCTGGCCATGATCACCATCGGCAAGCGTTGCTCAGAATATTTCGGCAAGCGGTTCGACAACATCGTCGGAAGTTACGACAGTCTCTTGGACAACAACACCTTCGACGACATTGCCAACTTGGCAGACAGTATCATGGAGCAGTTCTACAACAAACGGTACGACCGGGTGGAGCTTGTCTACAACCAGTTCAAGAACTCCCTTGTGCAGATTCTCACCACCGAGCAGTTCCTGCCTGTGGTGCCCAAGCCTGCCGGGGGGTCGGACAAGGTGTCGAACAACGACTATATCTACGAGCCGTCGAAGGAGGCCATTCTCCGCGAGATGATTCCCCTCATGCTGCGGTCGCAGTTCTACAGGGTGATTCTCGACTCGCTGGCCTCGGAACATGGCGCCCGAATGAACGCCATGCAGAAAGCCACCGACAACGCCACCGAACTGCTCAAGGAACTCCGCCTCAGCTACAACAAGGCACGACAAGCCGCCATCACCAACGAGATTATCGAGATAGTGAGCGGATCCGAGGCCTTGAAAGGATAGTCAATAATCAAGCTAAAACACCGGCATGCAGCAACGTGCCGGTGTTTTCATATAAAAGGAACAACTAAAGCACAACACTATGAAGAAGACCCTTCTCACCTTATTACTCGCAACGACCAGTCTGCTGGCGATGGCCTCGCCCGTCACTCCCCAGACGGCCCGACAAGTGGCCGAGACCTTCTGGCAGAAGAATCTACCCGCCGGAAGCAGCAGCCTCACCGAAACCAAAGCCACCCTCATCGAAGGCACCGGGTTCAGCCGACTCTATATCTTTGACATGAACAACCGCCAAGGATTCGTCATCGTCAGTGCCGACGACTGTGCCTACCCCATCCTGGGCTATTCCATGAAGAACGCAGCCGACACCCTCGGCGCCAACATCCGATTCTGGCTGAACCAGTACGAGCAAGAGATTGCCTATCTTGCCGAACATGAGACCCAACCCAACGACTATGTGTCAGACCAATGGCGCACACTCCTCGACGGCTCATGGCAGTCGCCCAAGTCCACCCTCTCGGTCAGTCCCATGCTCACCACCAGCTGGAACCAGAGCCCCTACTACAACAACTTCTGTCCCACCGGCACCCCGGCAGGCTGCACGGCCATCGCCGTCGCCCAGGTGATGAAATACTGGAACTACCCCACCATCGGCACCGGCTCCCATTCCTACGCCTGCGGCACGTACGGCACACAGAGTGCCAACTTCGGCGCCACCACCTACAACTGGGCCAACATGCCCAACCGGTTGAGCAGCTCCAGCAGCAGCGCGCAAGTCAACGCCGTTGCCACCCTCTGCTACCATGTGGGCGTGTCGATGAACATGGATTATGCCCCCGACGGCAGTGCAGCACCTCTCCTCGGCGGAGCCAGTAGTTACAGCGCCCAGACCGCCCTGGTCAACTTCTTTGGCTACCGTTCCACCCTGCAGGGGGTCTACAAGAATAGCTACTCCGATGCCCAGTGGGTACAACTACTTAAAGACGAACTCGATGCGGGCCGTCCTATTCCTTACGCAGGTTTCGACCCCACCGCCGGACACGCCTTCGTCTTCCACGGGTACAACTCCTCCAACCAGTTCTATGTCAACTGGGGCTGGGGAGGCAGCTATGATGGCTACTTCTCAATGGGAGCCCTCAACCCGGCAGGCGGCGGCACCGGAACCAATGGTTCCAATACCTTCAACAACAACAACCAGGCTCTCATCGGCGTGATGCCCTCGGGTGTACTGCGTCTCTCTACCGACCGCCTCAACCTCCCACAGGATGGCACCGCAGCCACCTTCATGGTGTGTAGCAACACTACCGATACATCCAACTGGAACGCCACAGCCAGCGAGTCCTGGGTCACCGTCACCCCCGCCACCGGCAGCGGCAACGGTGCTTTGACCACCGTCAGCATCTCGGCCACAGCCAACACCACAGGCCACGACCGTAGCGCCATTGTCACCGTCATCCAGAACAGCGACACCGCAACCCTGCTCGTCTCGCAGTTGTCGTGCAACCCCGCCGACATGTGTCAGCTGACGGTGAACATGTCCGACCAATACAACGACGGCTGGGAAGGTGCCTATATCACCCTTTCCTCCACCAGCGGCACCCTCTATGGCACTGCCACCGTGGGTGGTGGCGGCTATGCCGTCGAAACCATCCCTGTATGCCCCGATACCGTGGTGGTTGAGTGGCACTCCGGCAGCCACGACAGCGAGTGTGGCTTTAGCATCTGCAACTCCAACAACATCTTCTTCTTCAATCACACCCGCGGCACCTCCATATCCTCGGGCACCTTGCTCGTCATTCCCGTTCCGTGCGACACCACCGGAGGTATTGCCCCCGTCAGCTACAGCATCAACGGGGCCGTCAACGACAGCGTCATGGGCCGTGTGACCGGCACCGGCTCCGGCCTGGCCTTTGGCACCACGCGCACCCTCAAGGCCGAAGCATTTGAAGGCTACCGCTTTATCAAGTGGCGTGACAACAGCACCGAGAACCCCCGCCAGGTCATCGTCACCTCCGACCAGACGTTCACGGCCGTCTTCAACAACCTTGGAGAGGACACCCTGCACTACGACAATGGAGAGTACAACACAGCCCTCTCCGCGGGCAGCAATATGGCATGGGGCATCAAGATTCCCGCATCGAGCCTTGTGAGCCGTCCCGAGTTAACTGGCGTCCAGTTCTTCCCCGTCTATTCCGGCAACTACACCATCACCATCTCCAGCGGCAGCAACGTCCGTCCCACCGACCAACTCTACTCTGGTTCCATCAACCTGGGCAGCCAGTACACCCAGCGCTGGATAACCCTCAACTTCGACAACCCAGTGTCCGTCAACCCCAACAAGACACTGTGGATCACCTTCACAGCTCCCGGAGTCAGTTATCCCGCCGCCATGACCGAATGGTGCGGCAACGAGGATGGTTCCATGGTCTCACAGAACGGCGGCAGCACCTGGAAGAAACTCTCCCAGCTGAATCGCTACGGAACGTGGATGCTGCGTGCCATCATCCCCATCGACCATACTGAATACTCCGTCACCGCCCGTGCCGACAGCCACGGTGGTGGTACTGTCGTGGGCGGCGGCACATTCCGCACCGGCACCAGATGCACCCTCACCGCCATCCCTGATTCGGGCTACCACTTCGTGAAATGGAGCAACAACCTGACGCAGAACCCCTACACCTTTACCGTCACCGAGAACATCTTCCTCACCGCCCATTTCGACCCTGACCATAACGAGGGCATCGAGTCTGCCGACGGCACTGGTCTCGTTTTGCAGGTAGCTGGCAACCAAGTCACCATACTCGGAGCCGAGGGACGCGACGTGAGTGTCTACGACCTCATGGGCCGCTGCGTGCGCCACACTGCCTCCTACACTGGCGACCCCGTTGTCCTGCCCGCCACAGGCGTCTACATGGTGCGCGTCGATGGCGGCACTGCACAACGCATCATCATCCACTAACACTATCAAGCATTCAAACATTCGAGCATTATGAAAACCTCAACCCCTCGACTGGCAGTCATTCCTGTCATTGTGATGTTCCTGCTGTTCTTCATGATAGCCTTCGTGACCAACTTCGCGGGCTCGATGGGAGTCATCGTCAAGAACCAGTTCGGCACGAGCAACGCCGTGGCACAGCTCGGCACCCTGGCCAATTTCATTGCCTACGCCTGCATGGGCATCCCTGCAGGCATCATACTGCGGCGTAAAGGATACAAATTCACCTCTTTGCTGGCCGTCACAGTAGGCTTCATCGGCGTGGGCATACAGTTCCTCTCGGGCTATGCCGGCAGCTTTGCCGTCTATGTAGCCGGCGCCCTTGTGGCGGGATTCTCGATGTGCCTGCTCAACATCGTCGTCAACCCCATGCTCAACACCCTTGGCGGTGGCGGCAACCGGGGCAACCAGCTCATCCAATGGGGCGGAACCCTCAATTCCACAGGCGCCACCATTGCTCCCATCCTGTTGGGATACCTCATCGGCGGAGCCGTCGACCGCGCCAGCGTCAGCGATGCCGCCCCTGCCATGATTATCGCCATGGCCATCTTCGCCGTGGCCTTCGTGGTCATCATGCTCACCAAGATTCCCGAACCGCATCTTGAGACCAAGGAAATGCGTGCCGCCAAGACCAAAGACCCCCACTCCCCCCTCTCCTTCCGACACTTCGTACTCGGGGCCATCGCCATATTCTTCTACGTGGGTGTGGAAGTAGGTATTGCCAACACCACCAACCTCTACATGACCACTTCCAGTGCCAACGGCGGCCTTGAGCTGGCTCCCGACCTCGCAGGCTGGTTCATCGGGGCCTATTGGTTCCTCATGCTCTGTGGACGCTTCATCGGCGGCCTGCTGGGCGGCAAGGTCTCGTCCAAAGCCATGCTCTCAGCCACTTCGGCCATTGCCATCGGCTTCCTCCTCTGCCTCATCTTTATCCCCGTCACCGCCACCGTACACCTGCACGGAGCCGATGTGCCCCTCAAGGTGGCCTTCGCCACCCTCTGCGGTCTTTGCACCTCTGTCATGTGGGGTGCCATCTTCAACCTCTCGGCCGAAGGTCTGGGCAAATACACTCCCCTGGCCAGCGGCATCTTCATGACCCTCGTCTGCGGCGGCGGCATACTCCCATTCCTGCAGAACCTGCTGGCCGACGGCATCGGATTTGTGGGCAGCTACTGGATTGTCATTGCAGGCTTTGCCTACATCCTCTTCTACGCCCTCGTGGGCAGCAAGAACGTCAATCGCGACATCCCGACAGAGTAATACCTCCCGGAATTACACTGCCAGGCTCAATGTGCATCCCGAAGGGGAGACATTGAGCCTGGCTTCTTTTCCGAGGGGAAGGGCACAGTTGTTGGTGCCGATATGGCCGAAGGGGGCGGAGAAGCAGACGGGATAATCATAATCCGCCACAGCGTCAGAGACAATCTCCTCCACCGTGCGGCCATAGGGAATTGTATTGTCGTGCATGTCGGTGAGGGCGCCCACGAGGAGGCCTTGGAGCCCCTTCAACTTGCCGCAACGGCGCAGGTTCTGCATCATGCGGTCGACATGGTATAGATACTCGTCGAGGTCTTCAATGAAAAGAATACAACCGTCGGTGTCGATGTCGGATGGTGACCCGCAGAGGCTGTAGAGTATCGACAGATTGCCTCCCACCACCGGCCCGAGAGCACAGCCCTGACGGTTGAGCCTGTGGGCGGGGATGGCATATTCCAACGGCTCGCCGAAGAGGGCTTGACGCAGGCTGCTGGTGGATAGATAGGCCTTCTTCACGGCATCGGCGGGAATATTGAGCGGCATCGTGGCATGGAGGGTCTGGATACCGAGGTTGCGACGGATATGACTATGAAGGACAGTGACATCGCTGTAGCCGACAATCCATTTCGGCTGCCGTGCGAAGGTAGAGAAGTCAAGACGGTCGACAATACGCACTGTGCCGTAGCCTCCACGGGCACAGACGATAGCGCGGATGGACGGGTCGTCGAGGCATTGCTGGAGCAGCGCGGCGCGGTGCTGGTCGGTGCCGGCATACTGGTGGTCAGCATCATAGAGCCCGTCGGGGACCACCGGCTGCAGACCCCACGAAGCGAGTAGTCGAAGGGTGGATGCCACCTCTGCCGCCGAGACCTTGCGGGCTGTGGCGACAATGGCGACGCGGTCGCCCTGCTTGAGGTAAGGGGGTTGTATCATACAGATAATAACGCCATATCCACTGGTTTATTGTCCCCTGCGCATTTTCTCCGTTACACATTTATTTTCACGCGACTGTGAATATGTCGTTTTTTTTTCGTATATTTGCAGTCTCAATCTATCACTCCAAAAAGCAAACGACAAACACAACAACCTAAAACACAAGAATTATGACATTGCGAGAAGTAGTGAACCTGCTGAACGGCACAGTATATCTGGGCGAGAACCGCCTTGACGAGGAAGTCGAAAAAGGCTTCGCGTCGGACCTGATGAGCGACGTGCTGACGCTGAAGGAGACCCCGATGCTGATTACAGGGCTCTGCAACGTGCAGACGATACGCACCTGCGACATGGCCACGCTCGACATCGTGGTGTTCGTACGCAACAAGAAGCCGACCCCCGACATGGTTGAGTTGGCCGAGGACAACGACATGGTGCTGATTGCCACCAGCTACTCGATGTTCCGCGCCGTGGGCATACTCTACGAATCCGGCATCAAACCCCTATACTAATCCCTTAACCCTCAAGAGACCATGCATCAAGAATACACAGTTATCGAAGGCGACTTTGTCAATGCGGGGACGGCATCGAGTTCCGTCAAGAAGACCCTGAAGCAGCTGGGCGTAAGCCCGCAGGTGGTGAAACGCGTGGTGGTGGCCCTGTACGAGGCCGAGGTGAACGCCATCGCCCATGCCTACGGCGGCAAGGTGCTGGTGGACATCGATGCCGACAAGATACACATGGTGGTGGCCGACAAGGGCCCCGGCATCCCCGACATTGCCCTGGCCATGCAGGAAGGCTATTCCACCGCCCGGCCCGAGGTGCGCGACATGGGCTTCGGCGCCGGCATGGGCCTGCCCAACATGCAGAAGAACGTCGACCGCCTCAATGTCACTTCCGAAGTGGGTGTCGGCACCACGGTCGACATGGAAGTCGATTTTATTTAATGTGTTAATGTGACAATGTGTTAATGTGTAAGTGGGCACCGCCCCACTTACAGCTTAAAACTCAAAACTATAGTAAATGTTCTACCATGCCCTTGAAATAGACGAAGGCAACTGCATCGGATGCTCGCGGTGCATGAAGATGTGCCCTACCGAGGCCATCCGTATCACGGGAGGCAAGGCCTCGATAGACGACGACCGCTGCATAGACTGCGGCAAATGCCACTCGGCCTGCCCTATGGATGCCATTTACATCAAGCAGGACGACTTCAAGATGGTGCACGAGTTCCCCCACTCCGTGGCCCTCATCCCGTCAGTCTTTCTCGGGCAGTTTCCCGACGATATACGGGTCTCCCGCATCTATTCGGTACTCAAGGATTTGGGATTCCGCCACGTCTTCGAAGTCGAGTCGGCGGCCTCCATCTATGCCGAGGCGAAGAACCACTACGCGATGGAGCACGAGGACGACATGCCACTCATCTCGAGCTTCTGTCCCGCCATCGTGCGACTGATACAGATCAAGTACCCCTCGCTGGTGGGCAACATCATGCCCATCAAGGCCCCCCTCGACCTGTCGGCCCTCTATGCCCTCAAGAAACTGATGGAGGAAGGCGTTCCCCGCGAGGAGATAGGCATTTTCTATGTCACCCCCTGCGCCGCCAAAATCGCCGCCGTCAAGGCCCCTGTAGGCGAGAAGCGGTCGATTATCGACGGGGTCATCAACATGGACGCCCTCTTCAACAAGGTGTACCGCAAGATCAAGGAGCAGGGCAAGAACCACGAATACCAGCAGCTGCGCACCCCGCGCCTCTCGGCCGACGCCATCCTCTCCACCCTCACCAACGGCGAACGACGCATCTGCATGGCCAAACGCTCCTATGCCATCGACGGCATCGAGAACGTGATAGACTTCCTCGACCTGCTCGAAAACGACGAGGTGGAGGGTGTCGAGTTCCTCGAACTGAGGGCCTGCGACCAGAGCTGCGCGGGAGCCCTCCTTTCCTGCGAGAACCGTTTCCTCTGTGGCGAGCGCATGTACGCCCGCGCCCGCAAGGCCGCCGAGAGAGAGCGCAACGGCGAAATGCCCCGCGACCGCGAGATGGACCAGTATCGCGACTATCTCCTCGAGAACGCCTCTGTCGAGGCCGTCCAGCCCCGCTCCATGCTGGTGCTCGACAGCAACCGCGAGCGCGCCTTCCAGAAACTTGAGAAGATAAACAAGCTGAAGGTCTATCTGCCCGGCATCGACTGCGGCATGTGCGGCGCCCCCACCTGCGAGGCGTTCGCCACCGACGTGGTGTGCAAACAGGTTGGCCTCACCCGCTGCGCCTTCTACCAGAAGCACCTGGAGCGCCTCAACGATATCACCCGCCAGGAATGCCTTGCCGCCAACGCCGCCGTCTGGGGCAAAGACCCCATCGGCGACACCCTGCCGCCCGAGTCGCGGTAATCCTATGTATGCCATCTTACAATCCCGTTCATTGTAATAGTATGAAAGTCGTTTCTTTCCTCTCTGTTGTGATGGGTTCTTTGATATGGGGAGCTTGTAACTGCGCTCCTGCGGTCAACTGCCAACGTGATTTCAATCCTGCCACCGATTCCGTATACCATGCAATAATTGACGGAAAGGATATGGCCTTCCCGTTGGTGTATGGCGACACCAACTTCCGTATCTATCAGCTTGAAATTCCTTTTACCGAGAACGATACCACATTCCTCTACCGCGAATATTCTTTCTATAGATGTGACACTTGCACAACCTTCAAGAAGGAGGTTTCTTCTTACTACATCGTTCCTCGCAACCATCCAGAATTCCGCAAACATCTAAGGCAAACGATGGATTTCTTCTGGGAGGAAGATTCTGTCTTCAGCAAATTGATGATGGACGAACTCACTGACTACGTTCCAACCCTTATCCATAACAATCTCGGCGACATGCCCCGCTATTGGTACCAAGTCGTGAAGTACGATGGCCAGTACTATCTGAGTGCCGATTTTTCTGCTGTCATCGCATTGCGCGATAGCGTGGAGGCCTTCTATGGCATGGAACTCGGTTTCGCTGCCCTGAGTAATGTCTCCCGGCAAGGCGATACCTATAGCTATGAGATTCACACTTCGAGCGAGAAGAGCAGCTGGTTTGTCAAACAATACACTCCTGTGAAGGAGGTTAAGGGGCTTTGGCGCTGCACCGTCACCAGCCTCGACAACGAACGTATTATTCTCTATGTGACAAACGATGAGGAGGCCAATAATTTCGACCTGATTGAATGGAAATCAACCGATCACGATCTCGCCGGTCTGTCCAGATACGAAGAGATAGGCCTCCCAGAAAAATAATTTTTGCCGTTCCAGAAATAATGTGTACCTTTGCAGTCACAATAGCAAAGGAAACAATAAACACACAATCGCATGTACAAGATTGATAACCACCCTATTTTGGTCATCCCGCAGTGCGAGATGACCGAGTTCCTCTACAATGGACAGAAGGTGCAGGGCCGCAAGGGCTACACCATTGCCGCCGCGCTGCACCAGGCGGGATTCCCCGTGCACAGTCACAGTCTCAAGGGCCGCAACCGCAGCCTCAACTGCGGCATCGGCAAGTGCGGCGCCTGCGAGATGCTCGTCGACGGCAAGGTGCGCCGCATCTGCATCACTCCCGTCGACGGAGTCCGCGAGGTCTGCCAGATCGCCCAGGGCGAGGCCGAACTCCCCGACGTCCGCGAGCAACAGTCCCGCGAGGTGAAAATCTACAAGACCACCGTGGCCATCATCGGCGCGGGCCCCGCAGGTCTCGCCTGCCGCGAGCAGCTCAACGCCTTCGGCATCGACAACCTCGTGGTCGACGCCATGAACCGCATCGGCGGCCAGTTCAACATGCAAACCCACCAGTTCTTCTTCTTCGAGCGCGAGAAGCGTTTCGGCGGCATGCGCGGCTTCGATATCGCCAAGACCCTCGCGGGCGACGATGCCTCCGGCATCCTGCTCAACCACACCGTCTGGGACCTCCTCGAGGGCCGCCGCGTGGCCATCAAGAACGTCGCCACCGGCGAGATGGCCTACATCGACGCCGAGCACCTCGTGGTCGCCACGGGTGCCGTGCCCTTCATGCCCACCTTCGAGAACGACGACGTCCCCGGCGTCTACACCGCCGCCGTCTTCCAGAAGATGATGAACCAGGAGCACACCCTCCTCGGCAAGCGCGTCCTCACCGTGGGTGCCGGCAACATCGGCTACCTCACCTCCTACCAGGGCATGCAGGCCGGCGCCACCATCAAGGCCATCATCGAGGCCATGCCCCGCGAGGGCGGCTTCCCCGTGCAGGCCAACCGCGTGCGCCGCCTCGGCATCCCCATCATGACGGGCTACACCCTCGTCCGCGCCATCCCCAACGACGACTACAGCGGCATCAAGGGCGCCGTCATCGCCAAGTGCGAGAACTTCAAGGCCATCCCCGGCACCGAGCAGGTCATCGA
The DNA here is from genome assembly GCA_905234665.1 of uncultured Bacteroidales bacterium. GTDB lineage: Bacteria > Bacteroidota > Bacteroidia > Bacteroidales > P3 > Colimorpha. The sequence goes on along the minus strand of CAJOIV010000015.1, from coordinate 3,023 downwards.
CGACATCGACATCATCAACATCTGCACCGGCCTCACTCCCGACAACCAGCTCCTCACCAAGGGCCGCGAGGTCTTCGGCCACAACGTCTACGGCGCCGGCGATGCCATCCGCATCGGCGAGGGCACCAGCGCCGTGCTCCGCGGCAAGCAGGTGGCCTACGAGGTGGCACAGAACCTCAATATCCGCTACAACTACGACGAGTACCTCGACATCTCGCGCCAGTATATCGACTCGCAGCAGCACCCCGTGCGCGTGTTGGAGCATCCCAACCTTCCCACGCCGGAGCGCATGAAACTCAAACCTTTCGTCCAGACCGACTGTCTCTATGGCTTCGCCTGCAACCCCTGCACCTTCGCCTGCCCGCAGGGCGCCATCACCAAGCCCACCACCAGCAGCACCCCCACCGTCAACTACGACAAGTGCATCGGCTGCATGCAGTGCGTCTCGGGCTGCCCGGGCCTGGCCATCTTCGGCTACGACCTCCAGAAGAACGTCTGCTTCCTGCCCATCGAGTACGAGGCACAGGAAGGCGCCGAGGTCTTCCTGGTCGACAACAACGGCCAGAAGGTCGGCGAGGGCGTGATAGAGAAGATTCTCAAGAAAGCCAACAAGACCAACGTCGCCCGCGTCCAGGTCGTCAAGGCCGACGGCCAGATGACCGACATCAAGGGCTTCATCCTGAAGGACCGCTATCCCGAACCCTTAAATTTCAACTCTCAACTTTCAACTATCAACTCCGAGACCTACGTCTGCCACTGCGAGGACATCAGCCTCGACGACGTCCTCGCCGCCGTGGGCGACCGCAAGGTCATCTCCGTCGACGAGCTGAAGCACATCACCCGCATGGGCATGGGTCCCTGCCGCGGCAAACGCTGCATCCAGCGTGCCCGCCTGGCCCTGCGCGCCAAGGGCATCGAGCTCACCGGCGACGCCACGCCCCGCGCGCCCCTCTCCAACCAGGTGACCCTCGGCGACCTCTACAACCCCCACACCAAGGAGGTCTTCGTCTACACCAAGCCCGGCAACGTGCGCCACGAGCATGTCCGCGTCCTCATCGCCGGCGGCGGCATCGCGGGCAGCGGCCTCTTCCGCTACTTCTCCGAGGCGGGCTGCAACCCCGTGATGATCAACTACAGCCGCGGTGCCTCCTGGCGTAACATCGGCGGCGGCCGTCCCGCATTCTCCAACCCCGACATCGCCGACATCGCTGCCCACAACCGCGAGATATTCAAGAGCATCCAATCCGTCCACAACATCAACTTCCAGCCCACGACCTACGTCAACCTCGTCCACGACGACGCCACCTACCGCTCCCTCGACGCCTCCCGCGCCTGGAGCGACGCCTACATGGTCGACCGCAAGGACTTCAAGAAGGAGATCTCGCCCCTCTGGGACGACAGCAAGGACACCTACAGCCACGCCCTCATCACCCGCGACTGCTGGCAGGCCACCCCGGGACGCGTCATCGACTACATCCGTGGCATCGGCGTGCAGAACGGCGGCCGCTACTACGAGGACTGCGAGTTGCTCCACGTCTGGCGCGACGGCGACAAGTATTTTGCCCTCGTCCGCGACCACGAAGGCAACTACGTCGAATACGAGTGCGACCACTTCGTCAACGCCATGGGCTGGGGCGCCGAGAAGTTCATCGACCAGCTCGACCTCAACATCGGCCTCTACCCCGTCAAGCACCAGGCCTTCATCACCCGCCGCCTCCCCATGATGGGTAAGGTGACAAACGGAAAGCAGGGCCCCCTCGACATGATTATCGACCGTCGCCACTACAAAGGCTTCAGCGCCGTCTACGGACAGACCGGCCAGATTATCGGCTGCGCCAGCCCCGACACCGACGCCTACGAGGCACGCCAGAACATCAAGTACAACAGCAAGGAGTTCCTCGAGATTGTCTCCGAGGTCTTCGCCGAGTGGATTCCCAACCTCCGCGAGGTGGGCTTCCTGGCCGTCTGGGCGGGACGCTACACCGAGCCGCGCTATGTGGTCGACCCCGAGGTGGGTCTCCTCACCGGCCTCCGCGGCCACGGCTTCATGCTCGGCCAGTACCTCTCGAAGCTCTATGTCGACAAGTACCTCGGCCGCGAGGTGCCCTCCTACATGGAGCAGCTCAAGATCGGCGGCCCCGGCCTCAGCGAGAACGCCTTCAAATAAGTTGACAGTTTGCAGTTTGCAGTTAACAGTTAAGGCTGCCGCGAGAACGTGGCAGCCTTAATTTTTTGAGTGAAGATACTAGAATGGAGTGATTACCACTCGATGCCAATACGCAGCGAGACGCTGGAGGGATTGTAGACCTTCTCCACTTCGTGGCTCATCCACATGCCATCTGCGTCTTGGTAGTCTTCCCAATCGCTGTATTTCAGCTTGTCGTAGTAGGTGGCGGCCACCATCATGCTGACGGCGAAGTCCTTCTTGGATGCAAAACGCACGCCGAAAGCGAAATCGCCGTAGGCACCGACACGCTCAGAGATGTAGGAGCCCACACGCAGGCTCAGGAACGGGCTGGCCACCGTATTATTCATGATCACATAACGGAAATTGCCATAAATCGGGAAGAGAGCGAATTCTCTGCAGAAGTCGGCACCCACACCGATGCCGGCAAAGTAATGGCCGTTGAAATAGAAACCATGGGTGGTTGACAGGCCTATGGTGTTGGGCGTTTCTTTGTCGAACACAGTCCAGTTGTTACCGTATTCCAGATAGCCCTGATAGCCGCTGGGGACGCGGACTTTAGGTTCTTGCTCTTGAGCGAACACGCTCACTGCCATGATCAACATGACAACTGATAACAGTACTTTCTTCATAATGTTGAAAATTTAGGTTAATGAATCGGTTAATTCTTTCAGTTTTGTTTTAGCATAACTAGAAAATACCGCAATTATTGTGCCATAAATTTCATCGTCGTGCCCGAGATGGTGATGAAATACATACCATACGGCAATGCCGACACATCAATCCGCTTGGTTTCAGCGTTGAGGCCACCCATGAGGACGGTCTGTCCCATGAGGTT
>CAJOIV010000014.1 GCA_905234665.1 uncultured Bacteroidales bacterium | reverse complement strand
TCGTCAACGAGCAGGGTAAGATTTTGCCCCGCCGCATCACCGGCACCTCGAACAAGTACCAGAAGAAGGTCTCGCAGGCTATCAAGCGCGCCCGTCATATCGCCCTGATGCCCTACGTCGCCGATTGTCTCAAATAATAATAAGGAGGAAAGATAGATGGAAATCATATTGAAACAGGATGTGGCCAACCTCGGCTACAAGGACGAAATCGTCAAAGTGAAGAACGGCTATGCCAACAACTATCTTCTTCCCAAAGGAATGGCCATCATCGCCACTCCGGTGAACAAGAAGATCCACGCCGAGAACCTGCGCCAGCGCGCCCACAAGGAGGAGGCCCTCCGTAAGAACGCTGAGACCCAGCAGGCTGCCCTCAACGGCAAGACCGTGAAGCTCATCGTCAAAGTCGGTGAGAACGGCCAGCTCTTCGGCGGCGTCAGCAACATCATGGTTGCCGAGGCTCTCAAAGAGCAGCACAACTATGATATCGACCGCAAGAACATCGTTGTCGACCCCATCAAGGCTGTCGGCAACTACACCGCCAAGGTCAACGTCTACAAGGAGATTAAGGCCGAACTCAACCTTGAGGTCGTCGCTGAATAAATCTCTCTGAGATAACAAGCAAGAAAGCATCCCCGGTTCGGGGATGCTTTTTTGTTGGTATTTTTTCAGCGTATCAAGGTGACTGTGCCGGTAAGGGTGAGGGTGCGGGAAGTTTGGCGGTCAAGGTGATAGCGTAGTAGATACACGTAGGTGCCTTGTGGACAGGGTTTGCCTTCGTGGGTACCATCCCATTGTGGAATGGGGTCGTCAAAATGAGCCATCAGCTGTCCTTTGCGGTTGTATATATAGAGGTCTTCAGCTTTCCCCTCATTGATTATCACGATGAATCGGTTGTCGGTTTCTCCACTAGGAGTGAAGGCGTTGGGTGACCAGATATCGGCATGATTATAGGACAGTGTGTGGCGTAATGTGTCGGTACAGGAGCCTTTTTCAACGATGAGCATAATAAGGAGGCTGTCAGCATCGTGGGGTGCGGTGTATTGGAGGTGAGGTAGGGTGGTGCCGAGTTGGCGGCCGTCGACGAACCAACGTCGACTGTCGACCGAAGGAGTGAGGTCGTAGGCATCAAACCAAGGATGTTCGTGGGTGAGGAGCGTAGGTTGTATCTCCCAGTCGGCTTGTGGCCATACCACAGGGCTTAGGGGAATGTCCTCTACAAAGGGACACCGATAGTCGACAGCGAGATGGTATGTTGTTGGGTCGGTATATGGCATGACGGTAACGGAGACATCTTCTTCGTGACCCGAGAGGAGCGTATCGGTAGGGGTGGAACTCCAATGAACAGGGCTGCCGGTGGCTTCTGCAAGGTCGATGCTGAGGGTGTTGGTGCCATTATGACAGTCAATGTGTTGGTTGATAGTTACCTGTGGCCGAGGAATGACGACGAGGTTAAGCCATAGAGTGGAATCGCAACCGAGAACGCTTGAGTATGTCCGGCTATAGAGTCCCATGCTGTCGAAGACAAGTCCTTGCCATTGGTAGGTAGTGTTGAAGCAGAAGGAGTCAATTGTTAAGATATCGTAGGCGGGATGGATGAGAACGTAGGAGAAAAGGGTGTCGCAGGCGTCGTAGACGGCTGATACGATATGGCGTCCTGGAGTGGTGAATTGGTAGTTGAGGGTGTTGGTGTCGTAGGCTACTATTTGTGAGTCGACTAGCCAATCGGCCCGGACCTCTTTTTCTGGATGGGTGACGCGGAAGTGACCCGTGTCACCTTGACAAAAGGTATGGAGTACTGCCATTCCGCTGGTTTGGTCGTCTTCACATAAGATACGGTAGGACAGGTCAATAGTTGCCATGCCGGCGATATAAGCGTAACTTTCAGCAATGCCAAGACCATAAAAGTGGGAAACGAATGGACCGTTGGCGTTGGAAAGGGTGTGCAGTCCTGGTGATACGGCGAGTTGTGCGTAGCTATAGCCGCCAAGTGTAGCTGTGAAAGCAGAGTCGATGGAATGGTTGTCGAGTTCCATGTAGGGAACATCGTCGCTGCGTACAGCGATGTTGGTGTAGTGCTGGGTGGTTGTTGTGGTATTGGTGGCTGCGAAGGTGACACGCTGAAGGCCCTGTTCCACAGGAGGAATGATGACCGACGAGGGATCTCCGATACTATCGATGGAACATTCAAACCCTTTAAGGTAGAGGCAGGCTAGGACGGGCTTTGAGGAACGGAGCAATTTGGCACTATCGCTGGGGAGTGTGAACGCGTAACTCTCTTTGGCGGCAAGGGTTGTGAGAATTTCACCGTCTAAGGTAAGGGTACAAGAATCTTCCCATGCGGTCACTTTAACAAGGTCGCCGTTGGTGCGGCCGATGGTGGGAATAAGCATGAATAGTTTACCCCAGAGCAACTCTGGCAGCACTTGCTCATAAAGATGGTCGCAGGCGTTGCAATCTCCGACCGGTGTACAGCGGTGGCCTTGAAACACAGCAATGGGTTTGCTGTTGGAGGTTATCGTGGTTCCGGAAAGGTTGGACCGCCTGATTTGGTGACTGTGACCTCTCTGTAGGGTGATGTTCCGTGTCTCGTTGGGTTGCCGCAGCTGAACAGTAACTTCAGTACTGTCTTCTGTGGCCACAAAGCCGATTTCTTCCTCTGGAAATTCAGTACAGGTTTGAGTAATGTAGCTGGTGCCTAGTGCGGCGGTGGGCAATATGGTAGAGATGTCGTAAGAGGACATCCTGAAGTTGGACGCATAAAGCGAAATGGGGAGAGAGGTGGTGATGTGAAGACCTCCCGTAATAGTGGTTCCTTGGTTGTCAGAATGGCCGTTGGCATGTGATATGGGTATCTCTACTACTCCGCCGTTTACAAGTGTGATAGAGGTATCCCAATTGGTGTTATGATTGTACACCTGGATAACCGTGTTGTCATATTCGCCTGCGGCAATTAGTGATAAGCTATTTTCAGGATCAATATTTGATAGGAACATCACCCAAAAGTCGGTTCCTTGTGTCGTCCTTGGAGGGCACTGGGCATGCAATGCCAAGGGCGCTGTAAGTATCAGGCACACAAACATCCATCGCTGCCAATAAAGAGATGTTAAGTGTTTAAGTATGTGTGCCTTGTCCATTTAAATTCCTTTGTTTTAAGGTAATTAACTTTTGCAAAAATACGAATTATTCCCGATTAACTTGCTTTTTTTTCGCATGTGATAGAAAAAAAGCGTATCTTTGCATCTCAAAAACAACAAAAAATTGAGTATTATGCAGGGCAATTTCAAATTCCACAATCCGACCAAGCTTTATTTCGGCGAGATCTTGTTGAAGAACTGAAGAATTATGGGCCCACCGTCATGCTCTCCTATGGCGGAGGCTCGATTAAGAAGAACGGCATCTACGACGCAGTCGTGGCCTCGTTGAAGGAGGCCGGCAAGACGGTGGTCGAGGACCCGGGTGTGATGCCCAACCCCACCTACGAGAAGGTGATGGAGGGTTGTCGTCTGGTGCGCGACCATCAGGTCGACCTTATCCTGGCTGTGGGCGGCGGCTCCACCATCGACTATGCTAAGGCCGTGAGTGCCAGCGCCTACTGCGAAGAGAATGCTTGGGAGAAGTATTGGGTGAGGCAAGAAAACCCCAGCTGCAAGACCGTCGCCGTGGGCGCCGTACTGACGATGGTAGGTACCGGCAGCGAGATGAATGGCGGCAGCGTCATCACCAATCGTAAGGAAGGCTTCAAGCGAGGCAAGGTGTTCGGCACCGCGCTGATGCCCAGGTTCGCCGTTCTTAATCCGCGCTTCACTATAACAGTGCCTCAGTATCAGATGGTTGCGGGCTTTTTCGACATCATGAGTCATCTGATGGAGCAGTACTTTGCCGGTAAGGCCGACTGCACCACCGACTATATCAACGAAGGGCTCATGCGCTCGCTCATCCACAGCAGCCGCATCGCCGCCCGCAACCCACAGGACTACGAAGCCCGCGCCAACATCATGTGGACCGCCACCTGGGCCCTCAACACCCTCCTCAAGTGCGGCAAGGGCGGCGACTGGGAGGTGCACCAGATTGGCCACGCCATCGGCCTCGTCACCGACGCCACCCACGGCATGACCCTCGCCAGCGTCTCCCTCCCCTACTACCGCCACGTGATGCACGACGGCCTCCACCAGTTTGTGCGCTTTGCCACAAACGTCTGGGGTGTGCGCCCCGAGGGCAAGAGCGACGAGCAGGTCGCCACCGAGGGCCTCGCCTGCCTCGAAGCCTGGATGAAAGAGATCGGCGTGGTGATGCACAGCCGCGAGCTGGGCGTCACCGAGGAGAACCTCGAAGCCGTCGCCGACGCCGTCCTCATCCTCCCCGTCGGCTACCGCACCCTCACCCGCCCCGAAATCCTCGCCATCCTCCGCGAGAGCATGTAAATTGTCCAATCTAGAAAAATAGAAACAGATGACAAACGCAGACTTTTGGAAACAACTCGACATGATTATCAGCGGTGGGTTCACCTCCGAGGGTCTGCAAACACTTGACTATTATGCAGAATTATTTATCAATGGACGGCTTGTATATAAACGATTTTCACCGTTCGAACAGCATGGCTGCGCAACGGGAGGTGCAACGCATGTCGTTGCATCCCTACTCGCGGGAGCAAAAGCTCGCTCAGATAGCAGAACTGCACCGTATGTCGGTGACTTCAAAAGAGAGGTCGAATGCGGAGCGCAACAGGCTGAATGCATAGAGCAGTGGGCTCGTCGCATCGGCTGTTGGACGGATTGTGTCGACAAGACTCTCACCCAAACCCTCGGCGAGAGAATTGCCGAGGGTGGCGAGGCAAAGGTATATAATCATGGGGCAACGCTCATCAAGACCATCGGGCTCGACTATTTTGTCCAACCCATCCTTGCGCTCGACCGCATCTCGCTTCACAACGCATATTTCCCTGAAACACGCTTGAATGTCCTCGGCTTTGGACGTACGGCAGAAGGTGAATTCAAGATTGTGGTAGAGCAGCCTTTTGTCGAAGGCAAGCATGTGGAAGACGCGCAGATTGCCGACTATATGCAACGAATGGGGTTCGCGATCATCAATCCCCGCAACTGGACATATGCCACACCCGACATCTACCTCAGCGACATGCACGACGAGAATGTCCTACAAACCGCAGACGGAACCATTGTTGTGGTCGACTGTGACATCCGCATCAACGTACCTGAATTGAAGACAGGAGGCACACGAGCCTTCTCTACCGATATTGAAATGACAATAGAATAGCATCAACCGCGATGCTTATGTAGCAAGTATCATAAAGACATCGTATTGGAATCTGAGAAAACAAGCGAAGAGAATAATCCTCCAGAAGCATTTGCATCCGGAGGATTTTGTTATCATTTAGGCCAAATCTGCTTGCCCGTGGTATCGAAATAGAAGGTTTCGTTGCCATCGAGGAGGCGAAGAAGACCGTCGCCAGTGTACCAAAAGGTGGGCGGCTCTGCCCGACGGTATCTCAGAGAAACGATGACCTTGCCTGTCTTGTCAATGAATCCCCAATGGTCATCGCTGTCAGCGTCACTGCTCACGAGTGCAACGCCATATTTGAAATCGTATGCTGCATCGAACTGTGGAGGAATAGTCATCGCCCCCGTCTTGTCGATGTACCCACTTTTGCCGTCAACTTCAACCAAACATAGCCCATCATGGAACGCCCCCAAAACGGTAATGCCCTCCATTGGCGGGATGACCACCTCGCCGCGAGTGTTGATAAAACCGTAGGCACGTCCCCAGCCATATTCAGCCACAAGGGCAAGTCCCTCCGAGAAGTCCTCCGCCACCTCATATTTCGGCGGGATAACCACATTGCCGTCGCTGTCAATAAATCCGCAAAGATACTCTTCCTGCTCTTCGTCAAAGGTGCAGAATGCGTGGAGTTGTTGTCCCACCCCTAGTTGCTTCATGATATTTGTTGATTGTGGGTGTTATTGTTCATCTATCCATTCAAATATCTCCTTGACCAACTGCGGCGATAGTACTTTGTCGGGACAAGTCGTATAATGTCTGTCGTCATACATGGCGTATGGAATGAAATACGCACCTTTGATGTTTGTGGTCTGATATTTGTCTTGCCCCACGCGGTCGGTCTCCTTTCGAAAGCCATTGGCCGGATTGATTTGGTATAGTTCTATTCTTGTATTTCTTAAACTTTCGGGGACATCGACAACTTTTATAAAGTCGTAACCCAACCACGTTGTTTCCGGTCTAAATCCCCAATAATAAGCAGCAGCAGCATTCGCCGCAATTATCAATCGCGGCTGGATATGCTCTTCAATATTCTTTTGGGTTATTTCTAGAGCCTTGACTTGGAAATCAATATGCGGACGCACTGCCTTTTCATAGTCATCTTGAATTGACTCAAAGTAAGGAAAAAAATCAAGATAGGCTGTATTATCAAGTAGCCAACCATCATTTCCAACAATCTGTTTCTTCTTATCCATCCAGTATCCCTTGGTTGGAAATTCTAGAGCCTCTTTTGATGTGTAATACACAACTTCGCCACCTTTGCCACTTGGATTCATTCCCGTCAGTAAAATCCCATGCGCTGGATTATCATAACAAAATGCGATGCCTTTCTTGACAAAGTCAGCATTGTTTCCTAATTCAATGTAGTGGTTGCACATTTCTTGTTCTGCCGCTGTAAGGCGGTCAAAAATCGGGTTGTCTGATGCGTTCATATTTTTCTATTTTGAGGTTAAACTTAGTCGAAATGCAAAAGACGGAAAAAATTTTGAAACGGCCAAATCTACGAGCATCTTTTTTTCAAAAAACAGCATTTTTAACATTTGACGCGAAGGAACACCGGCTTTTTACCGAATTATCGTCTCGACGGCGGCACCGGCGAGGACTAACGAATACACATTTTCCGCGAAAAGGAGAAATATTATTCCATGCACCTGTGTGTATGTCGGGAAAAGTGTGTACTTTTGCAAAATGAATTGGAGTCAGCAATAATTACGACAACCCCTTAAACGACAGAATATGAAAAAAGTATTTAGAATCCTCTGTGCAGTGGCACTGGTTGTGTCGCTGGTATCGTGCGGCGAGAAGGACAAGGACGCCTCCTTCTCCCTTTCGGGCATCAACCTCGGCGGCGTGAAGTACCTCGCCCTCGGCTCGCAAGGCTCGGGCGCCAAGGGCGGCACCCAAAGCATGCTCTACAGCATCGACGAGAACGGCAACATGCAGCTCGTGGCCTACGAGTACGACTGCGACGAGGAGGGCCTCGTCACCGAGCTCTCGCGCAACATCACCATCAGCGTCAACCAGATCGTCCCCGTGGGTGACAATTTCATCTGGCTCGTCGGCTGCCGCTATGTCTGCGACGACTACAGCGGCTTCAGCGAGAGCATGCAGGACCGCATCCGCGGCATGGTCAACCACAGCCATGGGGGGCTCAATGAGAACTTCCTCATCCGCAAGAGCGACGGCAAGATCTTCGACCTCAACGAGGTTATCGGCGCGTTCCCCATCTGGGAGTACAGCGTCCCGGGCTTCGGCAGCGTGGGTCTCGTCAGCGACGGCAACCACATGCCTCTCGAGGGTGACCTCACGGGCGACCGCCTCCGTAAGCTGGGTCTCATCAACCAGGTGGGCGACGACATCTACCTCGCCACCGGCTCATGGCAAGCCAGCCTTTCCCGTCTGCATGACAACGGCAGCTCGCTCAGCATGGTCAGCGTGCTGCCCAGCACTGCGGAGCAGGCCGTCCAAATCGCCTACTCCGTGACCGACAACCAGGGGCACCTCGGCACCTGCATAGGCTACACAGGCAACCACCCCGACGTGGCCGCCATCATGGCCCCCGACGGCACGCTGCCCCGCATTCAGGGACTCCCCACGTCCGGCAACTGGCCCGAGATGCGCTGCATCGGCGGCAAGTTCTTCGTCTCCGTCCGTGTTTCGGAAGGGGACAGCATCTACCTCGTCGATGTCAGCAGTTCGCCAGCCACCGCCACCGGCGTGGCCGAAGGCTACTTCACCGACGACGAGTACGAGACCTACTCAACCGTCACCTACGTGAGCGACGAGGAGACCTACTCATGGGTCAGCGGCACCACGCTCTACACCTTCAACGCCACCACCTACCAACTGACACAGAGCACCCTGCCCGACGGCTGGCCGCAGTACAGCCTCTACGACGCCGAAGGCTACTGCTACGAGGCACACCTCGGCGACGGCCTCCAGAGCTTCACCATCTACTGCCTCGCCACCCTCCAGACGGAGACCGTCACCTGCGACCGCACCCAGGTGCCGGCATTCAATTTCCTGAAAGAGTGCTCCTACAACGGCGGCATCCAAGCCTTCGTCGAGACCGTCATCCTCGCCAACGGCTCCACCGCCACCATCGTCACCCCCGTCACCGGCCCCGACCGCGGCATCTCGCGCCTCGAAAGCCAGACAGCCCCCAACAACAACATCACCGTCAGCACCCTCATCCCCATCAATTGACCCTCACCCGCCCCGAAGTCCTCGCCATCCTCCGCGAAAGCATGTAGAGGCCGAAAAATAATTTTGGCTGTATGGGAAAAATTCGTGGGCATAGTAGCCCCAGCCCCACTGGCCGTTGTCGCCATTGCCGCGGGTGCCGGTGCGCATGGTGGAGTCACCCACCAGGAAGAGCACCGGGCAGCCTTCCTTGCGGCTGCTGCCCGCCACGGGCCGCAGGGTGGCCATGTTTTGCATCAATAACAATTAATCAATAGACAACATGAAAGAAAAGAAGAATTACGAAGCACCTCATTTGACGACGGTGACCTTCAAAATGGAACAGGGATTTGCTCTCAGTACAAAGACCATCGGTCTGCCACCGGTTGGGACAAACCCGCAACAAGAAGGCATTCAGAACTACTCCGTCGAGGAAAGTGAATCATGGTTTTAACCCAATTAGAAAGGAGAAAGAAATGAAAAACAAGATGAGATTTCTCACTCTGGCCGCCCTTGCCGTGGTGGCCGTTATGATGACTGGCTGCACGAAAGAGAATGGTGGCAGCATGACACTCACCACCACCGTCAAGATAGCCGACGACGGCGCCAAGGCACTGACCGCCGGAGGTGTGAAGACCTTCGCCGCAGGCGAGCGGATTGCCGTGGTCTACAAGAACACCAGCGGGACGACTGTGAAGGCCGTGAGCAACGCCTTGACAGCAGACGACATCTCCGGCAACGGCAAGGTGGCCAACTTCACCGTGGATTTGACTGACCCCAACCGCGAGCAGAGCATCACCTATATCTATCCCGCCGCCATGGCCAACAACGACGGCTCGGTGAACAATGCAGCCCTCAACAACCAAGACGGCACACTGGCCACCCTCTCCAGCAGTCTCGACCTCGGCACCTACACGGGCTCATGGAATTCGACGGTAACCCTTACGAATGGAATTGCCATAGGCCAGTTCACCATACAGAACACCAGTGGCAACGACATCACCAGCACTATCACCAGCCTCACCGTCACCAATGGCACGAACACTTACACCGTCACCCGCTTGGCTGCTGCCGGCCCTATCTATGTGGCCATGTTGCCCGTGACCACTGGCGACATCGAGTTCACCGCCACCGACGGCACAAACAACTATGAAAGCTATGTAAAGACCGTGACGGGCAAGACCCTCGCCGCCGGTCACTTCTATCCTGTCACCGTGAGGATGGACAAACAAATCAACCTCGCCTACCTCACCAGAGACTACGAGGCGCAGGCCGGTGACATCCTTACCGGCACCCTTGCAGGTGACTACAAGATTAGCGTCAATACCGACGGTGCTACCGTCACGCTGAAAGACGTCACCATCACTGGCACAACTAACACAAACAACGATAGTTACTCCTGGGCAGGCATCACTTGCGAAAACAACACCACCCTTGTCATTGAAGGCACCAACAACGTGACGGGTTTCTATGAAGATTATCCGGGCATCCATATCGCCTCTGGCAAGACGCTCACCATACAAGGCACTGGCACGCTCAATGCCAGCAGCTACGGCGGAGCCGACGGATGGGGTGCCGGTATTGGCGGCAGCGACCTTGTTGACTGCGGCGATATCGTTATTAACAGCGGTACTATCAACGCCACAGGTGGCATTTGGATGGCCGGCATCGGCAGCGGATATAATAAGAACTGTGGTAGCATCACCATCAATGGCGGAAACGTGACAGCTACTGGCGGTAATAAGGCTGCGGGTATTGGCACAGGTTGTGTCACAGCGAATAACACAATCACAGGCATCAACATCTCGGGAGGAACCGTGGTAGCCACTGGCGGTATAGGTGGTGCGGGTATTGGCACAGGATTGTCCCGAGGGAATATCACAGGTGGTGGCATCAGCATCACTGGTGGAGAAGTTACAGCAACTGGAGGTATTGGAGCAGCAGGCATAGGAAGCGGTTTCGTTTTAAATACGTATACTACATCAAGCACATGTGGCAACATCAGCATCACTGGCGGAGAAGTTACAGCCACAGGTGGCGATGGAGGAGAAAATACCAGTAATTCATTTGGAATTGGCAACATTTATAGTGAACCATTTTTTGGAGGTGCGGGTATAGGAACAGGTTCCACTGTCAATTCGAATTATTCAGGCGCGAGCAACTGCGGCACCATCACCATTGGCAGCGGCGTTACCAGGGTCACGGCCACCAAAGGCGGCGGCAATTACCCTGCCACCAACAGCATCGGCAAGACCGTAAGTACTCATAACCGAAACACCTGCGGCACAGTGACCATCGGCGGCACAGTGTATTGGAACGACAATGCCTACCAGAACGGTGGCGACACCTATCTCACCCAAAGCTCCCTGGTATACCCGCAGCAATAAACCCCAACCCTCCATCACAAAGGCGGGAAAATCCATAATAGGATTTTCCCGCCTTTTCTTTTCCGATGAAAAAAGATTTGTCCGTGTCGGGAAAAGTGCGTATCTTTGCACAGCGGTGTTGCACTTGATTGTTGGACCTACGGAAGTTTTTTTGATGAGAGAAGGCAATATTATCAAGGCAACGGCGTTATCTTGATACAAGATTGATGAACGTATGGCCACTTCGGTACTTGAAAAGATAGAATACCTTGTCCTGCTGGTAGCAGTATTTGCCTTGCGCAGCAATGTCACTGAGGCCGAAGCCTACCGCTACCTCAGTCGATATGGTGCCCTCTCCCTCTGCGAGAAGCACTATGACATTATGCACACTCTTTCTGTTGACGAAAACATCCAGACCCTGCAAGCCTACTGTCAAAAAAAAGGAGGTACGCTATGAGACTCTACCACGGTTCCACCGTCGACATCCAGCGAATAGACCTTGCCCTGTCGAAACCCAACAAGGACTTTCAGAACATGAAAGAGGAGATAGTGAAAGACCTCATCGCCCGTCTCATGGAAGAGCGTGGACTCACCATGCAGCAGGCATTCGATGCCGTCTACACCTCGCGACTCTTTGAGAAACTCTCTGATCCCAATACGGGCCTTTACTTCCAGTCCTCTGGCTATGTGTATGGTTACCTGATGGACGAAATGCAAGCCGTAACGTCAGGCAAAAGCATGTAAATTCATTACTATTAGGGATTGTGGGGAAGCCTTGGTAGGCGTATTTTTGTGACTGGAAAGCAACAATCACAAAAATACACAAGCAATTGTCATAAAAAGAATTACACAATGAGTCTACTAAGCAAGATTTTCAACAACACCCGCAAGCCGGAGGGTTTCTTCGGACGCATGATGGTGAATGGTATGAATGGAGGCTCCCACGCCCGTATGGCAGAATGGGGACTCTCCTTTGTGGAAATCGCCAATAATTGGGATGTCCTCGACGTGGGATGCGGCGGCGGCGCCAATGTGGCACGGATGCTGTCGCTGGCATCAAAAGGAACGGTACAGGGCATCGACCATTCCCCCGTCTCGGTGGAGAAGTCCCAAAAGGTGAACGCCGCTGCAATAGCCGCCGGCTACTGCCGGATACAGGAGGGCAGCGCCGCGGAGTTGCCCTTCGGGGAGAACTCTTTCGACCTCGTCACCGCCTTCGAGACCGTCTATTTCTGGCCGGAGATAGAGAAATGCTTCGCCGGCGTGCGCCGCACGCTGAAGGATGGCGGCCGTTTCCTCATCGTCAATGAGGACGACGGCCTCACGGGCAACAACGAGAAGTGGGAGAAAATCATCGACGGCATGCACACCTACACCCCCGACGAGCTCCGCGCCCTCCTCACCGCCGCCGGCTTCCGCGACATCACCGTCCACTCCGACGACCAGCACCACTGGTTGGCAGTCATGGCGACCAAATAAACAAATGAAGGAGAACGACGTTCCGTGTTGCTTTCTTCAGCGGGTTGAGAACCGCTCGCCACGGAAGCCTTCGGTGGTAGTGCCAGCGGCGAGGTCGATGTGAAGCGAGACGGGCGGGGTTGGGCGGAGGTCGAAATATTCGAGGTGGGCGATGGGAAGACGGAAGTAGACGAGGGTGTCGTAAGAGGAATAGAGGCTCGGGAGGACGGGGTTATGCTCGTATATCCAACGCTTTATGTTGTCGTTGACATCGAAGAGTGCCGTTCCTGAACAGCGGACAGAGACTCGGTCGTGCAAGACAATGAATTCAACGGCGGGGTTCGCCTGCAGTTGCTGCCAGACGGCTTTCTGCGGCGCGGTAGCAAAATAGAGGGTGGTGCCCTCGACCTTCATCACTTGGAACACACGCGTCTGCGGACGATTGTCGGCGATGGTGGCCAGCACGCCCTCGGGGTACTCGCGGAGGAAGCCTATTGCTTGCAGTATCATAGCTGGTTGAGTATTTCGGAGATATCTTCGGAGAAGGAGAGGAAGCGCGGGAGGTCTTGGCTGTACGGCTCGGGATTGTCGCGGTTGAAGCGGACGAGGGTGGTGTGGGGAAAACGCTGCGCCATCTGCTCGAAAGGAAGACGGATGATGCCAGGGGTGTTGTAGCCGATGCCAAATTCCAGCAGCAGGAGGTTGCCCTGCGAGGCCTCCTTCACGAAGTCGGTGTAGCGCTGGGCTTGCCGGTGCCAGTGTTCATCTTCGACGAAGGTGTCGTCCACACGCAGATTCATTGCTGCAGGGCGGCCGTCGTCGGTAAAGGGAATCATATAGGTGGGGATGCGACAGTCGTCGATGAGCGGCAGCACCTGTTCCACCCAACGGCGGTTGCTCCACGTCATCTTGGGATCGCCACTAGCGGGCTGGAAGCGGCCATAGTCGCCCTGCGCGGCGAAGATATTATCTTTCGCAAAACCTGCCAACTCGAACTGCGCGTCGACATTTGTGGTCACGATAAAGGTCTCGGGGAAGAGGCGTTGTAACTGCCTGTAGAGCGGCAGTGTCCCCGTGCGGTAACGGCAGAACCAGATGTGCTTGGCCCAGCAGGCCCAGTACTCTTCAGGAGTCTCGAAAGGGTAGAAGCTGGAAGAGTAGAGGTCGGTGATACCGTAGCGTTCAATCCACGGGGTGAACTCGCGGCGGAAGTCCTCGCCGGAATAGTCCAACCCTGCGGCAGTTGAGAGACCGCTACCCGCACCTATGATGATGTGGTCGGCTTCACTGATGGCCTGGCGCAGGAGGTCAATCCTCTCCGAGTAGCTGGCTGTAGATGTCATAGTCGATGTCTTTGAAAACGTTGAAAACAACCTTTAGTGATGAGTGATTTGTGATGAGTGATGAGTGGACGGTCTCCACGGCTATTTCGGCGGCGCGGCGGTTGGGGAAGCGGAACTCGCCTGTGGAGATGCAGCAGAAGGCGATGCTGCGGCAGCCATTCTCTACGGCCAGCCGCAGACAGTTGCGGTAGCAGTCGGCCAGCTGGCGCTCCTGCTCCAGGGTCGGGATGCCCGTCGCGATGATTGGTCCCACGGTGTGGATGACGTACTTCGCGGGCAGATTGTACCCTTTCGTAACGATGGCGTCACCTGTGCTTATCTCGCCACCGCGCAGGATGTCGTTGCATTCCTGTCGCAGCTGCAACCCCGCCGCCGAGTGGATTGCATTGTCGATGCAGGCGTGCAGCGGATGCCAGCACCCGAGCCCGCGGCTGTTGGCGGCATTAACGATGGCGTCGACCTTCATCCTTGTGATATCTCCTTGCCATAATTCACCGTCCACTTCCACAACTCCCTTGTCGGCAAGCAGTGCTTGCAATTCCGCATCTTGCGCTTTCAGGAACTCCTCGCTCAGCAACTGCGGCTCCCAGATATTCATCAGAGCCCGCAGCAACCGTTGTTTCTCCTTCAGCGTGTCAGGCATCCCTGCCTCTACACGATTCTGCTCCAGCAGATAACGGATGCAGAAGTCAATATTCTCAATTCTGTTCATGGTATTTCTCACGATCGGAGATGATGTCGTGGAGGTTGTTGTAGGCCCAGTCGAGGAGCTGGCGCAGGACAGGGAGAAAGGATTGTCCGCGGTCGGTGAGAGAGTACTCAACGCGGGGCGGCATCTCGGCATAGACGTTGCGGTGCACCAGACCGTCGGCCTCCAGGCCGCGCAGTGTCTGCGTGAGCATTTTCTGCGAGCAGTCGGGGTTACGTTGCTCAATGTCGCGGAAACGCATGGGGGTGTCGCTGCCGCCCAGCGTGTAGAGCACCGCCAGCGTCCACTTGCCGCTGATGCGTGCCAGCACGTTGCGGATGGGACACTCTGGGAAGAAGGGGTCTTGGATGAAGTCTTTGGTCATAAGGCAATCCTTTTTTCAAATGCAAAGGTACGACTTTTTTCGCAAATGGGCGGACTTTTTTTGCTGAAGCCCGCCCGTGTTGCATTATAAAGTTGAAGAAAGTTTAGAAGTTAAACTTGCCATTCTGATGCTTCCACTCACTCTCGGGGGCGATGGTCTCCATCACATCCCAGTGCTCAGCAATCTTGCCGTTTTCCACGCGGAAAAGGTCGTAGTACGAGGTGGGCTGTCCGGCGAAGGCACCTTCACTGACGGCCAGCACGAAGTTGCCGCAGCCGAGAATCTTGTGGATGGTGAAGTACTCCATCTTGATGCCCTGCTCGGCCATGGCGGCGAGGGCGGTTCCAAGACCGTCGAGGCCGTCGGCAATCGACACGTTGTGCTGGATGTAGTTGTTACCGTCGAAGTAATTGGTAAGTTTCTCGGGATGCTGACCCATCAGCACGTCCTGCACAAAGTTGCAGACTAGGGTTTTGTTGGCCTCGGTCTTGTCGAGGTCGTTGAACTCGGTGGCGCCGTCGAAGGGCGTGTGGCCGCTGGGGTTGGGCTTGCCATCATAGGGCATCAGGTTGTCCCAATGCTCCACAATCTTGCCGTCCTCGAAGCGGAAGATGTCGAAGCCCGCCTTGGGACCGAAGAAGTTGTAATCGGTCTGGCAGACCACGAAGGCACCATCCTCGAAGGCACGCACGGTGTTCACTTTCGGGGCGTCGGGATAACTGGCCAGCCCTGCGAGGGCGCGGCCGAAGCCGTCGAGTCCGTCCTCGACGCCGAGGTTGTGCTGTTTGTAGTTCTGGGCGTTCACATAGCCGATGGCCACGGTGTCGCCAGTCTCTATGGCTTTCAGAAGGGCTACAGCCTTCTCCTTGTTGCTGATGTTGTTCATTGCGGTATCGTTTTGGTTGTTACTGTTGTTTTTGCAGCCTGTGGCGAGGATGGCGACTGCGGCCATCATGAGAATTGTACGTTTCATTGTTTTTCTGTTTTGAATTCGGCTGCAAAAGTACAACGGTTTCCGAAACCCCGCAAGAGGGTACCCGTGCGTAAGCCACTAACCTTGGGGTAAGCAATATCGTAACCGCAAGAAACCACCTTGCGGACTTTAACACACTTTAACGCAAAGCCATCGGGCCGTTCCTCTTCAAAACAGCCCGATGGCATAGTGGAATACACATTTTCCGCAAAATGGAGAAATAATATTCCCTGCTTCTTTGTGTATGTCGGAAAAAGTGTGTATTTTTGCAGATTGAAAACGTCAGGAAAAAAACGCACGAAACTATTGACAGGACATACGTAAAGATATGGCACAAGAGAAACGACATCCCGTTGACCCTTTGCGGCACCACCGTGAGAACGGTTGGGACTACCGGGGGCGTGCCATCTATCATTTCACCCTGCCGGTAGAGGGGCGCTATCCGCTCTTCGGGACGCTGGAGGGCGAGAGCGCAGAGACGGCTTTCGTGATGCTCAACGCCTTCGGCCGCCGCGTGTATCAGATGATAGACGGGCTGGCGGAGTTCTATGCCGCGAGGGGGGTTGCACTGAAGATGCTGGCGCAGAAGGTGATGCCCGACCATGTGCATTTGGTCATCCAGGTGCTGGAGCCGCTGCCGCAGAGCATCGGGGCGGTGGTGCGGGGCTTCAAGAGCGGCTGCACGAAGGTCTACAAGGAGATGTTTGTGGGCGGCGGCGGATGGGCAACCAGAGGCGGCAGCGGCGGCGAGAACGCCGCCGAAATGCACGGAAACAGGGGGAAAAACGCCACCGAGATGCACGGGAGCGGCGGCGAAAACGCCGCCGAAATGCACGCGAACAGCGGGGAAAACGCCGTGGAAAACTTTTTTCAGGTTGACAACCAGTTTCATGATATGATCGCGCAGATGGGCAAAAATTTTGCGCGCATTTTTGCGAGCAGGGGCAGCATCTGGCAGCAGGACCCCGCCCATTACCACGAGCGCATCCTCCACGCCCCCGGCCAGCTGAGGCGGATGATCGACTATGTGAAGGACAACCCTCGCCGCCTATGGCTCAAAACCCACAACCCCGACCTCTTCAAGCTGCACCGCCACACGGAGGTCGCCGCCCTGCAGTTCACCTCGCTGGGCAACCATTTCCTCCTCGACTGGCCCGACCGCCAGATGGTGGAGATGTCGCGGATCGCCACCCCCCAGGAGGTGCAGAAGTGCTTGCTGGCGACGCTGGCAGCGGCACACAACGGGACGGTCACTTACACGGCGGCTATCAGCGAGGGTGAGAAGCTCGTCGCCCGCACGCTGCGCGAGCAGGGCTTTCCGCTGGTGGTGCTGCTCAACGACGGCTTCCCCAAGGAGGGGTCGCCGCACGAACACTACTACAAGCCGGGGGGCGTCTATTTCGAGGCATGTGCCAAAGGACAGCTGCTGCTGTTGGAACCCACAGATCAGGCCTTCCTCGACCCCGCCATCCAGTCCGCCGTCGAAGCAACGCTGCGCCACAAGGCCGAGGCTCGTCACCTCGCCTACACCCCCATCCCCGTAACCTCGCAGCGCTACCGCTTCGTGGCCCTCAACGAGATGGCAAACCGTATCATCAACACTTAACCATGGAACACACCCACGACAACAGTTATATCATCGTGCGCGACGCGACGGAGAACAACCTCAAGCATGTCGACGTCCGCATTCCCAAGGGAAAGATTACCGTGGTGACGGGCGTGTCGGGGTCGGGCAAGTCGTCGCTGGTGCTTGACACCATCGCCGCCAAGTCGCGCCGCGAGCTCAACGACACCTTCCCCTCCTTCACGCAGCAGTACCTGCCCAAGTACGGGCGACCTCATGTGGGCGAGATTGAGAACCTGCCCATCGCCATTGTCATAGAGCAGCGCAAGCCCGCTGCCAACTCGCGCTCCACCGTGGGCACCTACACCGACATCTACGCCCTGCTGCGCCTGCTCTTCTCGCGCATCGGGAAGCCCTTTGTGGGCTATAGCGACGCCTTCTCCTTCAACCACCCCTCCGGCTCCTGTCCGCGCTGCGGCGGCCTGGGCGAGATACGCGAGCTGGACATCCACAAGCTGGTGGATTTCGACAAAAGCCTCAACGACGAGGACACCATCCACTATATCGCCTTCGGCAAGGGCGGCTGGCGCTGGATACGTTACGCCCACAGCGGCCTCTTCGACCTCGACAAGAAAATCAAGGACTACAGCCCCGAGGAACTCGACCTCTTCCTCAACTCGCCGCAGATAAAGCTGAAGAACCCGCCCGCCAACTGGCCCAAGACGGCCAAATACGAAGGCCTCATCCCCCGCATGTACCGCAGCATCATCAACTCGGAGGAGGGACTGCTGCACGCCTCCGTGCTCAACCCCATGCTCACCATGGGCACCTGTCCCGACTGCGGCGGCACGCGCCTCAACGAGAAGATACGCTCCTGCAAGATTGGCGGACTTAATATCGCCGAGGTGACGGCCATGAGCATCAGCGACTGCCGCCGGTGGATAGAGAAAATCGACAACCCCTTGGCCGAGGACATCCGTCACGCTACGATTGAAAGGCTGGCGGCGCTGGAGGAGATAGGCCTCGGCTACCTCACCCTCGACCGCGCCATCGGCACCCTCTCGGGCGGCGAGGCACAACGCTGCAAAATAGCCAAATACATCAACTCACCCCTCTCGGATGTCATGTACATCCTCGACGAGCCCAGCGTGGGGCTCCACAACCACGACATCCTGCTGATGCAGAAATCGGTGCAGAAACTCAAGAACCACGGCAACACCGTCATCCTCGTCGAGCACCACAAGGAGATCATCAAGATTGCCGACCACATCATCGACATGGGCCCCGGCGCGGGCATGAACGGCGGCGAGGTGGTCTTCGAGGGCACCTACGACGAGTTGCTGCACAGCCAAACGCTCACCGGCACCATGCTCCGCGAGTCGGGCAAGATCAAGGAGAAGGTCCGCACGCCCAGGGAGTTTTTCCTCCTTGAGAACGCCAACCTCCACAACCTCAAAAGCCTCACCGTCCGGCTGCCGTTGGGCGTGATGTGCGGCATCGCCGGCGTGGCGGGCTCGGGCAAGAGCTCGCTGATGGAGTGCTTCCGCGGTGCCTGGCCGCGCGGTGGCGTTGGCTGCGGCGAAAACGCCGCAGAAATGCACGGGAGCGCCGCAGAGATGCACGGGGACGGAAGGCGACGGGAGATAGTCTATATCAGCCAGAAGAACATCGGCATCAGCCTGCGCAGCACCCCCGCCACCTACCTCGACGTCGCCGACGACATCCGCAAACTCTTTGCCAAGACCAACAAGACCAAGGCCGACCTCTTCTCCTTCAACGGCAAGGGCGGCTGTCCCGTCTGCCAGGGCAAGGGGGTCATCGTCAACGACATGGCCTTCATGGACGCCATCGAGACCACCTGCGAGGCCTGCGGCGGACTGCGCTATTCGCCGGAGGTACTCGCCTACAAGGTTCAGGGGATGAATATCGCCGAGGTGATGGACCTCACCGCCAACAAGGCCTCCGAGCTCTTCGCCGGAAGCGTCATTGCCGAGAAGCTGGAGCCGCTCAGGAAGGTCGGCCTCGGCTACCTCCACCTCAACCAGTCGCTCTCCACCCTCTCCGGCGGCGAGCTGCAGCGCCTCAAGCTGGCATCCTACCTGCGCGAAGAGGGCAAGGTCTTCATCATCGACGAGCCCTCCGACGGCCTCCATGCGGGCGACATCCAGCGCATTCTGGGCCTCTTCGACGCCATGGTGGAGGCGGGCAACAGCATCTTCCTCATCGAGCACAACATCGAGATGCTGAAGGCCTGCGACTGGCTCATCGAGCTGGGTCCCGGCGGCGGCGCCATGGGCGGCGACATCATCTTCGCCGGAACCCCCAAAGCCATGTCCGAAGCCCCAGCCTCCGTCACCGGTCCCTACCTAAAGGGGAATTAACAACAAAGAAGGCTGGCGCGGTTGCGTCAGCCTTCTTTGTTGTTCAATTGTGGCCCATCACGCGGCGGCGCCATTCTTTTCTCTCCTCCTCTTTTTTCCGGAGGTCTTGTGCGGCATTCTCCTTTTTCCTTTGATTGCGCCAGTACTGCCAAGAGTCATTGACCTTTTTGTCGTCGACGTCGACTTTTCTGTCGCCTACGAGGAAGAAACCCGCCACCACGAGCCCAAAAATAAAGGCCAATACACGACTGAACATCGCCATGGAAGCGAGCAGGAAGTAGGCAAGGAAATTGGAGAAAAGGAACTTGAGTACAAAGAGTATCCACCCCTTCGCACTGAGTCCCTTGCCCCTCCTGCCGAGGATGGCAACAACAAAACAGAAGACAAATGTAAGTGCCCATATCCAGGTGGCCCACACAGACATATAGGAGAGCGTGCTGAAAGCCTCGGGCTGGTGGGTGAAGCGGAAGATAGTGTCGGTGGCGCGGAGGAAGCCTTCAGCGCCTCTTCCGACATACTGATACAGCAGGATGAAGCAGTTTAGCCAACCATAGACACCGCTGACCATTGCCGATGTTCTCTCTTCCCCCTTGAGGCTGATGAGATACAAGCCCCCCACGAGAAGCACCAAAATCATGAAGAGTATGCCCAGCAGCGACTGCCACCAGCGGGAGGTGAAGAGCGACTTGAAGCAATTGCCGAAGAAGTCTATGGAAAAATGGACGAGAGCGTTGGAGAAACGCGGGAACAGGGCATAGTCGCGTGCCGGGCCGTTCCACACCTGCTGGAATACAAAGTAGGGACGGGCGAGGATATTCCCTTTGTGATTCTGGCAGAACATATAGAGACGTGCCTTGGCATATCCGCTGTCGGCGGCCTGCTGCATGAGGCTGTCGGACAAGACCGTGTCACGATGCCCCTCCTTGTCGTAGTAGCCAGACATCATGTAAAGACAATAAGGGTCGCCCTTTTCGGCACCGTACTTCAGCCATTTGACGTTCTCGGGCTTATAGTCGTAGAAAGGCATATCCTGGAACTGTAGCCTCGAAGGTCTGACAATGGTGTAAAGCCCCTCTGGATTGCCTTTCTCAGCGAGAACCTGCATATAGTGTTCGCGGACATCCACGGGGACGAGGGTGTCGCTATAAAGCATGAGGTTCTGCATGGCTTTTTCGTTGCCTGCCTCGGCCAGTGGGATTAGACGTTCCACGTCTTTCTCCCGCATGGAGCGGGTGAAGAAAACGGAAATGAAGACGAAGGCGAGAACGAGAACTAAAAGAATATCATTATTTTTTTGCATGGTGCTCATTGGCTAATCATTATGTGACAAATCACTGACGCTGGAGCGTGTTCTCTTCGGGGATGACGAGCCAGGCGAGGATGTAGGCGGCAATGCCGAAGAAACCCAAGAGGCAGGCCAGCACAAAGATGAGCCGGATGACAGTGGGGTCGGAGTTCATATACTGACCCAAGCCGCCGCACACACCGGCCACTTTGCGGTCGGTGGTGCTGCGAGTGAGTTTACGTTGAGTATCCATGGAAATTGAGAATTGAGAATTGAAAGACACACTCCTCCGCCCTTTGGGCACCTCCCCTAACTTAGGGGAGGAGTGGCTGTCGCAGGTTTTAGTTTTTAGTTTTTACTTTATAGTTTTAGATAAGGCCGCGGTCTTTCAGGAGGGGCTGCACGCTGGGGTCTTTGCCGCGGAACTCGCGGTACATGGTCATGGGGTCGATGGTGTTGCCGCTCTCGAGGATATGGCGGAACTTCTTGGCCAGCTCGGGGTTGAAGAGGTCGCCGCTCTCGACGAAGGCCGCGAAGGCGTCGTGGTCGAGGATGGCCGTCCAGGTGTAGCTATAGTAACCTGCATCATAGCCCGTGGTGAAGATGTGCTGGAAGTAGGGGCTCTTGTAGCGGCTGATGATTTCGGGAATGAGGCCGATGCCGTCGAGGTAGTTCTGCTCGAAAGCCAGCGGGTCGACGGTCTGCTTGGCAGTGATGCCGTGGTAGGCCATGTCGAGGAGCGAGGCGGCGAGGAGCTCGGTGTTGATAAAGCCCTGGCCGTAGGTCTGGGCAGCGGCAATCTTGGCGATGAGGTCGTCGGGGATGGCTTCACCCGTCTGGTAGTGCTTGGCGTAGCTCTTCATCACCTGCGGGTGGCGGCACCAGTTCTCCATTACCTGCGAGGGCAGCTCGACGAAGTCGCGCGGCACGTTGGTACCTGCCAGCGAGGGATAGTGGCACTTGCTGAGGAGGCCGTGGAGGGCGTGGCCGAACTCGTGGAAGAGGGTCTCGCTCTCGTCGAAGTTGAGCAGCGAGGGCTTGTCGGCCGTGGGCTTGGTGAAGTTGCAGACCACCTGGATGATGGGGATGACGTTGTTGCCCTGCTGGTCGACCTTCTGGCCGCGGAACTCGGTCATCCAGGCGCCGCTGCGCTTGCTCTCGCGCGGGTGGAAGTCCATGTAGAGGATGCCGATGACCTCCTCGCCGTCGAGGACCTCGAAGGCATGGGCCTCAGTGTCGTAGGTGGGCAGGTCGGGATTCTCGCGGAAGGTGATGCCGTAGAGCTTGGTGGCCACGTCGAAGGCACCCTGGCGCACGTTGTCGAGGGAGAAGTAGGGGCGCACCTCGTCGTCGTTGAGGGCGTACTTCTCGACGCGGTATTTTTCACTATAATAACGCCAGTCCCAGGGCTGCAGCTTGGCGCCGGACTCGTCGGCGGCCAGCATCTTCTGGTAGATGTCGCGCTCCTGCTTGGCGAGGTTGAGGGCGGGCTTCCAGATCTGCATCAGGCAGTCAGTGACGTTCTGGGGGGTCTTGGCGAGGGTGTTGTCGAGGACATAGTCGGCATGCGTCGGGAAGCCGAGGATGTTGGCACGCTCGAGGCGGAGGTTGACGAGGGTGTCGATGATGCCGAGGTTGTTGAACTCACCGCCCTTGCAGCGGGTGGTGTAGGCCGTCCAGACCTCCTCGCGCAGGGCGCGGTCGGGGCAGGTCTGCATGAAGGGCTCCCAGGAGGGCAGCGAGAGGGTCACCTCGGTGCCGTCGTCGAGGACCTTCTTGTAGGCGTTGGTGGCCTTGAGGACGTTCTGGGCGAAACGGAGGGTGAGGGAGGCAATCTGCTCGTTGAGCTCGCGGAAGCGGGCCTGCTGCTCCTCGGGGACGTTGGCGCCGTTGCGGACGAAGCCCTTGTAGGTCTCCTCCAGCAGGCGCATCTGCTCGGGGTTGAGGTCGAGGCTCTCGCGCTGGTCGTAGACGGCCTTGATGCGGGCGAAGAGTTTGGCGTTGAGGGCAATGTCGTCGCCGTGGGCAGAGAGGAGGGGCGTCACCTCTTCGGCGATAGCCTCCATCTCGGGGCTGTTCTCGCACTCGCTGAGGTTGAAGAATACGCTGGCCACCTCGTTGAGGAGCTGGCCGCTGTACTCGTATGCCTCGACGGTATTGGCGAAGGTGGGCGCCTCGGGGTTGTCGACGATGGCGGCGATTTCGGCCTTCTGGCGTTCCATGCCCTCTTGGAAGGCGGGCATGTAGTGCTCGGTCTTGATTTTCTGGAAGTCGGGAATCTCATAGGGGGTTCCCCAGGCGGTGAAGAAAGGGTTTTCCATGTTTTTCTTGCATCCTGCCGTCAGCAGAAGGACTGCGCAGCAGAGGGTTAAAAGGGATTGTTTTTTCATAGGGTATAGTGTTTATTGTTTTTCTTGGCTACCACAGATGGCGCGGAGCACCTGCTCGAGATTGCCGTCGCTGAGCTTCTTGGCCTGTATGATGTTGTACTGGTCGAGAAGGTATATCTGCGGCGTGGAGGTGATGTCGTAGACATCGTGCCAGTCGACGTTGGCTTCGCCGCCGTCGAGGTTAATCCAGGTGGGGCTGTCGATGCCGTTGTCGCGAAGGAAGTTGTGCCAGTCGACACGGGTCTTGTCGTCGGGCTCGCTGAGGATGGCGAAGACCCCGAGGTCGTACTTCTCGCGGTTGGCCATGTATATCTCGTAGACTTTGGGGATGATATGCTTGCAGTGGCCGCAGTTGGGCGACCAGAAGATGAGGAGCTTCCAGCGGTTGGGCATGGCATGGAGCGAGTGGGGATGGTGAAGGGTGTCGTAGAGGATGAGCTCGGGGGCCTGGTGCCCGACCAGAAGGCGTTCCCACTTGTTGGCCCGGATCAGCTCCTTCTCGATGCCCGAGGGCGAGGACCAGAAATTGGCCGGGGTGGCGAAATAGTTCTGGACGAGGTAGACATAGACCTCGTCGTGTACCATGACGTTGCTCTGGAGGTACTTCTCGGTGAGGCGTATGACAAGGTACTGGAAGACGTCGGGAGCCTTGAGGGCCTTGCGCATGACGGTGTCGACAAACTCCTTGATAACCTCCGGCGGGGCGTATTTGAGGTAGGAGTCGAAGAAAGGCATGACGCGGTCGTAGAAGACGGCCTTGGGAGTCCGGACATAGAAATTGTCGTCGAGGGGCAGGTTGTCGAAGTAGTGGTGGAGGTAGTAGTCGCGCCGCTGGTTGAGGGTCAGCGAGTCGCCGTTCTCGTCGACCTCGGGTGTATCGTTCTCGGCGGTGGCAAGCATCATCTTGGAGAGCATCCGCTGGGGGAAACGGACAATAAGGTCGTGTTTAATAGAGTCGAGACGCAGGAGTTCCTGACGTTTGTAGGCCTCGAAGGCGGCGGAGTCGAAGGTGCGCTGCTTCTTCATAAGGTCGCGGGTGAGGGCCCCGTCGATGCGGTGGAAGTCGAAGAAGAAATCGTTCTCCTTGCTGCCCTTGACCTTCATGTTGGTGGTCCAGTCGTCCTCCTTGGTCTCGAAGGTGAAGAAGGGCTTCTCTTTGTAGACAACAAACTCGACATAGTTGCCGGCGGGGTTGGCGAAGAAATAGAGGCCCCACGGGAGCGTGTCGACGCCCGAGAAGAAGAATCGGCCTTTGCTGTCGCGGTAGGCGGTGTCTATCACTTGGTTGCCGCGGGCGTAGTAGCAGCCCAGCATCATCATGGTGTCCTTGCCACCCTCTATCTTGAGGGTGATTTCGTAGGAGTTCTTGGGTTTGGCCGAGGCGGCCTGCGGCCCTCCGATAAAGGTCAGCAGGCAGCAAAAAACGGCCATTGTGGAGATTAGTCTTTTCATACCTGCCATAACGCGCGCGACGCGCATTTATTGCGCGTGCGAACAAAAGTTTTTTTTTCCTTGGGCAGGCAATAATTAGACGCGACATACGTTAAGGGCTATATGTCGTCATTACCTCCCATATTCCTCGACCTCGCGATAATCCTCATTACCGCCGGTATCACCACCGTTATATTCAAGTGGCTCAAGCAGCCGCTGGTGTTGGGATACATCGTGGCTGGATTCTTCATCGGGCCCTACTTCCCCTGGTTTCCCGCCATCACCGACTCCACCAACCTGCATGTTTGGAGCGACATCGGCATCGTGTTTCTGATGTTCGCCCTGGGTCTGGAGTTCAGCGTCAAGAAGCTGAAGAAGGTGGGAGCCACTGGCGCCATCACAGCCCTCACCGAACTGGCCATCATGTTCCTCATTGGAAACATGGTGGGACACCTGCTGGGCTGGGGCAACATGGACTGCATCTTCCTCGGCTGCATGCTCTCCATCTCGTCGACGACCATCATCATCAAGTCGTTCGACGACTTGAAACTGAAGCAGCAGAAGTTCACCAGCACCGTGACGGCCGTGCTGGTGGTGGAGGACCTCATCGCCGTCCTACTGCTGGTCATCCTGTCGACCCTTAGCGTCAGCAAGAGCTTCAACGGAGGCGAGTTGGGACTGAGCATCGTCAAGCTGGCCTTTTTCCTTGTGGTGTGGTTCACCTTCGGCATCTTCCTCATCCCCACCTTCCTGCGCTGGATGCGCAAATGGATGACCGAGGAGACCCTGTGCATCGTGGCCGTGGGACTCTGCTTCGGCATGGTGGTGTTGGCCGACTTCGCGGGATTCTCGACAGCCTTGGGCGCCTTCGTCATGGGCGCCATCCTGGCCGAGACCATCGAGGCCGACGTTATCCACCGCATCATCACGCCCATCAAGAACCTCTTCGGTGCCGTGTTCTTCGTCTCCGTGGGTATGCTGGTCAACCCCGAGGTGCTGGTCAAGTACTGGCTGCCCATCCTGGTCATTGCCGCCACAGTCATCGTATTCAAGTCGACCGCCGCCACCACGGGTATCCTTCTCAGCGGCAGACCCCTCAAGACCGCCATGCAGGGAGGCTTCTGCTTCTGCCAGATAGGTGAGTTCTCCTTCATCATCGCAGGGTTGGGTCTCAGCTTCGGCGTCATCGACCCCAACCTCTACCCAATTATCGTGTCGGTCTCCATCATCACCACCTTCGTGACCCCCTACATGATTAAGGCCGGCACACCCGCCTTCGAGCTGGCCGACCGAAAACTGCCCAGAAAGGTGAAAATGGCGTTGGAGAGATACAGCTCGTCGACCAAGAACACGGGACACGACAAGGCCGTCACCCAATTCGTGACCAAACAGCTGGTCACCATCATCATCTACGGATTCATCCTCATGGCCCTCGCGCTCCTCAGCAGCCTGTTGCTGAAGCCCCTCATCGACGATTTCTTTGCCGAATGGGGCATCCCCGCCATCTGGGGACACCTGCTGGGACTTCTGGTCACCCTCCTTGTCATGGCCCCCTTCCTCTGGGCGCTGGCGGTGAAGGGCGTGAACCGTCAACGCATACGCAAGATGCTGCAGACCTACCACGGCAGCCAGGTGGCTGTCATCCCCCTGCTGGCATTGCGCTACTTCATTGCCGTGGCACTCGTGGGATTCGTTGTCTCGGCCTACCTGAAAGCCGCCATCGGCCTGGTCATCATCATCGCCATCGTGGCCGTGGTCGTCATCCTCCTCTCGCGCAAAGCCACCGACTCGTACAACCGCATCGAGGAGCGTTTTGTGAGCAACTTCAACCAACGGCAGGCACAGAACTCGTTCAAGATACCCCAGTCGCTGGAGCAGAAGTTCAGCATGGAACGCATGACGGTGACAGCCTACTCGCCTCTCGTGGGCAAGACCCTCGCAGAAAGCGGCTTCCGCAACGACTACCGCGTCAATGTGGCCTCGATCGAGCGCGCCGGAAAGATTCACGACCTCCCCTCCAAAGACTTCCTCATCATGCCCGGCGACCGGCTCACCATCCTCGGCAACGAGGACCAACTTGCGCATGTGCGCTCCGACATTGAGGTGGAACCCGACATGCTCATCCACGACCACTCCGACAACGAAATCAACATCTACCGACTTGAAATCAAGGACAAGAGCCCCCTGGCGGGTCTCGACATCCGCAAGGCCAGCCTCAAGGACAAGCACCACTCGATGGTCATCGCCATCGAGCGCGGCAAAGACTACATGCTCAATCCCGTGGCAGACACCGTCTTCCAACCCGGCGACGTGGTGTGGATGGTCTCGCCCGAGGACCTCAACGTCGCCGACTTTAACTGAAATAAGAGCTAAGAAGTAAGAACTAAGAAGTAATCCCTATAGCCACATGAAAAAGATTCTCGTCTTCCTTTTAATTCTCAATTCTCAATTCTCAATTCTCAATTCCCTCTATGCCCAGAACGACAGGGGCTTTGAGATTTCCAAGAACCTCGAGATCTTCGCCAACGTATACAAGACCCTCAACGCCAACTACGTCGACGATGTAGACCCCGGCAAGGCCATCAAGACCGCCATCGATGCCATGCTGGCCTCGATGGACCCCTACACCAACTACTTCCCCGAGAGCGACATGGAGGATGTGAAGATGCAGATGCTCGGCCAGTATGGCGGCATAGGCTCCCTCATCCATCAAGAGGGCGACAAGCACTATATCGCAGAGCCTTTTGAGGGCATGCCCGCCGACCTGGCAGGCCTCAAGGCAGGCGACCGCATCCTGGCCGTCAACGGCGAGAGCACCGAGGGCAAGAAAACCACCGACGTGAGCAACGCCATGCGCGGACAGGCAGGGACCACCGTGACCCTCTCGCTGGAGCGCGACGGCAAGACCTTTGACGTCACCCTCACCCGCAAGGAAATCCACATGCCCAACGTGCCCTACAGTGGCATGGTGGCCGGCGACATCGGCTACATCCGCCTCACCGAATTCACCCAGGATGCCGCCAAGAACGTCCGTGAAGCCTTCGTCAACCTCAAACGCGCCAACCCCAACATGAAGGGCGTCATCCTCGACCTAAGGGGCAACGGCGGCGGACTCATGAACGAAGCCATCGACATCGTCAATATCTGGGTCAAGAGTGGCGAGCTGGTCGTGGAACAGAAGGGCAAGGTGGCCTCACGCAACCAGAAACACCGCACCACCCACGCACCCGAAGACCTCAACATCCCCGTGGCGGTCCTCATCAACGAGCACAGCGCCTCGGCCAGCGAGATTGTCAGTGGCAGCCTCCAGGACCTCGACCGCGCCGTCATCATCGGCGAGCGTTCCTTCGGCAAAGGCCTCGTGCAGAACATCCTCCCCATGCCCTACAACAACCAGATGAAGGTCACCGTCTCCAAATCCCAGCGGACGCTGCATCCAGGCCATCGACTACAGCCGCCGCGACGAGAACGGACGCGCCGTCAAGGTGCCCGACTCGCTCAAGACCGCCTTCAAGACCCGCAACGGACGCACCGTCTACGACGGCTTCGGCATCGAGCCCGACATTGAGGTGGAGATTGCCCCCAGCTCGCTCCTCACCGTGGCCCTCTACAACAAGTTCCTCTTCTTCCAATACGCCAACAAATACGTCAAGGAGCACCCCACCATCCCCTCCGCCAGCGATTTCCGCATCACCGACGAGATTTATCAGGACTTCGTTTCGTTCCTCTCCGACAAGGACTACGAGTACACCACCTACACTGAACGGCTCTTCGAGGAGCTCCACCGCGTAGCCAAAGACGAGAACTATATCGACGAAATCAACAACCAGCTCGACCAGCTGGAGGCCACCTTCAAGAACGCCAAGAAGGACGACCTGATGCGCAACCGCGAAGACATCAGCCGCTATCTGCGCGATGAAATCCTTGTGCGCTACTACTATCAGAGGGGGCGCATCGAAGGCTCCCTCGTCGACGATCCCGATGTGCTCAAGGCCATCGAGGTCCTCACCCATCCCGACCAGTACAACGCCCTGCTGAAAGGTGAGAAGTAGGATTCATAGATACATCTACATCTTCCTGCTCTGCGGCCTGGCGGCGAGCATGACCACCTCGGTGTTCTTCTCCAACATGGCGTGGGTCTTCCTCTTCGCCAACTGGGTGCTCTCATGGAACTGGCGCGAGAAGTTCTCAGACTTCCGCCACAACCGCCCCCTGCATGCCATCTTGGCCGTCGCCGGGGTCACACTCATCTGGAGCATCGGCACCCGCGACCTCTCCCACACGCTCTATGTCCTCCAGATAGGACTCCCCTTCCTGGCCATCCCGTTGGTGGTGCTCACCTCGAAGCCACTCGACCGGCGCGAGGGACTCTGCGTGGCGGCATGCTATGTCGCGGGGGTCTTCGCCATGACCATCGTGGGACTCGTGCGCTACCTCACCATTCCGGACCTCCCCTACCGCGACATTGTCCCCCATATCTCGCACATCCGCTTCGGCCTCCATCTCTGCTTCTGCATAGTACTGCTGCTGGTTTCAGACTTGACACACTCCTCAGTCAGCAAAGCTGACTGCTCCCCTAACTTAGGGGAGCAGCCTGAGATACACCTTGTTTCTGACTCTGCATCTAACCGCGGTAGCCACTCCTCCCCTAAGTTAGGGGAGGTGGTCCGAAGGACCGGAGGAGTGTGTCTCGTCCTCTGGTTCCTCTTCTTCATCTTCCTCATCCATGCCTACACTTCCATCATCATCCTTCTGGTACTGGCGCTGGTGATGCCCCTCGCCTGCTGGCGTCGGCTCGCGCCGAAGGTGCGCTGGCTCGCCCTCTCGGCAGGAGTGGCGGCATGGCTCGCCATTGGCGGCGCAACGCTCTACTACCACCACGAGTACTACACCCTCCGCACCCCCTCCACCGACGCCGTGCGTCCGCCCCTCACCGCCAATGGCAACCCCTACCTGCACCGGCAGGACGGCCTCATCGAGAACGGCAACTACGTCCACCAATATGTCTGCGAGCAGGAGATGCGCGAGCAGTGGCGCAAGCTCAGCGACTATCCCTTCGACTCCCTCACCCCCGTGGGCTATACCGTCTACCCCGCCCTGCTGCGCTACCTCAATGCCATCGGCGCCACCAAGGACAGCCTCGGCATGACGCACCTCACGCCCGACGACGTGGCCGCCATCGAGCACGGCGTCGCCAACCCCGTATACCTCCAGCGCGACCCCCGCAAGCTCTTCTACGTCCTCTTCTACGAGTACGAGAACTACCGTTGTTTCCGCAGCGTCAGTAACTTCTCCACCCTCCAGCGGCTGGAGCTGTGGCGCGCGGGCTGGACGATGCACCGGCGCGCGCCCCTCCTCGGCTACGGCACCGGCGGCATCCAGCAAGCCCTTCAGGATGAGCTTCGCAAGACCCAATCGCCTCTGGCGGGTTCCAACTTCCACCTCCACAACCAATACCTCACCTTCCTCGTGGCTTTCGGATGGGTGGGACTTCTCATCATCGCCTTCTTCTTCGTGCGCTGCCTGCGGCAATTCTCAATTCTCAATTCTCAATTCTCAATTCTCCTCGCCCACATCGTCATAGTCCTCGTCTCCTTCATGGCTGACAACACCCTCGCCACCCTCGCGGGCATCACCTTCGTCACCCTCCCCTTCTCTCTTTTAATTAGGAATGAGGAATTAGGCATGAGGAATTAAGACTGCGACAGACAATTTCAACTTTCAACTCTCAACTGAACAATGTACCTCACGCATACCCTCCCCAACGGTCTCCGCATCATCTGCAGCCCCAACCACTCCGTGGTCACCCACGTAGGCGTATACATCAACGTCGGCTCCCGCGACGAGCGCGGGGCAGAGGAAGGCATTGCCCACTTTATCGAGCACTCCGTCTTCAAGGGCACAGAACACCGCCGTTCCTACCATATCCGAAACCGTATCGACGGCGTGGGCGGCGAACTTGACGCCTTCACCTCCAAGGAGGAGACCTGCGTCTATGCCTCTGTCCTCTCTCAGCATCTGGAGCGCGCCCTCGAGCTCTTCGCCGACATACTCTTCCATTCCACCTTCCCGGAACACGAAATAGAGAAAGAGAAAGATGTCGTCATCGAGGAGATTAACCTCTACCGCGACACCCCTTCCGACCTCATCTACGACGACTTCGAGGAGCGCATCTTCGGCGCCCATCCCCTCGCCCACAACATCCTTGGCACCAAGCGCAATGTCAAGCACTTCTCGCCCGACATGCTGCGCCGCTTCATGCGCGACCACTACACCCCCGACCGCATGGTCGTCAGCGCTGTGGGCGATATCGACTTTTCCCGACTCGTCCACCTCTGCGAGAAACACTTCTTGGCACACTCCTCAGTCAGCAGGGCTGACAGCTCCCCTAACTTAGGGGAGCAGCCAAAAATACAAACGGCTCCCGCCCACTCCTCCCCTAAGTTAGGGGAGGTGCCCGAAGGGCGGAGGAGTGTGTCGTCCCGCGACAGCCAATTCACCCCTTTCAACGCCACGGTGAACAAGCACACCCATCAAGTGCACCTCCTCATCGGCGGCTCCGCCCCTACCCTTTTCGACACGCAGAAGACCGCCTTTACGCTCCTCAACAACATTGTCGGGGGTCCTGCCCTGAACTCCCGTCTCAACGTCGCTGTGCGCGAAAAACAGGGCTTCTGCTACACCATTGAGTCGCAGTATGTCCCCTTCACCGACGCGGGCCTCTTCTACATCTATGCGGGCGTGGACTCCGGCGCCGCCGACCGCAGCACCGAACTCATCCTTGCCGAATTGCGCCGCCTGCGCGATGTCCCACTCTCCCCGCAGCAGCTGCGTGCGGCCCAGCAGCAGCTCATCGGGCAGATGGCCATCAACAACGATCTTGCCCTCAACGAGATGCAGAGCATCGGCAAGGCATTCCTCAACTTCGAGCGGGTCGACACCCTCGACGACATGAGCCGCGACATCCTCGCAGTCACCGCCGACGACATCCAGATGGTAGCAAGGCAATACCTTGCCGAGGAGTCGCTCAGCAGGCTATACTATAAGTGAATGATTGAATGGGTGAATGTGTGAATGTGTAAGTGGGGCGGCAGCCACTCAAACATTTACACATTGACACATTAACACATTAGTTATAGAGTTCCAGCACGATGGCATGATGCATCACCTCGGTCGACACAATCGTCACCCGCATGCTGTCCTGATACTTCAACAACTGCTTGGAGACGCCCTCCTTTTTCCCCAGAATCTGCACATCCTTCACCCATGGAGGGAGGTAGACCTCCGCCTGTCCGGCGGGTCTTGACAGCAGGACAATGGCATATTTATGCTTGCCGTCCTTGCTCTGCGTGTAGCAGACGCGGCCACCGCCATAGGGAGGGAGGGGTTTCGTGTCAAATATGGCCTCGCCATTCACCCGCAGCCAGGCACCTATCTCTTTCATCCTTGCCACAGCCTCTGGCGGGATGTTGCCGTCGGCGTCGGGTCCCACATTCAGCAGCAGGTTGCCGCCTTTCGACACCACGTCGGCCAGCAGGTGGATGAGTTGGGTGGTGCTCTTGTAGTTGTCCTTCGGCACATACGACCAGCTGTCGCCCATCGTCATGCAAGTCTCCCACGCATAGGGTAGCGGCTCTTTGGGCACCTGCTTCTCTGGGGTACGGTAGTTCTCGTAACGTCCGCCCACCGAACGGTCCACAACGAGGAGGTCGGGGTTCTCCTCGCGGGCGATGGCTACCAGGCTGTCCATCCCGATGTCCTGCACGCGGCGGTAGCATCCGAGCCACTCACGCGACTCGTCGTTGATGCTCCATTCCGGACGTACCCAGCCACCGTCGAGCCAGAGGATGTCGATATCGCCGTAGTTGTGCGTCAGCTCCCTCACCTGGTTATAGGTGAAATGTCTGAAGCGGTCCCACCGCTCGGGGTACTTCTGGATGTCGTAGTTCACGTTGCGGTCAGGCGTGCACCATTCCGGAGCCCAGTAGTCGGGGCTATGCCAGTCGGGCTTCGAGAAGTAGAGTCCTGTCCACATCCCTGCATCACGGAAGGCTTCCACCACGTCGCGCGTGATGTCTGGCTGCGCTTGGCTGCTGTAGGGGCACTCGCGACCCGTCACGCTGTAGTTGGTCTCCTTGGTGTCGAACATGCAGAAGCCGTCGTGGTGCTTGGTGGTGAACACCACATAACGCATCCCCGCCTCCTTTGCCAAGGCGGCCCACTGGCGGGCATTGAAGTTCTTCGGGTTGAACGACCTGTTGAGCCGCCGGTAGTTCCACTTGTAGCTATCGTAGATGACTCTTCCCGACCTCGTGGTCCTGACACCTGGCTTGGCCTCGCGGGTAATCCACGGCTCGTTGCAGATGCTCCACGACTCCACCACGCCCCACTGGGCATACATGCCCCAGTGCACCATAAAGCCGAACTTCAGGTCCTGCCATTCGGCAACACGGTTCAGTATCGCCGTGTCCGTCTCCTCCTCGCGGTCATGCCTGACGACCTTGCCTTTCTGTTGTGCCGCGACGGGAAGAGAGGAGAACAAACCCAGGGCCAAAATGAAGAAGAGAGTCTTTTTCATATTCTCAGAACTTTACCCTCAGGGATACTGAGGTGATAATATCCGTATTCTTTACCTTTTCCGGCACCACGCTGCGGTACTCGTAGTCGAAGTTGATGTCGAGGAAGATGTTCCTCCTTATCTTGTTCTGTATCGAGGTGGTGCTGGTGATGATATAGTCCTCCTTAAAACTCTTGAATCCATCCAACTCCATCAGTGAGGGCTGGTAGAACGTCATGTGGAGGATAGAGACGACGTCACTGATCTTCTGCTTGACTTTGAAGCGCAGAGAGAGACGCGACAGTTTCGGGCGCAGACGCTCGTTGTGCCTGTCCTGCTCGAAATATTCCACCCACTCCTGCACGTATGCCGCCGAGATGGAGTAGTCGCACCTGCCGGGGATGGTATAGATGCGGTACTTGGCGCCTATCAGGCCGTTGAATTTGTACTCGAAACCCTTGAACTTGTTGTTCAGGTAGGAGAACATAATGAAGGGTGACCAGCGGTCGTACTGCCAGAGGTCGGCCTTGATGGTGGCGGTGAAGCCTTTGTCGTAAGTCTCCTTGTCCTTCATGCCATAGATGATACCGTAGTTGGCGCTGAGGGAGAGGAGGCTGTCGTTGCGCTCGATACCACCTTTATTATTGAAGACAAAAGTGTTGACATTGCCCGACTTCAACTCGCCGCCGAAGGTGAGGGAATATTCCCAAGGTCTCTTCTGGGCCGAAGCCGTGACAACGCAGGCCGTCAGGAGCAGGGTGACAAAGACTTTCCGCATATTACTTCTTGGCTTTTACCTCTTGGTTCTTACTTCTCAGTTCTTGATTGTCTGAGCGCCATAGCCCTGCACAGCACCAAAGAGCTTCAGAGCCTCCTCCCAGGGGTAGCGGTTGGCGAACATCGATGCCGTGGTGCTGCCAGTGCCCTGGAGGTTCATGCCCATGGCCGAGCGGAATTGATTGGCCGCGCTGCCGTAGTTGACATTCATCGTGCTGGACGACTTGAGGTTCAGGAAGCCTGCCAGATAGGCCTTGTCGACCTTGCCGTCAAGCAGCTTCGGGTCGGTGAGCACCTTGTTGCCCGACACCTTGTCGAGCTGCTCCACATCGTCGAAGTCGGTGGCGCTGACACGCATGAACATGCCGCCGCCGGGGATGGTCAGGTCGGCCTGGCGGTTGAGGAAGAAGATATTGTCAGTCACAGCCTCCTTGCGCATGGCCTCACGCTCCTTGTTGCTGTCCACATGGGTACGGTCGAGGGCAGCAAAGCAAGCGCAGCCGAAGATGTTGTGGCTGATGGTGTTGGTCGTGCCGGGAATCATGCGGTAGCCATAGCCCATATCGGCCAGGTCGCGCAGACGGGACCATACGAAGAGCACGGTGTTGTTGGTGAAGGTGATGGGGATGACCTTCTTGGCATTGGCACCGCGCACGTCGAGGGTAGCCATACGGACATTCACGAAGATGCAGTTGTCGATGGTCAGCGACCCCTCGTTCAGCATGCCCACGATACCGTAGTTGGGGCAGTTGAGGAAAGCGCAGTTCTTGATTTCCACGTTGATTTGGTTCACCACGCCTTGGTAGCCATCGAAGTAGATCATGGCCGTCTCGGTGGTGGAGACATTCTCGTCGAGGTTGGCGCCACCGATGCCGGCAGTGCCGATGGGGTTCATCTGTGCCGATGCCACGCCCTCGGGGCGTCCGTCGCCTTTGACGTTATAGGCGATGGAGTTGCCGCGGTCCAGGATAAGGCCGTCAATGACCACCTTCTCTGTGGGGGCCTTGATGCTCCTGAGCTGGATGGTGCCCTGGCCGCTGGCCGTGCCGTTGGAGGCGGGGGTGGGCTGCACCATGCTGCGGTACTTCAGCACATCGCGCTCGGTGAAGTCGCTGTTGTAGCCGCCAATGATGGTCACGGGTTTGGTGATAATGATGTTGCCTTTGTTCAGCAGGCCGTAGTAGTTACCTTCTGCCACATAGATGGTGGCGCCGTTCTCGGCCACATCAAGAGCCTTCTGCAAGTTCTTGAAGGGGGAAGCTTTGCTGCCATCGTTGCGGTTGCTGCCCGTGCCACTGCAGACATAATACTTCTGACCAAAGGTCGTTCCGGCCACACAGAGGGCCATCAGGAAAAGAATAGTTTTTTTCATAGTCGTGAAGGGTTTTAATAAGACTTAACAATCTGTTACTTTTCTATTTACCATACTGGGTGCTTTGTGCTCCCGAATGCAAATATACACATTTTTTCCAATATAACAAGAGTCCCGCGCCAAAGGTGCGGGACTCAAGATGAAAACTAAAACAAATTACAATTACTTCTTGGCGTATTTCTTGTACTTGCTCATGAACTTGTCGACGCGACCGGCGGTGTCGACGAGTTTCAGTTTGCCGGTGAAGAAGGGGTGCGACGTGTTGGAGATTTCCAACTTCACCACAGGGTACTCGTTGCCGTCGGTATAGGTGACGGTCTCTTTGGTGGCGGCGCAGCTCTTGGTCAGAATCATGTTGTCGTTGGACATGTCTTTGAAGACAACAAGACGGTAATTCTCGGGATGGATTCCTTTTTTCATGTTTTTGGGTTCTTTTTGCCGTTTTAAGCAGTGGCTCTTAAACGATTGTTATTGATGTTGTTGTTTACTTTTTCTACTGATATTTCTTTGCTTGATGCGAGTGCAAAGATACGAACTTTTTTTGATATAACAAGAAATACCTTTAATTATTTCACTTGTGCAGCCTGATTCCTGGGTTCGCGACGGCAGTCCCAAAAGGCTGCGATATGGACAACCCCGCCGTCGACATAATAGACAACCTTGTTGAGTTTCCTGACAATAATGCTGCGGTAAGCCCGCTTCCTATGGGCAAATAGCGGATCGAGAGCACCCATCATCGGCATATCTGACAATTTCAGAACCGACTGTTCCACCTCGTAGAGTTGGGCAACGGCCCGCTTATGCCATCGGATTTTCATAAAGCCACAGATTCTCTCCTGCGGTGAAAAACATCTTCATTCGTCAGGTAGTCACCCGAATCGAAAGCGCCCTCCGCCTCATCGAGCATATCGTCTATCTCTTTCATTGTGAAAGGGCGCAGACGCTCTGTTTCCCTTGGTGTGTTTGCAAGACGGGTCAAGAGCGCCTCCATCTGGAGTTGCATCCACTGGGCAATGTCTGTGTCGCGTCCGATAGCCGGACGTGCCCGTTCGATGAGAGAGTCGCTTAATGTGATGTTATATGTACACATGATGTCAAGGATTCTGATTTCCGAATGTCAAGGAGCAGTCTGCGTCGGCTATTTGCTTATTGTCAGCCATTCTTTCTTCTGCGAGAGGATGGGAGGCTTGCTGCCCGAGGCGGCGACCCACTTGCGGTAGGTTTCTGCGGTGGTGGGATGCCAGCCGTTGAGGGAGGTGAGAAGGGTTGCAAAACCCGATTCCGAAACAGTGACACCGTCAACGTTATTGGCGCTGTTCTCAATGTTCGAATAGCAGCTGCTGATGGTGCCGCCACTCTTGACGCCGTAGAAGCCGACAATATTGTCAATGCCGATGCAGCTGATGCCATAGCAGTTCACAATCGTGCCACCGCTGATGGAGCCGGCAAAGGTACCCTTCTGCGAGACGGTGGACTGGGTCATGTCACCGTAGCAGTAGCTGTTGGCAATCGTGCCGCCTTGCATATATGCCACCACGCCGCCCGTGGCGCCTCCACGACAAGTGATGCCACCCATGCCGCAGCCGCGGAAGCAGTTGCGCACCTCGCCGCTGACCATCGTGTGGACCACGCCGCCCGCGCCGCCAGTGGTGACGTCGATAAGGTCGGCGTCGGACCAGCAGTAATCTATCTCGGCATTGGCACCCTCATTCTTGTAGACGATTCCGCCCACGCCAACGGTGGACTGGATGATGCCGGAGGCATCGAGATAGCATTGCTCCACCTTGCCCGAATTGTTGTAGACAATGCCGCCCCAGCGGGTTCTGTTCTTGTTGATGTTGGCAGCCATGTAGCACTCCTTGACGGTGCCGTAGTTATTGAAGCAGATACCTGCTGCCGAGACCTCCTGGGCACTGCTGTGCGGCGTAGCCTGCATGGGCGATGCGGCATAGCATTTCTCAATGGTGCCGGTACTCTGATTCTGATAGCAGATGCCGCTGATCTTGGTGGCACCCATCTTGCCACGGCAACCACAGCCGCTGATTAGACCCTTGTTATAGACACAGAGGCCGGCGATAGCCAGGTTGCCGAGGGTGTAGACATACTCGGCAGAACTGCTCAGAGCACAGTTCATCAACGAACCAGAGACTTCGACAGTATGGCAGAGGGGTGAGTACTGGGCAGTGTCGCCCTCTCGTGGCGACTTGTTGAAACCGCCTTTGACCGCAAGACCCAACACCGAGCCATGCAAGTTTCTAATGATGGGCAGGCTACTGTTGTTGGTGATGCCGGGAGTGGAGTTGTTCGTGTTGGCGGAGTAAAACAGTTGGCAATAGAAGTCGTGGATATTGTCAGTCCAGTTGATGTCGTCGAGGATGATATCGGAACGCATCAGTTTGAAGCGCACATACTGACTATTCTCACCGGTGAGCGCCACACCGTTGAGGACGGGAGTGTTGCTGTTGCATATATCACGCACCTTGCAGAGGTCAGCCGCCGAATAAATCAAGAAAGGACGTTCAGCCGTGCCGCAGCCACTGATGCCCGATGTGGCACTGCCGCCGCTACTGCTCTGCGACCAACTCTCGACATTCAGGGCTGGCATATAGGTAATGCCATTGCGGCGGACGGGGATGTTCTCAATACCGCGCTGCATCACCAACTTGCCTCTATTTCCGTCATTGGCCTCTATCTTGATGGTCATACCAGTGTAATTGACGGTGCGTGTTCCATGCGTAGCGGGCAGCGAGACATAGAAAGCCAGACCTTCCTTAGGAATAGCTATCGGACTGGAAGGTGTGATGGTGATAGTGTTGCCGCTGCCTCCGCTGAGGTAAGGGGCATACTGGGTGTAGTCGTTCACCTTGAAGGTTCCGGATAGTTTTTGGGTGCCGTTGGAGGTGATGGTAATCTTCTCAAGATTGACCGTCGGGACACCCGGGGCGGTATTGAAGACCTGTATGCGCACAAGGCCACTGAGGTTGTGGAAAAGCAGGCGCACCACATGGTCCGTCTCGTCCTTGAATCCGCCGTACGCCACCATGGGGCAGGCGCTGCGGGCAAAAGAGTTGTCGTCGCGGTAGCCCTGCTCCGGTTTGAGGACAATCTGGACATCGCCATCCTTCAGGATATTGTTTCCATTGTAGGGGAAAAGGGCGATATACTTTCCTTCGAGCGAGACCTTGATTCCTTCAGCCACTTTGAAAACGGCATTAATATCTTTATCATCACCTTCGCCTTTGGCACTAAACCTGGCTTGGAAATTATCAACGTTGCCCACCTGGTTGAACGAGATGGTGTCGTCTTCTTCCCAGTACACAAGATGCTCATCCACCAGACGGGTCTTGGAGGCATCGCCGGGGTCGGCTGCCTCCGAGGTGGCCAGAATCTCGAAGTCGCTGATGGTTTTCTGACAGCCGGTGGCGAGGCCTGCTACGAGGAACATCGCCGGCAGTATGCGCATAAGCGCGGAATGTTTTCTATACATATTGATGTCTTTGATATGTTACACAATTAGTTCTTTTAGGGCATGAAGGTTACCAGCTGCCAGTGGAGTACTCACCCCCTGCGTCGGTGTAAGAACCATAGGTCTCGCCGGTGCCGAAATCATTGCCATACTTGTAACGTTCATAGTCATGGTACAAGGAACTATGATTTGAACCAAATGCCAATGAGGTCATCACCGTTTCCACACTGAAGGTGACTGTCACGATTTCGGGTTTAGTATACTTGAGCTTTTTCATAAGTCGTGATGTTTTAGGTGCAGTACTTATCGTTTAACAACTTTCTTGATGATAGTTCCCTGTTCTGTGCGGATGCGCAGGTAGTAGGCGCCTGCGGGCAGGCCTTCCAGGTCAAGGGTTAATGAGTGAGTGTGTGACTGTGATAATGTGTTAGCGGTCTGCAGTTTCCGGCTGACAGCGTCGTAGAGCTCCACCGTCTGCAGGCCCGTGGCCTCCACGGTGACGTTCTTCGTCGTCGGGTTGGGATAGACGTTCACACTGATATGGGCGTCGACGGGCGCGATGCCTGTCGTGCTCAGTGTCAGGTAGAGGGTCACCACGCTGTCGCAACCCGCGAGGGTCTGCAGCGTGTCGGTCACC
This sequence comes from uncultured Bacteroidales bacterium, assembly GCA_905234665.1. Lineage (GTDB taxonomy): Bacteria > Bacteroidota > Bacteroidia > Bacteroidales > P3 > Colimorpha. The sequence continues at coordinate 27,629 of CAJOIV010000014.1, read as the reverse complement.
ACCACTGTCACAGTGCCTTCCTGCTGCATCGATTCGCGCATCAGGTCGAGCTCCGTGGCTGTCAAGTGGAAGCCGTAGGCGTCGTAGTCCTGACCCGCGCCGATGGTATCCATCAGCTCGGTGAACTCGCTATAGTTCAACGTCAGGTGCAGAACCACCAGTGTGTCGGTGAACTCCGCACTGTCGACGGCGTGGTACTGGTAGGTGCCACTCTCCGTGCAGACGGTGCCTTCCACTGTGAAGCTGTCGCAGGACGCCACATACTGGATGTCCGTCAGCTGCTGGTACTCAGGATTGCCGAACACGGGATAGCCGTTGTTGACGTCTGCCGTGTCGGAACGCCAGTAGTTGTGGTTACCGCCGTGGGCATAGACCCAACGGTTCAGCTGGCGGGTCAGGTTGCTGTTGTTGCCCAGCGTGTCAGTGAGGATGACGTGGGCACCCGAACCCGAGAAGGTGGTGATGGCCGTGGTGTCGAGGGTGCTGTAGTAGCCAAACGACTGGTGGTCGAAGCCCTGCTCATAGAAGCAGTTCTCGATGTGGACGCCGTCGTCGATGGTGGATCCGATGGCTCCGGAGACCGAGGCACCCTTGCTGCTGCCATAGACGTAGTTGTTGGCCATGATGGTGTTCTTGGCATAGCCCACCAGGCCGCCGGCGCGGGTCACAGAGCCGTCCGTGTAGTTGTAGTAGACGTAGTTGTTGACAATGCGGGTACCGTTGTTATTCTTCGAACCCGAACTGGGGGTGCTGGCAGTGCTGTAGCCGAAGATACCGCCACTATAAAGTGACGACATGCGCGGCATAGAGCGCACAGCGCAGTTGGTTCCAGTCACGTCTTTGACCCATCCGCCGATACCGCCGTTGTAGATAGCGGCACCCATGTAGCGGGCGCGGGCCTCGCAGTTCGCGATGGTGGTGCCCTCGGCCGTACCCACCAGACCACCACTGCAGTAGGTGGTGGTAATCATGGTGTAGTCGTCGCCGCCGTCGGAGATGGCATTCTCACCGTAGCCCGCCGACGTAGCGTCCTCGGGACTGTGGTTGGTCACACTGCTGTTGGTGATGACATCGTTTTTCGAGTCGGCCGTGATGCCACCCACATACTGGCCGCCGTGGAAGACGCTGTTGTTGATGTGGAGGTTCTCGATGACGGCATTCTCGGTGTGGCCGAAGAAGCCCACATAGTCCATGTTGGGTTCGTTGACGATGATATTCGTGATGACAACGTCATTCTCAACAAACATGCGGCCGCGGAAGGGATGCTGGCTGGTGCCGAGGGGCGTCCAGAGGTGTGCCATCATGTCGTATGCGCCAACTTCGCTCGAGTTGTGGATGATGATGGAGTCGTACCAGAAGTCGCGCGGGGCTTGGTCGTTGAAGCCGTTGGCCAGGCTGATGAGCCATGCAAGGTCGTTGGCATTGTGGATATGGACAGTGCCCCAGTAGTCGGTAGTAAAGGTGCTCGGTTGAGTAGTCACCACATCCTTCCAGTAGTTGGCGGGGCCGAAGAAGGCGTTGATGGTGATGACGCTGGCATCGTTGCCTGGCATACCACTGTTGCTGGGCATGACGAAGACGGTGCTGGGTACATCGTAGGGGTCGAAATCCCATTGGATGAAGCTATTTCCGCTTGTGGGGTTAGCATTCAGCGTGATGGCGTCGCCCGGGCAGAGGAGGGTAGCTTGAGAGACATCAGGTGTGATAGAATTGTCATTGAGGTAAGGTGTGCCAAGATTGACAATACTGCCATTCATCGTGCCTGTCACACTACCATAACTTGCTTCGGGGTATACTCCGGCAAGGAGATGCAGACCCTTGTGGGTGCGGGCGGCCACCTCGGTGTGGTCTGAGGCTGTGTTGCCCCAGGCATAGTTATTGTCCGAGACATGATCGTTGAGCGTGAGGCTGGAGTTACCGGTAGTTACGCGCTGCACGTTGACAGTGAACTCCTTGGTCTGCTCACAGCCGGCGATGTCGGTGGCCGTGACGGTGTAATTGTAAGCCGTGGTAGTGCCTGTGCCGGCATTCTGGATGTTGGAGAGTACCAGCGTGTCGCTGTTGGAGGCGACGGCAAAGTCGTAGTTATGGACTCCGATGGCCTCGTTGATCTGGGCGTTGGAGTACTGCGTGGTGCTCGTGCCGAGGTCGGTGGTGCCGCTGGTCCAGCTGTAGGTGTAGGGGTAGAAGCCGCCGTGGACGCTGTAGACCACGGTGTCGGTGCCGTCGGGACAGGCCGAGAGGCTGTTCATGTGGTAGCTCAGGACGGGCTGCTGCAGGATGGTGACAGTCTCGTCATCTTCGGCTCCTTCGCCTTGTGCGTCGACATAGGTGTAGAGCACCTGCCTGTTGTGGCTGGCATCCTCATAGAGCTGCTTCTGGAAGGTGGCGCAGCGCTGGAAGAAGATCGTCGTGGGGGCAATGGAGGAGTGGTAGAAGACGTTGGCATCTTTGGAGGAGGCGAAACGTTTATCGTTAAAGAAGATGTTGTTGGCCTTGGCGTTGGCGGCATAAGTGGGATAGCTGTTGGTGACCTGGGCAATGCGGATGGTGTCGCGCACGAGGGGGTTGAGGCCCGGGAACTCCTTGCTGATACCTATGCGACTGCCGGCGTTCTGCTCGTCGGCGAAGGAGACCACCATGCTGATGTCGTCCTCCACCTCGCTGTTGTTGTGCTTGGCGTGGTTGAGGTAGACATTGGCCTTGGCAAAGGCGTTGGTGCCCTCGGTGGGAATGGCGACCGCCTGGGGATTGCCAGTGGTGACGTTGGTGGTCCAGAAGATGCCGTTGGCCTCGTAGTTGTCCTCGATGTGGATTTCCGAGGCCCTCTGCTTGGCCGAGCCTTTGGTGGTGACACCCAACTGGAAGACACCTTTCTTGAGGTGGATGGCACCTGTGGGGATATTGCCGCCGGCAGAGCCGACCACGTTATTATAGATATCCACATTCTTGGTGACCACCATGCGCGGATGGGCAGGATACGTCGTAGCGTCTTCAGGCAGGGTGTAGGTGGAGTTAGGCTGGTGAATCAATGCCACACTACCGAGAAGTTCGTTGGTGCCGGCATTCTTGTTCCAGCTGTTGCGCACCACGGTCTCGTTGCCGAGGGTGAGGACACCGGCGTCTTTCACCTCGAAGATGGGTGCTGTCGCGGCAAGGGTGTCCTGTTTCCAACCCGAACCTGGCTGTGTCGCGGTTTCGCCATAGGCATAGTAGGTAGTGCCGTTGCGAGTCACCGAATCATACAGGATATCGGGTCGTGTCGTGGAGAAACTCTTGCGGCTGGAGACCATGCGGCCATCGAAGAAGACATTCTCGGTCGAGAATTTGCCCTCCTGCGACAGGCGCACCAGCGGGCCGCGGTAGGCGCAGGTATCGCCGGGGAACATGAAGTGCGACCCCGGGTAGCGCATCACGGGGACGAAGTTGTATTCCGCTCCGTGGATGTTGAGGTTCTTGCGGCCGTCGATGTCGACCGGGCCGATAATGTAGATGACGTCGCCCGCCTTATAGATATTGGGGTTCAGCGCGCGCTCGAACGAACGGACATACTGGCGGGGGTTCTTGCCCTCATAGTTGTCTTCCTGCGGCCAACCACTGGGGTAGTGCTTGTGGTCTGTGTATCCTCCAGTGTTGGGTGCCTCGCCGTGAGGATACAGGGTGATGCCGTCGCGGGTGATGGAAGGCTCCGAGCAGAGGTAGATGGTGTCGGCACCGATACGGGTGCGCACATAGAGGGTGAGGGTGAATTGTTCGGCGTTGCCCTCGTCGTGGGCATTGCTGCCGGTGACGTTCTGGTTGTAGTACTTGAAGTAGAGCTTCACGCGGCCACGGATGCCGTTGGTGCTGTACTCTTGGTCGCCGTTGTAGTAGAGCGACATGTCGAAGCCTGCCGAGCTGCGGCCGTCGAGGATACCTATCTGAAGGCCTTTGCCGCCGTTGGCATCATAGTGGATTTTGCGTCCGGTGGTCTGAGCAGCAGGCTCAACGCTGTAGGGCTGACGGCTGTCGCCTGAAACGGCAGACATGGTACGGACATCGAGGTCGTCCACATCCATGCGGTACCAGCCGAGGGTGGTGGTCAGGGTGTTGGAGAGGTCCTCGGTGGGACGGACAGAGAGGGCAAAGGTGTTCTCACCAAGGTTGGCGCGGTTGGAGGTAGCGCTCGCGACAGTGGTGAAGCCGAAGTTTTCTGTTGTACCGTTGGTGTCGAGACTAGTCTGAACGGAGAGGGGCTCCCACTCGATGTCGGAGAGGTAGAGGCTGCGGCGGCGCATAGAGGCCGGCAGAATCAGTTTGCGAGAGTAGACGTGGTTGTCGAAACCGTTCTTCATGGCCACGAGCTCGTAGGTCTGGTCCTTGAACTCGGTCAGGATGGTCGAGATGGAGATGGTCACATCCACGGTACCCACCTCGACATGACTGCTGTTGAATTCTCGCAGGGTGAACGTGATATCGCCCATCAACGTAGTCGAGAATCTGGGGTCGTAGGTGAGGTATACATTGAGGGTGGGCACCACATTTTCGCTGCCAGAAACGGTGGTGGTGGCATAGCCATGCGTGCTCTCGAAGAATGGCGTACTGTAGATGGCCGTACGGCATTCTGCATTGCTGGCAATGGAAGTTGAACCGCCGGAAGGCGTGCTGGAGCTGAAGTTGGCACCCTTGCCGATGGTGAGGCCGAAGGTGTGGGAAGGATCACTTGTGATTTCACGAACGATTTGCTTGATAGCTGAAGTTGCGACTGTAGCGCCATTCTCGGACGAAATCCAATCTCCTGTAGACATGTGGGCAGCATCACTGGTGGGGATGAAGGAGGACTGCGTCAGCATCAGCTCGCGGTTCTCCTGGTCGACGGTGATGCCCCCGTCGATGACGTAGTAGTTGCCCATGTCGGCTGGCGGCAACTCGAGGGGAGCCACCACAAGTCCGAGATGGACCGTGCCTGCGCCACCTCCTATAGTATCGACCAAAAGGCCATAGTTGTTGGGCAGTTGCGTGGTGTCGGTGTGGGCCACGACGGTGACCTGACGCATACGAGTGCCCCTGCCGAACTTCCATGCGCGGTAGTCGGTTTCGTCGGTGCCGTTGTTGCCGTAGTGGAACTCGGTGATGGCGTGGGTGGACTCATCCTGCTCGTTGTCGAGACGGCAGACGCCGAGGAAGCCTCCATCGGTGATGTTGACCTCGTCGGTCTTGGCGCGGGCGGTGACGATGGCCTGTGTGGCGCTCTGGGCGCGCAGATAACCATAGCCCAGCACGGCACCATATTGCACCGTGTTGCCATCCGACTCGTAGACATCGATATAGGCACCGTTGTTGACGAGGATGGTGGAGTAGTTGTTGCCCGTGGCGGTGACGATGGGTGTCACCGAGGAGCAGAGCTCGGTAGTGATGCTGGTATGGTCGGAGCCATCCGTGCAGGTGCCATAGGTATTGATAATGCCGCGCATATTGTCGAGTTCGGTGCCGTCCAGCAGGTCTCCCTTGCCTTCGTCACTCAGAAGGGTGGTATTGGTGCGGAAAGCCAGCTCGCCAATCTTCACGGCAGGTTTCTCGAGCTCCAGGACGTTGAATCCGTCAAAGACCACCTTATCGCAACGGGTCATCGAGAACTTCGACGAGGGATAGGCCGAGTAGGCATCCTGGTCGCCGGTGAGGGCGAGGGCGACATGCTTGAAGACGACGCTGTCGGCGCGCTGGATAGACCTGAGGTCTTTGGAGACATTACAGTTTGAACCGCTCTCCCACACGCCGTAGTTGAGCACGCGGATGTCGCGCAGCACATCACCGCCTTCGCAGGAGGTGCCGGCGCCGATGAGGGAGTACTTCACAGCCATGGCCGGGAGGTCGTTGACGGTGCCGCCACCTTCGGCGGTGGTGTTGTATCCGTTACCGTCGATACGGATGCGGCACTCGCCACCGTAGAATCCCGGGGTGTTGAAGGTATAGTTGGTGTTGCCCGAACCCCAGTTGGCGCCGGCGTAGATGGAGGCACGCAGGAAGAGGTCGGCGGGCAGCAGGGTGTCGCCGTTGTGGGTCTGCTGCGCCGTGGTGGCAAAGACAGGCTTGAAGGGTTGCTGGTTGTAGTTGTGGGTGGTGTTATAGAGGCGGTTGTAGGCGCGGCACTTCTCGACGGCATCCTTGCCGACGTTGACATACACCGAACCGTAGACCTGGCCCAGGTAGCCGCCGCCATAGACGTTGATGCCGATGTCGCCGCCCACCAAGTTGAGAATGCTCGAAGGACGCAGCGTGGTGTTGGTGTCACTCACGCACTCATACGGATAGCCGTCGTTGACACTCTCAGTACCGCCGTAGACACTGTTGGTGACAATGCCGCCGTCCATGTTGAGGACCTTGAGGCCGTTGATGAGGGGGTTCATGCCGCTCTGTCCGGCAGCACCGGCGAAGATATCGTTGCGGAAGGTGCCGCCGTGGATGTTGACCTGTACGAAAGCATAATCCTCAAGCAGGCTGTGGGCCGTGGCACTGGTGTCAACCTTGCAGGTGCCGAGGTTGCCGCCACCATAGACGTTCTCGATAAAGTCGCCGCCATAGATGTCGACCACGGGGTACTTGCTGTTGGGCACACGCACCTTGATATCGGAAGCCTCATTGGCCGGGCCGTTGGCTTGGCTCGGGCTGGATGTGCTGGATGTGTAGACGCCATACTTATTCACCGTGCCGTAGACACCGTTGCCGGCGCCAAAGACCTTGCGGTAGCGGCCGCTGTTGATGGTCAGGGTGCTGTGGTTGACCGTGCCGGTATAGTCGTTGCCGCCGTAGACGTAGTTGACGTTCAAATGGCTTTCATCCGCCACGTCGGTCAAGGGGTTGAGCACCACGCGGGCAGTGCCTTCCACATTGGAGCCGTAGCAGCCGCCATAGAGGGCCTCAAGGTCCTTATCCCACTCGGGGTGCATGGTGATCAGCGTGTTGTTCACATCGCCGCCATAGCCGCCGCCGTAGGCGTAGGTGTTGCCCTCACTGAGGGTGGTGACGTGGTAGAGGTCGGTCTTGGCCAGACCCGTGACATTGCCCACCACGATGGTGTTGCGCTGGATGGTGGCGTCGTTGTTGGCGCGCAGGGCATTCTCCAGGATGCCGTAGCCGCCACCGTAGATGCGGCCGCTGACGCTGGCGGGAGAGGCGGTCTCGCCAATCTGCACACGGTCGTCGACAACCACGTGGGTGTTCTCGCAGTCGCCGGCGTAGCCGCCGCCAAAGACGCTCGAGTTGATAGTGCCACCCCAGATGTTGACATGGGCGTCACCCACCTTGGGACGGCCGCTGTTGAGAATCGACACAATGACGTTGCCCTCGAGGGCCTTGTAGCCGCCGGGGATGGGGGTGTAGTTGTAGTAGCCGTTGCTACCTCCATATATATTGTGGACCACACCGCCGATGACATCCACGCGGGTGGTGGCCACGCGCTCGCTGATGTCGTTGCCGCCAAAGAGCTGGTAGATGCCATAGGTGTTGGCAGCCTGGCTCTCCGTGCCGTTCGAGGTGTTGAGGATGGCCACATAGGTGCCTCCGTCGACGGTGGCCTGATTGCAACCGCCATAGAGGGCGGTGCGGACAGTCACGTTGCTGGAGTTGATACTCACATAGGTGCTCACGGGGTTGGCGATGGGGTTGCCAAGGACGTCGAGGACGTCGGTCATATTGGCCTTCATGGCTCCGGCATTGCCGCCGCCGAAAACGCGGTCGAAGATGCCCGTGCGGAGGTCAAGGGTGGGCATGATATACATGGCCGCCTTGTTGTTGCCACCGAAGAGCAGTTTGACGTTGTAGCCTGCCGCCAACTGTGCAGTGTTGCCAATGGTGCCAGTGGCGAAAGTCTTGACAATGGCCTTCTCTGTGACCGTGGCGCTGTTGCCGCCGGCAAAGAGGGTGTCGACAAGACCCGAGTTGTGCAGCATCACTCTTGCCGTGCCCACCTTGGCCTGGTTGCCGCCACCAAAGGCTGCGCCGATGAAGGCGGCGGTGGGGACACCGTTGTTGAGGGAGGTGGCATTCATGTTGATGTCGACGTAGGTCTTGCTCTGGACCGGCGGGGTTGCCTGCAGGTATGCCAGCTGCCAGTCGGCACCGGCCATATCCTGATAGTAGCCAGGGTAGTATCCGTTACCGCCGCCAAAGAGGCGTCCGATGCGCGGCATGCCGTCGACAAGGATATAGGTCTCGGTCGAGTCGCCGATGTTGGCGCCACTGCTGGTGTTGTGGACGCTCGGGAACCCATAGCCGTTCCTGCCGTGCACCTTGCCCGAGATGTCGTTGCCGCCATAGAGGGCTGCCACGTTGGCGTTGCCATGGACATGGACCTTGGCTGTGCCCCAGACCGAGGCGACGCGGCCGCCGCCGAAGCTGCCGTTGTCCACGCGCTCGTTCATGGCGTTGTCAAGACCCACGTTCGTGTAGCCGCCGCCAATCATGCCGCCGCTGATGTCGACCGTGGCATTGCCATAGACGGTAGCCACAGTGTCGTGTTTGTCCGTAGAGTTCCAGAGGTAGTTCATACCCTCGCCGCCACCATAGATGCCGCTGCCCACCACCGGGGTGGTCGAGCTGCCGCTGATGGTGATGGAGGTGTTGCCATGGACAGCACCGGCACGCACGGTGGCGCGGTCGAAGATCTGCTGCCATTCTTCCGAGTGGCGGTCGCCGAGCATGGCGTCGCGGTAGCCGCGGCCGCCGGCAAAGGCACGGCCCTGGATGATGGTGTTGTTGCCCGAGATGGTCACCTCGGTGTTGCCGGTAACCTCGCCTTCGAGACCGCCGCCATAGACGTTGCCGCCGCCGAGGTCTGACTCATAATAGGTAGTGTCGCCTCTGGCGCTGCGCACCACGCCGCCAGTAATGGTCACGCGGGTGTCGCCGGCCACCAGACCGGGAGCGTCGGAGAAGGTGTTCATAAAGTAGGTGTAGCCGCGGCCGCCGCCAAGAATCATGCCCATGTGGCCACCGCTGACGGTGACATCGGCCACAGGCTTGACCCGAGTCTCGGTGCCGGTGCCGACAGACTCAGTCTCATTATATATGACATATCTGACCTGTTTGGTCTTGTACTGCGAGGTGGCTTCGTCGGCCACGGTATAGAGGTAGGTGGCAGTGTCGGTGGTGGCGTATGTGGCACCCTCCTCGGCCAGTTCGATGACGGGAGCCAACTCGCCGCCGCCGAAGACGCCGTTGCGGATGTTTCCACCCGTCACGGTGACCTTGGTGGCACGCACGCGGGCCTCGGGGCCGAAGCCGCCGCCGTAGACATTGCCTTCGTATGCCAGATTCTGCTGCACGTTGACAACGGGGGTGTTGCCGTCCGACGCAATGGCGTCTGTCCGCGTCACATTGCCGTGCTCGTCAGTATACTGGATATTGATGGGGATGTTGGGACGTACAAAGCCGATGTTGCCTGAACGCATCTCGACCTCCGCGGTGCCCAGCGAGGGCGAGATGCAGTTGGCGCCGTACACCGACTCGCTGACCAGCAGGTTTGCGTTGTTGCCATTCGTTTCACCCACCACCAGCTTGCTGTTGCAGCCTCGGCCATGCATGGCGAGGTTGCTGCCGCCGTGGGCGTTGCGCACCCATCCTTTGAGGAGGTTCTGCTGTGTGGTGATGGCCTCGTCGCCGGCCTGGGCACGACCATAGCCGTAGACGGAACCCATGCAGCCGCCGGCATACACGTCGCCGCGCACCCAGGCGTCGGTGCCGTCGATGGTGACGGTGCTCGTGCCGTCGACGTCGGCATTCAGGCCGCCGCCGTACACGCAGCCGTTCACCTCGTTGTCACAGATATCACCCAGCGTACCCGAATATATCTTGACAACGGTGTTGCCCGTGGTGGCCGTGGTGCCGAAGCGAGTCTGTTTTGTAGTGCCGTCCGATTCATAATAGTTGAAGGACGTGAGGTTGTTCTTTTCCGTTCCACAGGTGAAGATCTTGTCTCCAAAGACGGGTCCCATCTCACCGCCGCCGACCACGGAGGCGCGGCCCGAGTTGAGGTAGTACATCACATCCTCGTAGACCTCGTTGAGCCAGATGGGAATCTCCCTCGAGCCGCCTGTACGGGTCTTCACGTGGTGATAGGATCTGCTGTTGGGGTTGAGCATGACATATTTGAGGCTGTCGACGTCATAGACATAGAGGTTCTCGTCCCAGAAGGTGGCGCTGGAGCGCATGTTGTCGAAGTCTATCAGGCGGTACTTCTGGGCGGTGTCTATGTCGGTGTAGTAAGACACCGAGCCGATGTTGATGCCGTTCGCCTTATCTTTCTGGTCCTCTGTGCCGATGGTCACCTCCGTGCTGCCATAGACGGCGCCGGCGATGGCCAGTTTGAAGGTGTTCAGCGTGCTGCTGTAGGTGCCCGGGTTATCCTCGTTTTCCATGATGTAGTAGCCGCGGCCGCCGCCGAAGACGGCTCCCGCGATATTGGTTGTCAGCGAGTTCTCTGCCTTGTCGGGGGCTTGGATGCTGACAGTGGTCTTGTCGAAGGTGGGCTTGTAGAACTGGGCATGGAAGCTATGCGCGTTACCAGGGGCGTTGGGTTCAGGGCCATTACCACCTTCGGATACGGGTTTGAGTTTTCTGTAGGTGCCAGCCTCGCCGTCGACGTACCAGTAACCTTCAGGGACGGTGCTGCCGTGGTATACCTCAAAGCCGGCACCCACCTGGCCGGCCTCGCCGCCGCCGAACACAGAACCATTAATATAGATATGTGTGTGCTGGACATCGTCGCCAGTGGTAGCACTCGAGCCGATGCTCACGTGGGCACACTTGCCCACCGTGGTGCCGAAGCCGAAGCCGGCGCCGAACACGCCATAATAGCTGCGGGGCTCGCCCAGAGGAACCTCGATGGGTTTGGCGGTGACGGTCTTCACATTATTCTCCGTCATCACGGTGTCCTTGATGTAGCCGATGCGGCCGCCGAGGACCTTGAGGTTCGACTCTTTGTAGACCGAGCCGGTATAGCCGCCGGCGTAGACGGGGCCGAGGATACCGTCGTAGATTAGGATATTGGAATAGCCGTCGACATCCGCGCTGTAGGCGCCGCCATAGACGTCGCCCTCAATCCAGGGTATCTTGTCTATGTCGGTGTCGCCGTCGGCGGCACCGATGGTGAGGGAGGTGGAACCGGTCAGCTTACCTTGGTTGCCGGCAGCCACCACGTCACCCGCCACGTGTACGTTGTCCTTCACCACCACCGTGGTGTAGTGGTTGGGCTTCAGATTATCATTGTTGGCCACGGCGGGGTCGCCCGTCTCGGCTTCGTTGCCGCCGCCATAGACAGAGCCATACACGACAGTGTTGCCCGAGAGGGTCAGGTCGGTTTTCTTGCAGACACCAATTGTGCTGAGGTCAGCAGTTGCGCGGTCTGCGTAGATGTAGTTGACGCCTGTGGTGGCATCGGTCCAGAGGTAGGTGGTGTTGCTCACGCCGCTGGGACGGGTGTTGGTCCAGACGTAGTTTGCGGAGGTGGCGTTTTTGTTCTTGTCGAGGTTGATGTAGACGCCGCCGACGAACTGGGGGTACTTGTCTGTGGAGGGTTTTTCGTAGACGACTGCTGGGGGTGCGGTAGCGGCGTTGCCGCCTGCAAAGACGTCTCCGTAGATGGTGCAGTTGGTGAGGGTGCTTTTAGCAGTGTTTTTCACCTGGCCAAGGTTTCCGCCGCCGTAGTAGTTGCCGAGGACAGTGCAATCGGTGAGGGTGGTGGTGACGTTATTGGCAGAGGCGAGGGAGAGACTGGAATAGTAGTTGTAGAAGCGGCCGCAGTGCTGGTTGCTGTTGGACCAGGGGAAGAGGTCCATTGCATAGTCCGTGTTGATACCATAGCCTGACTTCAGAGTACCCTTTTGGTAGTAATTTTTGAAATTACTATACAGGTCGTTTACGGTATACTGTATATTCTGTTCCCTAAAAATAGTTTTTGCGTTGCCTCCGTAGCCTGCGCCGTAGATGATATTGAAGGTGGTGCCTGTGGCATTGGTGATGACATCCTTACCGGATACCATGTCGCCGAACTTGTTGGCACCACAGAAGACATTGTGGACGATGGAATAATCGAGGGTGGTGGTGATAGCGCCTTTGAGGGAATAATCGGGATTTGGTGAGATAGAGCCTGCGTAGAAGTCGTGGGCGATGATGTGGTCGGCCTTGATGATTACGTTGGCGTTGATTTTCTCGTAGGCGCCTGAGGCGTAGGTGCCGATGCGAGCGCCAGAGGCGTAGAGAATAGCATCGTAGGTGCAGTTGTTGGCCTTAGACTCGAGGCAGCCCGAGAGATAGAGTTCCTTGTATTCGCCGCCCGTGAGGATGACAGGGCAACGATAGGTGTATCTTTTATCTTCACCATTGGGGTCGTTGGCGGGGGAGAACTGCTTGTGGTAGACATGACCACCCATATGGATGTATAGGGTTTGGTCAATCGGCGAGAAGCCTCGGGTTGAAGTGATGTGATCGAAATAACCGCCATTAAGAATAAAAGGTGACTTCACCTTGTAAGGTGAATCATGCGGCCCATTGTACTCAAATTGGTAGAAGTGGGCCATGGCTGTTTCGGTGATTTCGTAGTGACCAGTGGGTCGAGTAAGACCCAAATGTCGTGCCATTTTGCTACCGCCGTTGGCGATGCTTGCCATGCTCAGGTCGGCATAGACGATGTTGTCGAAACGAATGGGGCTGAAACGGCAACGATCAGCAAAGTAGTGATAGAAGACGTGGTCTGGTTCGTGGTTGTTGTCCACATCAATGGAAGTGACAGTGTAAGATTTCGCGACCCTCAGTGTTTGAGAACTTTTAGTATTATCACTGAGGTGAAAATCGGTGAGAAGAACGATGGCTTGGTCGTAGACTGTTTTGTTGTCTTCCAAGGCATTAAAAAGGGTGCTGAGACTGGTGTAGATGGTTTGGTTGGTGGACTGGTCTATCTTTGCCGCGCCATAGATGTTGTTGTCTGCTTTGTACAGAGCGCTTGTAGCTATTTGATCGCTTCCCGTGCCACCTTGGTCATAGTAGTAGACGTCGTTGTATGATTCCTTGAGGTAGAAAGCGCGACCCCAATAGGGTTCAATGGTAATGGCTGTGACGCCATTGGGGACATTGAAGTAGCCGCCTTGAGCGAAGACGCGGGCAGGGGATTGTTGCACCCCGAGGGTGTTGCCATAGGCGTCGGTGGATTTGGTGAAGGTGTGGTAGAGGTCTTTGATAATGGAGTTGCGGTTGGCATAGTTGTAGGCGAAGTCATCGATGGAGTCTTGGGTGACGTAGGTGGATGTGTAGGATTGGCCATCCTTGGTGATGGAGGTTATTTTCCAGCCGGTTACGATATAGTCATTGCCACCATCTGTTTGAATGTTGGAACCGGTGCCGAAGATGTCCTGGAAGTAGGGGAGCTGGATTTTGGCGTAGTTGAAGTCATAGGCGAGGGTGTCCATGTCGGTGATGGAGATTTGCATGGGCATGGTGGGGTTGGTGGTGATGGCGTTGCCTTTGTCGCCTTTGGTGACAGTGACGGCGAGGTAGCCGTTGGTGCCCCAGTCGGAGAGGCGGCGACCCTCGTAGGCGTTGGCGGTGTTGCGCCAACTGGCCTCGTAGTCGGGGTTGATGATGGATGGGTACTGGATGGGGTTGTGGTTGTTGTCGTAGCGGGGTTTGAGGATGGGGTAAGGGGCTATAGTGGTATCGAGGACCCACTGGCCGATGGTGTTATTGTCGTCGGCACTGATCACATCGGTGAAGTAGGTGGCAGTGGTTGTTTGGTCGGAGGCATTGTTGCCGTTGGGGGCATTGACCCACCAGCCGGCGCGGCGGTTGTTGGAGTTGAGGATGTAGCGGACCATTTCGACGCGGTTGAGCGCCCAGAGTTCGTTACCGTAGGAGCCGTCGTACTGGAGTTTTGCGACATTGTATCCAGCGTCGGCGTTGAAGTAGTTGTAGGCGTTGAGGTTATTGTGAATGTCGGTGGGTGAGCCGCCGACGACGGGGTAGACATTGTTGTCGCCGGCATCGACCTTGGCGTAGTTGACGCAGGCGAAGACTATGCCTTTCTGGTCGGAGCGGGTGGACTTAGCTGCGGCCTGGGCGTCACCCACGATACCGGCGGCGGTGGAGCCATTGGATGTGACAGCGGCGAAGTTGTAGCAGTTGACCACGCGGGCCGTGCCGGCGAGCTTACCCACGAGGCCGCCGATGATGCCGCTGCCGGTGACTGTGGTGGGGGAGTCTCCGGTGGAGCGGACGCCGCAGTTATAGATGCGCGCCTCGCCTTGGGCCTGGTTGATGAGGCCGCCGATGTAGTTGCCGGTGCCGGATATCTGCGACTGGTCGACGACTACATTATATATATGACCGCCGTCGACGATGTCGAAGAGGGGCTTGGTGAGGCCGGAGATGGTGTGGTAGCCGCCGTCCCAGTGGCCAGCAAACGGGTTGTTGGTACTGTTGCCGATGCTGGACAGCGTATTGTCGTTTTGCATGTCAATGTCGGCGTCCACACGGAAGTAGGCCGAGGTGCCTGTGCCGCCATTGATAATAACCGCGGCGGTAAAGAGGTCGATGGGGGTGGCAATCTTGTAGGGGTTGGCCTGGGTGCCGTCGCCGTCGCCGCTGAAGCTACCTGCATAGTTCGGGTGGATGAGGAAATGCAGGTCGATTTCGGAGTTGATGTAGAAGTTGCTGCCGTCGATGGCGCGGGCCTGGATGCGGAGCGGGAGGGCGGAGGCCTGATTATTGACAAGGGCAGAAACTGTGAAGGTGAAACTGTTCGTAGTGCCGGAGACAAGTTGCCAGGAGTCGTCGTATCCCGTCGAGCCGGGGGTTGCCGTGGTATAGTAGAGGTCGTAGTAGTCGGTCAGGGGCGTACGGTCGTTGACGGTGGACACGTTGACGGTGATGGTGGCCGCGCCGGTGGTGGCGTCGACAGCGCCGACGGTGGTCACAAGGCGCAGTTTTTCGGACTGGTAGAAATAGAGGGGGTCGGACTCCAGCTTGTTGTGCTGGAAGGCACGGAGGACATACGAGTCGCTCCCACCCTCGTTGCGGATGTGCTGCGGCGAGGTGGTCGACGTGGAGATACCGTAGACCGCGCTGGCGGGGTCGGCATAGATGCTGTAGTTGGCATCGTTGACATTCTGGCCGATGAGCAGCGTGTCGCCGGCGGCGGCGGCAAACTGGACATCGGTCATGGCAGTGGCGTCGCCCCATTCGGGGGTTGCACTCTTCACAGCCTCGAAGGTGTGGGGGCGCGAGATATGGGGGACGTAGGCGAAACTGGGTGTCGACGTTGCCTGGGTGAGGACGGCCACGACGGTGATGCGCTGTCCTGCGGTCAGGACGGGCTTATGGGCCGGGTCGTAGAGGAGGGTGCCCGGGCTGGTGACCATATTCGCCACGGGAGTCTGGTCGGTGATGGGTGTCTCACCGTCGAGGAATGTGGGATAGACAAGCGATTCCACGGGCACCGTGGCGTCGTTGATGCAATAGAAGTATTTGAGGAGGTCGCCCAGGTTGTTGATATGGTGTTCGGTGCCGATGTCGTCGTTGTTGACCTGCTCCAAACGGTGCCAGAGGGTCACCTCGCCGGAGGGGTTCATCTCGACATAGGGAGGTGTGAGGAGTGCCTGGTCCATGTGCCAGCGGCTGTGGTAGAAGTCGTAGATGGCGGCATCGCGGCACTGGGCATCTGTGGGGTTACCGGTTTGCGGCACCTTGCCGAAGTGGCTGTAGACCCAGCGGTCTTCGCCGTCGCCGTTGGAGAGGCTGAGGTAGTCGGCGATATTGCGTGTGACACCGTCCACGGCGTAGTGGTAGAAGGGCGAGAGGGTGACGTACTGTGCGGTGGCGTTGCCGCTGGCGTCGGTCTCCTCGAACTGGCGTATGGCGCAGTATTGGAAGTCGTTGCTGTGTTTTAACAGTTCATGGTAGTCGTGGCTGGAAGAGTATTCGTGTTCTTCCTCGCTGAGGGGGTCGTGGAGGAAGAGGCCGTTGGCATAGTCTTCGGAGCTGACGCCCTGGGGCGGTTCAGGCTCGAGGCCGCTCTTGTAGAGGAAGTCGCCGAGGTCGGTACCCGCGGCGTCGAGGCCGTTGCCGGGCAGATGCACGAGACTCTTCTGCTGGGCGATGGCGGGGCTGATTCTGACGCGGTAGAGGGGGTTGGTGTTGCTGCCGACGTTCTCGCTGTTCATTATCCACAAAGCATAGTGGGTATACTCGGGGTTGGTGGACATGCGGGGCTGGTTGGCCAAGTAGGGATAGCGGGTGGCGTCGACGCGGGTGGCATTGTGGTGGTCGGAGGAGAGGTAGTGGTACTGTTGCGAGCTCTCGTCATAGTCCTTGCTGAGGAAACGCCAACGCTTGGAACCGGTGAACTCAGGCCACTCGCCTACTCCATTGTCGTTGTTACGGCGGTCGACCTTCTCGGCGAAGAGGTGCATCCTGTTGTCGAAGGAGACGGCGGCCGCGGCGATACCGGCCGAGTAGACACTGTTCTGCAAGGCCACGACGCGGATGACTTTGCTGAAGTCGGGCATGTTGGCCGCGGAATTGGAGCTGTTGACGATGGTGAGGTAGTTGGCTCCCCTGTGGTGTTTCCACGTGAAGAGGCTGCCGAGATTGCCCTGCGAGGCGACTGCCGTGTCGGCACGGTGATACACAGTGCCGTGGCCCACATAGGTGACGAAGGGGGTACCATCGTATGTCACCGTGGTGCCGTTGCCGTTGTAGTGACCCAGGTACCAGCGCACGGTGCTGAGGCTGTCGAAGTGGTTCTCGACGATGCGCTGTTCCCAACGGGGGGTCTGGGAGTAGTCGTTCTCGCTGAACTCGAGCCAGAACTGCCAGGGGATATAGTGGTCGAAGTCGCTTGGGTCGACACGGTTGTCATGTCCCGGGCGGATGATGTAGATGACGTTGTTGCCCGTGTAGACGATGCTGTCGCCCGAGAAGACGGCACGCACATGGAGGCTGTCGCCAACGGCGAGAGAGGCCCAGCCGTGGCTGCCGGCGTCGGCGATGTCGACCCACTGGTTGGAGTTGATGGGCTGCTCTATCTGCACCGTTGCCGACTCAGCTGCAAAGTCGGCGCCGCCGCGGTAGTTGGAGGGCGAGGTAGTAGGTGGTCTGGTCGATGGTGGTGTAGAGGCGGTGGCGGTTGGCCTCGTTGGCGTCTTCATCGCCGCTCCACTGCCAGGTGGAGGAGCTGTAGGTGGTGGCGTCGCCGCCGCTGGCACCCTGTCCGTCGACGCGGGTGTCGCCGGCGACGAGGGTCAGGGTCTCGCCCTGCACGTCGGTGATGCGCTGCAGGGTGAGGTATTTACGGGTCCTCTCGTTGCGGAAGCCGGTCTCCTGGCCAGCTGTGGAGCTGCCAATCCAGACAAAACGGGGGTCGAGTCTGTCCTTGAGGTTCTGGATGTCGTTGTCGGTGGCCTGCTCTCCCCCGTTGGGCACGAGGGTGTAGGTGTGGTAGTCTGTGCTGGAGGTATGGATGGTGTCGTAGATGATGTATTCGTTGGCAAGGAACTTATAGACGAACTCGTCGGAAGCCGCATAGGGGCTGCCTTGGGTGGGGAAGGCCTTGGCATGGATGTTGGCGTAGCCGTCGACCATGGGGATGGTGTAGTAGGTGTGACCCGAGGCGTCGTTGGCCTCGTGGGACTCGCAAAGGGTTGAAGAGGCCGTCACGGGCGAGCCGTCGAGGGTGTAACGGACTTCGAATTGATTGGTTGCGGGGAAGGTGGTGGTGGCATCCGATGCCCACTCGTTGTAGTCATTGGCAGCGGTGCTCGGGACGCCCACATACACGATGATGTCATACGATGTGGGCTGGGCGTTGACGGCTGTCGAGGCGCCGATCATCAGTTTGGGGCTGTAGGCGAAGGGCTCGGAGGCAAGCGACTTGAGGCAGTCGGGGGCGACGGCATAGGCTGTGAAGGTGCCGGGGAGGTAGACGGTGGGGATGGTGGTAGTGGCGGACCAGTCGGAGGGAGTGCTGGTGCCGTTGCTGGTGCTGACGGTGTAGGAGAACTGCTGTCCCTCGGCGGGGATGGATTCCGTGGTGCCGGGGGTGATGACGATGTCATGAGCGTGGCCCTCGACGGTGCTCACACTGAGGGTGGGCGCGGGGGTGCGGCGGACGGTGAAGAGGACTTCGGCCGAGGGGGCGAGATAGGGGTGGTCGCTACCGGCGGTCTTCCAGGCCTTGACCTGGTCGCCCTCGGCGAAGGTGATGGTCTGGTCGTTGTTGTCTTTGACAACGACATAGTTGTTGCCATTCTCGATAAGAGTGAAGTTGAAGGTGTTGCTCCAGCTTTCCTCGCCCGCGGGCTTATATTGATAATGGAGGACTCCATAGACGTGGCGCAGGTGGCCGGCAACGTCGGTGATGGTGACCTGACCTTCGGGAGTCATGGAGATTACGGGCTCGATGAGGGTGGGGTCGACCAACTGCCAGCGCGAGGCATAGAAGGTGCCGATGGCGTTGCTGTAGATGTCGGACTGGCCGACGGTGCGGCTGGTGACGCTGTTGACAAAACGGAGGCCGTTGCCCTGATTGCGGGTGGCCATCTGCGGCTCGAGGGAGAGTTGGTCATTGGTGGTCGCGGCGGGGCGGAAGGTGAAGTAGCCTGCTGCGTTGCTGCCGTTCTGATAGGCTGTGACCTTGAAGCTCCAGGTGCTGTTGTCGCCGTCGTTGCTGAAGCAGAGGGCGGGCGTCTCGGGGATGTATCGCCAATCGCTGGTCTGGCCGGGGGCGGGCTGCAGGTAGTAGGAGGCGTTGGTATTATGCTCGACGCTCAGGGCGGGGTCTTTGATGGTGATGACCTGGTTGGAGGCATCGTATAGCACCTCGAGCAGACGCTCGGGGTCGGGCACGGCTGTGAGGATGGCGCGGTGGCTGTTGCTCTCGCTGGGTGCGGCGGTGATGTCGTAGTAAGGCTCATCCGAGGTGATCGTGGGGTCGGGCATGCAGCGGAAGAGGTAGGAACCGCTCGTGCGGAAGGCCTGCGCGCCGCTCTCTGCGGCGTTGGGCACCGAGGTCAGGTCCGTAATGTCCACCTTGTGCTCGGCAAAGAGGGGCAGCACGGCGGGAGCGGCGGCGCTGCCGGCGACGGGCTCATGGTTGGCGTTGACCGTGTTGTCTTCGTAGGAGATCGACACCTTGAGGGTGAGGGCTTGGAGGCTGTTGATGGCACTGCTGCAGGTGAGGGTCACCTGGTTGGGGTTGTTGGCCGCGGGGGTTGCCGTGACGACGGTGGAGGGTTGGTCCGCGGCGTCGACGACGCTCCAGTTGTATGTATAACGGCTGTCGTTGGCGGCAGGGCTGTTGGGTTGGTTGAGGCGGTGCGGGATGTCGACGTAGGACTGGTAGGCGGTGTTGTTGTAGTACCACATGCGTTGGGTGTTGCCCAGGTTGTCCTCGAACTGGAATATCTCGTGGGGAGGCAGGCTATAGACGTCGAGGTAGAGACGGGGCGAGACCTGGACGGTCCACGTGCGTTCCTGGTCGAGGGCGAGCCATTTGGGGGCATACTCGCCGACATTGGCGGTGGCGGGGACTTTGATGTCACCTGTCTCAATCCTGTTGAAGGCGGTGATCTGACAGGCATCGACCTCCTCGTGTTTCAGCTGGTGGGCCACGTTGAGCTCGGCGTCGGTGCCTTCGGCGGTGAGGATCCATTGGCCGTTACGGTAGGCAATGTTGCGGCGCAGGTCGTTCCACATGGTGTAGATCTGGCTGCCTGTGCGATACCAGACGTCGTACTCCTCAATGTTGTAGTGGACGGCAAGGGTACCATTGTCGTCGATACCCAGACGGTAGCGGTGGCCGCCCTGCAGATGGTAGAGGTGGTTGTCTTCGGGGTTACGCTGCCAGAGGCAGTTGTAGTCGAAGGTGGTGGTGTTGGCCAGGGAGTGGCTGACGGGGTCGAAGGAGAGGTAGTGTGTGGTCGCGCCCTCGCTGTAGCTGAAGAGGTAGTAGTTGCTGTAGAGGGTGTCGACCACCATGACGTCCGAGGTGATGAGCCGTGACTCGGCGGTGAGGTCGACGGGGCCCGCGACCATCTTGAAGTTGGGATAGGGGATACCCAGGGTGTTGGTGGCGTCGTGCAACGCGGTGCCGCTGGGCAGGACAACGTTGTAGGAGGTGTTGTCGTAGGGGTTGGGGTCCTTGAGGGTGACGCGGTCCGTCTCGTAGTTGTTGTAGTTGATGTAGATGCTGGCGACGGGTGCGCTCATGGAGCCGGACACCACGGTGCCGGTGGCGTAACGCACAGAGGTGCCGCTATGGTAGGGGTGGAAGTCAATCAAGGCGGGAATGCGGTAGGCCATGGTAGAGCACTTGAGCGGCAGCGAGGGATAGGCCGCGGGACCTATGGTGCGCATGCTGTAGACGGTGAAGGGGACGAGGCCCTGGCCGCCGACCGCCAGCTCCACGTTGTGTGTGGTGGTGTTGTAGTCCACGGTGGAGACGATATCCGGAGCACTGGGGCTGTCGTAGGTCAGACGGGTGTTGTCCGGGTTGCCCGTACCGTCGATGATGATGCTGTAGCCATCGGCACTCAGGCTGCGCACAGGAGTGGCATAGCGATCGATGGCGACCGTCGTGGTGCAGACAGCCGTAGACTCGGGGGTAGCGCCCTCTGCGAAGATGGCGACGGTGACCTTGGTCCAGTCGCCACCGACGGCGATGTCGCCCGTGGGCCCGACGGGGATGCTGCCCGTGGCGGTGCCGACAAAGGCAATGGTGCCCACGCCGTTGTAATCCTCCGTGTCATAATTGGCAGGGGCGTCGGCCGTGGGAACGCCAGGGGTTTCAGTAGTGTTGGAGTAGGTGTAGACCACCACGTAGTTGCCGGAAGGCGGGTTGCTGACGGTGACCGTCATGGTCTCGTCGTTGTAGTTATGCCTGACGTTGATGGTCTGGGCCTGCACAGTGCCGGCGGAAAGGCCGAGGAGCAGGGTGAGGGCCACACGTTTCAGGCGCGAAAGGCGCAAAGTCTTTTTCATCGTTTGAGTGGGTTGAGTATGCATAGTTTTTATTTTTTGGCGTGTATTTTTATTTTTTTTGGTGCGTGCTGCCCGCACGCGAAGGGGTCGGAGACAGTTCACGGCTTTGGCATATATATATATACGCACAAATCCGCACTTTTCTTCGAAAGCGTAAAATTACGAATAATTCCGCACATATTCAAAGCTCAAACGCACATTTTTTCAACATTATGAATATTTTAACATTCACCCCCCTATTTGTTAAAACATTTAACGGGGCCGCATTCTTCACCCCACATACACCCTACCGCAATTCTTCTGAGGTTATTTATCACGCGGCCAGCCCCCTGCCCGCGGCCTTGCTGATGACCAGATTGAAAAAAGGAAAAAAAAAAGATTCTTAATCGCTTGAAAACAACATCAATACAGCACTTTCTCCGCTATAACCCCGCTCGGCTTCGCTCTAAGAGCGAAGCCGAGCGGAGAAAATCCGTGCAAAATGCTGGTTTGTACCTTGTTACATCCTAACAAAAAGTTAACAAGATGTTTTTCAACTACTTGTTATCACTCAGGGCGCGACGAGGCGGCAGTATAGGCGCGCCACTTCTCGAGGAGTGCCGCCATGTCGGCGGGGAGTTCCTGTTCGAAATGGAGGGTCTCGCCGGTGGCGGGGTGCACGAAGCCCAGCACGCGGGCGTGGAGGGCCTGACGCGGACAGAGGGAGAAGCAGTTGTCGACAAACTGGCGATACTTGGAGAAGGTGGTGCCTTTGAGGATGGTGTCGCCTCCGTAGGCGGCATCGTTGAAGAGGGGGTGCCCGATGTGGCGCATGTGGGCGCGTATCTGGTGCGTGCGGCCGGTTTCGAGGACGCACTCGACGAGGGTGACGTAGCCGAAACGTTCCAGCACATGCCAGTGGGTGACAGCATGTTTGCCCCTGTCGGGGTCGGGGGTGACATGGACAACACGGCGGTCGGAGGCGAGGCGCTCGAGGTTGCCTTCGATGGTGCCGTCGTCGTCGTCGAGATTGCCCCAGACGAGGGCCTGGTATTTGCGCTCGATGGTGTGGTCGAAGAACTGTTTGGCAAGGAAGGCCTGGGCCTCCTCTGTCTTGGCGACAAGCATGAGGCCCGAGGTGTCCTTGTCGATGCGGTGGACAAGGTAGGGCTGCGGGGAGGGCGCGACGGGGGCGGAATCTCCGGAAGTTCCGGATAATCCGGAGGTTCCGGAAGTTCCGGAGAGATGATACAACAAGCCATTGAGGAGGGTGCCGGTATAGTTGCCGGGGGCGGGGTGGACCACCATGCCGGGCTGCTTGTTGACCACGACGAGGTAGGGGTCCTCATAGACGATGTCGAGGGGGAGGTTCTGTGGGACAAGTTCTTCGTTGTGGGGCGGATAGGGCAGCAGGACGACGATGGTGTCGCCGGGTTTGACTTTGTAGCTGGACTTGGCGACGGAGTCGTTAACCAGGATGCAGTTCGTGTCGGCGGCCGACTGTATTTTGTTGCGCGAGACACCGGAGAGTCTCATCTGCAGAAACTTGTCGAGTCGCTCGGGTTCCTGTCCCGGGTCGACAACAATGCGGTGGCGTTCGTAGAGTTCCAAGGGAGGGAAGAAATTAGGAATTAGGAATGAGAAATTAGGAATTAGGAGTTATCTGATGATTATCTTGAAGGGCCGGGGGCCGATTTTGACGATGATGAGTCCGCAGGGTAGTTGGGCGTTGGGGTCGAGCGGGCGGCCGAGGGCATCGTAGACGGCCACAGGGAGGCGATCGGGGTTGTCGATGCACAGTTTCCCGTCGGAAAGCCAGACGCGCGCCTGGGGGGTGTCGACGGGCGCGATAGAAACCAGTGCCGACTGGCCAAAGCAGGGCCGCAGCATGAGGGCTCCCCGCAGGATGGAGGTCTGCCACTCTGTGCCAGTGAGATAGAAGGTGCGGGAGGAGGCGTCTCGGTTGCGGTCGAAGCCGAGGTTGAGGTAGTCGCGGGTGGTCTGCTCAAGCCCCACATAGAGGGTGCCGCTGACCACGACGGGCTGTTCAAGAGGGTAGCGGACGTAGCGGTTGAGCCCCTGGAAGGAGGGGTGGCGTAGGTCGGCGTCCTGGTAGATGATGTTGCCGGGGTGGCCGCCGCCGTCGTCCCAGAGGGTGAGGCGGAAACGGCTGGAGGCGTTCTCGTCGTCGAAGGTGCGGTTGAAATAGAGGTCGACGGCGGTGAGGGTGTCTTCGACATGCAGGGGGAAACGGACGGCGAGACGCACCCGCGCGGCGGTGGAGGTGAGGCCGTAGCCGTTCTCGGGGGTGCCGTCGTCGTAGGCATAGAAGTCGGTGAGACTGAGAGCAAAACGAAGGGTGTCGTTGTCAGGGTGGAGGTCGCCGCTCACACCCTCACGGATGGTGTGGACGATGGTGTAGGAGGCCGCCTCGCCGGTGGCGGGGAGGGCGTAGCCCACGGGCGGGCTGGCATGGGCGCGGGCACTCTGATACTGCCTTGCGGGCCAAAAGACGGGGGCGTTCTCATAGCCGCCGTCGTAGCTGTAGAGCTCGCTGCCGCCGTCGTCGAGGATGGCATAGGTGTAGTGGGTGGCCAGCTCCTCGGAGTAGAGGTTGGTGATGACCAGAGGGAGGCTGTCGGCCATGTCGGAGGGGGTGTACTGGCGCGCGGGCATGGCGTAGAACTCCTTGAGCGGGGAGGGCGCGGGGTGGACGAAGGCCACGTCGCGCGAGGCACGTCCGTCGGCGGTGCGGCCCTTGTCAAGTAGGATGTAGTCGAGGTTCCACTGGTCTGAATTGGAGAGTATTCCGGGCTTGGGGGCCTCGTCGAGGGAGCAGTAGTTGCGGAAGCGGAAACGGAAGGCTGGCGAGAGGTAGCGGGGGTCGTCGATGGGGATGGCGACATACTGCCAGTCGGTGCCGGTGTGGGCCATGAGGGTGTCGACAGACTCACCTCCCCTGCCCCAGACGAGGGTCCAGGAGTCGCTGGAGGGGTCATAGAATTCGAGGAGGAGGGAGTCGTCTTGGCCGGGGCAGTCGCCGATGCGTTCCCACATGTTGCCGCTGCCGCCTCCGGGGAGGTAGAAGAAGCTGAGATAGAGGGAGTCGTCGAGGGTAAGCGGCCGCGGGAAGGGTTCAAAGACCGAGTCAAGCCGCAGGGGCGGCGAGCAGAGTGTGTCGCCAAAGAAGAGCTGGCCGACGGCGGTGGGATAGAGGACTCCTTCGGCGTCGAAGGCGTCGAGGGTGGCCATGCCCACGGTGGGGGGCCAGGGGGCATAGGCGTCGTTGAAGAAGACGCCGCGGGAGTCCCACTGCGGCGCGGAGGCCGCAGGCGAGGCAAAGTCGTCGAAGAACGGCAGCAGGAGCGCCCCCGTGTCGGCCTTGCAGGGTCCCTGCCCTGCCCCATGCCGCACCGGCAGGAGCACTTCCTGGGCATGGACGGGGAAGGAGAACAGGAGGATGAGGAGGAACAGGAAAGTCGCAGTTTTACACACTCCTCCGGCTGGCGCGGATTTTGGACACACTCCTCCAGCCCTTCGGGCCACCTCCCCTAACTTAGGGGAGGAGTGGCTGCCGCGGTCAGAAGCAACATCAGATGCAATGTCAGAAACAACGTCAGATGCAGAGTGTATCTCCGGCTGCTCCCCTAAGTTAGGGGAACCGAAGGTCGACGACCTTGTGGAGTCAACTGAAGCTTTGCTGACTGAGGAGTGTGTCTTCATGCTACCAGAGTGTGTCCCAGAATTACCAGTCCCAGTCGTCGTCATTGCTCGGGTAGTCATAGTCATCGTCGTAGGAGGAGGAGATGTAGAACTCGTCGTCGTCGGGGCGGATGATCTTGGTGGAGTCGACCTTGAAGGTGGCGATGATGCGCTCGGCATCGGCCTCGGAAGCGTCACAGTACCAAATCTCTACATCCGTGCCGAGAGGATAGCGGGTGACGCCTGTATAGTCGGGGTCGAGGCGGTAGCAGACGGCTGTGGCGCGGTCGGTGACGCCCTCGAAATGCTCGCGTCCCACATTGAGGGAGGATGCGAGGATGCCCCTGCGCACCTTGGCCGGGACCTGCCCAATGACGAAGGGTACGCGTGTGGCTGCGACCCCCTCACCGATACCCACAGTGAGGTCGACCACGGCACCCTGCGACATCTTCTCGCCGGCATAGACCATCTTGCCTTTGCAGGAGCAGTCGAGGATGACGTTGCGGTAGGGGCTGTCGACAAAGCGCAAACGCCCGCAGACGAGGCCTGCAGCCTCGAGGGCCGAGACCGCGCTGCGCACGGACATATTGCTCAGTTCGGGGAGGACGACGTCGGCCGGGGCGTAGGAGGCCAGAGTGACGTAAATCTTGCGGCGCGACTTGACCATCGTGCCGGGTTTGGGATCCTGCTGGAGGACGGTTCCGCCCTCGACGTCAGGGTTGTAGAGAGAGTCGATGACGACAAAGTGGAAGTCGAGGGGATTCTCATCCTCGAGGGCTGCGAGGGCCTGGCCCCGCATGTCGGGGAGCTCGTATTCCTTGCCCTGGCGCGCGAACATCTTGATGAAGAGGAACACCAGGAAGAGGATGACGACGGAGACGCCAATCATATAGAGGATGTGCTTGAGAAGCGGAAAGCGTTGGAAGAGGTTCATTTAATTAGGAATTAGAAATTAGGAATTAGGAATTAGGTCGCCGAGGAGGGTGGCTGCCGTGCAGTCGGTGACGCGGACACGGCGGTACTGGCCGGGGAGGGCGTCGCGGCGGTCGAAGACGATGACCTTGTTCTGGCTGTTGCGGCCAAAGAGTCGTTCGGGACTGCGGTGCGAGGCGCCCTCGACGAGGACCTCGTAGTCGCGCCCCACCTCGAGGCGGTTGTTCTCGAGGGCTATCTGCCCCTGGAGGGCGATGAGTTCTTCGAGGCGACGGCCCTTGACGGCGTCGGGGATGTCGTCGGCGAGGTGGCGGGCGGCGTAGGTGTCTGGACGCAAGGAGTATTTGAACATATAGGCGTAGTCGTAGCGCACCTGCCGGAAGAGGTCGAGGGTGGCCTGGAACTCCTCCTCAGTCTCGCTGCAGAAGCCGACGATGACATCGGTGGTGATGGAGCAGTCGGGCAGGAAACGGCGGATGGCGTCGATGCGGCCGAGGTACCATGCCGAGTCGTAGTGCCGGTTCATGAGCTTGAGGATGCGGTCGGAGCCACTTTGGACGGGGAGGTGTATGCAGCGGCAGATGTTGGGGTGCGCGGCCATGACGCGGAGGAGGTCGTCGGAGAGATCCTTGGGGTGCGACGTGGCAAAGCGCACGCGGAGGTCGGGAGCGATCTGCGCCACGGCATCCATCAGCTGGGGGAAGCCGACGTCGGCGTGGCGGTAGCTGTTGACGTTCTGGCCGAGGAGGGTGACCTCTTTGTAGCCCTGGCTGTAGAGGGTGCGGGCTTCGCGGAGAACGGTCTCAGGGTCGCGACTGCGCTCGCGCCCCCGGGTGTAGGGCACGACGCAGTAGGCGCAGTAGTTTTGGCAGCCGCGCATGATGGAGATATAGGCCGAGATGCCGTTGGAGGCGAGGCGCACGGGCTCGATGTCGTCGTAGGTCTCCGTGGTGCTGAGTTCGACGTCAACAAGGGCTGGGTTTTTACACACTCCTCCGGCCCGTTGGGCCACCTCCCCTAACTTAGGGGAGGAGTGGGCGGGAGCCGGTTGTATTCCCGGCTGCTCCCCTAAGTTAGGGGAGCTGTCAGCTTTGCTGACTGAGGAGTGTGTCATCTCCCCCACCCTTGCGATGAGCTCGGGCAGGCGGCGGTAGGCGTCGGGGCCCACGACAAGGCTGACGTTGTCTTCCTCGGCCATAAGCTGGCTCTGGAGGCGTTCGGCCATGCAGCCGAGGATGCCCACGCGGAGACGAGCATTGCGCCGCTGGAGGGCACGGAGGTCCTGCAGGCGGTGGCGGATACGCTGCTCGGCGTTGTCGCGGATGGCGCAGGTGTTGATGAGGATGAGGTCGGCGGCCTCGCTGTCGGACACTATGGTATGGCCAGCGTTCCCGAGGATGCTGGCGACAACCTCGCTATCGGCGAAGTTCATCTGGCAGCCATAGGTCTCGAGGAAGATATTCATCGGACGATGACTTTGGCAGGGGTTGAATTTCCGACTTTGACGAGGTAGAGGCCTGCGGGGAGGACGGGTGTGACCAGCTGGCTGCCGGAGGCCGTCTGCGACCCGTTGCTCCAGACCTGACGGCCCAAGAGGTCGTAGACGCTGACGGGCTGGCCCTGTGTGCCGGAAATGAGGATGCGGCTGTCGCGCGAGTAGGCCATCCAGACGGCTGCCGCGCCGGGGCTGTCGATGCCCGAGACGTTGAAGTGGGCGGTGATGCTCATGTGGCCGTCGATGGTGACGGTGTGGGGCAGCTCGGTGGTGCCGTCAGACCAGTGGTCGAAGGTGTGACCGTTGCCACTGATGGCGCCGAGGGAGACCACGGTGCCCATGGGGAAGAAACCGCTGCCGGCCACATAGCCCTGCATGGCGGCGGGGTCGGCAAGGACGGTGAGGGTGTAGCGCGTGATGGTGTCGATGTAGTAGGTGGTGTCGTGGTCGAGCCAGAGGGTGTCGTGGTAGTCGGTGGGCAGGATTGTGGTGTCGTGGAGGGAGATGAGGAGGGTGT
>CAJOIV010000013.1 GCA_905234665.1 uncultured Bacteroidales bacterium | reverse complement strand
CACCCTCACCGACCCCCTCACCGAGTCCTACCTCGAACTCCACAAGGACGAGCTCTGCTGCTACCGTTCACCCGACAGCAGTGTCCTTATCCTCTTCGACCAGCTGAGCATCGAATGCACCGACTCGCTCAACACCATCGCCTACGCCCGAATCCATTGTGCCCTCTCGAAATAATCGTCAATTTCCCTGCGTCTTCTTCAGGTACGCCGAGGGCGATTCGCCGTATTTCTTCACGAACGACCGCAGGAAGGTGGAGTAGGTGTTGAAACCCGCCTGTGTCGCGACCTCTTCCATCGTCTGTGGGTGTTTCGGGTTCGAGTGCAGGATTCTCTTCGCCTCCTCCAGGCGGAAGTCGTTGATATACTCATAGAAGGTCTTTCCCTTCTCGCGGTTGATGTAGTTGCTCAGGTACTGTCGGTTCGTTCCCAACAGAATCGCCAGTTTCTGCAATGTCAACGAAGGGTCGAGATAGTATTTCTTCTCTTCGATAAGCGCGTCTACGGCCGTTCGGCTCAACGCTTTATAGTATTCACCCTTCTCGTCAGCTTTGGGGCTTTCGCCACCGGCACTCTCGCCAGTCCCCTCCTGTGCTGCGACGGTGAAGACCTCCTGGTGGATGATTTTCCGCATGATAAAGAGGACGTACACCATGGTGATGAGGCACCAGAGCGTGTCGAAGATGAGGTTGTTGTTGGCCGACACTGTGGTGAACCAGTCCCTCTGCGAGAGGCTCTCCACCGCCCATATCAGCTGGACAAGATAGAGGAGGGCGATGATGACGGCTCCCCAGTGGATGTCGAAATACTCTATGTTGCTCACATTGTCCTGTAGCATCCGGCGGTATCTCTTGATGGACAATTCGAGCCACACCAGGAGCACCGATGAAACCGCCAGGGTGAAGATCTGGACGGCGGGGTAGACCCACATCCCCCGCGTCAAAGCAAACAGGACTATCGCCACAACGTACGGGACCAGGAACAGCGATAGCTTGATGTCGCTGAAGCGCCCGGGAAAGACCAGAGACACGATGAAAGCCATGAATCCCCCCACCACGACATAGTCGTAGAGCAGCAGCAACGTGTTGATGTAATCGGCTGAGGCAGTGTAGCGGAACGCCGACACCAGGAAGTTGTTGAAGAACCCGACAGACAGCATCAGCAACACCACCGCAAAGGTCCGCTGGAACTGGTACCGGTTGTGTCGGCGCAGCAGATGAATACCGCCTCCGACAAGCAGGCACTGTGTGAAACCCGATGCAAAACAAAGCATTAGCGGGTAGAAGTAGTCCGTGTTCATGAATTGCAAAGGTACGAAAAATTCTCGGAATATGCGGTCTTTCGGCATCCTCGGGCCTTTTTTTACCTATTGCGTGATGCTTTTTTTTACGGTATTGCTGTGGCATTTGGGGAATTTTTCGTAACTTTGCATCCGCAAAAACCCCCATTCCAATAACCCAACATCCATGAAAAAGAGACTCTTCTTCTTTGCCGTCCTCCTGCTGGCAGCGTTGTCGGGCACGGCACAATCCACCCGTATCGCCATCCTCGAAACCGTCGACCATGAGGGCAAGGTGCCCTACGGTGTCAAGTTGATGCTCCGCACCAACCTCACCCACGCCATCTCCAGCACCGAGGGTTTTGAGGGCTATGACCAGATTGACCTCTCCACGCTCGTGGGTATCAAGGATTTCGCCCAGAACGGCACGATTACCGAAACCCAAATCAAAGAGTTGGGCGAGAAGACCTCTTCCGCCGCCATCCTCATTGCCGAGGTGGCGCAATACGATGCCTCGCAGATTATCGTCACAGCCAAACTGCTCAATGCCGAGACGGCTGCCATCGAGTCGACGGCACCTCCCAAGGTCACCGCCACCGACCCCGAGTCGCTCCAGGGGGCCTGCGCCGAGCTGATGGCCGCGCTCCTCACTTCTCTCCCTTCTCCTTCCGCTGCAGTCCCTGCACTCTCCGACGCATGGCGCACCCTCCTCGCCAAGGTGCTGACCAATGTCACTGTGCGTACGGACGACGGTGCAGTGCAGATTGGCGACGGTAGCATCGGTAGCTACGTTCTGGCGTATACCCCTAGCGGTCTCCTTTATTGCGGAGAAGATAACGTTATTCCCGAAATAAAACATTGGGCTATGTTTGTCCTCCCCGACGGCTACGATATCAGCGAATGTCCAGGAGGCCAGTATTATTTAGGATTTCTTAAGGGTAATGTGAAATCCGGCTCCGGCTTTGTCTTCGGCGCCGATGGCAGTCTCATCTATTCCGGTGAGTTCAAGGATGATAAGCCTATCAACGACTATCCTGGCGACCACCTGGGTACTCCCGGAACCACCTTTGCTGTCGAGGAGATGGCTAACGGCGATTTTTATGTGGGTCTGAAGGATGACGGGTCCCGTGATGTGGGTCTGTACCTCTGGCCAAATGGCGACGCGTGGTTTGGATTCTGGAAGAACAACCAGATGAATCATCAGGGCATCTATATGTACTATGACGGCAGCTACGATAACGCCATCTGGGAAGAGGGGGAGAGGGTTATGTCCCTCGAAGAGAGCAATACCCGCGACAAGTTCTTCAAGCGTGTTGCCGCCGTCCTGTCGCACGCGCCGGTGCAGTACGCCGATGGCGGCGCCCATTTTGGCGACACGCTGAACGGTTTCGTCATGTACACTTTTGACGGAAAGACCGTCTTGTATTGCGGTGAGATAGTCAACGGCTTCAGGGAAAACACTGGAGGGTTGTATATCGCGTTGGGAGACAATAGTTTCCAGAACTTTCCAAAGGGCTGGGCCTATTCGGGAACTTTCAAGAACAGTTTCCCGCATGATACCCTCGGTTGTGTCTATGGCAGGAACGGTAAGGTGATATATGCCGGCGGTGTCCAGGGCGGAATTCCCATGGGTCCCTACCCGGGCAATTACCCGATGCTTGCCAATCTTTCCCTCTCCGTGGTCGAGATGGAAGACGGTTCCATGTTCCTCGGTGAAATCCTCAATGGCGTCCTCGACGGACTCGGCCTCTACATCTGGCCCGACGACGATGCCTGGTTCGGCTATTGGGATGAAGGCAAGATGAATGGCCGTGGCCTCCAGATGAACAAGGACGGCAGCTATGTCGATGGCGTCTGGGAGAATGGCGAGTTCCTAATGACCATGGAAGAATATGTCCGCCAGCAGAAGGAGGCCATCCCCTGGACGGAACGCCTCGCCGACATCTTCGCCGATATTGTCAAGGGTGAGGATGGTGGAGTCCACATCGGCGACACTGTGGATGGCTTCTGTGTCCATACCTGGGGGGAGAACAACTCTTCTATCTATTTCGGCCACATCAAGAACGGCCAGCAGAACGGCTACGGCATGGAGATAGCGATAAGTGAGGGCCGTGAGGCGCAGAACTTCCCCGGCAGCCGCGTTTATGTCGGCGAATGGAAGGATGGCATGATGCACGATAAGAAAGCCTCTGTCTACGGCTGGGACGGCAAGCTGAAATACGAGGGTAAGGTGAAAAAAAGCAAGCCCAAGAAGGCCTACCCCATGCACCTCCCCTACGCCGCCTACACCTTCCAGGTCCTCAACATAGATGGCGACAAGTATATCGGCGAGATTTTCGACGACAAGGTCAAGAGCGGCTACGGCATCTATATCTGGGAGAATGGCGACGCCTGGTTCGGCTCATGGTACAGCGACAATCCCGTCCGCGGCCTCTATCTCAAGAGTACCGGCGAATACTATATCGGCCACTGGGACGATATCCCATAGTCCCCGATTCTCAATTCGTGAATACGTACTGCAGCAGGTTCTCGCCCATCTGGAAGGCTTTCTGGCGGGGTCGGACCTTTTGTCTATCTTTGCAGCTACATGACCAAAACAGGCAAGCGGGTTTTATTCCGTTTTTTAGGCGAAAAGGCATTGAAAAGCAATAAATTAGGATTTGAAGCGGGTTTAACGCGCTATTGCTTAGGATTTTACACGGATTTTATTCGCTCGGCTTCGCTCTCAGAGCGAAGCCGAGCGGGGAAATAGCGGAGAAAGTGCGTTACAATGCTGGGTTTCATCCTTTTATATTCCTTTGTAAAACCTTTTCTAATTTGGGTCACAACCAAGGTTGCAGACAGGACGTGCATGCCCGTTGGCATGGAGAGACGGGCAGAGATGTTAAACCCTAATAGGTCAAAAAAAATATTGCCAAATCAAAAAAAATACGTATATTTGCAAACATAATCAAATGTTTATAATGGTGTAATGTTTTAATTATTAGACGATATGAAAAGAATTCTGTTGTTTTGCATTGGGGGATTGTTTGTGTTCCTTCCTGTGGGGAAGTCCTATGGACAGTTTTTTTCGCAAGAACTGACATGTCCAAATGTTATTGGAAAAAATGTCATAATGAGGACTATCAAGCAATACCAAAGTACCTTCATGTATACGCGAACTAACAGGGACCAGTGCTTCTATTATGCTTATGGTCTCGATCCCTACTCACGCAAGTTTACAATACCTGTGCTTGCCAACCAAATAGGAGGTATCTCTTATGCAGTGAAAGATATGAAAATAATTGGTAAGAGAGGAGTTGTTTGCGGACAAATGAAAACCCCTATTGGTTATATCTACTTACAAGAACAAGGATTGACTATTGAATATGAAGAAAAAGGCTTTGTTGGTTGGTTGGACTTAGATGGCATTTGGGCACTTCCATCTTTTATAAAATACCACCTAATGCCAATTGAAGGGACAACTGACCTCAAAAGGTTAGATGTATTTTCAGATATAAATAATCCGGATTCGGACACCCTTGTGGCACTCATTGGTACATCCGATGACGTTGCGAGAGACCCCTGTTTGGTCACAATGAATAAGTATGGATCATACGGAAGTTATTCTGTATACGTTATTAACAATCCCTCGGAAATACTGACTGATGTGGTCTTCACAGAAAAGGAAATCGCAACAGTCTCTAAATTCACTAACGAAAATCGTACCTTCGGAGTTAGGTTTGATCTCATGGGTAATTTTTTTAATAATAATAATGCCAACGAATATCGAGTGCTAAACAAATTTTATACACCAGGAGTCCCAAGTGGATGTGACAATAGTGACACATGGCACAATGACAATGTCGATATCCAAATGGTGGCAGTACCCAATGATGATGCCGTAATAATAGCACATGACTGCTGGTATACCAATCCTAACGACCCAAATGACATTACCAAGTGGACAGCTTTGTACCACATACGGGATGACGACAATACGCCAGGTATAACTATTATGAATGCGGCCAAATTCATGTCGGATGTTCCGGATAGGGGAGAGTCGTCTTTGGTCGATATGGTGTACAACATCCCTAAAGGAACCGTCATGTTGCTGAACAAGTATCAGCAATGTTCTTTGGCTAATGCAGGTTTTTCAAACATAAATACGTCTACGTGGACATGTGACAGTCTAAAGATACTTTCCCGTTCAGCAATGTCGATGGATTATCATAATGACAATTCTGTCTGGATAGGAGGAATTGACGCGAACGACAACTATCTATTCAAGTTCTGGCAAAGTATACCCCACTTCACTTATCCAAATAAGTCATGTTACGAGAATCTCGTCTCCACAATATGTGACATGGATCCCCGTCCAACGTTTGATACAACCACTACGGACGTTCCTCACACCTTGTATTATTTTTTATGGTCACACCATTTCATTCTCGAAGCAGAACAACAACTATTCGAGCGCGGTTGTACCAAGAAAAATGAAAAAGAATAATCCAACCCAATTATATTTTATATTACCCATGAGAAAGATTATAACCTTGATGTTGGCCACGATGGCGATAGCCCCGGTGATGGTGGAGGCACAGACCGTTGATACTCTCTATCCGAGGGACGGCAAGTTGGAAGGCTATTATTATTCAACCTGGTACTCGGATTGTGAGACCTACGACAGCGCTTACCCCGCATACCGAAGTAGTCCGAATATACAGCCATTCTGGTTTGGTAAGGTCGGCGGAGTTGGGGTTGGTCCCTTTTTATCCAGCGCAAAAGGAGATACGACTGAACACCCGATAGCCATAACAGGTGTCGGGGTATGGCAGATAAACCGCGCGGACCGGCGTCCGGGTACGCCCGTGGGAGATGCTCCGATGAGTCCTGAGTATATTCTCATCTACCAGTGTGAAAGAGGCAATGACAAGGATTCGCTACGGCTTCTGGCCATCGCCCGTTGGGACACCGCCCAACCCAAAACACTGATGCTCCCTATTACCAATGACTCGACAGGAACAACGGCCCATTCAGGATACATGAGCTGTGAACTGTATGAGATTGCCCTTGACACCCCCGTGGTTGTCAACTCGTTGTTCTATATGGTCGGGACATTGAACAACAATCTGGCGATAAATAATAACCTTCCTACACCCACAT
This sequence comes from uncultured Bacteroidales bacterium, assembly GCA_905234665.1. Classification (GTDB taxonomy): domain Bacteria; phylum Bacteroidota; class Bacteroidia; order Bacteroidales; family P3; genus Colimorpha. The sequence goes on along the minus strand of CAJOIV010000013.1, from coordinate 31,932 downwards.
TTACCCAATACGCATATTTATATCCACCATACTATAATGCAGATTGCCAATTCCCCAACATGCCCTGGGCTCACATATTCCTTTTAGACGACACAACCATGACTTCAATGGTCGTAATGAGATACTTTTGGGGGCTTTATATGCCACGGGTGGATTTCGCGGAAGTCGATGTGCAGGTCAACGACACCATGATGGGGTCGGCCGGGCCTTCGGGGCAATTGTCGAAATGGACCACCCAGACCTTCACGGCGGAGGCCAGGCCCGGATACACTTTCGTCCGTTGGAGCGACGGTGACAACTCCAACCCACGCGATGTTTATATCACCCAGGACACCACCTTGGTGGCACTTTTCGTGAGTGATACGGCAGCGTTCTCTGTCACAACCCAGAGCAATGCTGAACCCTTCGGACACGTGACGGGTGGGGGTAACTATCTTGTAGGCGACACGGTGACCCTGACAGCGTTTTTCTCCGACACCTTGGAAGGGGATACCGTGCAAGAGAGGCTGGTTTTCCGTCACTGGAACGACGGCGACACTTCCAATCCCCGGCAGTTTGTCGTGTTTCAGGATACGGCTTTCACGGCCTTCTTCTACAGGGATTACAGGGAGATGCAGGGCCTGTTTGTAGAGAGACAGGATTATGGATTTCCCCATAATGATACCGTCGGCATTCCATTGTTGAAAGAAGAGGAATCCGCATTTACGCTCACTCCCAACCCGACGATGGGTGTAGTGACCGTACAGATCTCCAACCTTCTCCTGTCAGGTTCGTCTGTATTGTCCGTTACCGATATCTTGGGTCGGGAGGTAATGGAATATCCCGTCAATGGGGAATCCGTCATCACAATTCATCTGGAAAACCATCCTGTCGGCTTGTATCTCGTCACGCTCAAGACCCCCCAGGGGGTCTACACACAGCGTCTGAGCCTGAAGAGATGACGGCCGGGCGTACGCGGGAGTACGTCCCTACATTGTAAAGACGTACTGCAGCAGGTTCTCGCCCATCTGGAAGGCTTTCTGGCGGGTCTGCTGGCTGTCGTTGTGGACATCCTGGTCCTCCCAGCCGTCGCCGAGGTCGCACTCCCAGCTGAAGAAGCAGACCAGGCGCCCCTCGTAGATGAGGCCGTAGCCGCGCGGCGGCAGGTTGTCGTGCTCGTGGATCTTGGGCAGCCCGTTGGGGAAGTGGTACTTCTGGTGGTATATGGGATGCGAGAAGGGCAGCTCGACGAAGTCCAGCTCGGGGAAGACCCTTTTCATCTGCGGGACCACGAACTCCTTGAGGCCGTAGTTGTCGTCGATATGCAGGAATCCGCCGCCTACGAGGTAGTTGCGCAGGTTCTGCACTTCCTGGTTGGAGAAGACCACGTTGCCGTGGCCCGTCATGTGGACGAAGGGATAGTTGAACAGCTCGCTGCTGCCCACGTCGACCACGGCGTACTGCGGCGCGAGGTTCATCTGTGCGTCGGCGTTGCAGAAGGCGATGAGGTTGGTGAGCGAGGTGGGGTTGGCGTACCAGTCGCCGCCACCGCCATACTTCAGCAGGGCGATTTGGGTCTGGGCCTTTGCCTGCCCAACTAGTGCCACTAGTACTACTAGTGCTACTAGTACTTTATTGGTTGTCTTCTTCATAGGCTGTTCAGGAAGTTTAGCGCGGTGACGGCGTAGAGGGCGGCGGTCTCGGTGCGGAGGCGGCTGTCGCCGAGGGTGACGGGCTGGAATCCGGCGGCGAGGGCGGCCTCAATCTCGCGGGGGCTGAAGTCGCCTTCGGGGCCGATGAGGACGACGGCGTCGGTGCCGGGGGTGTAGAGTTCGCGCAGCGTGTGGCGCTCGTCGCCCACGCAGTAGCATACATATTTGCTGACCTCTGTGGGCTGTTGGAGGAAGTCTATCAGGTGTACGGGCGCGTCAATCTGCGGGCGGCGGGCCTTGAGCGACTGCTTCATGGCGCTCAGGGCGATACGGTCGAGACGGTCGGTCTTCTGGACGCCGCGCTCGGAGTGGTCGCAGATGATGGGTGTGATGCGGTCGATGCCTATCTCCACGGCCTTCTCCACCAGCCACTCGATGCGTGCGGCGTTCTTGGTGGGGGCTACGAGGAGGTGCAGGTGGAAGGGGCGGTGGCCGTAGTCGTCAATCCGTTCGACAATCTCGACCGAGCAGGCCCGCTCGTCGGGGTCGGCGATGTGGGCGCGGCACATTGTGCCGTCGCCCGAGGTGACCCACACCTCGTCGCCCGCGCCCATGCGCAGCACGCGCACGCAGTGGCGCGACTCGTCGGGGAGGAGCGTGGCGTAGGGGGCTGTGGTGTCGGAAGAGAGGAAGAGGCGCATGGGAATGTGTGAATGTGAGAATGTGTAAATGTGTGAATGTGTGAGTGGGTGAATGTGTAAATGTGTGAATGTGTGAGTGGGTTAATGTGTGAGTGGGGTGCCACAGCTCGTTGTGTGGTTTTCAAGCATGTTGTAGGAATGCTGCACGAGGCCGAGGGCGTAGCGCCGCATAGTGTCGGCCTTGTCGCGGTGGAGGGCGATCTGGTCGCCCGCCGTGGTGTCGCACCAGTGGTAGAGATGCTCGTTGTTCTCGGCCACATGGCAGATGTAGAGCCAGGCGGTGTCGAGGACGCCGATTTTGGTGTCGCTGCTGAAGTAGGCCAGCTGCCGCCGTTGGCGCAGGAGGTCGAGGCCGAAGGTGTTGTTCTCGTAGGCGTAGGGCATCATGCCCATGAGGGTGGGGTAGAGGTCCAGTTGCAGCGCTAGCCGGTCGCACCGCTGGGGTGCGATGTGTGTGGGGCAGTAGAAGAGCATCGGCACATGGTGGTAGGGGAGGGAGATGTCGTAGATGCTCTGCCCGGCGGCACCGTGGTCGGCGATGAAGATAAAGACGGTGTTCCCGAACCACTCCTGCTGTGCGGCCATCTGCATGAATCGGCCTATGGACCAGTCTGCATACTCGACAATTTTGCCCGCCATCTCCTTGCTGCGGGCTGAGAAGTTGATGCCGTCGGGGATACTGTAGGGGGCGTGGTCGCTGCAGGTCATTATTGTCGTGAGGAACGGCGCGCCGTTGCCGGCCACGGCATTGCAGTGCTCAATGGCGTGGTCCAGCAGCCTGTGGTCGGGCAGACCCCAGGTGCCTATGCTCTCGTCGGCGGGGAAGTGGTGCTGACCCAGCACGCTGTCGAAGTCGTTGGCCAGAAGGAATCCGCGCATATTGTCGTAGTCCTCGTCGTGGGTCATCATGTAGGCGGTCTGGTAGTTCTGCGCCTTCAGTTGGTGGGGCAGGCCGCACATCAGGGGGATGAAAGTGTGCTTCATCGTGTGGCGCGCCAGGACGGCGGGATGGGCGTAGAGGGCTGAGTAGATGCCGTTGTAGGTGTGTATGCCGGCCGAGTAGCACTGCGTGAACACCAGGCCGTTGTGCATCAGGCTGTCGAGGTTGGGTGTCAGCGACCGCTCGGGCTGCAGCAGTCCGGTCTTGTCGACCGACATGGACTCCATGAGGACCACCACCACGTTCATCCCCTCGGGCAATGCTATCGCCGTGGCGGCCAGTGCGCTGTCCACGGGGGTGGCGTGGTCGGCCTCGTAGACGGCCCATGCCTCGTCGGGGCTCATGAGTGTCAGCGGCTGGTTGGCGCTCTTGCTCATCTCCTCCATGCTCTTGACGAAGGTGAACAGAGGGTTCAGGCCCAGCTGGTTGAGGAAGGCGTCGCCGCAGTAGTAGGCCGTTCCCACGCGGATGGGGCTCTTCTGGCTCAGTCGTCCGCGCATGCCCCAGAAGCCGACGAACAGCATCAGTGCGGCAACCGCGGCGGCCCACCCCACGGGCAGGAACGCTGAGGCGTCGCGCAGCAGGCGGCGGTACACCCACCGCATCAGGAAGGCATAGCCCACCGCCAGGCCGATGAAGGCCGCCAGCCCCAGCAGGTAGACCGGCTCGCTCAGAATCATGTCGGCAATCAGGCCGAACGAGTCCACCTCATTGACCGACACCGCGTTGAGCCGCGTGAAGAAATAGCTGAAAAACGGCACGTCCACCGAGCAGGCGAAGAAGGCCACCGTGTAGAGTACCACCGTCAGGATGTGCATTGTCAGATAATAGCCTTTGGCGCGGATGCGTGCCACCTCGCCGATGATGGCCAGCAGCAGGGGGATTGTCAGCAGATAGCAGCTCACCACCGTGTCGAACCGCCAGCCCATCAGCAGGGCGTAGGCATATTGCCCGTCGAAATCGGGCCACGACTCGGCGCTCATGCAGTAGACCAGCGTGTTCACCAGCCGGAAGAGGGTGAAGATGACGATGCCTGTCGCGTAGACCGCCAGGATATACCAGTATCTATTTCCTTTTCTCATAACGTCTGCCACTGTTCCCGCGGGAAAACCCTGTGACAGGTTCGGGGGTGTTTGCAATTTGAGGGTGCAAAATTAGGCATTTTTTCCGACATACGGCACCTTCCCCGGACAACTTCTTCCCAACAACAAGGAAATCATCTGATTGTATTCCCTCCCGGCGCCCCTCCCCCTGGTGCAAAAGCTCTTCTCCCTCCCGTTTTATGACACTTTGCATCTTTTTCTTTCACAACGGTGCACTAAACGGGACATTCCTGCGTTATTAGAGATAAAATACATCTATACAAAGCATGAAACGCACCGCTTTATACCTTTTTGCCGCCCTGATGCTGCTGATGCAGTCGCCGCAGGCAATGGCTCAGAACCGTCCCGTGAAAAAGAAAGTGACCTTCACCGTCGAGGAGATGGCCACACAGTTGAAAGACTACCTCAACTCCGCCACCAAGGTGGAGGAGAAAATCGAGGCCAACAACAAAGTGGCTGGGCAATTCGCCGACATCTACAACACCCTCGACGCCAAGCGGAAGCAGAAGACCGTCGACCTCTACAACGCCGCCCGCACCACCAAGATGGAGCCTCTGCCGGACTACCTCAACCTGACGCAGGCCTACATCACCTACAGCCAGAACAAGGTCTCGGCCACCCTCTTCGACGAGTGGATGGCCGCCTTCACCGCCCTGCCGGAGAAGACGCAGAAGACAAAGGAAATCATAGGGTTCATCGACTACTCCGTACAGCTCCTTGCCGACAGGACGCTCTACGCCTCGCGCACCTCGCAGTGGCACGCCCAGGCGGGGACGAAGTTCTCCTTCGCCGTCGGCAAGAACGACATCAAGACCGTCTTCGACACCCCCATGGAGCTCTCTTACAGTTCCGGCACGGGCAACAACGCCGACAACAACACCCTCCACAACACGGTGGGAGAATACTACTACCTCGACAACCGCTGGGAGGGCCGCGGCGGCCGCATCACCTGGGAGCGCACCGGCCTGGCCAGCTCGGAGTGCTATGCCGAACTGAAGCGCTATACGGCCATCACCAAGTTCCCCAAGTTCGAGGCCGACTCGGTCAGTTTCGTCAACACGCGCTACTTCCCGAAGCCCCTCCTCGGCACCCTCGAAGAGGCCCTCAGCACCCGCACCGAGCCCGAGAAGTACAACTTCCCCAAGTTCCGCTCCTACCAGAAAGACTTCCATCTGAAGGATGTCATGCCGGGCGTCGACTTCGAGGGCAGCTTCATGATGTACGGCCCCCGTTTTGTGACCAACGACGAGAAGAACCCGGCCTCGATGGTCTTCTACCGCGGCGGCAAACGGTTCCTCGTGGTCAGCGCCACCAAGTTCACCATCCTGCCCCACATGCTCACCTCCGAGCGTGCCGCAGTCAAGATGTATCTCGGCGACGACTCCCTCACCAACGCCGGCGTCCTGGTGCGTTACACCGTCAAGGACCAGCGTGTCAACCTCCTCAACAACACCAAGCGCAACTACTATAGCCCCTACAACGACACCTACCACCAGTTCGACATCTACTGCGAAAGCATCAACTGGCTCATCGACAAGGACGAGGTGGAGTTTTGCATGGTGCAGCAGCCTGGCGTCCAGACCTTTGTCACCTTCGAGTCGAACCGCTACTACTCGGAGCGCAAAGGCCGCGAGGTGCAGGGCATCGACAATGTCAGCCCCGTGGTGCGCATGTACCAGTTCATGAAGAAGCACGACATGAAGCACGACTTCGGCCTGGTCTCCTTCCAGAAGGCCATCGGCATGGATGAGGCACAGACCAAGCTCATGGTGCACAACCTTTCGAAGGCCGGCATGGTGGCCTTTGACGAAGGCACCAACATGATTCACGTACACGACAAGCTCATAGGCTTCTACAAGGCCATCAGCAAGGAGAAGGGTCACGACTACGACGCCCTCACGCTCGAGTCTAACGCGCAGAGCGTCAACGCTGTGCTCGACCTCAGCACCCTGGACCTCAATGTCCACGGCATCGAGAAGTTCGTCGTCTCCGACAGCCAACTCGTGGTGGTCCACCCTTACAGCGGCGACATCACCGTCAAGCGCAACCGCGACATCCTCTTCTCGGGCCATATCAACGTGGGCCGCTTCGAGATGAACGTCACCAACGCCTACTTCTCCTATGACGACTTCCGTTTCGACCTGCCGCAGATCGACTCGCTCCGTTTCTATGTCACCGACTTCAAGCGGCGCGACAAGCTCCACATGGTGCGCACACCCCTCTACAGCCTCGTGGGCGACATACAGATAGACCTGCCCGACAATCACTGCGGCCTCAAGAAGAACCCCGACTACCCCATCTTCAACAGCCGCCAGCCGAGCTATGTCTATTACGACCGGCCCTTCATCCTCGGCGGGGTGTACGACCGCAGCCGCTTCTACTACTCGCTCAACCCATTCGTCCTCAAGCAACTCACCGACTTCCAGACCGACAGCCTGGAGTTCGGCGGCACCCTCACCTCGGCGGGCATCTTCCCCGACATCGTCGAGCCCCTCAAGGTGATGCGCGACTACTCCCTCGGCTTCATCAAGGGGACGCCCAAGGGGGGACTCCCCGCATACGGCGGCAAGGGCACCTACACCGACACCGTGGCCCTCAGCTACGGCGGTCTGCGCGGCAAGGGCAAACTGGACTACCTCACCTCCACCGTCAAGACCGACAAGTACATCTTCATGCCCGACTCGATGGTGGCGCAGTCCGACACCTTCTTCGTGCGGCCCGAGCAGGATTTCCCCGACATACAGAACTCGTCCACGATAGTCCGCTGGTATCCCTACCGCGACTCGATGACCGTCTCGCAGCTCAAGGACGGTCCCCTGTTCACCATGTACCAGAAGCAGACACTCCTCGCCGGGCGTGTCACCCTGCAGCCCAAGGGCGCCGCAGCTACGGGCACCGCCAGCCTGCACGACGGCACCCTGCGTTCGCCCTGGTTCACCCTCCACACCACCACGATGGACGCCAACGTGACCTCCTTCTCGCTGCGGTCGGCCAAGTACGACAATATAGCATTCCAGGCCAACAACATGCGTTCGCACATAGACTATGAGGCCCATACCGGCCAGTTCAATGCCAACGACTCCCTCTCGCGCACGCTCCTGCCCGCCCTGGGCTATGCTGCCTGGATTGACCAGTACACCTGGGATTGGGAGAGCTTCTTCCTCGCCCTCGACAACAGCCACAGCATGGAGACCGACGGCATGGGGGCACTGCCGCTGCGCGAAAGGGCCAAGCGTATGGACAAGATGCCCGGCGCGCACTTCGAGAGCACCGACCCCAAGCTGCACAACATCAAGTTCTCGGCCATTGGCTCGGAATACCTCTACAACGAGTTGGAACTCACCAACCGCAACGTCTTCGCCCTTCCCATTGCCGACGTGCTCATAGCGCCTCCCGCCGACACGCTCCATATCTCGCAGGGCGGTAACATGTCCATGATGAAGGGGGCGCAGCTCCTCGCCTCGGCGGAGAACGGCAACCACCTCTTCTACGACTGCGACATCATCGTCGAGCACGGCAAGAAGTACTCTGGCAAGGGCGTCATCGACTATGTCGCCCTCGACGACTCGCGCCAGCCCATCACGGTCACCAGCATCGCGCCCGACGCCCAGGGCCACACTGTCGCCCAGGGTGTTGTCCCCGACGAGGCCCATTTCGTCCTTTCGCCGGCTTTCGGCTTTGCGGGCGATGTGCGCATCGAGGCCGAGAGGAAAGACTACTACTTCTCGGGCGGCGTGCGTCTGCTGCATGAATGCACCCCTATCGACCAGCTCGGCCTGCTGTCCTATGCCGACTATCTCGACCCCGACAACATCCGCGTCGTGGTGCCGCAGACCCCCGTCGACTGGAAGGGCAACCGCATCAACGCGGGCATCCGCCTCGATGGCGAGAACCTCAAGCCCACCGCCGCCTTCCTCACCAAGCAGCAGCCGGGTGTCGAGCTCCTGGCCTCTTACGGCCTCCTCTACCATGACAATAACGCAGGCACCTACACCATCACCTCGCAACGCAAACTGGATGACGACGATGTGGTGGACCGCTACGTGACACTCCACACCGACGACTGCACCATCGACGGCGAAGGCCCCATCACCTTCGGCCTCACCGAGGGTCCCGCCTCGATTTATGCCTACGGCAAGGCGCATCTCGACCCCAAAGACGACAAGAACTTCTCGCTGCAGACCGTCTTTGGCGTCAAGTTCCCCATCGACGACGGCGTCCTCAAGCAGATGGCCCAGCAGATTCAGGACGACCTGCGTCCCTCGCCCGCCAATGCCGACAACGACCTGCTGCGCAGCTCGCTGATGTTCGCCATGGGCGAAGAGGACGGCCTGTCCACTTATCAGGACTACCTCATCACGGGCGCCTTCCCCAAACTCACGGGCAACCTCGACAACACCCTCCTCTTCGAGAACGTGAAATGGGAGTATTCGCCCCTCAAGGGCTACACCGCCAACTGCGTCACAGGTCTCAGCCACGTGGGCAAGAAGCAGCTGCACGTCAACGTGCGCCTCAAGGCCCAGTTCTACCGCAAGGGCACCTCCGAGCACCTCGTGCTCTACATACAGGTGGCCGGCGACCATTGGTACTACTTCCACTACGACCTCCGAGCCCAGAGCCTGAAGATAGCCAGCAACGTGGGCGAGTGGAACGACCGTATCCTGGCCATCAACAAGGACAAGCGCAAGATAGACGGCTTCTCCTATTCCGTGGCCAACTCGCGTGTCGAGATACAGAACTTCCTCAGCTGGTTCTCCGGCAACGGCGCCCCTGTCCCCGATGCCGACGACGATGAGGAAGAGGAAGAATAGTCCCGGGAAAGACAATTGACCGTTGACGGTTGACCCGAGACAGAAACAGAGACCGTCGACCCATCCCCCTGCGGGGGTGGGCCGACGGTGGTGTATTAATGCTAACGGCCGATTGGGGTTAGCGAGGGGATGTCTTTATTCGTGGGTGTAGATGGTGTCGCCGTTGAGGCGGACGAGGGTGAGTTCCCACTTGCCGGAGGGGAGGAGGGTGTATTTGTAGCGGTAGTCGGCACGGGAGGGGAGACCCTCTTCGTCGTAGGAGGTCTGGATGCAGCGGCTGCGGTTGCCGTGACGGTCGTAACGGATGTCCTCGGTGAAGAGGAGATGCTCGTCGGCGGTGTAGAGCTCCGTGCGCGTCAGGCGGCCTTGCCGGTCGAAACTCTGGAGCTGGCGCGTCTCGACCACGCCGGAGGTGTCGTAGGTGTAGGTGATGAGGACGGCGAGTCGGTCGGCAGCGTCATAGACACGGTGCTGCGAGGTGCGAGGCTCTTGGGCCTCAGCCGAATTGAAAATTGAAAATTGAAAATTGAAAATTAGGCTGGCGCAAGCAATTATCAGGAGTTTTCTTTTCATATTTCAATTTCACTTCGTGAGTTTTTTGTAGCGGAGGCGGTGGGGGGTGTCGTCGCCGAGGCGCTTGCGGCGGTTCTCCTCGTAGTCGCTGTAGCCACCCTCGAAGAAGTAGACCTGCGAGTCGCCCTCGAAGGCGAGGATGTGGGTGCAGATGCGGTCGAGGAACCAACGGTCGTGGCTGATGACCACGGCACAGCCGGCGAAGTTCTCCAGACCCTCCTCGAGGGCCCGCATGGTGTTGACGTCGATGTCGTTGGTGGGTTCGTCGAGGAGTAGCACGTTGGCTTCGCTCTTGAGCGTCAGGGCCAGATGCAGTCGGTTGCGCTCGCCGCCGCTGAGCACGCCGGCCTTCTTGCTCTGGTCGGTGCCGGTGAAGTTGAAGCGCGAGAGGTAGGCGCGTGCGTTGACCATGCGGCCACCCATCTGCAGCAGCTCGTTGCCCTCCGAGACCACCTCGTAGACACTCTTCTCGGGGTCTATCTGCATGTGCTGTTGGTCGATATAGCCTATCTTGACCGTCTCGCCCACGGTGAAGGTGCCGGTGTCGGGCTTCTCGAGACCCATGATGAGACGGAAGAGGGTGGTCTTGCCGCAGCCGTTGGGGCCTATGATGCCCACGATGCCGGCGGGCGGGAGGCTGAAGGTGAGGTTCTCGTAGAGGAGCTTGTCGCCGTAGGCCTTGCTGACGCCCTCGACTTCGAGCACCTTGTTGCCGAGACGCGGCCCGTTGGGGATGTAGATCTCGAGGTTCTGCTCCTTCTCCTTGGTCTCCTCGTTCATGAGGCGGTCGTAGGCGGCGAGACGGGCCTTTCCCTTGGCCTGGCGGGCCTTGGGCGACATGCGGACCCATTCCAGCTCGCGCTGGAGGGTCTTGCGGCGCTTGCTCTCCTGCTTCTCCTCCATGGCCAGGCGCTGGGCTTTCTGGTCGAGCCAGCTGCTGTAGTTGCCCTGCCAGGGGATGCCCTCGCCGCGGTCCAGCTCGAGGATCCATCCTGCCACATGGTCGAGGAAGTAGCGGTCGTGGGTGACGGCGATGACGGTGCCCTTGTACTGGCGGAGGTGCTGCTCGAGCCACTCGATGCTCTCGGCGTCGAGGTGGTTGGTGGGCTCGTCGAGGAGGAGGATATCGGGTTCCTGGAGGAGGAGACGGCAGAGTGCCACGCGGCGACGTTCGCCGCCGCTGAGGTTCTTCACCGGCTGGTCCTCGTCGGGACACCGCAGGGCGTCCATGGCGCGCTCCAGTCGGCTGTCGAGGTTCCAGGCGTCGTGCTGCTCGAGGATTTCCGTCAGCTCGCCCTGCCGCTGGCAGAGCTTGTCGAAGTCGGCATCGGGGTCGGCGAAGGCGTTGTTCACTTCCTCGTATTCCTTGAGGGCGTCGACCACGGGCTGCACGGCCTCCTGCACCACCTCCTTGACGGTCTTGGTGTCGTCCAGCTTGGGTTCCTGTTCGAGGTATCCCACGCTGTAGCCCGGGGAGAAGACCACCTCGCCCTGGTAGTCCTTGTCGACCCCGGCGATGATCTTCAGCAGCGAAGACTTGCCCGAGCCGTTGAGGCCGATGATGCCTATCTTGGCACCGTAGAAGAACGAGAGGTAGATGTCCTTGAGAATCTGGCGGCTGGGGGGAATCAGTTTTCCCACGCCCACCATCGAGAAGATAATCTTTTTGTCGTCTGCCATGGGGAAAAGGTTATAGGTTATTGGTTATAGGTTATTGACACACTCCTCAGTCACTTCGGGGAAGCATGAAGAAGGTTCAGAAGATAGGAGTTGTCGGCTCCTTGGACTCTTCGCCTCGTCGCCCTCGTAGTCTCCACTGGAGACTACTCTCATAGGGGAGGAGTAGCTGGTGCGGGGTTGGTTCTTAATTTAGTTGAGAGTTGAGAATTGGGAATTGAGAATTGAAAATTGAAAATCAGTAGGCCATGTCGTCTTCGAAGTCGATGTCTTTGACGTTGAGTTGTATTTCGGTCTTGCCGTTCCAGTAGTTTTCCTCGAGGGTGTAGCAGAGGGAGAACTCTTCTCCCTGTTTCATGCGTGGGAAGTGCTCGCCGAGTTGGAAGGCGATGGCGGGGAAGGAGCGAGAGCGAGAGACGAGGGAGATAGCGCTGAAGCGCAGGTGGTTGGAGCCCACCACACGGGGATAGCCCGTGTCCACCAGGTGGCGCGAGAGGAACACCGGCACGTTGTTCTCGGGGCCGAAGGGGCTGAACTGCTTGAGGATGCGGAGGAACTTGGGCGTGATGTGTCGGCCGAAGTCTATCTCGGCGTCGATCTCGATTTCGGGCACCATGTCCTCGACGGGGAGGGTGGCGTTGACCACCTCCTCGAAGCGTTGCTTGAAGGCCTCGAGGTTCTCGGGCCTTACGGAGACGCCTGCCGCGCATTTGTGACCGCCGAAGTGTTCGAGGAGGTCGCTGCACTGCTCGAGGGCGGTGTGCACGTCGAACTCCTTGATGCTGCGTGCCGAGCCGGTGATGAGGTCGTCGGTGCTGCGGGTGAAGATGATGGTGGGCTTGTAGTAGGCCTCCACGAGGCGTGACGCCACGATGCCGACGACGCCCTTGTGCCAGGTCTCGTCGAAGAGGACGATGCTCTTGCGGTTGCGCATGACAGGGTCGGCCTCGATGCGTCGTTTGGCCTCTTCGGTGGCGGCGCTGTCGAGGTCCTTGCGTTCGGTGTTGTACTGGTTGATTTCTTCGGCCAGGAGACCCGCCTGCTCGTTGTTGTCGCTCAGGAGGAGGCGTACCGAGTCGAAGGCGCTGCGGATGCGTCCGGCGGCGTTGATGCGGGGTCCGACGAGGAACACCAGGTCGGAGATATTCAGTTCCTTGCGGAAATAGGACTTGTCTTCGGGGTGTTGGCGCATCTCGTCTTCCGAGCGGCGTTCGATATGGCCGTAGGTGAGGATGGCCTCGATGCCCGGTCGCGGGTGAGTGTTGATGACCTTGAGGCCGTAGAACGCCAGCACGCGGTTCTCGCCCATGATGGGGACGATGTCGGACGCGATGCTGACGGCGACGAGGTCGAGGTATTTCAGCAGTCTCAGCTGCAGCGTCTCGCGCAACTCCTTGCGGCCCTCGTCGAGCTGGTCGGGCGGGTCGCAGAGGCGTACGCCCATGCGTTGTTCCTGGTGTGCTTCGACAATCTTGAAACCGATGCCGCATCCGGAGAGCTCCTTGAAGGGGTAGGGGCAGTCGCTACGCTTGGGGTCGAGCACAGCCACGGCCTGTGGAACCGTCTCGCCGGGCAGGTGGTGGTCGCCGATGATGAAGTCGATGCCGAACTTACGACCGTACTCAACCTGTTCGTGGGCCTTGATGCCGCAGTCGAGGGCGATGATGAGTTTCACGCCGGTCTCTTTTGCGTAGTCCACGCCTTGGAAGGAGATGCCGTAGCCCTCGCTGTCGCGGTCTGGGATGTAGAAGTCGATGTTCCTATGGAACGACTGAAGATAGGAGTAAACCAAAGCGACTGCCGACGTGCCGTCCACGTCGTAGTCGCCATAGACCAAGATGCGCTCGTGCCGTCGCACCGCCTCGTTGATGCGGGCTATAGCAACGTCCATATCCTTCATCAGGAACGGGTCGTGGAGATGTTCCAGACTTGGGCGGAAGAACCGCCGGGCTTCTTCGAAATTGGTAATGCCACGTTCTACCAACAGCGTAGCAATAATTTCGTCTACGCCCAATTCTTCCGCGAGTTTGTTAACAGTCTCTACATCATAGTCTTCTCTTAATATCCAACGTTTCTTTTTCATTTTTTACTGGTTGTAAAAGTACAACTTTTTTTGGAAATAAAAAGAAAATTGTTCTTTTTCCCAGAAAAAAAAAACTCCCGACTCCCCTCCGTCTCGTATTTTGCGATGGCATCGCAACACCCCATCGAATTTTCCTCAACACCCCCTCTGGAGGCAATAACCGCAAAAGGAACACATTTAAAATTTGTGCTGTTTCGGAAATAATGCGTATCTTTGCAATTTGAAAATATATTCAAGGTCACAAGTCGTGACCTCAAATAAACGATGATACGGCACAGAAATCGAATAATATAGCGACACCAGGGGGTAATACTCAGAAGGGCAACCGTCGCAAAAAATGCGACAGTTCAAAATGAAGGAGGCAGTATGGTGAACCGTACCAAGGAATTCTACAATCTGGACAAATCCTTCATCCTATGCAGCAGCAGGAGGAACCATTCTTTGGTCTTCTCGTCGGCCTGTGAGGGAGATTCCCAATGGTTGTAATAGCGCCATTTGGAGAAGAGGGCGTTGCCTATCACCTGGATGTCACCCACCTTGTCGATGCATGCCTTCAGCGGGTCGGGTTCGTTCCATGCCTCCAGTCCGTAGGTCTCAGAAAAGGAGGAGCCGCAATCCATGTCAAACCCCAAGGCCCAGCATTCGTGGGAGAATTCAGAGTCGTCGAAGAAACGATAGAAAGACTCTCTTGTGCGTCCGAATTCGTTCTCGAAGAAGTCGATGTACTTCTGGATGAATTGAGTGGTTCTTCTCTTGCCGAGTCTTACATAATGGTTGTGTTCACTCTGGTAGAAGTCGTTTATCACCTGCAGCATATCTTCTGGCAGATAGGCTTCTGCCGGGCTTCGCAATTCCATAGGGATGCCCCAGATGGCTTCCGCCATGCCTCCGACGATGGCCCCCAGGGTGTCGGCATCGGCTCCGAGGCTGACGGCGCGCCGTATAGCATCTTCAAATCCGTAACTTTGAGAAATAATCCACAGTGCGACCGGGACGGTTCCCTGACAGGTCTCGTCAAAACGGTTCTCGACGTCTTCTTTGCGGATGTCGATGTTGTAGTTGGAGAAGCCGGTGGCATAAGCCATAAGTTGATTCATGCCTTCTTCACCCCGCAGGATCTCCTTGCGGAGGGCCAATGCGTGGTGGATGGTGAGGGCCACCGTCTGAGCGCCCCTGATGCCTTCTTCGTGGTCATGTGTACATGCTGCCGAACGCCTGGCATGTTCCAGAATATCATTGTCATCCTCAAACCAGAATCCGATGGGGCTTACCCTCATGGCCGAGCCGTTTCCGAAGCTGCCGTATGGTTTCGGGTTGTCGGATTTCACCCACTGAGCAAAGCGTCCACCGTAGCCGCCCATGGGGCGTGGGTACTTGCGGCACCACTCGTGGAGGCTCTCTCCATAGTCCCGGCCTTTCAGGAGTGCGTCGGCCACGGCAACCGTGCAGATGGTGTCGTCGGTGAAGCTGTTCCTGTCGGAGAGAAGCTCGAACCAGTGATTGTTTGTGGGGTTGAACTCCCAGCGGCTTCCTACAATATCGCCAATTATTGCGCCTAACATAGATATAAAGACTTACTAAGTGGATGCAAAGATACGAAGAATTTTTGAATTAGGAAAAATAATAGTGCGCCTGGGAGAAAGGGGGAGGGGAACGGATGGATGATGGTGACCAGTAAGGGGCGTGAAGGTCAACCGGGGATGTCTATCGGGTGCGGAAGAGGCGGAAGAGGTCGCGCCAGGTGGTCTTCTGGCCGTAGCGGAGGATGCCGGAGCGGTAGATGCGGGCGGCGAGCCAGACGCAGAGCGGGAAGGTGGCGAGGAGGAGGAGTGCGGAGAGGACGACCTGCCATACGGGGACGCCGAAGGGGATGCGCAGGAGCATGGCCACGGGGGAGGTGAAGGGTATCATGGAGAGCCAGACGCTGAGGGCGCCGGAGGGCTGGTTGATCATGGCGGGGAGGAGGAGCGCGACGAGGATGAGGGGGACGGTGATGGGGAGAGAGAACTGCTGGGAGTCGGTCTCGGTGTCGACGAGGGAGCCGACGGCGGCGAAGAGGGTGGCGTAGAGCAGGTAGCCGAAGACGAAGTAGAAGAGGAACATGAGGAGCAGGAGGCCGAAGTCGATGGAGGCGAGACCCTTGATGAGTTCGGGGACGGGTTCGGCATTCAGGGCGGCTTCGTACTGGGCGGTGGCTTCGGCGCCCTTGGTGGCTATCTGTGTTATCTGTTCGGTCTGCGCCTGCGAGAAGAGCTCGCTGTTGGAGGCTTGGAGTGCGCCGACGGCGATGCCGGAGAGGAGTATCCAGAGGGCGAACTGGGTGAGGCCTACGAGGCCGATGCCCACCACCTTGCCCATCATGAGTTGGAAGGGGCGGACGCTGCAGACGATGATCTCGACGATGCGGTTGCCTTTCTCCTCCATGACGCCGCGCATGACCTGCGAGCCGAAGTTGAAGATGGCGAAGAAGATGAGGAGAGCGAGGATGGCGCCCACGGCGACCTTGATGCCGAGGAAGCCGTCGCGGCCGGTCTCGATGTCCTTGGTGCGGAGTTTGATGCGTGTGGAGGTGAGCATTTGGTAATCGTCGGGGCTGATGCCGTGGACGTCGAGGAGGATGCGGTTGCGGAGGATTTCCTGGAGTTGGCTGTCGACATTGCTTTGGATGTTCATGGAGGGGGCGTCGGTGCGGTAGTAGAGGAAGGCGTCGTTGGGGATGGTGGTCTCGCGAGCGGGGATGTAGACGATGGCGTCGAGGGAGTCGACCTCGGCGAGTTGGCGTTTGGCGTAGTCGAGGCTTCCGGCGTCGTGATAGGTGATGTCGCGCGAGGAGCGGAACTGGCCCTGGAAGATGCCAGTGTCGTCGACCACGAGGACGTGGGCGTGCTCGAGTGGGCGGGTGGCCAGGATGATGGGCACGGCGTAGAGGGCGGCCATGAGGATGGGGACGAGGAGGGTGAGCACCCAGAAGGAGGCTTTGCGGACGCGGGTGGAGTATTCGCGCTGTATGACGAGGAGGACCTTGTTCATGAGTTGAGAGTTGAAAATTGAGAATTGAAAATTGGACACACTCCTCAGTCAGCAGAGCTGACAGCTCCCCTAACTTAGGGGAGCAGCTGGCTGACGCGGGGTTTGTTCTTACTTCTTACTTCCATTGACGGTATCAATAAATATTCTGTCGAGGGGGGCGGAGGCGTGGGCGGCCTTGATGTCGGATAGGGGGCCGTGGAGGACCACGCGGGCGTTGTTGATGAGGGCGATGTCGTCGCAGAGCTCCTCGGCGGAGGGCATGTTGTGGGTGGAGATGATGACGGTGGTGCCCTGCTCTTTGAGTCGGAGGATTTCGCGCTTGAGGAGGTCCTGGTTGACAGGGTCGAAGCCGCTGAAGGGCTCGTCGAGGATGAGGAGCCGCGGCTCGTGGAGGACGGTGACGACGAACTGGACTTTCTGCTGCATGCCTTTGGAGAGTTCCTCGACACGGCGGTTCCACCAGTTGTCGATTTCCAACCGTTCGAACCATTGATGGAGGCGGCTGGCGGCCTCCTCTTTGGAGAGGCCTTTGAGTTGCGCGAGGTAGATGGCCTGTTCGCCGACGCGCATTTTCTTGTAGAGGCCGCGTTCCTCGGGCAGGTAGCCGATGTGCATCACGTCGTCCTGTCGCATGGGGTGGCCTTCGAAAAGGAGGCTGCCGCTGTCGGGTGCGATGATGTGGTTGACGATGCGGATGAGGGTCGACTTGCCCGCGCCGTTTGGGCCGAGGAGGCCGAAGAGGGTGCCGGGATGGACATGGAGGGAGATGTCGTCGAGGGCGAGGAAGTCGCCGTAGTGCTTGGTGATATGGTCGATGTGGAGCATGACGAATGTGTGAATGCTTGAATGTGTGAATGTGTTAGTAGGGCGGCAGCTTTTTAGTTTTTGGTTTTTAGTTTGAGGAGGAGGGTTTCGGAGGCGAGGGCGAGGAGGGCGAGGAGGATGCACCAGCGCCAGAGGGGGGTGCCCTGGCTGCGCTGGCGGATGATGTCGGTGACGGACTTGGCGGCGTTGGGCACGAGGGAGCAGTAGGCCAGGCGGTCGTCGCGCAGCATTTGCCGAAGGTCGGCGGTGGAGTAGACGGAGAGGTCGGACTCGGCGCGGCTGTAGTTGAGTGAGATGCCCTCGTCGGCCAGGCGGTAGTTGCCGGCCTGGCGCACTTCGCCGTGGGGGACGAGGTAGTGGCGATTGCCCACGCGGCGCAGGTCGGGGATGATGTCGACAGTGCTGTCCTCGGAGCGCAGGTGGGGCACTTGGGAATTGAGAATTGAGAATTGAGAATTGAGAATTGGGATGGGGTCGCTGCCGCTGGTGAGGTGGTAGGGATGCTGGTGCGGGGCGCTATAGAGGGCCATGTTGAAGAGCGTGGGGACGAAGACGGCCTGTTGGACGAGGTCGGTGAAGTCCTTGTCGAGAGGAGTGGCGAAGAGGTAGACGCGGCCGTCGCCTGCCGGTGTGACAGTCAGCAGTGGGGAGCCGTCGGCAAGGGTCATCACCTCTTCGCGGAGCGTCGAGCCGTCGGACTGGAGTGGGAAAGAGCCTTGGACGGTGGGCATCTCCATATTGTCGGCGAGGCCGTCGAAGACGCCGTAGTAGAGGCTGTTGTCGGTGTTGATGTCCTGGACGGCGGTGCGGCCCTTGCGCCAGGGGGCGAGCAAGGGGGCATGCAGGGTTCCGAGCAGCGCGTTGTAGCTCTCGACAGATGATTGTGGGTCGGGGATGATGGCGAGTGTGCCGCCGTCAGTGACGAACTGGGAGAGGGTCTGGGCGAGGCCCGAGGGGATGTCGTGGAGGCGGTCGAGGATGATGAGGAAATTGGAAATTGAAAATTGAGAATTGAAAATTGAAAAGTCGATGTTCGAGGCGGACATGTAGTGATAGTCGGTCAGGGAGTCGCCCTCGAAGAGTCGGCGCAGGTACTCGTTCTCGCCGGCGCCTCCTATGACCAGCAGCGGGATGCGGGAGGAGACATTCAGGGTGAAGAAGAGGCGGTCGTCGAAGGTGACGGGGTAGTCGACGGTTTCGACATAGCCCTGCAGGATGCCTTCCTCGTCGATGCCGAACTTCAGGGGCACCGTGGCGCGGCTGCCGGCGGCGAGGTCGACAGAGGCCAGCGCCCGCTGGCGGCCGTTGACGAAGAGTCGCAGGGGGATGCCTTCGACGGAGTGGGTGCCGTTGTTGACCACCGTCACCTCGGCCACGGCTGTGGCGCCGAGGCTGAAGGCGGGGCTGTTGAACACCAGCGTGTCGAGGAAGATATTTTCGACGCCGCTGCCGCCGAGGGGGATGAAGGTAGTTGAGAATTGAGAATTGAGAATTGAGAATTTGGACACACTCCTCCGCCCTTCGGGCACCTCCCCTAACTTAGGGGAGGAGTGGCTGGCGAGGTTGGTGGAGAATTGAGAATTATCGGGGAAGTCGGCGAGGTTGGAGGTGCTGCGCTGGAAGTCGCTGACGATGTAGGCGTGGCGGTTGGCAGCGGTGGAGGCCTGGAGGAAGTCCTGTTGGCGGCGGGCGATGGCGGCAAGCATGGGCGTGGCCGGGGAGGTCTGCACGCGGTCGACCTCGGCGAGGAACTCGTCGCGGCTGAGCCAACGGAACTGGCTGCCTTCGGCGTCGCTGGTGAGGAGTTGGAAGCGGTCGTCGGGGCGGTAGGCGGCGACGATTTCGCGGGCCTTGTTTTTGGCGCTCTCCATGAGGCTGCCGTCCATGCCGCCGCATTCCATGCTGTAAGAGTTGTCGAGGTAGACGCTGACGGCGGTGCCGCCGGCTTTCGTCAGCGTTGCGTTGCTGGGGATGACGGGCCGACAGAAGGCCAGGACGACGAAGATGACGGCCAGGATGCGCATGGCCAGCACGAGCCACTGGCGCAGGCGGTGCTGACGGCGGTTTTCGTTCTGCAGTTCCTGCAGGGCGTCGACATTGCTGAAGTACACCTTCTTATAGCGGCGCAGCTGCAGCAGGTGGATGGCAATCGGGATGCCGATGGCGACGAGGCCGATGAGGAATATGGGGGCGGTGAGGATCAAATTGAGGAATTAGGAATTAGGAATTAGGAATTAGGAATTAGGAATGAGGAATTCTATTCTTCTCATACTCTTTGCACAGATGCGAAATGCCGCATTCGGAGCAGTGGGGTTTGCGGGCCTGGCATACGTAGCGGCCGTGGAGGATGAGCCAGTGGTGGGCGATGGGGATTTTGTCCTGAGGGATGTGCTTGCAGAGTTCGCGTTCGGTCTGGAGGGGGGTCTTGCTGTTGTGGGTCAAGCCGATGCGGTTGGCCACACGGAAGACGTGGGTGTCGACGGCCAGGGCGGGCAGGTTGAATACCACCGAGGCGATGACGTTGGCGGTTTTGCGTCCCACGCCCGGGAGGGTTTGGAGTTCGTCGACATCGGAGGGCACCTCGCCTCCGAAGTCGTCCATGAGTTTCCTGGCCATTCCCACGAGGTGACGGCTTTTGTTGTGGGGGTAGGAGATGGAGTGGATGTAGTCGAAGATATCCTCCTCGGTGGCCCGGGCCATGCTTTGCGCGTCGGGATAGGCGGCGAAGAGGGCCGGGGTGGTCATATTGACCCGCTTGTCGGTGCACTGGGCCGAGAGGATGACAGCCACGAGGAGCTGGAAGGCATTGTCGTAGTGCAGCTCCGACCGCGCCTCGGGCCGAGCCTCCTCGAAGTAGGCTATCATGCGTTCATACCGTTCTTTCTGGGTCATCGCTCACCTCCTGACTCCATGGTGACGACCACGGGATAATGGTCGGAAATGTCGGTCTTGATGCGTTTGTAGGAAAGTGTCTGCATTTCCGGGCTATGGAATACATAGTCGATGCGGAAGGCCGGGTAGGGGCCGTGGTAGGTGGTGCCGAATCCGCTGCCTTTCTCCACGTAGGGGTCGGTGAGTTGTTCGGAGATTTTCTGGTAGATAAAGGAGGCTGGAGTGTCGTTGAAGTCGCCCGCGATGATGATGGGCGAGTCGGTGGAGTCGATGAGGGGTTTCAGTTGTGTCGTCCATTCCTCTTCGTGCTGGCGGGTTGTCTCGACGAACTTGGCCAGGAGTCCCCGCGTAGTGCTGTCGGGCTTGGCGTGGGTCAGTTTCTCGAAGCCTTCGCGGTCTTCGTCGGAGAGTTGGTAGGAATCCATGTGCACCACGCAGACGCGGAAGGTCTGGCCGTTTTTGCGGAGGTCGACATAGAACTTCGTCTTATTGTCCATCTCGTGTCCTTCAATCATCTGGCAGCGTGTGAAAAGGCAGGAGGAAGAATAGCGTGTGCCGCGCGCGCTATAGTGAGCCGTGTAGCCGCGGGCGGTGAGGCTGTCGGTCACCTTCACGTGGCGCGAGTTGCCAAATTCCTGGAGGCAGAGCACTTCGGGCTGCTCGTCATCCACGATCTGCAGAAATTCGCGGGCGCCTGAGTCGGCCGTCATCAGAGTGTCGCTGTCCAGTCCTTGAAATCCGTGGGTGTTGAAAGTCATCACCTTCAGTTGCCCGCCGGCGGACTCCACCTCGGTGGTGCCACCCATCTGGAAGAAGAGGCCCACGAAGGAGAACCGCAAGGCGATGGCCGCCACCGACAGCAGGAACTCCCACCGTGAGAGGCAGAGCCATACGACGATGAACACCACGTTGGCCACGAGCAGCAGCAGGTAGCCGTAGCTGAGTATCGACACTGCCACAAAGCGGGACGGCGGCAGTGTCCCCGCAAGGGTGGACAGTACCAGCGTCAAGGCGAAAAGTATATTGATAATGAGTAATATCGTGCGAAAGAACTTCCTCATGAATGTGGTGTTTTGAGGGTGCAAAGATACGAAATATTCTTTGCACATTAAATAATATAGAAGAAAAAAACTCGCGGAGGAGTCTTTAATTCGGAAATTCTTTGTATCTTTGCAGTTCAGGAAAGAAAGCAATAGTATTGATAACACATTAATTATTATTAGAGTATGAAGAAACTTCTTATCACTTGTGCGCTGGCACTCCTCGTATTGGCTCCTGCCACGAGCCGCGCCGACGAGGGAATGTGGCTCCTATCGCTCATCGGCAAGAACTATGCCGACATGCAGAAAGCCGGATTCAAGCTCACTCCCGAAGACATCTACAGCATCAACCGTTCCTGCATCAAGGACGCCATTGTGGGTCTCGGCAATGAAGGCTCGCCCTTCTGGCATTTCTGCACGGGCGAGATTATCAGCGACAAGGGTCTGATTTCGACCAACCACCATTGCGGCTACAGCTATCTGCAGAAGCATTCGACCGTCGACCACGACTATCTGCGCGACGGTTTCTGGGCCTACAACATGCAGCAGGAGTTGCCCAATCCCGGCCTCACCGCCTCGATACTCATCCGTATGGAGGATGTCACATCACGCGTGTTGGAATGTCTCAGCGACGACATGAGCGAGTCGGACCGCGCCAAGGCCATCTACAACATCAGCAACCGTATCGCCAAGGAGGCCTCGGAGGGTACCGACTACGAGGCAACC
This sequence comes from uncultured Bacteroidales bacterium, assembly GCA_905234665.1. Taxonomy (GTDB): domain Bacteria; phylum Bacteroidota; class Bacteroidia; order Bacteroidales; family P3; genus Colimorpha. The sequence continues at coordinate 9,900 of CAJOIV010000013.1, read as the reverse complement.
GTGAAGCCCATGTTTGAGGGTAACCAGTACTTCCTCTTTGTCCATGTCATCTACAAGGACGTCCGCCTTGTGGGTGCACCTCCCTCGTCGATGGGCAAGTTCGGCGGCGACACCGACAACTGGTCGTGGCCCCGCCATACGTGCGATTTCAGCATGTTCCGCATCTACACCTCGCCCGATGGCAAGCCGGCGCCCTATGCCAAGGAGAACATCCCTCTCAAGCCCAAGCACCACCTGCCCGTCAGCATCCGCGAGGTCAAGGACGGCGACTACTCCATGGTTCTCGGTTTCCCCGGCACCACCACCCGTTTTATCACCTCCTATGGACTGAAAGAAGAGATGGAAGTGACCAACGAAATCCGCTACAAAGTCCGTACCGTCAAGATCAACTCGCTGCGCTTCGCCATGCGTCGCGACCCGGTCGTCAACATCAAGTACGCCTCGAAGTACGCCTCCTGCTCCAATACATGGAAGTACAGCAACGAGCAGAATATCGCCCTCAAGAAACTCGGCACGATGGACCTGAAGAAGCAGTTCGAGCGTGAGTACATGGCCTGGGCGAAGGACAAGGATCCGAAGTACCAGAGAGCTCTCGGCCTTGTGGACAACGCCCTCAAAGACCGCCGCGAACGTCAGGAGGCTCTCGTCTATATCCAGGAAGGCCTGCTCAGGGGTCCTGAAATCCTTTACAGGGCCGCTGTGCTCCGCCGCAAGATCAAGGCTATCTGCGAGGAGGGCAACGAAGCCAAGCGTGAGGCCATGATAGAGGCCATCCGCGAGGAGGCTGCCGAGTTCTACAAGGACTATGACGAGAACGTCGAGCGCCGCATCTGCTCGTCGATGATGCTTTACACCTATCAGAACATCAACGTCAAGTATTGTCCCGACTGCCTCAAGACTGCCGACCGCAAGTTCAAGGGCGACTTTGTGGCATGGGTCAACAACTTCTTTGACAAGTCCATTTTCGCCAACCAGGAGGCTTTCGATGCCTTTATGAAGAACCCGAGCATGAAGATACTTGACCGCGACGGAATCCTCAAGGTCGGTAGGGAAATCTACGAGAAGTATCGCGAGATCAATGGCGAAATCTCCCAGGAGACCCGCGACAACCTGATTCGCGGCAACCGCGATTTCGTCGACGGTGTCCTCCAAATCAATGCAGGCAAGCGCCTCATGTCGCCCGATGCCAACAGCACCATCCGTCTCACCTATGGCAACGTCAAGGACTACGAGCCCCGCGACGGTGTCACCTACCACTATTACACCACCCTCGACGGTGTCATCCAGAAGGAAGACCCGAAGAACACCGAATTCACTGTTCCCCAGCGTCTCAAGGACCTCTATGCCGAGAAAGACTTCGGTCCCTATGCCAACCGCGACGGCAACCTGCCCACCTGCTTCATCACCACCAATGATATCACTGGCGGCAATAGCGGTTCGCCCGTCCTCGATGCTTATGGCAACCTCATCGGCCTGGCCTTCGACGGCAATGGTGAAGCCATGTCCGGCGATATCGATTTCGAAGAGAACCTTCAGCGCTGCATCTGCCTCGATAGCCGCTACATGCTCTTCGTTATCGACAAATACGCCAACGCCCAGAACCTCATAGAGGAGATGGACATTGTCCGCTAACAGAGAATCTCTGTAGGTAGATATTGTATATGCTGTCAGTAAAGGAGATATTCAGCGCGTTCCTGGTGCTCTTTGCCATCATCGACATTACGGGGTCGATACCCATATTCTTGTCGTTGAAGCACAGCGGGCGGAAGTTCAGCGCGTGGCAGGCTGCAGTGGTGTCGTTAGGCATCTTCCTGCTATTCTATTTCTTGGGTGATGCCGCCCTGCAACTCTTTGGAGTGGACATCCAGTCTTTCGCCGTGGCGGGAAGTATCGTACTCTTCATCATGGCTTTCGAGATGATTCTTGGGGTGGAGATATTCAAGACCGAGGCGGGCGATAGCGGCTCGACTGTGGTGCCCATTGCCTTCCCGCTCATCGCCGGTCCCGGCGCCCTGACCACCATCATCTCCCTCCGTGCAGAATACAGCGACGTCAATATCCTTATTGCCCTTCTCCTTAATATTGTGATAGACTTCCTTGTGCTGCACTACATTGACAAACTGGAGAAGCTCCTTGGCGCCACGCTCATCTCCATCCTAAGGAAATTCTTCGGTGTCATCCTGTTGGCCATCTGTGTGAAACTCTTCACGACAAACCTAGGAGCGCTGATACAGTCATTCAATATCCAATAATAAAGAGGGCTGCTCCAGAAGAGCAGCCCTCTTTATTTTGCGTTGCTGAGGGATTAGATGAGACCCTTTCCAGCTTTGAATTTGGCGACCTTCTTGGCGGCAATCTTGATGTTCTTGCCGGTGCGGGGGTTGCGGCCTACGCGAGCGGGGCGCTCCTGAACGCTGAAGGTACCGAAACCAACCAAGGTAATCTTGTTGCCCTTGGCCAGTTCTGCTTTCACTGTGTTGACAAAAGCGGCAACGGCTTTTCCTGCGTCGACTTTCGAGATGCCGGCTTTGGCAGCCATGGCGCTAGTTAATTCGGTTTTGTTCATGGACATTGAATTTTAGGGGTTAATAATTCTTTTCTTTTCCGACTGCAAATATAGGGATTTTTTTCTTATCTGCGTACTTTTTTTTCGAAAAAAAAACTCCGAAGGTGTGGTGTGCGATTCTTATATGATTACTTTCCAGTCTTTTATGTCGTATCCGCGGAGGAATTCGGATATGTTAATTCTTTTCTTCCCACTCAGTTGAAGGCTTGCAATATGAATAAATCCATCCGCCACGCCGACTTTTTGGAACGTTTTCTGGTCGGTTGAAAGCTCTCCGATGATGCTGTTTTGCGAGGGTTCGAAGGTGACATCGTAAACCTTGAAGGACTGGATTTCCCCTTTCCCGTCCATGAGTGTCATGGTGGCGGCGGGGTAGGGCGAGAGCCCTCGCACGAAGTCGACGATGCGCTGCCCGGGCTGTCGCCAGTCGATGGCGCAGTCTGCCTTGAAAATCTTTGGTGCAGAGTGCAGCGTTTCTGTTGTCTCTTGTCTACGGCCCTGGAGGGTGCCGTTGGACAGTCCGTGAAGGGTCTCCACCACGAGGCGGCTGCCTATCGTGGCAAGACGGTCGTGCAGGCTCTCGGCGTTGTCGTCGGGAGTGATGGGGGTGGACTCCTGCATCAGGATGTTCCCCTCGTCGATGCGTTCATTGAGAAGGAATGTCGTCACCCCAGTCTCGTGTTCTCCGTTGATGATGGCCCAGTTGATGGGGGCTGCACCGCGGTATTGGGGCAGAAGTGAGGCGTGCAGGTTGAAGGTCCCCATAGGTGGCATGGCCCATACGCTCTGGGGTAGCATACGGAAGGCCACCACCACGAAGATGTCGGCCTCCCAGGATTTCAGCGCTGTCTGGAAGTCGGGGTCGCGTAGTTTTTCGGGCTGCAGGAGGGGCAGGCCGTGCGTGATGGCGTATTGCTTGACAGGCGATTGGGTGAGTTTCAGTCCACGACCGGTGGCGCGGTCGGGGACGGTCACTACCCCCACAACGGGGAATCCCGCCTGGACGATGGCATCGAGGCTGCCGACGGCGAAGTCGGGGGTGCCCATGAAGACTACTTTCGGCATCATCTTATCGTTCCTTGTTGAGACGTATCATCTTGAGGGCTGTGACAGCGGCTTCGACACCCTTGTTGCCGTGCCGTCCGCCGGAGCGGTCGCGGGCCTGCTGCATGTCGTTAGTGGTCAATAGACCGAAGATGACGGGTTTCTCGCGCTTCAGGCTGAGGTTTGTCAATCCTTGCGAGACAGCCTCGCAGATGAAGTCGAAATGGCGCGTCTCGCCTTGTATGACGCATCCCAGGCAGATGGCGGCGTCGCAGGCGGAATCGGCAAGGGCTATGTCGGCCCCTGTGGTCAACTCATAACTGCCCGGCACGGGTATCACCCGTATGTTATCCTCTTTTACACCATGCTCCAGCAAGGTCTCGTGGGCACCCTGCAGGAGGGCGTTGGTGATTTCGGGATTCCATTCGGCCACTACGATGGCGACCTTGTAGTCGCTGCCGTCGGGTACGGTGGCAGGGTTGTAGTCGGAGAGGTTTACTTTTTTCACCTTTTGTTATTACTTTTTAGTTTATAGCTTCTTATCTTACTCGCACCTTGACGCCCTTCTTCACCTTCTTGAGGTCAGGGTTCAGTTTCTTGAGGGCATCGACGGTGGTCTTGTTTCGCTCGGCGATGGTCTCCAGCGAGTCTCCCTCGCGGGCGGTGATGTGTATGGGACGGTTGGACCTCGCTATAGGGGCGGCCTCGGGCACGATACTCTTGTCGGCCTTGAATTCCAGCGTCTCGCCCGATTTGGGGCGACGGATGCCGAAGTAGGTCTTGTCGAGATACAGCTTGCGGGTGCGGAGGGTGTAGTTCGTGAAGTCGAGGATCCATTCCGGGTCGAAGGGCTCGTATTGGAAGCGCACCTCGAAATGGAGGTGGGGGCCTGTGCTGCGTCCCGTGCTGCCGCCGAGTCCCAGCACCTGTCCGGCGCGCACCACCTGCAGTGGTTTCACTTTAATCTTCGACAGGTGGCCGTACACCGTCTCTAGTCCGTTGTAGTGTCTCACCACCACCAGGTTGCCGTAGGCCCCCATGGGTCGTGCGATACGTACCACGCCGTTGAAGGCCGAGCGGACGGGGTCGCCAGTGTTCAGGCGTATGTCTACCCCCCTGTGCGGACGGTTCCAGCGAAAGCGCCAGCCATAAGGCGATGTGATGATGTTCTTTACCGGAAAGCAGAATTTCTCGTCGCCTTTCAGCAGTCGGATGCTAATCTCGTCGGGCAACGAGTCCATAGAGAGGTTCTTCAGCCTCACATGGGTGCCGGAAAGGTCGCGTCCGTACCACAGCATCGAGGGGGGAGGGATGCTGGCATCATACATTATATCAATAAGCTCGTCTTCGGCTGCCAAGGCCGAGTCGATGGCTGTGGGGTCTGGTTCCGGCTCGTGTATTTCCAGTGCCGGGCGGGCTTTGTCCGACTTTTGCGTCTTCTTGTCTTTCTGTCGTGGGTTGTTGGCCTCGCGGGTTTTGCGTTCGCCTTCGCGTATGCGGCTGTTGATGATGGAGTCGAAGTAACTCTCCTTCTGTGGCTGCTGGGCTTGGGCCATGCCTGAGCCCAACAGCAGCAAGGGCAGCAGCACCTTCAGCATCCTGCGCAGCCGTCCGATGGGGATGCCCATGCGCTCACGGTATTTGGCCACTGTGCGGCGTGCCACGGGGTATCCGTTCTCATTCAGGCGTTGTGCCAGTTCGTCGTCTGTCAGAGGGTTGCGCTTGTCCTCGTTATCCACCAACTGTTGCAGCTCTTGTCTGATGGCCTCTGTTGAGACCTCGTCGCCGCTTTCCGTGGTGATGCCTTGCGAGAAGCAGTCCTTCAGCAGGAAGGTGCCGAATTCTGTCTGCACATACTTGCTGTTCACCACGCGCGAGACGGTCGAGATATCGTAGCCTGTCTGTTCGGCTACATCTTTCTGCAGCAGAGGTTTCAGGTCGGCGTTGTCGCCTGTCAGGAAGAATCGTTTCTGTCGCCGCATGATGGCCTGCATCACGCGCAGCATCGTCACCTGCCGTTGCCGTAGGGTCTCTATCAGGCTGTTGGCGTTGTCCAGATTGGTCTGCAGGTATTCTATGGCCTCCTTGTCGCCTGCCGTGGGTCGTGCCGATGCCTTCATCTCTTTCAGCATGTCCTGATAGTAGGCATCCAGTTTTAGTTGGGGCAGATGGCTGTCGTTCAACGCAAGGTGCAACGTCTCGTCCATGCGTGTGACAATGAAGTCGGGGATGATATAATGTGCCTGGGCCGTCTCGCCGTCACCCATGCCGGGTTTGGGGTTGAGGCTGCGGATGCAATCGATGGCCTCTTGCAGTTGCTCCTCGTTGATGTCCAGCCGCTCGGCGATGCGGTCGTAGTTGTGCTTTACGAAGTCGTCGAAACAGTTGTCCACCACCCGTGTGGCCAGGCGAACCGCCGTTTCGCCCGACGGAGATGCGTCGGGCTCTGCCTGCCGGTGCAGCTGCAGGGAGAGGCACTCCTGCAGTGTCCTCGCGCCGATACCTGCCGGGTCAAGGCTTTGCACCACCTTCAGTACCTCCAGGACCTCGTCGTCGCTCACCTCCAGGCCCTGCGTGAAGGCCATGTCGTTGGCTATCAGCGACACCCCGCGGCTCAGGTAGCCCGCGTCGTCCAGGCTTCCTATCAGTTCTCCCGCGATTAATCTCTGCCTGTCGGTTAAGGGCTTGAGGGCCAATTGCTCCGTCAGCCGTTCCACGAACGAGATTTCGGCCACATACATCATCTCATGCCTGTCCTGATTGCGGTCGCGCTCCTGACGCTCACGGTAGCTGTAATCGTCGTCGTCGGAATCTTGCATCAGGTTGTCCCCATCATCTGCTTCGGGCAGTGACTCCATGTGTGCGGGGGCTTCGTCGGTAATCTCCAGCAGTGGGTTTTTCTCTACCTCTTCTTTGAGGGTCTGTTCCAACTCAGTGACGGGCAATTGAAGCATCTGCATCAGCATCAACTGCTGAGGCGAGAGCTTCTGCTGCATCTTCATCTTCTGTTGTTGGCCAATCATACCTCTTATAACTACAAATCGCGCGAAATAGTATCCCCGGAGGTGAAAAATTTGTCTTGGAAGTTCAGCAGGTACACTTTCCCTGTCGCGCGGGTCACAGCGGTATAGAGCCACCTCAGGTACTCGCGGTCCAGCATTTCGTCCGTCAGGTATCCCTGGTCTACAATCACTGTGCTCCATTGGCCTCCCTGGGTCTTGTGGCAGGTGAGGGCATAGGAGAACTTAATCTGCAGGGCGTTGTAGTATGGATCCTGCTTCACGGCCTTCAGCCTTCCCGTCTTTGTCGGGATGTCGGCATAGTCTTTCATCACCTCTTCGAACAGCCGCTGGGCCTCCTCGTTCGTCAGCGAAGGCGATTCTGAGTGTAATGTCGACAGTAGCAGTTTGCAGTCCAGTGTCGGCGCGTCGGGATAGTCGATGAACCTCAGCGTGGCATCGGCAAAGGTGAACCCATACAGCTCTTCGCGGTTTCTTACGGCCAGCACCTCTACAATGTCGCCGTTCGCGATGAAACCGATGCTGCTCTCTGCGTCCAGCCAGAAGTAGTTGTTCTTCACTACCATCAGGTAGTCTCCTGCGTTCACCTCCTCCTCGCGGTAGAGCACGCGGTTGCGTATCTCCTGGTTGAAGAGGTTGGCCCTTTTGTTCGAGCGTGTCACGATGACAGCCTCCTCCAGTCCCCCCTTGTCATATTCGCGGTTCAGGGTTTCTTCCAGCTCCTCGCCGCCAAGGCGGACGATATCCGTGCAGTCCTCTAAGTCAAAGAGGGGCGTCTCCGGCATGTCGCCACCTTCCATTGCCGTTATCTGTCCGCGCAGCAGTGTGGCGTTGTACAGGATGCCCGAGGACTTCTGTTGGCGCACCACCTCGGTGAGTTCTCCGTGGTGCAGGTGTAGCGGTGTGTTGGCCCGCAGGTATTCCAGGCTCAGTGCGGGGCTTTCGGCGGCTCCCACGGGAGGCAGCTGCGCGGTGTCTCCCACAAGCATCAGGCGGCAATGGTTTCCTTCGGACACATAGTCTATCAGGTCTTCCAGCAGGTCGTGACAGGCGTACCCCCTTTCCGACTGCAGCCCTATCATTGAGGCCTCGTCGACGATGAACAGCGTGTATGCGTGCTTGTTCTGGGCGCGTCCTATATGCATGACCCCGTTGCTGTCCGTCATGGTCTGGTATATCTTCTTGTGGATGGTGTAGGCCGTCTGGCCACTGTATCCTGCCAGCACTTTGGCAGCCCTTCCTGTAGGCGCTAACAGTACTGTCTTCAGCTTCAATGCCGGAGCCGCCTGTATCAGGGCGCTCACTAACGAGGTCTTTCCTGTGCCGGCATAGCCGCGCAGCACGAAGGCGGACATGGGGTCGGGGTCGAAGAGAAATTCTGCCATGCGGTGGCACACTGCCTCTTGCCCCGCTGTGGGCTGGTGGGGGAATCGTGACAGGATGTATCGGACTACCGTTTCCATGCTACAAACAAAGAGATTCGCCCCACGGGGTGAACCTCTTCTATTTTTTTGTGTGGCGGCTGCTGTAAGCCGGCGTCGGTTTATTCTTCCGTGGCGGGAGCGGCATCCGTGGCCATCGGGGCGGCCATCGGGGTGGTGTTCACGTCGGTGGCGTTGGTGACGGTCAAATCGGAAGCGAGGGAAGCATGGTCATTGCCTCTCGGTATCAGCAGTGTGGCAATCAGGCACAGCACTAACAGAATGCCGAACATCCACCAGGTGATTTTCTCAATGGTCTCCGTGGTCTTGCGCACACCCATAATCTGGTTGGGGGCTGAGAAGTTAGCGGCCAGTCCGCCACCCTTCGAGTTTTGCACCAGCACGACAGCGGCCAGCAGAACGCATACTATCAGAATCAGGATTACGATGAAAGAGTACATGTTTGTGTTTGTTGTTGATTATACTTCTTTTTTATTGTTTGCGGAGGCTCTCGGCCTCGGCGATTCGGGCTGCAAAAATACTACTTTTTTCGGGATATTTGGATATTAATTTCTTATAAATGGCCACGCCAGAATCTATTTTCCCCTGTCGGATGAGCATAATGGCCATTGTTTCAGTTTCTAACGATTCTGTGGGCTGGATGCTTTTTTTCGCCAAATCCTGTACCGGAACCTCCTTGAAGGACTCTGCGTCGAGCCTTATTCCACCGTCTTTTTCCAGAAAATTGGTCAAGATGACGCTCTTCGGAGCCGTTTTGAACGAAATCTCCTGGTACGCGTTGATTTCCTTTAAGATATCGAATTCGCTGTCGCCCTCTGCCACTGTCTCGTGTTGCGTTGTCGGAGTGTGCCTGGACGGGCTGGCCGTGCTTTGGGGTTTCTTGTCCTCCAACAGGCTGTAGAGATGCCCGGCTTCTGTCATATAGAGGGACACACGGGGTGTCTGCGTCTCCCACAAGGGAGTGCCTCCCATCTTGTCGGCCATGAGCGACAGCACCTGCAGCGGCGCGCAGTAGGGGTGCTCGTCACGCTCGCGGCGCAATGCTTCAACCTGCCCGGCGGTGATACTGCCGGGATTGTCCATTATATGTCCTAAATCACTTTTTTCCATTGCTGTTACGCATTATACCATGTCTTCTTTTCAGACTGCAAAAGTACACATTATTTCCCAATCCGCAAAGTTTTTTTTAGGCGAGGCAGAGAATGGGAGGTCGCCCCCGATGGGAGTCAGCGGAGGAGTGTGATGGTGCCGGAGAGGGTGTGACGTTCTGCTGGGGAATAGGAGTGGGAATAGACAATGCGGTAGTTGTAGGTGCCTTGGGGCTGGAGGACGCCTTGATGAGTGCCATCCCACGGGAGGGTCGGGTCGGAGGTCTCAAAGACGAGGCGGCCGAGGCGGTTGTATATGTAGAGATGGTAGTAGTCGACGTTTTGAATGGAAGGGAGGAAAAGATTGTTGTCGTCGGCTTTTGGGGAAAAGACGTTGGGGATGGCGATGAGGTCTTTGTTGAAAGGGATGACAATGGAGGTTTTATCCGCGCAGGTGGGCGAGTAGGCCGTCATGAGGATACGGACGCTGTCGGGGTAGGGGTCGGAGATGTCGATAGTGATGTCGGGTTCCCAGTAGGGGAGACGGACGGTGTCGATGAACCAGTTGCGGCCGGCCCATCCGCCATAGGGAGTGCTGCGGTTGCCGGTGCTGGCGTCGTGGAGGGTCAGGCGTGGGTGGTCGTAGTCGAGGCTTGAGGGGGTGGCGGTGAGGGCCGCCTTGACGGGTTGTATGGGGTTGATAGTGATGCTGGCGGGGTATGGATTGCTCTCCATGGCTG
>CAJOIV010000012.1 GCA_905234665.1 uncultured Bacteroidales bacterium | reverse complement strand
GTTCTTTCCTCGGAAGACCACACGGTGGAGGTTACTGGCAAAGAGTCATGCACTCCTTATTCGGGCAACATCAACATTCCGGCTACGGTGACATACAACGGCGAGACTTACGATGTTGTTGCCCTGGGCGAAGAAGCGTTCTCCCAAGCCTCTCTTTCGGGAATCATCATCCCCTCGTCGGTCACGCAGATAAAACGAGGCTGCTTCCTGTTCGCCACCGGCCCATCGTCCATCACCATCCCGGCTTCGGTGGCGGTCATCGAGCCCATGGCGTTTGCGACAAACAACCTGAACGCCATCAACGTGGACGAGAACAACCCTAACTTTATATCGATGGACAAGATGCTGTTCAGCAAGGACACCACGACACTTGTGGAATGCTTGAAGACCAAAAGCGGAGCCGTCACGTTGCCGCAGAGCACACGTCACTTGGCCGCCAACGCTTTCGCCTATTGCCAGAACATCACCGGCGTGACGCTCCCTGAAGGTCTTGAGAGCATCGGCTACTGGGCCTTTGTGGACAACCAGCGGCTGAACAACATCGTCATCCCCTCGTCGGTGACGCATATTGCCCCAGGACCTTTCGTGAACTGCCCCGCCCTCAACAACCTCTCCATTGCGGAGGGTAACACGCATTACTATATGGACGGGATGATGATATACTCCGCCGGAGGCGACTCCCTTGTTTCCGCCCACAAGAGCGCCGACTCCGTGTTTCTTCCGAGCACACTGCGTTATCTCAACGGCTTCGGCAGCAATGTCAAGTATGTCCACGTCCCCGACGGAGTGACCACCATTGGCAACGAGGCGTTCAACGGCAGCTCGCTGCGAAGCATCGACCTGCCCAGCCACCTGCATTTTATCGACGAATGGGCGTTCTACTACTGCACATCGCTGACCCGCGTCGGCATGCCCGCCACACTCGACACGATGGGCGAAGGCTGCTTCCACAGCTGCAGCCATCTAACGTCGGTTGACATACCCGACGGCCTGCGCACCGTTCCGGAAGGAGCCTTCTTTATGTGTAACTCCCTGTCGGACATTACCTGGGGCAATGCCGTCGAAGTCATCGACACTTGCGCCTTCGGCGACTGCTCCTTCACGGAGCTGACGCTGCCCCCGACGTTGCGGGTTGTCAGGATGACCGCCTTCATCGGCGACTACCGCGGAAGGCTCAAAAGGCTCACCTTCTCCGCCCCAATCGACACCATCGAGGTGGATGCATTCTATAGTCAGCCCTTGCAGATGCTGCGCCTCAAGAACACCATTCCTCCCGCAACCACCGACGACGGCTACGGTACATACGGCTGCCTCGACGGGACGGATGTCGACAGCATCGTCGTCCCCTGTGGGAGCCTCAACGCTTGGCTGGCCGACAGCTACTGGGGTCAGTTCGCCGACCAGATTGTCGAAGACTGCAATATGGGCATCGGCGGCCCCGACGCTAACGCCGTCAACATCTACACCCTCGGTGGCCGCATCATCGTGGACGGTGCCGACGGCGAGACAGTCCGTATCTACGACATCACCGGCCACAGCGTCCTTAACAGCGACCTCCCCGCTGGAGTCTACCTTGTCAAAGTCGGCGACCGCCCAGCACTAAAAGTCGTAGTAATGAAGTAAAACATCAAAAACAGTTTCAATATGCAACACCACATCATCAAATCCCTCGCCGTCCTCGCTTTGGGCGCGATGCTGTTGACCAACTTGGCACAGGCGCAGGCAAGTTACGATTTCCAGGCCGTCACCCCGCAGGGCGACACGCTGCTCTACAACATCACCGACTCGGCGGCACACCACGTCAGCGTGCGAGGCGACGCTTGGTCGTACAACACGCACTACATCCACTACAACGCCGACCTTGTGCTGCCCGACAGCGTGGAGCATGAGGGCGTGAGATACGCCGTCACCGAGGTGGCCGAGGAAGCCTTTCAAAGTCATCTGGAGATTGAGACAATAACTGTCCCCGACGGAGTTATGGTCATTGGCAACAAGGCTTTCTCGCTGGTTCCCTATCACGGCTCCGCCACTGGCAGCCCTTGGGGCGCCAACACTATAAACGGCTACGAGGAGAACAGCCTTTTCTATCTCGACAACAGCAAGACCCGCCTCACTGCCAGTCGTCACATCACCTCGGCGGTGGTGCCTGCCACGGTCCGGGTTATCGGGACGCGCGCCTTCTATTATCGTTCGTCGCTGGCTTCCGTCACGTTGCCCGAAGGACTCGACACTATTGGAAATCAAGCTTTCGGCGTATGCGACGGGCTGGAGGGGATTACCATTCCCTCGACGGTAAAACATATCTATTCGGCATTCCGGCCAACTGCCACAGTGACCATCGATGACGCGGCTGCAACCATCGGCAACGGTGCTTTCTACTATAGCAACATGAAGAAGATTGAACTCGGCAGCCGCGTGACCTTCATTGACAATGGGGCTTTCTCTTCCTGCACTAATCTCGACTCTGTGATTGTTCCCAACTCGGTGCAATATATCGGACGTATGGCTTTCTGCTACAACTATTCGGGCAGCATCAAGAAGATAAGGCTTCCTGAAGGGCTCGACACCATCCGCTACCAGACCTTCTTCGGCTGCACAGGTTTGGAGGAGGTGAATATCCCCTCTTCGGTGGTATATATCGACACAGCGGCGTTCCACGAGTGTTGGGAGTTGACGAAACTCACGCTGCCTGCAGGTCTCACTCATATTGGCGAGGCCGCCTTCTTCCAGTGCCGCAACATAGACACCCTTGTCTCCCTTGCCCCAGAGCCACCCGTGGCTTTCGCCAACACCTTCATCCAGATGAACAGCAACCTTACCCTCATCGTTCCCTGCCATAGCGACTCGCTCTACGCCGCAGCCCTCTATTGGAGCCAATTTCATAATATTCAGGCCGACTGCGGCGCAGGGATTGACGGTGTCGAAGAAGACGGAATCAGTATCTACACCCTCGGTGGCCGCATCATCGTCGAGGGAGCCGAGGGCGAGAGCGTCCGCATCTACGACATCACCGGCCGCAGCGTCCGCAATGAGGCACTGCCCACGGGAGTTTATATTGTGAAGGTCGGCGACCGTCCGGCACGGAAAATCGTAGTAATGAAATAGTAAACCATCAAATACATAATCAATATGACACACCACATCATCAAATCCCTCGCTGTCCTCGCCTTGGGCGCGATGCTGATGGCTTTCGGAAGCCATTCAAGCAGCGACAATGCCAAGACGGATGCCGTGTATGGCAACAAGCTTATGACTATCGGCTACCACAAGGAAGGAGGAAAACAACTGCTTTTCGGCACGATAGGATACTATCATTGCCAGAGCAAACTCGTCCTTGTGGACAATTCCTGGGAAGGTACCGTCACCTGCCAAGGCGAGGGCTGGTCCACCAGTTGGCGCAACTGGGAGTTGTCGGACATTGAGACCTCAAAAGGTAAGGTAAACGGCAAGGTGTTGGGTGACAAAGAGAAACGTATGCTACGGGCCGTCGACCGCAAGCTGCGCAAAGGCAAGGCCGAAGGCAAGGTGGTCCGCAGTGTGCGCTGCAAAGCAGAAGAAGGCATGGTGGACCTGACATTCATCGTCAACTGGAGCAACGGCAACCCCAATGGTGACGCAGACATCACGCTGACTGTTAAGGAGGAAATTAGGGAGAAAGGAGAGCATGAACTTGTCGGCAACTGGCAGTATGTCAAATCAGCTGTTGCTATCCATTGGGACGACCCTGCTCCATTCCACGACAGTGTAGCGCAGGAAGAAGAAAAGTCCGAGCGCAAGGACATGACCATCAACGCTGACGGAAGCATGACAATGGTGGCCAGAGATGTTGAAAGCGGTCGTGTGTACAGAGACGGCGACTGCAGCGCAATGAAACTTAAGAGCTATGACCTCACATGGGTTTTCTCCGCAGAGACAGACTCGCTGAAGGTCATGTCGCCATCCGGTGGCAGCGAGATGTGGAGAATCGACCAGCTGGACGGAAACACTCTTGTCTATGTTGTGGACAAGCCTTTTGAAAGCCATATAGGTTCCGGCATTCTCACCTACACGTACACCTACCGTCGTAGATAACGAACAAACACACATCCAACATGCAACACCACATCATCAAATCCCTCGCCGCCCTCGCCTTGGGCGCAATGCTGCTGACGGGCTGCGGGAAAGACAACAAGGACAACGGGAAGCCCGAGGCCACCCAAATCAAACAGACCGAGTGCGGACAGCACTTCGAGACACAAGCCAAAAACCTCGCCGAGGGCGAGCAGTACGTCGTGGAGTGGGTCGACGGCGCCGCAAGGGTGATACACGTCGGAATGGCGGTGACGTGCGACTATGAGAGCATGACGGTCGACGTGGCGGTCGACGGCTCGACGGTCACCATCGATGAGTGCCCAGTCGGCGGCGGCTATGTGGACTGCCTCTGCATTATCGACAACATGTTCACCATCGCCAGCTTGCCCCACGGCACCTACACCTTCATCTTCAAGGAGTGCGGCTACGAGAACCACCGCCAGGAGTACACCATATAAAATAGCCGTGCAATCGTGCCCCGCACCAATGCAAGGACAAGAAACAATGCTGCAAATGTGTTATGCAATGGTGCGAGGCCGTTTTGCAATGCTGTAAATGCGTTTTGCAGTGGTGCGAGGCCATTTTGCAGCCGTGCAACGCACAATGCAATGGTGAGAGACCGATTTACACGACTGCAAGAGGGTTTTGCGATGATGCGAGGTGAAATTACACGGAAACCGCAAATTTTCGCCACCCCGCGGGCAATAAAAAACGCATGGGGGCGTTTATATTGGCCATGATGAGGAATTGAATACCATTGATGCAAAATGCATAAAATAGTAATGTTCAATTAAATAATTTCACATCATGGTAAAACACATCAAACCGGCAGCGCTGCTGCTATGCATTTCACTTCTTTCTCTACACTTTGTACCTGCCCACGCACAAGAAGGGTTTGACAACAGAAAGGCGCTCTATGGTCTTCATTTGGGCTTTACCGAGAATCGGGTCGACATCTATCACACCCAAGGAGGTGAAGCTTACGCTCTGAAAGAGGGCAACCATTCATTCTATGCACCCGGCACCCGCATCTCCGTGATATGGGATTTTCGGATGGGGGATCACTTCCGGCTGCGTGCTATGCCGGGAGTGTCGCTCATAGGCCGCACCTGGGTACCAGACAACATCTCAATCCCCACTTCACCCTCTGTAGAATATAAAGTGAAAAACGTGTGTGGCGAACTGCCCATCGATGTCAAGTGGATTCCTTTCCGATGGGGCAACCGGCAACTCTATCTCGCCTCCGGACTCAGCTACAGTTTCGACTTCACCTCGTTTAATAAAGACCTCGACGAAGGAACCATCCAACGCCTGAATACACATGACCTTCGATTTATCTGCGGTATTGGTTACGAGTTCGACACCCGCTTTGTCAGGCTTGGCATAGAGCTGAAAGCAGATTGTTTCAATATCCTCTCGCCCAATACCAACGGCTCCCATTCCAACGTCTTCTACTTCAACAACGAACCATCCTTCAGCATTGGTTTCAACATCGAAGTGTAGGACAATAAGCTCCGCAACGCGTCATTCGTTTCAGTGATTAATAAAAAACACACATCCAATATGACACACCACATCATCAAATCCCTCGCCGCCCTCGCCATGGGCGCGATGCTGCTGACAGGCTGCGGCGCAAGCAAGTCGCTGGAGAAACAGTTGGCCAAGATGCCGCAGAAGGCTATGCTGCTCAGCGAGGTGACGGAGCGCGGCCTGACGCTCGACACGCTGGAGACCGTCTACCCCAGCGGCATGTCGCAATGGAGCGCCCAGGAGTATATGCTTTCGTGGCAGAAGTTCATCTACGGCCTCCGCAACGCCCTCGTCGCCGAGGGCATGAACTGGACGGAACCCTACAGCCTGTGGGGACGGGCCTACTTCGCCCCCGACGGCACGGTGGCCCATTACTTCTACACCTGGCGCGGCAAGTCGCAGCCCTCCGACGAGTGGAAGGCGCAGTTCCGCGAGGTGCTGGAGCGTTTCCTCGCCACCTACCGCTTCGAGTACCCGATGAACCGCCGTTTCGCCCAATGCGGCGGCGTTTCGTTGCGACCGGCACAATGACGTGCGCAGCCCGGCTGTTTATAACCCCCTTTGGACTATCTCTGTAAGCGAATTGCGTATTTCTTCTTCTGACGGAGGGTTGGGAATCAGATAGTCGACCTCCTCTGTGTAGTCCACATCCTCAAAGTAGCATAATTGGGCGCGGAAAATCTTCTCCGAAAACAGGTCGCCGAAAATATCAGTGGCACACTGGGAAATGTCCTCGATGGAGAAACGGTCACGCAGCAGAAAGTAAAGGTCGACATAGTCTTTCCACTTGGAACGTCGTCCGAGGGCGTAGGCTTTCATTGCAGCCAGAGTGAGCAACGGTGGTAGGCGGAAAAATGTCTCGAACTTCTCGGTTGGCTGCACGGGGAAAGGATACTGAAAGAATGTCACCTTGACATCGTTCACAATGATGTTCATCTGTTCGGTGACGCGTCGCGTCACCAAACAAGGGAAACCTGACTCGGTCAAGCGATCAAGATTCTTCTTGTGGTTGATGGCCGAGGGCTTAAACATGTCGAAGTCGATGGAGCGACGGTGTCCGAGGTAGAGGGCAATGGCGGTGCCGCCCACAAGGTAGTACTCTCTGCGGAAACTGGCCATCACGGGCAGTAGTTCCAATTGATTATCGTTCAGGATCTCCTTGTGCATACTTCGACAAAATAAGTGAGAAAAAATGGTATATCTCGGGATAGTAGTTTTCCTTCTGACGTCCTTTGGCGGAGAAGAACACTTCTGCCACTCGCTTGCCGCCGAGGGCAGAAATCAGGTCTCTGTAGTCATCCAGCGACCCGTCGTTCAGAATACGTTCCACCAACAGGGAATCACTGATATCCTGCTTTTTCCCATCTGGCGTGTACCAAAAAAGCTGTCGGTTCTTGTTTATAACCTGAGTGCGAGTCATTGTTGAAATCAACTATTTTGCGGTGCAAAGATACACATTTTTTTTGATATGGGGTAATTATTTTTGCGGAATAGATAAAATACGTTTTGTTTTGTACATCACGCCCCACTGGGTGACGGCATGGAAGAAAAAAGTTTTCTGGAATGCCTGCGAGCGCCTTGTTAAAATAGTGTTAAAGCGAGCAACATCTGTAAGATTTGACCATCTTTTGCGTTTACTATATGTAATACTGCAAAAACAACATCTATGCAAAGAACAAAACTGACAATCGTAGTACTGACCGCCGTGCTGCTGTTTTCGAGCTGCATGATGGAGAAGCCTACGGTGAAAAACTACCGCAGGGTATCCGCGATGCCGGAACTCACGCCCATCACGGTGGAGCAGCTGCGGCAGTTGATAGCTGCCGACACCACACACTACAAGGTGGTGGTGCTCACCAGCCCGTGCTGCGGCTACTGTGTGCTGAGCATGCGCGACGTCTACCCGCGGAAGATGGCCGAGTGCGACACCAGCCTCGTGCGCTGGTACTTCGTGGTGGAGAGCTACAGCTCGGCACAGTATGCGGACGAGCTCTACCGCACCTACCACATCGACTCTCCCCGATACTGGATAGACGACACCCTGCCGCAGTACCAACCTTTGATGGTGAAGAACATGTGGACGGTGGTGTGGAACCTCCTCTGGCATTATGGCCAGTCCTTCGAGGGGCTGGGCTGGGAAGTGGCCGACAACCGACTGAACAATATCGTCAACGCCATCGCCCCGCAGTCGCAAACAATTACCAGCGTCGACGGCATCCCCACCACCTTGCTACTCGACCCACGGGGTCGCATGAAATGCACCTACACCATCGGGGAAGACGGTACCGCCACCTTCGGCCCCACCGACATCCGCGACATCAGCATCCCTGTAACAGAACTGGACTACAGCACGGTCGACACCATCTCATTTCTTCCCAAGGTCTGCACCCCCGACGGCTGTTTATGAAGAAAGCCTTGATGCTATGTGCGGCGATGGTTGCCCTTTCCATCAATGCCCAGAACGTCTACCGGCCGTACAGGGAGTTTGTGTACAAAGTTACGGCGAGAAGCGGGGATTCGGTGCAGATGTCATACCTCAGCATGTGGGCGACGGACAGAGTGTTTGAGGCTGACGCATCGCAACGTCAACTCTTCTACGCCTATCACGACAACTATAACAAGGACAGTCTCGCCGCCGCGTGGCCGTACAAGGACAGAGTGGAATGCACGGGCATTATCGAGAACGGCAAAAAGGTATGGCTGCACCCACCACGTTCGGGCGAGTTTGCCATGTTGGAGTATTTCCCGTTCCCTGAATTGCAGTCCCCATCCAAATGCAAACAAAAGTATCGCCGCTCGTTCCTCGGACATGTTGATTTCTTGGACAAGTTCATGTATCTTCGCTACAAGATGTCCATCGAGTGTCCTGCCAATTCCGATGACAAATGGGTGTTCGGAGAATTCAACGGTAAGAGCGGGCAATGGTTTGAAGAGTTAATGTACAAGAAAGAGGTCGGCTTTGTAGTTATGGGGTTCTTTTACAATGCACCCATAGGTAAAAGCATTGTGTTTGAGTTGATAGATACTATTGAACACAAACAATAATCCTCGCCTATTTGTAGGCGTACTCCAGATTGGATAGCACACGGTCAAACGACTCGATGATAGGCTTTAATTCGGGCTGGTCTTTCCTGACAATGAGTGACACATATTGCAGCACGCCCTCGTAGGGTACCTCCCGCTGTAGCAGGCGGTATTCATCCCGAAGAGGGTATGCATTAAACCAGCGGTTGAAAAGACGGTTGCGCGCAGCCTGCCGCCCGTCCATGGAATCGCAGATATACAGAAGCCCTTTCGCACTCGAATTGAAGAACTCCTCCATCAAGGCAACCACAACCTCATGCACATGGCTGTCGGCTCCCGCGTGGACATCGGTATCGAGGCAATATTGATAGATACCGTGTTCGTAGAAAAGCGGGTCTTCGATGAAGGCGACGTGATAGGGACGCCCCTTCTCGGTGACAAAGAAAAAAGATCCTGACGAGTCAGAATCTATCTTGTAGGGGGATTTTGTGTTGACCGCGGATAACGAAATCAGGTCCATTACTTGACAATGGCGATTTGTTTAATACCCATCTTCTCCATCTCCTCGCGGGTGGCGTTCTGACGTACGGCTGCCGTCCAACGCTTGCGCATAGACATGGTATTGCCGAACATTTTGCGGATGTCCTTAGGGGTATTGATTGCCGTTTCCATTTGTTTGTCAATCCTTTGTAATGATGTCGCCATCATTGTTCCATTTGCAAATATACAACTATTTCTTGAACTGACAAGATAATTTTGTTCGCACGGGCAGAATAACAGATCTTCCTCGAACCATCGCGACTGTTCCTATCTACTGATTATTATGACAGGAAGGATACACTTTTATGAGGGAATGACAAAATAAATCAGCATTTTTATGAGGGAATAATACCCAACAAGTGCATTTTTATGAGGGAAACACTACTGGACGGTTTTTGTGGGGCGGGAACACAATAATCGGCCGGGAGCTGCGTTATGAAGGAAAAACGACATAACGCCATGAAACGGAAAATCCTCCTCCCCCTCCTCGCCGTCCTGCTGTTGGCAGCATGCAACGACAACACGCAAAATCCCGCCGACCAGAAGAAAGGCTCGTCGGGCAAGACCCTCGAACTGCTCGTGGTGGCCGACCCCGGCGTGTACGCCGGCGAGACGAAGGAGCTCATCGACTCCCTCTTCACCCGTCCGCAGGAAGGGCTGTACAATCCCGATCCGATGTTCGACATCGTCAATATCCCCCTCTCGTCGTACCGCAACACCGAGATGTTCCGCGTGCACCGCAACATACTGCTCTGCGATGTCAACAGCGAGAACCCCGGAAAGGTGTACAAGCACATCGACGAGTACGCCGCCCCGCAGGTGATATACGACTTCGCGGTGAAGGACACCAAGTCGTTGAGAGAGAAACTCCGCAAATATGAGAGCGACATTCTCGATGAACTCTACAAGGCCGAGCACAGGCGTGTCATCAAGGCCTTCCGCGGCATGTACAACCACAAGCTGTGCAAGGCTTTGGAAGACCAGTTCGGCTTCAGGCTGACCTTCTCCAACGAGTTCGCCCTGGCCAAGCAGGATGTCGACTTCGCATGGGTGCGCAAGGAGGCCAAAGACTTCGGCATCGGCGTGCTGGTGGACGTGATGCCCTACACCGACAGCAAGATCTTCGAGGAGCAGACCCTCCTCGACCGTATCGACACCATCATGCGCCATCATGTGCCTGCCCCCGCCGAGAACAGCTACATGGGCCTGGAACGCCGCCGCGACGAGCAGGGCTACTACCTCGCCCCCATCTACCGGAAGCATGTGAAATTCGAGGGCAGCCCCTACTGCATCGAGACACGTGGCAACTGGCGCGCCTTCGGCGACTTCATGGGCGGTCCTTTCGTGAGCTACGCCCTCCTCTCGCCCGACCAGAAGAAAGTTGTCATCCTCACAGGCTATGTCTACTGCCCGCGCAACAAGCCGTGGTCGAAACGCGACTTGCTGATGCAGGTGGAGAGCATCTGCCACTCCCTCGATTTCGACACAGCCGAATAGCCCTCAATGCGCCGTATCCTTCCCCTGCTGGTTCTCGTCGCCGTCCTGCCGTCCGCGCGTGCGCAGGGTCTCCTCGCGCGCAGCGAGCTGGGGCCTACGGCGGGAGTGATGACCTACCTGGGCGACTTGAACAACCAGTCGATGTTCGGACAGCCCAACCTGGCGGGGGGACTCCTCGCCCGCATCAACATCGACACACGCTGGGCGGTGGCCTTCGGCGGCACCTATGGCCATATCTCGGGCGGCAATCCCGACGTGATCGCCCACCGCAACCTGAGCTTCCGTTCCTACATTGCCGAAGGCTTTGTCCGCGCCGAGTTCAATTTCTTCCCCTACGGCCTTCGCTACGGCACACAGAAACGGTGGACCCCGTTCCTCTTCTGTGGTGTCGCCCTCTTCAAGTTCAACCCCATGGCGCAGTACGGCGGCACGTGGTACGCCCTGCAGCCTTTGGGCACCGAGGGACAGGGCACCCTGGCCTATCCCGACAGGCAACGCTACAAGCTGCTGGAGACAGCCATGCCCTTCGGCGTAGGAATGCGTTGGCGACTCTCCGAGGGCTCGCATCTGACGGTGGAATACGGCTGGCGGAAGACCTGGACAGACTACCTCGACGACATCAGCACCACCTACGTGGGCAGTGAGGTCCTCGGCGGCGAAGACGGCGGTGGAGAGATGGCCGTCATCCTGGCCGACCGCTCGTGGGAGGTGGATCCGGAGTATGTCAACGCCATCGGCATCAAACGTGGCGACGACTCCCTCAAGGACTGGTACGCCTATCTGAATATCTCCCTCACAATCAGCACCGAAGTGCTCTTCGGCTGGATGCGGGGCAAGACCTGCGAGAAATAAAAAAGTGCCGCAGACTGTCTCTGCAGCACTTGGCGGAAAGGAGGGGATTCGAACCCCTGAAGCGCTTTTAACGCTTACTCGCTTTCCAGGCGGGCCTCTTCAACCACTCGAGCACCTTTCCAATGGAGAATTGAGAATTGAAAATTGAGAATTATTCCTCGCTTTCGGGCTCTCAAAATCGGGTGCAAAAGTACTACTTTTTTCCGTAATAGCAAAAAAAAATGTATCTTTGCAGGGAAAGTTTTTCCCGACAACAACAATAAACCACTTAGCAATGAAGAAATTACTTATTACCGTAATGAGCCTCGCGATGCTCGCCACCGTGGGCTGCAAGAACAAAAACGCTGAACAAAACATGGAATTACAGCAGAAAGTTGACGAATTTGCCGAGTTCACGCTCACCACCGACCTGAGCGTGCTGAGCGAGAAGGAGCGCCAGCTCATCCCCGTTCTCATCCAGATTGCCGACGTGATGGACGAACTGTACTGGGACCAGTACTTCGGAGCCGAGAACCGCGCCAGCCTCGACACCCTCACCGACCCCGCCATGAAGGCCTACGCCAACATCATGTACGGTGCCTGGGACCGTCTGGACGAGGAGAAGCCCTTCATCCCCGGCTACGGCGAGCGCCCCGCCGGCTGCAACTTCTACCCTGTGGACATGACCGCCGAGGAGTTTGAGGCCCTGCCCGACCCCGAGAAGAAGAGCCAGTACACCGTGCTGCGCCGCGACGAGAACGGAGCCCTCAAGGTGGTACCCTACCACGTGGAATATGCCGAGAAGCTGGCCACGATGGACAGCCTCATGGGCGTAGCCATCGAGCTGGCCGAGGATGCCGGCCTGAAGAACTACCTCACCGAACGCCGCAAGGCCCTCATGACCGACGACTACTACCAGAGCGACCTGGCCTGGATGGACATGAAGCAGAGCAAGATAGACTTCGTCGTGGGTCCCATCGAGAACTACGACGACGGCCTCTATGGCGCCAAGACCAGCTACGAGTCGTTCATCCTGGTGAAGGACGAGAAGTGGAGCAACGACCTGGCCAAGTTCGTGGGCATGCTGCCCATGCTGCAGCAGGAGCTGCCCTGCGACCCGAAGTACAAGCCCGCCATGGCCGGTGCCGAGAGCGACCTGAACGTGTATGATGTCATCTACTACGCCGGCGACTGCAACGCGGGTTCGAAGACCATCGCCATCAACCTGCCCAACGACGAGCGCATCCACCAGCAGAAGGGTGCCCGCCGCCTCCAGCTGAAGAACGCCATGCAGGCCAAATTCGAGACCATCCTCCAGCCCATCGCCAACCTCTTCATCTGCGACGACCAGAAGGACAACGTGAACTTCAACGCCTTCTTCAGCAACGTCTGCTTCCACGAGGTGGCCCACGGCCTGGGCATCAAGGAGACCGTCACCAAGCACGAGAGCCTGCGCGAGGCCCTGGGCAACCAGTACAGCGCATGGGAAGAGGCCAAAGCCGACATCTGCGGCCTGTTCCTCACCACCAAGCTCATCGAGATGGGCGAGATCACCAACTGCACCAAGGAAGATGCCTTCGTGACCTTCATCGCCGGCATCCTGCGCAGCGTGCGCTTCGGCGCCTCCGAGGCCCACGGCATCGCCAACATGATGTGCTTCAACTACCTCCAGGACAACGGCGCCTTCACCCGCAATGCCGATGGGAAATATGTCATCGACGTGGAGAAGGCCGAAGCTGCCATGAAGAGCTGGGCGGCCCTGATTCTCGAGGTGGAAGGCGAAGGCAAGTATGACTTCGCCAAGCAGTATGCCGCCGAGAACGGAAAGATCCGCCCCGACCTGCAGAAAGACCTCGACCTCATCCGCAGCAACAACATCCCCAAAGACATCCGCTACAACCAGGGCGTGAAGGCTCTGGGTCTGTAGGGAACTGAAAGTTGAGAATTGAAAATTCCCGAAAATGTCGGTGGAGTTGCCTTGGCAATTCCACCGACATTTTTATCGTTTTGCGATATATAAAAAAAAGTGTTATCTTTGTAGATTCCTATGTTGGAGGGCGAAAAGCCCAATGTCCACACATAGCGGGAGTTGCACCCCGTCTTCTTGGATAGGAAGCAGTGCAGAGGCAGGTTATTTCCTGTAATTCCCGAAGATTTCCTTTGTTTTTTCAAGGGAAATGTGAGAGTGTAACCATACGAAAACGTAAAAAAAACTGACAGCACAACGTAAAAAACTGGCAACACAAAAACAAGAAACGCCAATACACGATAGGACAATGAGCTGGTATGCCATAAGAGTATATCACAACAGGACAGCCCGCATCCGCGAGCAGCTGCAGAATGGGCAGGTGCATCATTATGTGCCTGAGATTATCGACTCATTGGTCTTCCTGGATACCGACGAGGAATATCTGCGCAACTTCGAACAGCAGAACTTCTCGCACCTGTGGGTCTACCGGGCCCCTGGGACGTCAACCCCGACGGTCATCCCCGATGCCGAGATGGAAATGTTCCTTTTTGTATGTACCGCCGGGCAGCAGGGTCTCACATATCTGGGCGACGACAAGCCTGAATACCACCAAGGCGACCGTGTGCGGGTCATCGACGGACCCTTCAAAGGGGCCGAAGGCCATATCAAGCGCATCAAGAAGGACCGCCGACTGGTGGTCACCATCAACGGTGTGGCGGCTGTGGCCACCTCATTCATACACCCTCAGTTCCTGGAGGTCATACCGCCACCCCCCATAGAAATATAACACACTATACTACAGCAACTTCCAGAACTCGTGAAACAACCTCTCTTTCCACTACACCCTACTAACGAAGGATTCTTCTGGCCCTCGAAGAACTACACTGAACCGGGGACACAGAACTCCCGCAAGATATCTTCGGCCGACGATATCGAGAATGCCGACCTGCGGAGGTTCTACGCGGAATGCTTAGGCAAATCGCTGAAAGAGGACTTGCGCTGGATGAACGAGCACGAAAGCGAGTTGTCGGCATCGACGCACATCATTCCGCTGACCGACAACGGAGACGACCCCATCAAACAACGTCCCGACGGGGAGCCCTATGAGTTGTTGTTTGTCAAGCGTCCGCTGAACACGATCTACCCTCTGGACAACTTCCTGACCGGCACCAGCAACAGTTTGGCGGAAGGGGGATACATGTACATCAACTGCCGCACCTCGTCGGTAAAGAAACAGGTCATCTACGACCGTTTCCCGAAACCGATAGCGCGGTTGTATTATTACTTGCACTATGTGTGGCACCGCGTGAGTCCCAAACTGAAGACGACAGGCTGGCTGTACTTCCTTGTCACCAAGGGGAGGAACGGGACGATGCACCGCGTGGAGGTGCTGGGACGCTTGTACCGCGCGGGTTTCGAGGTGGTGGACGAGAGCGCCGGCGTGGAATACCGCGCCCTGATGCGCAAGGTGACGGACCCCATCACGGGCGACACACCGAGCACGGCACCCATCGCCAAGCTGAAGCGCGTGGGCAAACGGGGCAAGGAGATTACGGTCTACAAGTTCCGCACGATGTACTCGTACAGCGAATACCTGCAGCCCTATGTCTATGCCACCCAACGCTTGGACGACAGTGGCAAGTTCGAGCGGGACTACCGCATCAACACCGTGGGACGCTTCCTGCGCCGCACCTGGCTGGACGAGCTGCCGATGTTCATCAACCTGCTGCGGGGCGAGATGAAGCTGGTGGGCGTGCGGCCCCTGTCGCACCACTACTTCAACCTCTACACCCCCGAGATGCGGGAGCTGCGCACCCGCACCAAGCCGGGATTGCTGCCTCCGTTCTACTACGAGAAAGAGCAGCCCCGCACCCTGGAAGAGATACAGGAGTCGGAACGCCGCTACCTGGAAGCCTACCTCCAGCGCCCCCTGCGGACGGACTGGCTCTATTTCTGGGGCATCATGGGCAACATCTTCCTCCGCAATAAACGCTCACACTAACCAGGCTATGCCTGGAGATATTCTCTCTATCTATGAACTCTGACAAGAACTGGACGACAATCATCAAGCCGAAAGACCGCCTGCTGTCGGTGGACTTCGGCGAGTTGTGGCGCTACCGCGACTTGTGCATGTTGTTTGTCAAGCGCAACATCACGACACAATACAAGCAGACCATCCTCGGTCCCCTGTGGTACATCGTGCAGCCGCTGCTGACTATGGTCACCTACATGATTATCTTCGGCAACATTGCCCATATTCCCACCGACGGACTGCCCCAGCCGCTTTTCTATCTGGCGGGCATCTGCCTCTGGCAGTATTTCGCCGACTGCATTACCAAGACAAGCAACACCTTCGTGGACAATGCCAACCTTTTTGGCAAGGTCTACTTCCCCCGTATGGTGACGCCGATTTCCAACGTCATCAGCAACCTATTGCGCCTCGGAATCCAGCTGGGGTTATTCCTCATAGTGTACCTCATTTATCAATGTTTCATCATCCCCGGACAGATACACACCAACTGGTACGTGCTGTTGACGCCGGTGCTGATATTGATGACCGCAGGACTGGTATTGGGCTTCGGCCTGTTGTTCTCGGCCCTGACCACCAAATACCGCGACATGCAGATGCTGCTAAGTTTCTTCGTGACCCTGTGGATGTACGCAACACCCATTGTCTACCCCCTGAGCCTAATAGGCGACAACACCATGCGCCTGACAATGAGTCTCAACCCCATCACGGGCATCATCGAGGCCTTCAAGTACGGCGTGTTGGGAGAGGGCGAGTTCGACTGGGGCCTGCTGGGCTACGACTTCGGATTCATGGTGGTACTGCTGGCTGTGGGCGTCGTCATCTTCAATAAAGTGCAAAAGTCTTTCATGGATACCGTATGACTGCGATAGAGTTTAAGAACATAGGGAAACAATACCGGCTGGGTGTGGTGAGCACCCGGACGCTGACGCACGACCTGAACCGCTGGTGGCAGACCTCCATCCTGCGGCGTGAAGACCCCTACCTGCGCATCGGCGAGACCAACGACCGCGCCTCGCGTGGCAAAAGCGAGTACGTATGGGCCTTGAAAGACATCAACTTCAGTGTGGAGCAGGGCGACGTGGTGGGCATTATCGGCAAGAACGGAGCCGGCAAAAGCACACTGCTGAAACTCCTCTCGCGCGTGACAGGCCCCACGGTGGGCGAGATACGCGCCCGCGGACGTATCGGGGCTCTGCTGGAGGTGGGCACAGGCTTCCACCAAGAGATGACAGGACGCGAGAACATCTACCTGAACGGAGCCATCCTCGGCATGACCAAGGCCGAAATCACCCGCAAGCTGGACGAGATAGTGGACTTCAGCGGCTGCGAGCGCTATATCGACACCCCCGTGAAACGCTACAGCAGCGGCATGATGGTGCGTCTCGGATTCGCCGTGGCGGCACATTTAGACCCCGAAATCCTCGTGGTCGACGAAGTGCTGGCCGTGGGCGACGCCGAGTTCCAAAAGAAGGCCATCGGCAAGATGCAGGACGTGAGCAAAGGAGAAGACCGCACGGTGCTCTTCGTGAGCCATAACATGAACAGCATCCAGCAGCTCTGCAAGACAGGCATCCTGCTCGACAACGGACGCATCGCCTATTCAGGCAGCATCGGCGAGACCATCCGCCAGTACCTGAAGGACAACGACCAGCGCATCAGCCATATCGCCGAACCCAACGAAGAGGCACTGCAACTGCTTCAGGCCTCCATCTCGACGTCAGACATCTACGCCTTTCATCCCTCGTCGGAGCTGACACTCCACATGGTGGTGGCGGTGCGCGAGAAAATCCACCAGCTGGCCATAGGCTTCAACATCTACAGCTCCTACGGCTATCCCCTGGCGCGTGCCGACTACAACGACCAAGACATGCGACAGAGCCTGGAGCCCGGTGTCTACGAGCTGACCTTCTGCATCCCGCCCCACACCCTGGCCACAGGCGAGTACAAGGTGGTCTTCGACGTGGCTGACATCGAGGCGAAGAACTTCGCCGGACCCAACACCGCCCTCACCTTCAACGTCGTCAACGGCGAGAAGGTTTTCGGCAACGCCTTCAACGAGACCAACTCGCTGAAATGCTCCGTCATCCGACAGCCCTGGATGACCCACTTCCAAAAACTCGACTGACCGCCCCCATCCCCGCATGATACCCAAGATAATCCATTACTGCTGGTTTGGCAAGGGACTGATGCCCCAGTCGCAGAAAGACTGCATACGGGGTTGGCAGCGGCTGATGCCCGACTACCGGTTCATGCGGTGGGACGAGAACTCCTTCGACCTCGGGAAACACCCGCTGGCACAATGCGCCTGCAACGCCAAACGATACGCCCTGGCCTCAGACGTGTGCCGGTACAACGTGCTGGCCGAATACGGCGGCATCTACCTCGACACCGACGTGGAACTCTTCCAGCGGCTGGACAGATACTTGGACTGCGACTTCTTCTCGGCCATCGAACTCTACCGCGAGTTTGAAAACGAGCATATCGCCGAGCGCTACCTCAACCCCGACGGCACAGCCAAAGACCCCACACAGGATGTGCCGCGCATGGAGATACTCACCTCCACCATGGGCTGCTGCCCAGGGCAGGAGATGGTCGTTCAGCTGCGCGACTACTACGAGTCGCTGCCTGCCACAGACGACTACGCCCGCGACTATCGCCAGCATGTCAACAACGACCGCCTCGTGGCGCGCTACGCCGCAGCACGCGGGTTCCGTTATATCGACGAGACACAGCATCTTGCCGGCGACATGGTCATCTACGGCACCGGCACATTCGGGCATGCCTTCTGTGCCAATCCCGACTTCAGCGTGTCGTACCACCACAACGCCGCCACATGGGAGCAGGAACGATGGACTCGTACCCAGCGCCATGCTTTCTTCTTCGACAAGCTTGGCCTACTGCCCCTCTACAAGAAATACAAAGCCCTCAAGAAGGGCGTCAAGAGACTCCTCAAAGGGAATGCTCATACAGAAAATCCGTCGTAAGGCCTTCAAGGTCCTGCACCCCGTGGTGGGCGAGATGTGGTGCTTGCATCGCATTGTGGAGGAGCGCAGTCCCATGCCGTCGAACCGCGAGCTGGAGGTTACACCCGCCTTCTTGGAAAAGAAGATTGCCGAGGCTACGGCCCGAGGTCGCCGTTTTGTGGACCTCGACACCCTCATAGAGGCCACTCACCACCGTCGCAGCAGGCAACTTGTGAATATAACATTCGACGACGGATTTGCAGACATCTACACCCACGCCTACCCCCTCTTCCGCGAGCGACAGATACCCTTCACCCTCTACCTGACCACCGGCATGCCCGACGGCAAGGCCGACCTCTGGTGGCTACAACTGGAAACCTGGGCCAAGGGCGACTGCCGTCTCTTTGAAGAGACTCTCAAGCAGTGCTACACCCAGCCGGGCAATATGCGGGAGACGATGCACACGCTGACGAAGACCACCGTCGACGAGAGCCTCTGCCGGACACATTCCCTCACGTGGGAACAGATAGAGGAGATGGTCGCGTCAGGCCTCTGCACCGTAGGGTCCCACACCACGACGCACCCAGGGTTGACCCGCATAGAGAAGGAGACGGTGGCCGACGAGCTGACCCACTCGGCACAGACAATCGAACAACACCTCGGACAACGTCCACGGCATTTCTCCTACCCCCACAGTTTCTCCGACGAAACCGTCGTGAGGCAGGTGCGGGAGGCCGGATACGGGTCCGCCGCCCTCGGCTACGGTGGGGAGCTACGTCACGGGGCCGACCCCTACCTCCTTCCGAGACTCTACCTCATCCAAACATGACCGCCACCCAACGCGACCAGACCTTCGACATCATGAAAGGCATCGGCATCCTGCTGGTGCTGCTGGGACACGTCTACGAATGGAAGACCATAGGCCATCTTATCTACTCCTTCCACATGCCGATGTTCTTCATCGTTGCAGGCTACTTTGCCAAAGGCTATGACCAAGTAGCCGACCGGGGCGCCACCCTCCGGGGTTATGCCCGTCGGCTGCTGCCGCCTTTCCTCCTCGTGGCGGTGATGAACATCGGGTGGATGCTCTTTCTGAGCGTCACACGGCACGACTGGACACCTGCCATTTTCATGGGTCTATCCTACCTCTATAGCGACACCACCGACTGGGCCACCCCTTGGGGCAACCTCCATCTGGGAATAACATGGTTCTTGCTGACCCTCTTCTGGGCCAAGGCATTGTTCCTCTATCTGAGCCGCTGGCCGGGCTGGCGAATCGTCATCTCTCTGGTTTTGGCCCTTGTTGCCTTGGGTGTACACAGGTTGGTTCCCCATACTCCTTGGTGCTTGATGCTGGCACTGACAGCCCTGCCTCTGGTGACCCTCGGCTACGAGTGCCGCCGCATCCAGCTGCCTGTCTGGGCCATCTGCCTGTTGGTTGCCACCTGGGTTGCTGCCCTGATCTTCTCGCGGCTCGATATGTTCGGCTACGACTGGGGTATTTATCCCTTAAGCCTTATAGGCGCCTGCGGAGGCACATGGCTGCTCTATGCCTTCTGCCGCCTCTGTGCCAGACACCTCCCCGCCATGGGCAGAGTCTTCGCCTGGCTGGGGACTGCATCGCTGGCCATCTTGTGCATGCACGATTTCGAGACCACCACCCACATGGGCAACCACCTGCGGGTACTGCTGGGCCTCGAATTCTCCATGGAAGTCATGTACTTGTGGCGCTACGCCATCACCATGGTCTTGGCCGTCGCCTGCCTGTACCTTCCTGGTGTGAAGAAACTATTCCGCTGACACATTATGACATCCAAGATATACCACGACCTATACCGATTCAACGGCAAACGGGGACTCACCGCCCTCATCGACACGGCGCTGCGCAAAGTGGAGTTCCGCTACATGGTCTATTTCCGTTGGTACCAGAGCGGGCGGCTGCGCCCGCTGGCGCGACTGCTGTTGCACCGCATCTGCCGGGCAACACTCACCGAGATAGGATGGCAAACACAGATAGGCGGAGGCTTTGTCATCGTCCACCCTGGCTGCATCGCCGTCAACAATGAGGTGGTGATAGGCGATGACTGCACCGTCTACCACGGCGTCACCCTCGGCATGGAGTTCCGTGGCAGCCGCCAAGGGAACCCCGTCATCGGCAACCGCGTGTGGATGGGTGCCAACGCCACAGTCGTTGGCAACATCACCGTGGGCGACGATGTTCTCATCGCCCCTTCGGCTTACGTCAACTTCGATGTCCCGTCCCACTCCATCGTCCTCGGCAATCCCGCACGTATCATTCCCCGCGAGAACGCCACCGAGGGATACATCACCCGCACTGAATAGCACCCTCCTCGCATGAGAGCCATCATCGACACAGCAGGCGACATTCTTTACAAGAGTTTCTATATCCTCGGCCTCACCGAGCTTCTCGGAGCAGAGAACGTCCAATTCTCGTCATCCCCCTTCACCGAAATCCCCTACACATTGCGCAACGACAAGGTGATGAACTTCGTCGTGCAGGAAGGTGTTTCCGAGAAGAGGTACACCATCGCCTGCAACGACCACCATGCGGTCATCCCTGAACTCTACGAATGGTGCGATGTGTATGGCAGCGTGAATGCCAACCGCGCTTTGGCCGAGGAACGCTTCCACCCGAAACTGGTGGCCCTGTGTCCCTCCTTCGGTGTGCGTTATGCCCCTGTGTCCACCTTGGTGGCGCACGCTCTGCGGTGTCTTCCTCCACAACCCACCCGATGGAAGAAACACATAGGCAAATACCGCCGCCTGTTGAAGCGCAAGGCCTATAGTCAATACACCCCCGGCGGCGAGGTGGACAGCCACTACCTCTTCACCTGCTCCACCTTGTGGTACAATGATGAATGGAATCACAACGACGAGAACGTCAACCTCGACCGCGCCACCTTCATCCGGGCCTGTCGTTCCATCGAAGACCTCACACTTGAAGGGGGACTGGTGTCGCAAGGAGCCGGACGCTCATCCGAAGAGCTATTCCGCGACTGCCTCTGTCTGCCTTATAGCACGGACCAATGGATAGCGCTCACACGCAAATCGGTATGCGTGTTCAACACCCCTGCCTTCTGGCAGTGTCACGGATGGAAACTGGGCGAATACATGGCCCTCGGCAAGGCCATTGTCTCCACGCCATTGTTCAATGACCTCCCCGAGCCATTGGTCAGCGGGACGCACTACCACTTGACAGACCGCTCCTTCGATAGCCTCCGCGACACCGTGCACCACCTTATGCTGCATCCAGAATACCGTCGTCACCTTGAGCACAATATCACCGACTACTGGCAGCGCTATGGCACACCCCTCGCCTCTCTTGCTCTGCTGGGCATAACTCGATAAAAGCAGCTGTTCAGATAGCGCCCCACCCCTGCAAACATTGATTTCTAAACCATAAACTCCAAACCTACCATGCACCACTGGCGACAAATCGCTTTCCGCGAGACGCTCCGGCTCCATTATCACACCCTTGACCGGCGTTTGCTGCGTGTCGTTGCTTGGAAAGGATGCCGCACCCATCTGAGCCCCTCGGCACAGATAGAGACGGGTTCCGGCAAGCTCACCCTCAACCGCAAATGGGTACCCGAAGACCCCTTCCCCACCCTCCTCTCCATGGAGGACGGTGCAAGGCTCACCATCCATGGCACCTTCGACATCTACAGCGGCTCCAAAGTCTATATCAACACCAACGCCCATCTTGAACTAGGCAGCGGCTACATCAACCATCATTTGAACCTCAGCTGTTTCCGGCACATCAAGATAGGGGATAACGTGGTCATCAGCGAGCATGTCACACTTCGCGATAGCGATGACCACACCCTCAACCATCAATCCGACCGCAAGACCCAGACAATCGTCATCGGCGACCACGTCTGGATCGGAATGAACGCCACCATCCTTAAGGGTGTCACCATCGGCGAGGGTGCCGTGGTGGCCGCAGGGGCTGTTGTCACACACGATGTGCCACCGCACGCTCTTGTCGCCGGCGTGCCTGCCCGCATCATCAAAGAAGAGGTTACATGGGATTGACTACAAACGACACCTTGGCTCTCAAGGGCATTGCCATCTGCCTGATGCTCTTCCACCATCAATTCCTTACTGCTGTCGGCTATGGTGGTCTCACCTATTCCTTTGCGGCGGTGTCGAAATGCTGTGTGTCGGTTTTCCTCTTCGTCAGCGGTTACGGCCTTGCCTGTCAGTGGTCTGCGCTACAATCCCGTGTGGAATCCCCGACCAAACCCGCCTTTTGGATAAGGCGGATGATTTCGTTCCTGTTGAAACGGTTCTCCAAGTTCTATTTCCTCTACTGGTTCTGTTTTGCCGTAGTGCTGATTGCCGGAATCCTTTGCGGCCGTGGCCTTGCCGATGCCTACCCCGACCGCCTCAGCCCCGTCAAATGCCTGATGCTCGACTTCTTCGGACTCATGGGATACAACTCGTATCTTCCCGAGTGGTGGTTCAACAAGATGATACTCCAGCTCTACCTTCTTTTCCCTCTCTTCTGCCTTTTGTTGCATTCCCGTGTGGGAACACTGCTCACCTTGCTGGCCGCGGTTTCCTTGGTACAATGGACACCTGTGCACCTTTTCTGCATCGAAGAGGGCGGCTTGTTGGTCTTCCTCTGCGGAATGGCTCTCGCCCGCAAGCCTATCGCTTTTTCCCGCAAAGGGAATCTCTGGGCGGCAGCCGTTGCCGTCGTTCTTCTGGTGCCGCTGTCTCTCTTCAGGCTCAATCAATCACTGCTCGTCAGCAATGCTGTCATCGACACACTCATGACCCTCTGCCTCGTTCTCGTCTGGAAAGGGCTCTCCTCCTTCTCTAAAGGGCGGGTGACACGTTGGCTCGGTGTACACTCGTCTGTCACTTATCTCACCCACAGCCTTCTCCTCATCATCCTTCCCTGGCTCTGTTACCCTCTCCCTGCCAATGTTCCCATGAGCGTTCCCGTCAACTACCTCGCTTTCCTGCTTCTTGCCACCCTGGTGTCGTGGCTCCTGACCATGAGCCGTGAATGGATAGGGTTCAACAAACTCCGTGACAACGTACTCCTTCTTATAGGGAAAATATAACCGTCGTACTATGTCTCCCACCGTCTCCATCCTCATGCCTGTCTACAACACGGCCCTCTACCTGAGGGAAGCCCTGGACAGCATGCTGGCGCAAACCTTCACGGACTTCGAGCTCCTCGTCCTTGACGACTGCTCGCCTGACAACGCGGGTGAGATTCTTGATAGATACAATGACCCGCGCATCAAGCGTTACCGTGGCGAGCACAACGAAGGGCTGGCCAATATCCTCAATGTGGGCATTGATATGGCACGAGGGAAATACATCGCCCGCATGGACAGTGACGATATCTCTCTGCCCGACAGGCTGAAAGTGCAGGTGGAGTATCTGGAAAGCCATCCCGACGTGGACCTCTGCTCGTGTGCCATGCGGCTCTTTGGCTCACGCGAAGGCCTCTGGGTGCGGGACACAGATCCCGACAAAGTGCGCATCTCCGCCCTCTTCTTCTCGCCGGTGCTGCATGCCTCCAGCCTCTGGCGGCGTGAAGCCTTTGAGGGCAGAGGCCTCCGTTTCGACCAGAGCGCCGTCCCTGCCGAGGACTACGACCTCTGGTGCCGGGCGCTCGTGGCAGGTCTCCGTCTTGTGAACCTCCCCGATGTCCTCTACCTCTACCGCATCCGGGAAGGGCAAGCCACAGAAGACACATCCCGAACCTCGCCCAAAGAGTGCGACATACGTCGCCGTTACTTCCGTGCCGCCTTCCCCCATGCCTCTGACAAGATGGAGGCCGACTTCCTCGCCCTCCCCGACCTTCCGCGCCCTCGCATGGCCCTACTCTTCCTCCGTCTCACTCTCCAGAACCTCTGCCGCCCCTCCTTCCACTCCAAGAAACTCGCCCTCCGTCTCTGGCGGTACTATTGTGCAAGATAGCCTGAATCCATGCCCCGTTTCTCCATCCTCATACCCGTCTATAACGTTGAGCAATACATCGCGGACTGTCTGCAGAGCGTGCTGGGCCAGACATTCTCCGACTGCGAGGTCATCGCCGTGGATGACGGCTCCGCCGACCGCAGCGGACAAATTCTTGACGAGTATCAGGAGACTTTCGCCCGACGGGGTGTGCCTTACCTTGTGATACATCAAGAGAATAAGGGCCTCGGCGCAGCACGCAACACCGCCATCGACAACGCCACAGGCGAGTATCTGGTATTCCTCGACAGCGACGACATGTTGCAACCACAGGCCCTCGAAGTTCTTGACACTCATCTGGACGGTGAGGACCTTCTCTGTTTCAACGGACAACGCTATTTCGAGGAGACCCACACCCTGGAGCCGCCACAGCCGCTTCAAGACGAAGGCCCCATCAGCGGAATAGAGTATTTCAACCGCCATGCCCTCGAAGTGCGCCGGTTTGCCTTTGTCTGTGTCGTGCTACGCTGCGTTCGGCGACAGTTCCTTATGGACAAATCCTTGCTTTTTGACGATGCCATCTACCACGAGGATAACCTCTTCACCCCGATGGAATGCATCTATGCCCAACGGGTATCGACCATCTCCGACGTGCTCTACACCTACCGGGTCAGACCTGGCAGCATAACGGCACACCGCACATCCAAGCACAAAAGAGACCTCGTCATCATCGCCAACAATCTATCCTTGGAAGCCAGACAGCACTATGACAGTGACAGCACTGTCCTCTACCGCTATATAACACAACTCTACCAAATGGCCTTTGCCGAAAGCACCGCTGCCGAAGACCACGGGCTGACCAAGACAGTCAACTGGACTGCCTACCACAAGGCATCGCGCACCAAGGCACGTCATCGCATTCTTTATCAAGCCCTCCGCATCTCGCCACGCCTCTTCCGGTTTCTCCTGAAAGCAATCAACCTCTTCGCCTAATGCCGCGATTCTCTGTCATATTACCCCTTTACAACAAAGAACCTTACGTTGTCCGTACATTAGAGAGTGTGTCGCGGCAGACCTTTCGCGGATTTGAGGCCATCATTATCGACGACGGCTCCACCGACAACTCGGCAGAGGTGGTGGAGCAGTATCTTGCAGGGCTCCCCGACAGAAGGCAATTCCGCATGGTCAGACAAGAGGACATGGGAGTCTCCCAGGCCCGCAACCGGGGGGTGGAGCTCTCTACAGGCGAGTATGTCACCTTCCTCGACTGTGATGACTGGTGGGAGCCCACCTTTCTGGAGGAGATGGACGGCCTTATCCGCCGCTATCCGCAGGCGGGAATCTATGGTACAGGATACTATATCGTCAAGCACGGCCAACGGCGCAAGGCTCCCATCGGTGTCGACGATACCTTCTCCGATGGCATTATTGACTATTGCAATGTCTACGCACGTACCCTCTGCATGCCCCTCACCTCCGACACTGTGGCCATGCGGCGCGAGGTGTTCGAGGCCTCCAGCGGCTTCCGCACCGGCATCACCCTGGGCGAAGACTTCGACCTCTGGCTACGTATCGCCCTCAGCCATCCTGTGGCTTTCCTCAACAAACCATTGGCCAACTATTTCCAGGATATTCCCTCCTCGGTGCGTGCCATCGGCCGTCTCCACATCCCGCAGGAACACATGCTTTGGAACCTGGACTACCTCGCCGACGAAGAGCGCCGCAACGAAAGCCTCAAAAACCTCCTGGACCGCCTGCGCATCTATAACCTTCTCCCCTACTACCTCTCCCACCAATACCACGGTGAAGCCCTCGACGAATTGAAGAAAGTCGACTGGCAGCAGCAACCTTCCACCGTGCGTCGGCCATACACCATGCCCCTGGCCATGGCGCGTTTCCAGTACAGAGCCAAACGCATCGGAGCCTCCGTCAAGAAGAACCTCAAGCGCAAGAAATGATACCCCACACCATACACTATTGCTGGTTCGGCGGTCCTATGACGGCCCGCGCACAGGAGTGTATCGATTCCTGGCACCGCCACATGCCGGGATGGGAATACCGGCTCTGGAATGAGGAGAACTTCGACATCGACAGCACTACCTACACCCGCGAGGCATACGCCTCCGGCAAGTACGCCTTTGTCAGCGACTACGTGCGTCTCTGGGCGTTGTATAACGAAGGTGGCGTATACCTCGACACCGACGTGCAGACTCTCAAGCCCTTCGACCCCTTGATGGAATTCGACGCCTTTGCCGGATTTGAGGGTAGCAAACACCTCCCTGTAGGCACCTGTGTGCTGGCCTCCCGCCCTGGAGGACAATGGGTGACAGAGATGCTCAGCCTCTACGACGGGCTGCACTTCCTGAATCCTGACGGCACCCCCGACCTCACCACCAACGTGCAGCGTCTCACGGCGGCCATGAAGGCCAACGGATTTCGGACTGACGGGCACGAGCAGCAATACAAGGACCTGCATATTTTCCCCGTGGAGTATTTCAGTCCACGCCACACCACCGGCGAGTATATCTGCACTGCCGACACCTACTGCGACCACCTCGGCCTCGGGTCTTGGGGTGGAAAACCCAAAGGGTGGAAACAACACCTGCGCCTCCTCGTGGGGCAGCGTGCCATGACATTCTTCATCAAAGCCAAACGACGTCTGGAACAATGATTGATTTCTTCCCCAAACCGATAGGCATACGGGCTTTGACCATCTATCTGTGTGTACTGACCGCGGTGAGCGTCATCTTCTTCTCCAACGCCATCAGCCCAGAGTATATGGTCATGGGCGTTGCCTCTGTCGCGGGGTTCTTCTTCTTTTCCTACTTCTGCTCTTGGAAATGGAAGGACGAGTCGCCGTCGGTGTTCACCATCTATATCTTCATCACGGCGTTTCTGATACGGGTCATCGCCATGACGGCCCTTTACTTCTATTTTATAGTGAAGACCGGCATCCCCTTCGAGTTCCACACCGTCGATGCCATGGGCTATCATCTTGATGCCGAATGGATGGCCTCGGTCGACTTTGCCTCGGCCAACACCTATCTGTATGGCACCGGAATGCCGCTCTCCGACAGTGGCTACCTGCTCTACCTCTCTCTGTTATACAGGTTTTTCGGTCCAAGCATCTATCTGGCACGATTGTCCAAGTGTCTCTTGGACGCCTTGTCGTGCGTACTCGTCTACAAGATGGCCTCGCGCATCAGCAACGAACCCACAGCGCGGATTGCAGCCATCTTCTATTGCTTCATGCCCAACCTCATTTTCTACTGTGGGCTGCACCTCAAGGAAGTCGAAATGCTATTTCTCACCATCGCTGCCATGGAACGCCTGAGCTATGTGATCCACCGTGACCGCGTCGACATCCTCAACTCGGTGCTGGTGGCCGTGCTGGTTTTTCTTCTATTCTCGTTCCGCACCGTACTGGCCCTGTCGGTGACCTTCGCTGTCGCCTCTGCCCTGATTTTTGTCACCTTCCAAAAGCGCAACGCCTGGCACCATGTGGCCGTGGTCGTCTGGGTTATGCTGGCTCTCGGCATTCTGGCCGGCGGCACCATCACCAACGAAATCTCCAACGCCTGGGAGAACCGGGTGGAGAATCAGATAACCAAGCGCGACCAACAGACCCTGCGCGGCAATCTTTGGGCGCAGTACGCCACAGGCACTGTCATGGCCCCCATGATGTTCGTCATCCCCTTCCCCACCATGGTCGATACCGACCAGCAGTACACACAGCAGATGCTCCACGGCGGCAACTACGTGCGCAACTTCCTGGGTATCTTCGTGCTGATAGCCGTCATCGAAGGTCTTTTCTTCCGCCGTGAGGGACAACGTCACGTCATCATCCTCTCCTTTGTAGTCTCCTATCTGGGGGTGGTGTGTCTCAGTGGCTATTCCAACTCCGAGCGCTTCGGACTGCCCGCCTTGCCTTTTTTGCTCATACTCGCAGCCAACGGAATAACGCACCTCAACGAGAAAAACTACCACTGGGTGCGTATCTGGTACTGGATAGTCCCTCTCATGCCTTTGGGTTGGGCCATCTTCAAACTGGGTTCACGCGGCCTTCTCTGACATCTCCATGAAAGTACTGATTGTCGCCAACCGAAACCGTGGACAGTTCGCCCCGTTCGTCGCCGAGCAGGCTCAGGCCCTGGCACTTGAAGGCATTGAGGTGACATGGTTCGGCGTGACTGGACACGGCATCGTCGGCTACCTGCGCAACCTGCCGCGGCTGATGCTGACCATCCGTAGGGAGCATCCCGATCTGGTGCATGCCCACTATGGTCTCTGCGGTCTCCTTGCCTGTCTACAACGCCGTGTGCCGGTGGTCACCACCTACCATGGCAGCGACATCAACACCTCGCGCATCCGACGCCTCTGCCGCCTCGCTCTCCGTAGGTCGAAATGCAACATCTTCGTCTCCGAGCCGTTGAAGGCGCTTGCAGGCGACAGTTTCAATCCCTGCGTCATCCCCTGCGGCGTCGACCTTGACGCC
This sequence comes from uncultured Bacteroidales bacterium, assembly GCA_905234665.1. Taxonomy (GTDB): domain Bacteria; phylum Bacteroidota; class Bacteroidia; order Bacteroidales; family P3; genus Colimorpha. The sequence goes on along the minus strand of CAJOIV010000012.1, from coordinate 39,192 downwards.
TTTCCACCCGTCGGCCGCGACGAGGCCCGTCGGCAGTTGGGGCTGGACCCCGCGAAACACTATGTGCTCTTCGCCTCGGCGTTCGACAATAGTGTCAAGAACGCCCCCTTGGCACAGCGCGCCATGCAGCAGGTGCCACAAGCCGAGTTGTTGGAGCTGAAAGGCTACACACGACAAGAGGTTGCCTTGTTGTTGCGGGCTGTCGACTGTCTTCTGATGACCTCCACCCACGAGGGCTCGCCCCAGGTCGTCAAAGAGGCCCTCGCCTGCGGCACCCCCATCGTCAGCGTCCCCGTGGGCGACGTACCGCGGCTGATTGAACAGGTAGAGGGATGCCACATCGCCCACCCCGACCCCGACGACATCGCTGCCAAGCTCCTGCAAGCCATCGCATTCGAAGGGTACACCCAGGGGCGCGACCGCATCACCCTCCTCGGCCTGAACAACAAGCTCATCGCCCAGCATCTGACAACCATCTACGCCAAAATCACCCGTTCCAAGAGGTCGATGCTGCCCCGTTGACCACCTGCATAACACCCCACCACCATGAAAGCTTATCTGGAACTCAAACGTCAGGAAGTCCCCAACTACGAAGCCGCGGGACTCTGGCGCACCATGCGCCTCTCGGCCAAAGAACACGGCTACCGCTCTGCCCTGCTCTTCGGACTGGTCCGCTGGAAAGACCATCTCCTCAATGTCTGGGCTCAGACCACCCCCTGGAACCGTCTCCGCATACAAATGCAACGCTGGCGCGGCGTCAAGATAGGCAAGGACGTCCATGTGGGCACCTACGTCAATATGGACCTCCCCTATCCCTATTTCATCACCGTCGAGGACGGTGTCTCGCTGGCGGGCAGCATCACCATCCTGGCGCACAACAAGCCCCTCAAATACCACCGTGCCTGCAGCCCCTCCTACATCGCCCCCGTCACCATCCGGCGCAACGCCTGGGTGGCCGTCAACGTCACCATCCTCCCAGGTGTCGAGATTGGCGAAGGAGCCATCGTGGCTTCCAACAGCCTGGTGAACAAGGATGTGCCTCCCATGACCCTCTGCGGCGGCGTCCCTGCCAAAGTCATCAAAGACCTCTCCGACAAACTGCGCGACAACTACACTCCAGAGGAGTTTGACCGCCTCATGGATGAACGCAAGGAAAAATACGGCATGTAATGAAGACAAACGAACTCTACATAGGACAGAGCTACACCATGCACCGCACCTTCACAAGTGCCGAGGTGCAACAGTTCGCCTCCCTCTCGTTGGACACCAACCCCTTGCACACCGACCCCGACTTTGCCGCCAACAGCCGTTTCGGGCGGCTTATCGTGCCCGGGTTCCTCTCGGCCTCGATGTTCAGCGCCGTCATCGGCACACGGTTCCCTGGCGTGGGCAGCATCTACCTGAGCCAGGACATGCGCTTCCTCCACCCCGTCTTTCCCGACCAAGAGATTGTCGCCACCGTGCGGGTGAAGGAGCTGATGCCCGAAAAGAACCGCGTACTGCTTGAGACCACATGCCACGACACCCAGGGGAACCTCCTCATCGACGGACAAGCCCTCGTGAAACTGCCATGAACGTACTGATACAACTGAGCCATCCGGCCCACTACCACCTCTTCAAACACACCGCCCGCGAACTCATCGACCACGGACACCATGTGCACATACTTATCAAGACCAAGGATGTGCTGGAAGAGTTGTTGAAGTCCTCGGGCCTGCCCTATATCAATATCCTGCCTGTCGCCCACAGACACAGCAAAGCGGGTATCGCACTCGACATGCTGATACGCGATTGGCGCATACTCCGTTACGTGTTGCGCCATCGCATCGACATTCTCGTCGGATCCACCCCCGAAGTGGCGCAGGTAGGATGGCTGACACACCGCCACCGCATCAATTTCGGCGAGGACGACGCAGCCGTGGTGCCCCTCTATTTCAAGACTGTACGGCCCTTTGCCCAATGCCTGCTGGCTCCCGTGAGCTGCAACAACGGCGACCTTGAGAGCCGCACCGTACACTACCCGGGCTATCACAAGCTGGCATACCTCCATCCCAACAGGTTCACTCCCGACCGCAACGTGGTGAGCCGCTATTTCGACCCCTCCGAGCCCTATTTCCTCATCCGGTTCGCGCAGCTGACAGCCCATCACGACACCGGCATCCATGGTTTCACACCCCAAGTGGCTCAACAGCTCATCCAACGGCTGACACCCCACGGACACGTCTTCATCACCTCGGAACGACCTCTGGAGCATGAACTTGAGCCCTATCGGCTGAAGATTGACCCCGCCGACATCCACCATATAATGGCCTTCGCCACCATGTACATCGGCGACAGCCAGAGCATGGCCGTCGAAGCCGCCATGCTGGGTGTGCCGGGCATCCGTTTCAACGACTTCGCAGGCCGCATCGGCGTGCTGGAGGAGCTGGAGCACACCTACCGCCTCACTGTGGGTATCCCCACCAGCCAGCCGGAACAGATGCTTGCCCAGGTGGACGAATGGCTTTCCGACCTTGACCTGCGAGCCACCTTTGCCGAGCGGCGGCAGAGGATGCTTGCCGACAAGATAGACGTGACGGCCTACTTCACCTGGTTCATCGAGCACTACCCTGAAAGCAGAACCTCCGTATGGACTTCACGATAGACACCTACTCACAATTACTCAACGCCCTGAAGACAAGTGGCATGGACTACCATTTGCGGCACGATGTGGACCTGCGGCCCTTCAACTCGCTGCGCACCGCCAGGATTGAGGCCTCCATGGGGATGAAAGCCACCTACTATTTCCGTTGTGTCCCTGAGAGTTACAACGAGGAAGTGATACGCAGGATTGCCTCCCTGGGCCACGAGATAGGCTACCACTATGAGTCGCTGACCACATGCCAGGGCAATATGGAGGCCGCCTATGCCGACTTCTGCCGCAATCTCGAGAAATTGAGGACCCTGACCGAGGTGCGAAGCATCTGCATGCACGGCTCGCCACGCAGCCCGTGGGACAGCCGCGACCTTTGGAAACACTACGACTATCACGCCCTTGGCATCGACTACGAGCCCTATCTCGACACCGACTTCAGCCGCACACTTTACCTCACCGACACTGGGCGGCGCTGGGATGGCCACCGCGTCAGCGTGCGCGACAAGATACCTCAGTTCCAAGATGAATGGGAACGCCGGGGGCTGGTATATCACACCACCGCCCAACTCATCGCGCAACTGACAGACAGCCAATCGCCTCTGCGCACCTCGGGGCTTTCTCTCCTCATCACAACCCACCCGCAGCGGTGGAATCCTTTCGGCTTCGCCTACGTGAAAGAATGGGGCCTTCAGCACCTGAAAAACGTCGTCAAGAAAGTTCTCGTCGACAAGGGAGGAAAAAAATAACAAAAAAAATGCTTTTCCGCACAATATTGTATATAAATACGCGTTATTGAAGATTAAACGCGTATATGCACATGAAAAAACGCAACACATACCTACTGACAATCACTGCATTATGCTGCCTTTTGGCCTTTTCCGCCTGTGTCTCCCCTCAGGACGTGAACTATCTGCAGGACATGCGGCAGAACTCCCAAATAGAACTTGAGAACCAGTTCGAAGCCGTTATCGCCCCCTACGATGAGCTGACGATTTACGTCGGCTGCTTCAAAGAAGAGCTGGCACGGCCCTTCAATATCGGCGGCACCACCAATGGAGGCCAGCAGTCGCCCGCCACCTATCTGGTGGACGTCAACGGCAATATCCAGTTCCCCATTCTCGGTGAACTCCACGTGGCCGGCAAGACCCGCCTCGAGCTGCAGGACACCATCGCCCTCTGCCTCCAGAGCGACGGCTACATCGACGACCCCTTCGTCATGGTACGCTTTGCCAATTTCAAGATTTTCTTCCTCGGCCCCGACGGAGGCAAGTCCATCACCATCCCCAATGAACGCTGCACTTTCCTTGAGGCGCTGGCGCTGAGCGGCGACCTGGACCTCTACACCCACCGCGACCGCATCGCCGTCCTGCGTGAAATCAACGGCAAGGTGATGGTCCGCTACCTTGACCCGCGTTCATCCGATATCTTCAACGACCCCTTCTTTATGCTCCAGCAGAACGACTTCATCATCACCCGCTATGAGCACTCCAGCATCATGCAATCCGACATGCAGCGATGGATGCCGTGGGTGTCCTTCGGGGTCTCGTTCGTCAGTCTGGCAACATCCCTCATCGTTCTCCTCAGTCGCTAACACGGACACGCTCTCCCACACGAACCCACACGCCCAATGGAACACGATAACCCACAAGAAACCAGCGACCTCTCCTTCATCAACAAGCAGCAGCTGTCGAACTACCACATCAAGGATGTGTTCTTCCTTGTGCTGCGTAATTGGTACTGGATTCTGCTCTGCGCAATAGTGGGTACCCTTCTGGCCTATCTCATCGCTCACGGACAGACACGCATCTACGAGAGCAATGCCAAGATTCTCATACGCACCGGCTCAGGACTCAGTATCAACGACAACGACAGCCGCGAGGGAAGCATCAGGAACGCCCTCGGCATAGCATCTTTCTACGCCAGCTCCATCAATAACGAGATTATGATTCTCACCTCGAAGACCACTGTCCAAAAGGCCGTCGAGGACTTACAACTCAACGTCAACTACACCTCGAAACCTCGCTTTGCACGACGCGCCAAGGACCTTTACGGCATCAGTCCTGTCGTTGTGGAATTCGCCGACAACAACCCACAGACGGAAGGCTCCTTCAGCGTGCAGATTATCGACAGCACCACCGTCAAGATTACCCAGAAAGGATTCACTCCCATCACCGCCAGATTCGACCAGCCGGTGGTCACTCCTTTGGGCAGTATGCTGGTTCGCCGCACTTGGAACTATACCACAAACGACAACGGCCGCGAGATTGTTGTCACCCTCCGCAACCTGCAGGAGGTGGCCGACAACTACCGTCATGCACTCGTGGTGATACGCGATGATGAGAAGAACTCCATCGTCAACCTGTCCATCCACGACATCTCGGCTCTCCGCGCCGCCGATTTCATCAACGCGGTTATCCGCGCCTACAACGACGGGGCAATCAACGACAAGAAACGCATCATCTCCGATACCTACGACTATATCAACCAGCGCATCTCGGCACTCAGCCACGACCTCGGGGCGCAAGAGAACGCCCTGGCTTCCTACCGCAGCCAGAACGAGCTCATCGGCCCGGCCGAGCTCGGCCAGAGCTACATGAATGTCAGCCTCCAGTCGTCAGAGGAAGCCTCCCGCCTTCAGAACGAGTTGACCATGGCGCGTTACCTACTGCAGACCGTCACAGACAACAACGGCAGCCAGCCCATCTCGCCCGGCGCATCCATCAACGAGTCCGGCATCATGTCCACCGTGGCACGCTTCAACGAGAACGCATTGCGCATTCAGGACTACAACGCCTCCGGCACCACGAACAACCCTGTGGCCATCAACATCATCTCCGAGCAGCGACGCCTGCAGAGCCACCTTGCCACACAAATCAACACATACATAGCCTCTCTTGAACAGCGCGTCGGCACCGCCCGCAGCACCGCCTTCAACGCCCATGCCAAAATGCGCCAGGCCCCCCAGAAACAGATACAGCTCGAGGGCATGGAGCGCAACCAGAAAATCAAGGAAGAGCTCTACGTCACTCTTCTCACCCGCCGCGAGGAACTGATGATCAGCCAGCCCAGCATCGAGGGCAGCGCCAAAATCATCGACGACGCCCGCGTCAACAACACCCCTGTCTCGCCCGACGAGACCCGTATCACCCTCCTTGGCCTCTTCTTCGGCCTGATGGCACCCCTGCTCTACTACCTCCTCTTCCGGGCTTTCGACACCCGCGTGAAGAGCTACTCCGATGTGGAGCGCACGGCCTCCAACATCCCCTTCCTCTGTGAACTGCCTGAGGTGAAAGACAACCTTGACAAATCCATCATGGATTTCGACCAAGAGGACAACGATATCTCCGAGGCCTTCCGCATGCTGCGCACCAAGGTGGACTTCCTCGTCGACCAACGCGAGAATGGCGCAAAGACACTCCTTATCACCTCTCTCATCCCCGCCTCGGGCAAATCATTCACCTCGGCCAACCTTGCCGTCAGCATCAGTCTCTCCGGCAAGAAAGTGCTCCTCATGGACCTCGATTTACGCAAGGGAACCCTCACCAAACGTTTCGCCCACCGCAGTGCATCAGGACTCGTGCAATACCTCACCGACAAAGAGACCGACATTGAAAAACTCATCCAGCAGAACGCCCTGGCCGAAGGCGTCGATGCCATATTCTCAGGTCCTCACCCGCCAAATCCCGCCGAACTCCTCGGCACCGGGAAAGTGGACACCCTCCTGGAGCTGTTGCGTCCACGATACGATTATATTATCCTCGACTGCCCGCCGGCGGGATTAGTTGTCGACACCGACATCATCAAGCACCTCGCCGACCACTCCATCTTCATCATCCGCGCCAACAAGACCGACAAGCGTATGCTCATCGACCTGGAACGGCTCCATCGCGAAAAGTCCTTCCCCAACATGGCATTGGTGCTGAATGCCGTTCGTCCGGACAAGCAGATGTATGGATATGGCTACGGATACAGTTATGGATACGGAAGCAGATACGGATATGGCTACAGATACGAAGACAACGGTGACGAGGCCACCAAAAGCCGCGTCGCACAGGCCATGTCCACCGCCACGACACATTACAAACGCCTTGCCAAGAAGATAACCCATAGAATGACAAAGAAAGAATCATAGAAAACAAAATAACAACCGATATGCAGAAGAAAAGATTACTCGCATTGGCAGCATGCCTGCTACTGACATTCAGCGGCATCAACGCCCAGAACACCACAACGGAAGAGAGCAACGACACCGTACGCTTCTACTCCACGCGCACCCGTACCTATCTCTCGCAGCAAGAGGGAGAAGGGCTCACCAGAAGTTTCGCCCTCGGCGCCGACCGCGACTCGCTACAATACATTGTAGCATCGCCTTTCGACAACTGGTACCTTGAGTTGGGAGCCGGTATCCAGACCTATGTAGGCAACGAAGTGGAGCGCTCCGCACGTTGCAATGGTTTGAACTACAACCTCTACGCCGAAATAGGCAAGTGGGTGATTCCCGACCTGGCTGTGTCGTTCTATGTGTCGCACTTCGACCTCACCTCCCAGTCGCAGTACAACCGCAACCCCTACATCAACTGGCAGTCCAACCGCAACGACAACGGTTACTACAAGACCCACGCCTTCGCCTTCGCCTTTGGCGGTCTGGTCACCCTCGACTGGACCAACTTCCTCCATGGCTATGACGCCGGCCAGAACCGCAAGTTCCATGTCTCCACCCCTGTGGGACTGGGCTATATGGTCAACTTCGGCAAGAAGTACAACGACAATCCCCGCGTGCCCGACCCCGTCAACCAGGAGCTCTTCGCCACTGCGGGTCTCCATTTCGACTACTATGCCACGCCGCACGCCATCCTCACTGCCAACCTGCGCGGCACCATCACCCGTGGCTCCTTCGACTATTCGCCCTACAATAATCTCTACACCAGCATCGACTGGATGCCCTCCTTCACTATCGGTGTGCGCTTCAACCTCTTCCGCGAGGTCTACCTGCCCTATGGCGACAGCCTCGTCATCCAGGAGGTCAACCACCGTTTCCTCCCGGCCCATAGCATGGTCATCACCGACCGCCAGCGCATCAGAGAACTCCAGGAGCGCCTCATCGACTGCGACCTGCTGGCCGACGAGCGCGACCGTCTGCTCGACACCATCGACTCTCTCCGCCGCGTTATTGCTGAACTGCCCGACGGTCCTGACGAGCCCGGCGACAACCCCTTGGCCGACCTCTACGAACTGGCCCTCCGCAATCCCCGCACCTCGGCCATCGTATACTTCCAGCTTGACCGCTACAACCTCGACTATAACGCCCGCAAGACCCTCCAGAACTTCGCCGGCCGTGTGACCGACTACGAGCAATTCCCCGACACCAATGTATATTATATTGTAGGCGCGGCCGACGACTCGACAGGCTCTGCGCAGCACAACTGGGGTCTCAGCATCCACCGTACCGGCTCGGTCCACAACCAGCTCACCAAAGTGTACCACGTCCCCGCCCGCCAGCTGGAGAAGGTGCATCTCGGCGGTATCCACCACTACTCGCCCAAGCAGCTGAACCGCGTCTGCATCGTGGTCCTCAAGGACGAGCGCTCCACCCCCATCATCAAGAAGTGGGGCAAGGACATCAAGAAATACTAACCACTATTTCCCCATACCCAAAAAGGGACCGACCCACCAGTCGGTCCCTTTTTTCTTTTCCCGCCCTCAGCGCCGTCCCGCAAAACGGCGACAGCCCGCCCTGTACGGGGCTGGTCGGGGCCTTTTGCCTATCGTGCAAAGGGTTCCTGAGAAGGCGTAGGCGGGTCGTTGCGGGGTCGGAGGGGCGTTGCCGCGGAGTCGTTTGAAGGCTGTTTGTTCTTCGATTGTTCTTCGATTCTTCTCCGTTTTGAAAACGAAGAAGAATCGAAGAACAATCGAAGAACAATCGAAGAAGAACACAAGGCGCACCGAGGGGGCACCGAGTCCGCGGCGAAGGTGTGGCAACGAATGAGGGAGAGGTCTCGCATCAGGGCGAAAAACAAAAAGGTCGCTTGCCTTCCTTCTCACTATGCGGTCGGGAAAGGCATAAGAGACACTGAGCCTAAAGAAGATGCAGGGTTGGCCAAGGGAGAACGGTCCCCCGTCAAAGGTCAGAGGGTGGCCTTGAGCTGGAGCAGGAACTCGCGGGTCTGGGTGAGGGTGTCGACAAGTTGTGCGCGGTCATCCGCAGAGGTGCTGCGGCGGAGCTGGTCGCGGACACCGTCGAGGGTGTAGCCACAGTCGCGCGTGAGATGGTAAATCTGCTTGAGCAGGGCAATGTCTCCGGCTGTGTAGTAACGGGTGCCCTTGTTGTTCTTGTGCGGGCGCAACGAGGTGAACTGGGTCTCCCAGTAGCGCAGAAGAGATGCATTGACACCCAAAAGGGAGGAAACTTCGCCGATGGAATAGTATAACTTGTCTGCCATATCAATAGGTATAATATCCGTGATTGTCGAGGTAGGACTGCCGCTTCTCGTACTTGATGTCCTTGAGCGAGGAGGCCTTGATGTTGATCTGGAAGTTCCAGCTCTTGTAGTAGCCAAAGGGGACCCAGTTGAAGCGCATCTCCCAGCAATGGAGGTCGCGATAGATGTCGATGGAGGTGTAAGACATGCCGTGGTTGACGAAGTCGTAGCCGGTGGTGACGGCTATGCGCCAGTTGGGCGTGAGGCTGAGGCTGCCGGAAAGGCTGAGCGTCTGGACGACATCGTGATTGAGGTTATACTTTGCGGCATCGTATCTGCTGACGTAGCTGAGGGTGTAGTTGGCCGAGAGATTCCACGGGAGGGAGAAGTCGGCATAGGTGCCCATCAGAAGTGCCGGGTTATAGTTGTAGGGCGACTGCATGATAGGGGCGACAATCTGCTCGCCTGCGGGCTTCTCGCCGGTGTGGCCGCCGAGGTCACCCTTGAAGGTGTTCTCGTTGAGATTGAGGGAAATCTGGGTGCTCCATGTGGAGTTGCTCATCTGGAAGAGCCGGTGCTGGGTATCCCACAGGAAACGGTCGTGTTTGCGGCCAAGGCTATCGACCTCGTAGGGGCAGAATGAACCGGAGTAGTTGAGGATGACGTTCTTGAAGAGGGTGGTGCGGCCAGTGACGGAGAGGTCGGACCAACGGAGGGAGTCGCGCGCCAGGTCGTAACTCATGGAGAGGTTGAGGTTCTCGAGGAGGGTGATCTTGCGCATACCCGTGACGGTGTCCTTGCTGTCGCGCACCTTGATTTCGAGGTTGTTGCCGATATTGAAACGGAGTTGGCCCGACTTGCCGTCGGCAGGACCGCCATAGAGGCTCTGCTCGAAGATGGAGTAGCGGTGGACGTAGCCGGAGTTGTCAGTGTAGGAGCGCCAATAGCCGAGACGCTCGCTGCCGAAATCGGGACGGAAGTTAAACGCGACGGACGGGTTGATAACATGACGCAAGGCACGGAGAGGACCGTACTTGAAGTTGAACATGCCGTAGATGCGGGTGGAGAGGGAGGTGCTGAAACTGACATCGCGGTTGGAGCAGAATGCGCGGACAGTATCGATGGTGGTGATGGCGGTGGCCGTGTCGTAACTCTTGCGAATGGTGGACCAGTGCCAACGTTCATTGTAGGAGACGGTATTGGTCCAGTTGAGGAACTTAAGAACCTTGAGGGTGCTATTGAGGGGTATGGAGTGCTGGACACCATACTGCATCCGGTCGAGGGTGCTCTGGCGGAAGAGGTCGGAGTCCTGCGCTGTGATGTTGTTGTCGGCCGAGAGGGAGTAGGAAAGGGAGATATTCTCGTACCAGCGATAGGAACCCGACGGATGCCGGCGGCGCAAAGGATAGAACGTGACGGAGCTGAGCGAAAGAGAGGGTAGCTTGATATTCATAAGGCCCGTCTGGACGTTATAGGACTCGCGGAGAGAGGTCGCGAGATTGAAGGAAGAGCCGAGCTGGGCTGAGTAGGAGATGGAGGACGTTGTGGTGGAATTGAAGTAGTCGTTGCGGTTGGTGGTGTTGCGGTTATAGTTACGGCTCTGGAGGTTGACATTGGCCGAGAACCGGCTGCGGGGATTGGCTTTGGCATCCTGGTCATGCCGCCAGGCTATCTTGAAGTCGCTGTAGCGGTTGTATGTGGTGCTGTCGCCAGGGATGCCTTCTTTGGTGATGCCGTAGCGGATGTCGAAATTGCCCTTGTATTTGTAGCGGCGGTAGTAGTTGCTGCGGGCTTCGGCGGCCCAGCTGAGGTTGGTGTAGACATCGGCGAGGAGGGTGAGGTCGAGGTGGTCGCCGAGGGCGAAATAGTAGCCTCCGTCCTTGAGGTAATAGCCGCGGTTGTTCATCCAACCATAAGAGGGGAAGAGGATACCCGAACTGCGGTCGTGGGTGATTGGGAAGAAGGCAAAGGGGACCGCCAAGGGGGTGGGGACATCCTCGATGGTGACATAGGCGGGGCCTGTGATGAGCTGGTCGCCGGCGATGACCTTTGACTTGGTGAAATTGATAGCGAAATGGGGATGCGCGTGGTTGCAGGTGGTGTACTGTCCGCTGCTGAGGTACATGACCGAGTCGTTCATCTTCTTCACACGGGAACCGTGAAGGAAGCCATCGCCCTGCTGGGTGATGACCCCCGAAATGATGCCCTTCTTGGTACCATAGTTGAACGTAATCGTGTCGGCGATATACTCAGCATCGTCCTGTTTGAAGAAGGGGTGCCCGGAGGAAGGCTTGGAAGTGTCGGAAGAGGTGGTGGCAAAAAGTATCTGACGGTTGAAATCGACCTGGACGTCATCGGCCTTGAGTTCCATGCCGTCATAGTCAATAGCGCCATTGCGATAGAGCTGCGCGTGTTTACGCTTGACGTCGAAGGCAATAGAGTCAGCTGCCTGATAGTGCACAATCGAGGTGAGGGCATTGCTGGAGAGAGGGAGAAAACGTGTGGAATCCACCTGCCCGCGGAGCGCTGGCGGGAGCCACAAAAGGCCGACTAACAGGCAGATGTTCAAAACTTTCGGCATTACGTTTTCCTTTTTGCGAATTTACTCGTATCTTTGCAATTTGAATTTGCAAAGATACCAATAATTTGCGCATTATTGAGAAATAAAAAAAACATCATTGAAAATGAAACGCTTAATTGCTCTATTTATTGTAATGACATGCTTTTTCGGGACCGCTTTTTCTCAAAAAAAAGGTGTCGGACAAGTGAAAACTGTCGTGATTGACGCCGGTCACGGAGGCGCGAAGCCTGGCGCGATAGGCAAAAAATGCAAAGAAAAGGAATTGACACTGCAAATGGCGTTGAAACTGGGAAAACTGATTGAGGACAACTACCCTGATGTGAATGTCATCTACACCCGCAAGACCGACGTGGACATCGACCTCTCGGAGCGTGCCCGCATAGCCAACCGCGCGAAAGCAGACCTGTTCCTGTCGATACACTGCAACTCGTGGAGCAACACAACCCCGACAGGTGTGGAGACCTACGTGATGGGACTCTCGCAGAGCCGCGCCAATATGGAGGTGGCAAAGAAAGAGAACGCCGATATCCTGTTGGAAGACGGCTACAAGGACAACAGCGACTATCAGGGCTTCGACCCCAATTCGCCGGAGAGTTTTGTGATGTTCGCCATGTACCAGAACGCCTACCTGGACAAGAGTCTGGATTTCGCCCAATGCATACAGGACCAGTACAAGAAATCCATCAAGACCATCAACCGCGGCGTCAAGCAGGCCGAGATATTCGTCCTGTACAAGACCGCCATGCCCGCCGTGCTGACAGAGGTGGGATTCATCAGCAATCCCGATGAGGAGCAATACATGATGTCGGAGGCGGGCCAGAACACCATCGTGACCTGCATCTTCAATGCATTTGTGGAGTACAAGAGTGCCACCGAGGGGGTGAAAAAGCCCTCCAAACTGAAGAACGACCTGAAGACCGACGGCAAGGGCAAGAAAGAGACGCCCGCAAAGGAAGAACAACCCGTGACCACGAAAGCCGCCGACCAGCCCGTGGCCGAAAGCCCCGAAGAGACAAAGAAAGAGACGCTTCCCGAGTCGTCGGCTCTGATACTGTCAAATGCCGACACGCACGTGCTTCCCCCCGAGCCGCTGAAGGAGCCGCTCCCCGAGGAAAAAACAGGAGCCACCGAAAGTGCTACACCTGCCACCCAACCCGCACAAGAGAATCCTGGCCAACCGGCCACAAAGAAGGGAGTGAACGTTGTGTACAAGGTGCAATTCCTAAGCAGCGGCAAGCCCTTGAAAGAAGGTGCAAAAGAGCTGAAAGGCATGACAGACTACGATTATTACATGCAAAACGGGATGTACCGCTACACAACTGGCAACCTGGCAACTGTACGTGAAGCGACAGCCTTGCAGAAAGAGGTCCGCGGCAAAGGCTTTGCGGATGCCTTCATCGTGGCTTTCAACAACGGGGAGCGCATCACCCTGCAGAAGGCCAAAGAATTGCTGGAGCAGTAACACTATACGAAGGGAAAATGATAGAAATAAAGAATATCACCAAGATATACGACAGCCAAAAGGCTTTGGACAATGTGAGTTTCACCGTAGGCGACGGTGAGGTTGTCGGGCTGCTGGGACCGAACGGGGCTGGCAAGTCGACCCTCATGAAGATACTCACCTGCTTCATCCCTCCTACCGAGGGGGAAGCCTCGGTGTGCGGACACAGCATCTATGACAATCCCTTGGAGGTGCGCCGCAACATAGGCTACCTACCGGAGCACAATCCTCTATACCTGGATATGTATGTTCGCGAGTTCCTGCGCTTTGTTGCCGGTGTGCACGAACTAAAGGGTGTCAACGACAGAGTGGAGGATGTGATAGCGCGCGTGGGTCTGACCCCTGAGAGCAATAAGAAAATCGGCCAACTGTCAAAAGGTTACCGACAGCGTGTGGGGCTGGCGCAAGCCTTGATACACGACCCCAAAGTCCTGATACTGGACGAGCCCACCACGGGTCTGGACCCCAACCAACTGGAGGAAATCCGCACCGTTATCCGAGAGGCCGGCAAGAACAAAGTGGTGCTACTGTCGACGCATATCATGCAGGAGGTGGAGGCCATGTGCACGAGGGCCATTATCATCAATCACGGAAAAATCGTGTCGGACGACGCCATGTCGAACATCACCTCGCAGCAGTTGACAGAGAAATTCCACAAAGTGACACTTTGAAAAAAACACAAGGCAAAACAACAATTATAAAGTAATACGAGAAACCCATGAATAGACAAGAACTCATAGATCTGATATATGCCCGCCGGTCGTTCCTCTGTGTAGGCCTGGACGTGGACAAAAACAAAATGCCCGAGCACTTGCGCGAGGAAAAGGACGGGGTGTTCCTGTTCAACAAGGCCATCATCGACGCCACTATCGACTGTGCTGTGGCATACAAGCCCAACCTGGCTTTCTATGAAGCCATGGGTATTGAGGGACTGGTTCAGCTGAAGAAGACCATGGAGTACCTGCACGGGCTGGGGAAGAAGGCCTTCACCATCGCCGACGCCAAACGCGGCGACATTGGCAACACCTCGCAGCAGTATGCCAAGGCATTCCTTGACCCGAAGGGCGATTTCGACTTCGACGCGCTGACCATCGCCCCCTACATGGGCGCCGACTCGGTGCAGCCCTTCACGGTGTATGAAAACAAGTGGGTTATCCTGCTGGCCTTGACATCGAACAAGGGGGCCTTCGACTTTCAATTCCTGCCTGTCGACGGAGAGAAGAAACTCTTCGAGCAGGTGCTGCAGACCTCGCAGCAATGGGGCACTCCCGAGAATATGATGTATGTGGTCGGCGCCACCAAGGCTGACATGCTGACACAGGTCCGCGCCATTGTGCCCGAGAGTTTTCTGCTGGTGCCCGGCGTGGGTGCCCAGGGCGGAAGCCTGGAAGAGGTGTGCAAATATGGGTTGACAAAAGAGTGCGGACTGTTGGTGAACTCGTCAAGAGGCATCATCTACGCATCCAACGGGGATGACTTCGCAGAGCGCGCCGCCGAAGAGGCCAGGAAACTACAAAAAACAATGAGTTCCGTACTATGAACGAAATAGATGAATCCAGAAAGAGGTCCAGCCTGCGGACTCTGCATATCTTCCTGGTGATAAGCTTTATAGTGTCGGGTTACCACCTGCTGGCATATCTGGTGATGGGAGTCACGCCATCACAAATGAAAGAGCAGATGGTGGAGATGGCGGGAGGATTCCCTGACGAGTTCGCCATCATGCTGGACAAGTTTCTGGCCATTCCGCAATGGTACTTCCTGGTGTCTGCGCTGCTGAACGCCGCCTCGGTAGTCGGCCTTGTCCTGATGTGGAAAGTGCGTGGAATCGGTTTTCATTGCTACACACTCTCAAAACTAATGCTGATTCTGATGCCCGTTATGTTCCTGGACCGTTCCTATATAGCGATTGGGGACATAATGATAGCTATCCTATTCATAATCTACTACTTTGCACTGCTTCGCATACTTGGAGCCTTCAGTAACGAAAACAACGTAACTAACGTATTACCAGAAGAAAACAGAGATACTGGGGCAGACAATGACAACCCGAGTGGTGAAAACTGATTAGAAATAGGCCTTTCTATGCCGTTTTGCAGAATGGGACAGGGCATGGGAAAGAAAAAAGTTCAACAAGATGCACGTTGTAAATCAGCGTCTTGAGAAAAAAGATACAGAAAAGTGCAAAAAATATTTTGCGTAGAAAGAAAAAAGCAGTATCTTTGCAACCTCAAAACGTGAAAAACGTGAGTTGTTTGACAGACTGAAAAGCCGATGTAACTCAGTTGGTAGAGTAGCTGATTTGTAATCAGCCTGTCGGGGGTTCGAGTCCCTTCATCGGCTCGATAGAAACCTCGGAAATTCCTTCTGGGTTAATATCATGGGGAAGTCGCATAGTGGCAATTGCAACAGACTGTAAATCTGTCCTCGGAAGAGTTCAGTGGTTCGAGTCCACTCTTCCCCACAACCTACGGAGAAGCGGAAGTAGCTCATTTGGCAGAGCGATAGCCTTCCAAGCTATAGGTAGCGGGTTCGAGCCCCGTCTTCCGCTCAAAAGAAGCGGACAAGCGGGCGAGAGAGATGCTCCAGCGCTTCGAAGTAAAAAGCTGCAGTAGCTCAGTTGGTAGAGCGCATCCTTGGTAAGGATGAGGTCACCAGTTCAAATCTGGTCTGTAGCTCTTTTTTAATGAAAAAATCGACAGAGGACGAAGGAATTCGCCCTCTTAAGATGTGAAAGAAACTAATTTTAATACGTATTAAAAATGGCAAAAGAAAAATTCGATCGTTCTAAACCGCACGTCAACATCGGTACTATCGGCCACGTTGACCATGGTAAGACCACCCTCACCGCTGCTATCACCCAGGTGCTCGCCTCCAAGGGCCTCTCCGAGGTGAAATCATTCGACGCTATCGACTCCGCTCCCGAAGAGAAAGAGCGCGGTATCACCATCAACACTGCTCACGTTGAGTATCAGACCGAGAGCCGTCACTATGCACACGTTGACTGCCCGGGTCACGCTGACTATGTGAAGAACATGGTTACCGGTGCTGCCCAGATGGACGGCGCTATCCTCGTTGTTGCCGCCACCGACGGCCCCATGCCCCAGACCCGTGAGCACATCCTGCTCGCCCGTCAGGTTGGTGTTCCCCAGCTGGTCGTTTTCATGAACAAGTGCGACTTGGTTGACGATCCCGAGCTTCTCGACCTCGTTGAGATGGAGATCCGCGAGCTCCTCAGCAGCTATGACTATGATGGCGACAACATCCCCGTCATCCGTGGCTCCGCCCTCGCTGCTCTCAATGGTGAACCCAGCGGCGTGAAGAATGTTGAGGACCTCATGGAGGCCGTCGACAATTGGATCCCCCTGCCCACCCGCGCAGTTGACAAGCCCTTCCTGATGCCCGTTGAGGACGTCTTCTCCATCACCGGTCGTGGTACCGTCGGTACCGGCCGTATCGAGACTGGCGTTATCCACACTGGCGATGCCGTTGACATCATCGGTATGGGTGCTGAAAAGCTGAAGAGCGTCGTTACCGGTGTCGAGATGTTCCGCAAGATTCTCGACGAAGGTGAAGCTGGCGACAATGTCGGTCTGCTCCTCCGTGGTATTGACAAGAACGAGATCCGCCGTGGTATGGTTATCGCCGCCCCCGGTTCCGTCCATCCTCACCACAAATTCGAGGCAACCGTCTACATCCTCAAGAAAGAGGAAGGTGGCCGTCACACCCCGTTCCACAACAACTATCGTCCTCAGTTCTACTTCCGCACCACTGACGTGACTGGTACTATCATCCTCCCCGAAGGCCGCGAGATGGTGATGCCCGGTGACAACCTGACCATCACTGTTGAACTGATCAGCGATATCGCTCTGAACGAGAACCTGCGCTTCGCTATCCGCGAGGGTGGCCGCACCGTTGGTTCCGGTCAGGTGACCAAGATTATCGAATAATCTGAACAACCCAAAGAGGCGCTCAAGGCGTCTCTTACAGGGGCATAGTTAAATGGTATAATGGCGGTCTCCAAAACCGTAGTTGGGAGTTCGATTCTCTCTGCCCCTGCCAAAAATTGATATCAAATGTCTAAATTCGGTAATTACGTAAAAGAGAGCTACGACGAGTTGGTGCACAAAGTGTCGTGGCCGACATTCAAAGAACTGCAGAGCAGTGCAGTTGTAGTGGCCGTTGCCGCCCTGATTCTGGCAATCATTGTCTTCCTGATGGATTACATCTTTGGTGCACAGAGCGGCGGTTGGAAGGGCCTGTTAGGTTATTTCTACGAAACCATCTCGGGCATTGCCTGATAGTCAAGTCTTGCTTCCCAAATTATTTGAGGCTTGACAATGTCGGAGTGTCCTGATAACAGCGCGTTCAGCACAGCATGTCTGTGCGAATGAGTTTTAATCACTATTCCTATAAGTTGAAAACAAATGGAGCAACAGACGAAAAAATGGTACGTCGTAAGAGCAATCAGCGGCAAGGAGAAGAAAGCTAAGGAGTACATCGAAAGCGAAATGGCCAAACGCGGCTGGAGCGAAGATGTGCCCCAGGTTCTTATTCCTACAGAGAAGGTCTATGCGATACGCAATGGGAAGAAAGTGGTCAAGGACCGCAACTATTTCCCTGGCTACGTGTTGATCGAAGCCGACTTGCGCGACGAAATCATTCCGGTAATCCAGAATGTTCCTAATGTTTTAGACTTCCTGCGCGAGACCAGCACCGGCGGCAAACCCGTCCCGATGCGCCAAAGCGAAATCAACCGAATCCTCGGCAAGATGGACGACCAGATGGGAGCCTTGGACGGTGTCAGCGACGTATACCTCGTCGGTGAGACCGTGAAGGTGATCGACGGTCCGTTCAGCAGTTTCTCGGGCGTGGTGGAAGAGGTTAACGACGATAAGAAGAGATTGAAAGTTACGGTCAAGATCTTCGGTCGGAAGACCCCTCTGGAGCTCGGTTACAATCAGGTGGAAAAGGAGTAGTAAACCTATCTAATCAACTTAAAAACTTAAATCAATGGCAAAAGAAGTTGCAGGATTGATTAAGCTGCAAATCAAAGGCGGTGCTGCGAACCCCGCTCCTCCTGTAGGACCCGCTCTGGGTGCGAAGGGTGTGAACATCATGGAGTTCTGCAAGCAGTTCAATGCCCGTACGCAGGATCAGGCGGGGAAGATTGTCCCTGTCATCATCACTGTGTACTCTGACAAGTCCTTTGACTTTGTGGTGAAAACTCCCCCTGTTGCCGTGCAACTGAAAGAGCTGTCCAAAGCCGCCAAGGGTTCGTCCGAACCCAACCGCGTCAAGGTCGCTTCGGTCACATGGGAGCAGGTGCGTCAGATTGCCGAAGCCAAAATGCCCGACCTCAACTGCTTCACAATTGAGTCGGCCATGAGCATGGTGGCTGGCACTGCACGCAGCATGGGTATCGCAGTGAAAGGCGAGAACCCCTTGACAAAGTAACAAATTATTAACCGTGGTAGCATCTCCAGAGAGAGGTGCGGTGACCACAAAAACAATGAATCATGGCAAAATTAACGAAGAAACAAAAAGAAGCTTTAGCCAAATTCGACAAAGACAAGGTCTATTCTTTGGAAGAGGCCGTGGAGGTTGTGAAGAACATCACTTACACCAAATTTGACGCTTCTGTGGACATCGACGTCCGTTTGGGTGTCGACCCTCGTAAAGCCAACCAGATGGTGCGCGGCAGCGTCACGCTGCCTCACGGCACTGGTAAGACTGTGCGTGTATTGGTGCTCTGCACTCCCGACAAGGAGGAAGAGGCAAAGGCAGCCGGAGCTGATTATTACGGTCTTGATGATTACATCACCAAGATTAAAGGCGGTTGGACGGATGTAGACGTTATCATTACCATGCCCAGTGTAATGCCCAAGGTGGGTGCTCTCGGCCGTATCTTAGGTCCCCGCGGCCTGATGCCGAACCCCAAGACGGGCACCGTTACCATGGAGGTTGGCAAAGCCGTCCAGGAGGCCAAAGCCGGTAAGATTGACTTCAAGGTCGACAAGTTCGGTATCATCCATACTGCCGTCGCCAAAGTCTCTTTCGACAGCAACAAGATTGTCGACAACGCCCGCGAGGTGCTTCAGGCCATCATCAAGCTGAAACCCGCTGCCGCAAAAGGCACCTATGTGAAGAGTATCTGCATCAGCAGTACGATGAGCGCAGGTGTCAAGGTCGACACGAAAGCCGCTACCGTGTAACGTTAAACAATTAGAAAGATCATTATGAGAAAAGAACAGAAAGACCAGCTGATTGAGTCCTTGTGCGAGATGATTAAGTCCTGCCCTCATCTGTATATTGCAGATATCGGAGGATTGAATTCCGTGCAGACCAGCAAACTGCGTCGCGCTGCTTTCCGCAAGGAAGTCAAGCTGGTAGTTGTCAAGAACGCCCTTGCCATCAAGGCCATGGAGCACACCGGAATAGACTATTCCGAACTGTTCCCCGTGATGAAGGGTGAGTCAGCCATAATGCTTTCCAACACCAACAATGCCCCCGCAAAGCTCATTAAAGAGTTTCGCGCAAACGAGAAAGGTGTTCAGAAACCCGTCCTCAAGGGAGCCTACGTTGAAGAGTGCTTCTACATTGGTGAAGAGCACTTGGACGCTTTGGTCAACATCAAGTCCAAGAACGAACTTATCGCCGATGTGGTTGCCCTGCTGCAGTCGCCCATCAAGAACGTCGTTTCTCAACTCCAGTCTGGTGCCAACACCATCACTGGTGTGCTTAAAACATTGGAGGAGAAAGAAGCCTAACATGGCACGGGTGGGAACCCGCTAAACATCCAAAAAGTAAACAAACAATCAAACAAAAAGTAAAACACAATTAAAATTTATAGTCATGGCAGACATCAAAGCTATCGCTGAAGAACTGGTTAACTTAACCGTTAAAGAAGTAAAAGAACTCGCTGACGTTCTGAAAGAAGAATATGGTATCGAACCCGCCGCTGCCGCTGTTGCAGTTGCCGCCGCTCCCGCCGCTGGCGCCGCCGCCGCCGCTGAGGAGAAGACCTCTTTCGACGTTATCCTGAAGGGTGTTCCCGATGCTACCAAGAAACTCGGTGTCGTGAAGGCCGTTAAGGACATGGCCAGCCTGGGTCTGAAAGAGTCCAAGGAACTCGTTGACAACGCTCCCAAGCCCGTTAAGGAAGGCGTGAGCAAGGACGAGGCCGAGTCTCTGAAGAAAGCTCTCGAAGAGGCTGGTGCTGAAGTCGAGATCAAATAGTTGAGACTATCTGAACTCTACGAGGAATAGGGCCTCCGGTCACATCCGGAGTGCCTATTCCTCTTTGCTATGAAGTTCGGGACAGGCGAGAACACTATCCCGTTACCCCCTCACGGAATGCTCCTATTCAGTGATGTAGCCCTCGAAAGAACAATAAACTTCTAAGAGTACACAAGATTTTAATAAATAAGTCCCTTGGCAAATAATCAACCTATTGAAGTAGTAAATTTTGCATCTGTACGCAAATTTGAATACCCCGATTTCCTGGACATACAGGTGAAGTCGTTCCAGGATTTCTTCCAGATAGAAACCAATCCGGACAATCGTTTAGACGAAGGTCTGTACAAGGTATTCAAAGAGAATTTCCCCATCTCAGATGCACGTAATAATTTCACGTTAGAGTTTCTTGACTACTATATTGACCCGCCTCGCTACACGATTGAGGAGTGTATTGAACGTGGTTTGACCTATAGTGTTCCACTGAAGGCCAAGATGAAACTATCGTGCAATGACCCGGAGAACGAGGATTTCCAGGCAATTGAGCAGCCTGTCTATTTGGGCATGATCCCGTATATGACCCCCAAGGGCACCTTTGTGATCAACGGTGCCGAGCGTGTTGTCGTTTCCCAACTTCACCGCTCGCCCGGCGTGTTCTTCGGAACCCAGTTCCATTCCAACGGTACGCAGCTCTATTCGGCGCGTATTATTCCCTTCAAGGGTTCGTGGATGGAATTCACCACCGACATCAACAATGTGATGTATGCATACATTGACCGAAAGAAAAAGCTCCCCATCACAACACTGCTGAGGGCTATCGGTTTTGAGTCGGACAAAGATATTCTGGACATCTTCTCTCTGGCAGAAGAGGTGAAGGTGACCCGCGCCAACCTGAAGAAGGTCATCGGCAAGCAACTCGCCGCCCGCGTGGTTGACTCGTGGACGGAGGATTTCGTTGACGAGGATACCGGCGAGGTCGTTTCCATGGAACGTACCGAGGTGGTTATCGAGCGTGACGTTGAGCTTACCGAGGAAGACATTGAACGCATTCTCGAATTGGATGTCAAGACTATCCTCATCAAATGCGAGGACCGCGACGGAATCGACTATTCCGTTATTTACAACACCCTTAAGAAAGACACCTCCAACAACTCGAAAGAGGCTGTGGAGTATATATACCGCCAATTGCGCAACGCTGAGCCCCCCGATGAGGAGACCGCTCGCGGAATTATAGAGAAACTGTTCTTCTCAGACAAACGCTATGACCTCGGCGAGGTAGGTCGCTATCGCATCAACACTAAGTTGAACTTAGATGTCCCGATGGAGACCCGCGTGTTGACCAAGGAAGACATCACCTCCATTATCAAGTATCTCATTGAGCTCATCAACCAGAAGGCCGAAGTGGATGACATCGACCACCTGTCGAACCGTCGTGTCCGCACCGCCGGTGAGCAACTCTACAACCAGTTTGGCGTAGGTCTTGCCCGCATGTCCCGCACCATTCGCGAGCGCATGAATGTCCGCGACAATGAGGTCTTCACCCCCACCGAACTGATCAACGCCAAGACCCTCTCGTCGGTCATTAATTCGTTCTTCGGCACGAACCAGCTTTCGCAGTTCATGGACCAGACCAACCCGCTGGCTGAGGTTACCCATAAACGCCGTATCTCTGCTCTGGGTCCCGGAGGTCTGTCGCGCGAGCGTGCAGGCTTTGAAGTCCGTGACGTGCACTACACCCACTATGGACGTCTCTGTACGATCGAGACTCCTGAAGGTCCCAATATCGGTCTGATTTCCTCGCTTTGCGTCTATGCAAAGATTAACAACCTCGGATTCATCGAGACTCCGTATCGCCGCGTGGTCAACGGCCGCGTGATGATTGAAGAGGATCCTCAGTACTTCACTGCCGAGGAAGAGGAGAACAAGACTGTGGCACAGGCCACTACTCCTCAGGACGAGCAAGGCAATATTCTGGCAACCCGCATTAAAGCCCGTCGCCAGGCTGACTTCCCCATTGTGTCGCCCGAAGAGATTGACCTCATCGACATGGGTTCCAACCAGATTGCATCCATCGCTGCATCACTCATTCCTTTCCTGGAACATGACGATGCCAACCGTGCCCTGATGGGTTCGAACATGATGCGTCAGGCTGTGCCTCTCCTCAACCCCGAAATTCCCATTGTCGGTACCGGCATCGAGAAATCCGTTGCCGAGGACAGCCGCGTGCTGCTAAACGCCCAGGGAGACGGTGTGGTTGAATATGTCGACTCCACCAAAATCGTCATCCGTCATAACCGCACCGAGAAAGAACGTCTCGTTTCCTTCGATGACGATGTTCGCGAGTACAAACTCACCCGCTACCAGCGCACCAACCATTCCACCTCAATCAACCTGCGTCCAATCGTTAAGAAGGGCGACAAGGTCAAGAAAGGACAAGTCCTCTGCGAAGGCTACGCCACTCAGGGCGGTGAACTGGCACTGGGCCGCAACATGATGGTTGCTTTCATGCCTTGGAAAGGTTACAACTTCGAGGATGCTGTCGTGATTTCCGAACGCGTGGTGCGCGAGGACATCTTCACCTCAGTGCATGTCGAAGAGTACACTCTGGAGGTCCGCGAGACCAAACGCGGCCTTGAGGAGCTTACCCGCGACATTCCAAACGTCAGCAACGACGCCACCCGTGACCTTGACGAGAACGGTATTATCCGTATCGGCGCCGAGGTCAAGGAGGGTGACATTCTCATTGGTAAGATCACTCCGAAGGGCGAGACCGACCCGACACCTGAAGAGAAGCTGCTCCGCGCCATCTTTGGCGACAAGGCCGGCGATGTAAAGGATGCCTCCTTGAAAGTTCCTCCCTCGGTGAAGGGTGTTGTCATTGACAAGAAACTCTTTGCACGTATCGTTCGCGACCGCAAGCAGCGTGCCCGCGAAAAGGAATTGCTGGCCAAGCCCGAGGAAGAGTACAATATCGAACTCAACGAACTCAAGGAGAAACTTGTCGACCGTCTGCTCATCATCCTGGCCGGTAAGACATCCAACGGTGTCTACACCAACCACAAAGAAGAGTTGATACCGAAAAAGGTGAAATTCACCTCCAAAGCCCTCAAGGCTATTGACTATACCGAGGTCAGCCCGAACAAGTGGACTTCCGACAAAGAGACCAACAACCTTATCAAGGAACTGCTCAACAACTATAATATCAAGAACCGCGAGATCAACGGTCGCTTCACGCGCAACAAGTTTGCCCTCACCATCGGTGATGACCTCCCCAGCGGAATCGTACAGATGGCCAAGGTCTATATCGCCATGAAGCGTAAACTGCGCATCGGTGACAAGATGGCCGGTCGCCACGGTAACAAGGGTATTGTATCCAAGATTGTCCGTGCAGAAGATATGCCGTTCCTTGCCGACGGTACCCCCGTCGACATCGTGCTGAACCCTCTGGGCGTGCCTTCGCGCATGAACCTGGGTCAGATTTACGAGACCGTTCTTGGCTGGGCTGGCAAGAAACTCAACAAACGTTTCAAGACTCCCATCTTCGATGGTGCCACCCTTGAGCAAATCAACGGTTACATGCGTGAGGCAGGACTGCCTGAGAACGGCCGTACCTACCTGTATGACGGTGAGACCGGTGAGCGTTTCGACCAGCCTGCCACCGTCGGTTACATCTACTATCTCAAACTTCACCACATGATTGATGATAAGATGCACGCACGTAGCATCGGACCATACTCCCTCATCACCCAGCAACCCCTCGGCGGTAAAGCCAACTTCGGCGGTCAGCGTTTCGGTGAGATGGAAGTCTGGGCACTCGAAGCTTTCGGTGCATCACATGTCCTCCAGGAGGTCTTGACCGTCAAGTCCGACGATGTCATGGGCCGTGCCAAAGCATACGAGGCCATTGTCAAGGGTGACAATATGCCGACTCCCGGCATCCCCGAATCCTTCAATGTGTTGGTACACGAACTCCGCGGCTTAGGCCTTGAGGTGACGTTTGATTAATACTTGAAAATTGAAACATACTGAACACCCATTTCAACTTTCAACTCCAAGAATATGGCTTTTAAACAAGATACACAGATAAGGAATGATTTCAATTCGATAACCGTCAGCCTGGCGTCGCCCGAAGCCATCAAGAAGCGTTCTTATGGCGAGGTCACCAAGCCCGAGACGATTAACTATCGTACTTACAAGCCCGAGCGCGACGGTCTCTTCTGCGAAAAGATCTTCGGCCCCACCCGCGACTGGGAGTGTCACTGCGGCAAGTACAAGCGCATCCGCTACAAAGGCATTGTTTGTGACCGTTGCGGCGTCGAGGTGACCGAGAAGAAGGTCCGCCGTGAGCGCATGGGCCATATCGAGCTTACCGTCCCGGTGGCTCATATCTGGTTCTTCCGCTCTCTGCCCAACAAAATCGGCACTCTGCTCGACATCCCCAGCAAGAAGCTGGAGCAGGTCATCTACTACGAGAAATACATCGTCATCCAGCCTGGTAAAGCCACGCTCAACGAAACTCCACTGAAGCGTCTGGACCTGCTGTCCGAGGAAGAGTATTATGCTGTCATGCAGAACCTCCCCGAGGGAAATGAGCAGTTGGATGACACCGACCCCGACAAGTTCATCGTTGGCATGGGTTCCGAGGCCCTCTACAAACTCCTCTGCGAGCTCGACCTCGACCAAGTGAGTTATGACTTGCGCGACCGTGCCTCGAAGGAGTCTTCCAACCAGCGCAAACAGGAGTGCCTGAAGCGTCTGAACGTGGTCGAGTCTTTCCGCGAGAGCCGCAAACGCATGCAGGCCCGCGGCTTGGACAACCGTCCTGAGTGGATGATTATGAATATCATCCCTGTCATTCCTCCCGAGCTTCGTCCCCTCGTTCCCCTCGATGGCGGCCGTTTCGCCACATCTGATGTCAATGAGCTTTATCGCCGTGTAATCATCCGCAACAACCGCCTCAAACGCCTTTTCGAAATCAAGGCTCCCGAGGTTATTATGCGCAATGAGAAACGTATGCTCCAAGAGGCCGTTGACTCTCTCTTTGACAACAGCCGCAAGGTCTCGAGCGTCAAGTCCGACAGCAACCGCTCCCTCAAGTCACTTTCCGACGCCCTCAAGGGCAAGCAGGGCCGTTTCCGCCAGAACCTCCTTGGTAAACGTGTCGACTACTCCGGCCGTTCTGTCATTGTGGTGGGTCCCGAACTGAAGATGCACGAGTGTGGCTTGCCCAAAGATATGGCCAGCGAGCTCTTCAAGCCTTTTGTCATCCGCAAACTCCTTGAACGCGGCCTGGTCAAGACTGTCAAGTCCGCCAAGCGTGTTGTAGACCGCAAGGACCCCGTTGTGTGGGAAATCCTTGAGAACATACTGAAGGGTCATCCTATCCTCCTGAACCGTGCTCCTACCCTGCACCGTTTGGGTATCCAGGCTTTCCAACCCCGTCTGGTCGAAGGTAAGGCCATCCGTCTGCACCCGCTGGTGTGTACCGGATTCAACGCCGACTTCGACGGTGACCAGATGGCTGTCCACGTCCCTCTGGGGAATGCAGCCATCCTCGAGGCCCAGCTCCTCATGCTCTCTACCCACAACATCCTTAACCCCGCCAATGGTGCTCCTATCACCGTTCCCTCGCAGGACATGGTACTTGGTCTGTACTACATGACCAAGCCCCGCCGTACCACCGAGAATGAGGTTGTCAAGGGTGAAGGCTATCGTTTCTACTCCCCCGAGGAGGTCATCATCGCTTACAACGAGAAACGCGTTTCCCTGAACGCCTGCATATCCGTCAAACTTGATGCCCACGGCCTCGACGAGTTCGATTTCATCAAGACCGACAAGACCTTTATGGAGGTCATTAAGGATAAAGACGGAAAGATTCTCACCGACCGCGACTGCTCCACTCCCGCCGAAATTGCCGAGCGCAGCCGTACAGAGTATGAGATCAAGCGTGACAACGAGGGCAACCCCATCCTCGATGCCAAAGGCCACTACATCAAGACCGACCGCATCCGCACCACTGTGGGCCGCATCATCTTCAACGAGGTGGTTCCCGCCGAATACGGCTACGTCAACATGGTCCTCGGCAAGAAATCCCTGCGCGACATCATCGGCGACCTCTTCACCGCCTGCGGCAATGCCGTCACCGCCAACTTCCTCGACGATATCAAGAACATGGGTTATCGTCAGGCCTTCCGCGGAGGTCTCTCCTTCAACTTGGGCGACGTGCTTATCCCCGAGGAAAAGGAAGAGATGATTGCCAAGGCCAACGAGGAGGTCGAGGAAGTCATGGGCCAGTACGCTATGGGTCTTATCACCAACAACGAGCGTTACAACCACGTCATCGACATCTGGACCAACACCAACAACCAGCTCACCGAGACCCTCATGAAGCGTCTCAAGGCCGACAACCAGGGCTTCAACCCTGTCTACATGATGTACGACTCGGGCGCCCGTGGTAGTAAGGAGCAGATTCGTCAGCTCTCCGGCATGCGCGGTCTGATGGCAAAGCCTCAGAAAGCTGGTGCCTCTGGTAACGAGATTATCGAGAACCCCATCGTGTCCAACTTCAAGGAAGGCCTCTCCGTGTTGGAGTACTTCATCTCCACTCACGGTGCCCGTAAGGGTCTGGCCGATACCGCTCTGAAGACGGCTGACGCTGGTTACCTCACCCGCCGTCTGGTCGACGTGGCACACGACGTCATCATCACCGAAGAGGACTGCGGCACCCTCCGTGGACTGCCCACCACAGCCCTCAAAAAAGGTGAGGACATCGTTGTCTCCCTCACTGAGAAGATTCTTGGCCGCACCTCTGTACACGACATCTACAATCCTCATACTGGTGAACTCATCGCCCATGCGGGAGAAGAACTCACCGAAGATATCTGCAAGAAGATTGAAGAATCTCCCATCGAGGAGGTAGAAATCCGTTCTGTCCTCACCTGCGAGGCCAAACACGGTGTCTGCGCCAAGTGCTATGGCCGCAATCTGGCCACTGGCAAAATGGTGCAGCGTGGCGAGTCTGTCGGTGTCATCGCAGCACAAGCCATCGGCGAGCCTGGTACGCAGCTTACCCTTCGTACCTTCCACGTCGGCGGTGTCGCTGGTGGCAACATCGGTACCTCCTCCAGCCTTGTGGCCAAGTACGAGGGCCGTCTCGAAATCGACGAGCTCCGTGCCATCCCCTATACCGATGTCGAAGGCAACTCCTACCACATCGTCATGGGTCGTTCCGCTGAGCTCCGCGTGGTTGATGAGAACACCGAGGTCACCCTCTTCTCCGCCCTTCTGCCTTATGGCGCAAAGCTCTATAAACTGGCTGGCGAGCACCTACAGAAGAACGACCTCATCGCTGAGTGGGATCCTTACAATGCCGTCATCATATCCGATGTCTCTGGTCGTGTTTCCTTCGAGAATGTCATTGAGAATGTCACCTTCCGTATCGAAAGCGATGCACAGACTGGCTTACAGGACAAGGTGGTCATCGAGTCCCGCTCCCGTACCAAGAATCCTACCCTCAATATCGTCGACGGCGATGGCAACATCCTCAAAGTCTATGACCTTCCTGTGGGCGCTCATATTGGCGTCGACCAAGGTCAGATGCTCAAGGCTGGTGACATCATGGTCAAGATTCCTCGTTCCTTCGGCAAGGCCGGCGATATCACGGGCGGTCTGCCCCGTGTCACCGAGCTCTTCGAGGCCCGCAACCCGTCCGATCCCGCCATCGTTGCCGAAATCGACGGTATCGTCTCCATCGACAAGAAACTCAAGCGTAACAACCGTCAGATTACCATCACCTCCAAGACGGGCGACACCCGCACCTATCTCATCAGCACCTCCAAGCAGATTCTTGCTCAGGACAGCGACTATGTCAAGGCCGGTACGCCCCTCTCCGACGGTGCCATCACTCCCGCCGACATCCTCGCCATCAAGGGCCCGATGAAGGTGCAGGAATACATTGTCAACGAAGTTCAGGAGGTCTACCGTCTGCAAGGCGTGAAGATCAATGACAAGCACTTCGAGGTTATCGTCCGCCAGATGATGCGCAAGGTCGAAATTGAAGACCCCGGCGACACCCGCTACCTCGAGGGCGAGTTGGTCAACAAGATCGACTTCCACGAGACCAACGACCAGATTTTCGGCATGAAGGTCATTGAGGATAAAGGCGACAGCGAGACTCTCCAGAACGGTCAAATCATCACTGCCCGCAGCCTGCGCGACGAGAACTCGTCCCTGCGTCGCAAGGACAAAAAACTCGTCACCGTCCGTGATGCACGTCCTGCCACAGCCAAGCAGATTCTCCAGGGCATCACCCGCGCTTCGTTGCAGACCAAGAGCTTTATCTCCGCTGCATCCTTCCAAGAGACCACCAAGGTTCTCACCGAGGCTGCAATCAATGCCAAGGAGGACTTCCTCGAAGGCATGAAGGAGAACGTCATCGTCGGTCACCTCATCCCCGCAGGTACAGGTCTCCGCGAGTACGACAAGCTCGTTGTCGGCAATGTCGACGAGGTCAACGCCGCCATGAAGAATTAATCTTAGTCATTAACCATCGGCAAATCCCTGCACTCTCACGTGCGGGGATTTGCTTTCTCAAAACCCCATATACCATGAGTGCAAACAATAACAACCTACCCAAGAACCTCCAGCTCGAGATTGCTGCCGATGTCGCCAAAGGTACCTACAGCAACCTGGCCATCATCACCCACAGCCCCACCGAGATTATCCTCGATTTCGCCCAGATGCTTCCGGGTGTGAAGGGTGCCGCTGTGCGCGAGCGTATCCTGATGAACCCCATCCACGCCAAACGGCTCCTCAACGCCCTGGCCGAGAACATCAACAAATACGAGCAGGCTTTCGGCACCATCACCGAACCCGCCATGCCCAATGCCGCCAACACCGTCCCTTACGACCTCCTCGGCAAAGCCTGATGTCCGACATGACGGAACATATTTCGGATTTGACAATTGAACGGCATCCTTTGATGCCGTTTTTGCCATCCAATGCACGCCTGCTGATGCTGGGCAGCTTCCCTCCGCCACGGAAACGCTGGTGCATGGACTTCTTCTATCCCAACCGAACGAACCAGATGTGGCTTATCTTCGGTGAGGTGTTCTTCAATGACAGCCAACGGTTTGTCGATGTGGCAAACAAGACTTTCCTCCAGAAAGACATTGAAGCATTACTACGCGAGAAAGGGATAGCCATCTTTGACACGGCAACAGCTGTGCGGCGCCTATCGGGCAATGCTTCCGACAAAGACCTTGAGATAGTCGAGAGGACCGACATACGCGCCCTGCTATCGCAGATTCCCGCTTGCCACGACATCGTTTGCACCGGACAGAAAAGTTTCTCCGCCCTCACCGAGGAATACGGTGCCGTCGTCCCCGTCATGGGGCAATACAGCGAGTTCTCGATATCCGGCAGGCCGTTGCGTTTATGGCGCATGCCCTCCTCCTCCCGAGCCTACCCCATGCCTTTGGCCCAGAAAGCTGAGTACTATCGACAAATGATGAGAACCATCGGCCTCGGATGAAAACCAGAAACCATATATTCTGGATTGTGGGAATCCTGGTGGTTGCGGCGACCGTGTTGTTCATCCTGTTGCGCACATCGGTGGTGGAGAATGTGAAACGCGAGAGTGCACGGTTGTTTGAATATGAATATATCCCTAACCAACATGTGGAAATCGACAGTTGTGCAGCGGCTTTAGCCACCGACTCGATATACCGGGATTTCCGTAACAAATACCGCTTCCACTACCAGACCATCGGGATGGCCTCGTTTGCCGACAGCAGTCGGATGATTCTGCTCAGCGACATACCCCCGCATTTCGAGACCGACTCCATCTCCCCCATCTTTGCCCAATTCACCCACAAGACAGAAGCACACAGACATCCCATTGGCTACGACGGCTATGTGACCGACATTGTCATCCTGCTCGGCAACGCCACCCTGGAAAACTGCAATAAACTAATCCGGCAACTGAACCGCAAACTCTTCTTCAGCGAATACAAGCCCACGGTAATGACACTCCCCGCAGAGCACAAGCGACAATATTTCGCCCGGGAGAATATTGATTACCAACTCACGCTAAATGAGTTCAACAATTGGTTTATGGAGGAGGGCGAGGCGTTTATTCACCTCGACGATACTACCAAAGCCATGACCGTCAGCGACCTTTTCGAGTTGCAGGCCCGAGGTGTATATTTCAGCCGGCAACCGGGATTTGTGGCATGGGCTATTGCCAAGAACGAGGATATCGCCAAGCAGGTGACCGACATACGGCAATTCACACTGGATGCCGACTTGATATTAGGCGCTTTGGCCGATAGCAACACTCTGGTCATCATCGGCCGCGAACGCCAATCTCCCCTGCACGAACTGCCCCCGCTGCAAATAGAGAGTATCCTTCTGCTGGCCTCCACTACCGAAAAGGAACTGTCTCAAAGTCTCGACATCAACGACCTGATGGCAGGCAAAATGGTTTCTGGCAAGGACTGGTGTCCCACCTACCTGAGCCAGGAACTCGAGAACACTGAATTCGGCGACCTGATGACCATCACCGACGTGCTCCTGAAAGACTGGTCGGAGCATGGCACAATACATGAAGGCTCCTACCGCTACCCCGAACCTGGCTACTATCCTTTCGACAAGCCATTATTCCGGAAGCTCGGGTTAAACGAATTGGTCTACAATTGGAACACCAGTGGTGCTATGTATGCCATTGACCGCGATAGATATACCATTTACACACTTGGCCGCACGGGGTCATTACCCGTCAGTTACTTCAATTCGCAGGAACGCAGCCAGTCCATCGGATACCGCTACGAGGACCAGGCCTATCACTACTTCTCCACCCTCGGCAACACCGACCTGGCACGCGTGGTGCAATACACCGCCCTCTACCAACTATTTGTCGACAACAACATCAGCTACTCGGGCAACACCTATCCCTCCTTTCCAAAAAACAAGCCATTCTTGTTGCGCAAACCCACGATAGAACTGCTCACCGTCATCAAGAGCCTAAGCAAAGAAGATATCACCTTACTGGCCGACAGCCTGTCGCAGCGCACATTCTGGAACTATCAGAAAGAACAGGTGGACAAACAGCTACGGGACAACGAACAAAGGCACAACATCTCGTACACCGACGAGAACATCGACTACATCTACCAGAATGTGCACCACGACACAAAAATGGGTATCACCCGCAGTCTTCTTGACGTGAAAAATATGCTGGGCGGTCTTTCCGAGGAGCAGTTCAACAACCTGGCACGCTACCTCTCCTATCCCCGTGGAGTGACCATACGCGACCAAGAGGGTTACAACACCATGCTGCATGGGCGGCGTGTCAACCAACTGATGCGTGAGATTGGCAAGAATAATCTGGACTTGCTGGGGATGGACCTGAGCAATGTGAAGAACTGGTATGCCGCCCAATTGAAGGGCAATGCGGGCCGCTACATGAAGACATCCTCACTCATCATCACTTTCAACGACCTACTGACCACGGGAGGCCACAATCTCTCGTCCCGCATCAGCCGAGTAAACTCTATGACCAACTACAAACGCCATCGCAACTACACCCCGACAGACTATCGGCAGCCCGCCAACACTGAACCTCAAACGGCCGATAACACACCGTCAGTCAGCAAACCCTCTGGCAACTCACCCGCGACCAACAAACCCACAGGTGCAACTACCCCGAAAACAAACAAACCTTCATCCTCCAAGACCCGTACCCCGTCCAACGCTAAGTCCAGCACCAATATCCGTCCTCGAAACGCGGTAATATCCTCCGCGCCCCGGGCCACTAGAGGATTATAATAGTGCCTTGTATGAGGAGCGTCACAGACTACCGGATGAACTTGACGGCCTCGGCGGCAGCGGTGAGTCTTTTTTCTTTGTATGTCGCGAAAAATGTGTAATTTTGCAGCCGCAAATTAATCAAGATGTTTGGGAATAGAACCTACCAACAATAATCAATAACAAAACAAACACACAATGAAACGTAACATTTTCGCAGTTATGATGCTGGCAGCAGCCACCCTGATGACCGTGGGGTGCAACAAGGAGAAAGAGGAAATCACAGACCTTCCTGACAGCCAACCCAAGCTCTGCCGCGTCTACCAGACCGGCTCCTCGCTGCTGCTGAGACAGAACATCTCCACCGGCGAATGGGACACCGTCAGCAGCACCGACAACCCCCGTACCCTCATATACGAGTTCTACTACACCGGCAACCGCCTCGACAGCCTCCTCCAGACCAACGGCATCGTGAGCTTCAGCTACGACGACCAGGGCCGCATCATCCATTCCGAGAGCTTCGACCACCTCTGGAGCGTCGACTACTTCTACGACGGCGAGGGCAACCTGAGCCGCACCGTCGACTACCGCACCGAGCGTAACGGTGACACCAACTCGGTCGAGACTATCGAATATACCTGGGTCGGCGGACACTTGCAGCAGTCCGAGTCGATCGTGGTGACCGACACCAACACCATCCATAACATCCACGCCTACACCTGGAACGGCGACCGCCTCGTTGCCACCGACCGCTACAGCCTCAACCGCAACGGCAGCTGCGACACGGTGAGCTACAAGTACGACATCACCTCGGTCAAGAACCCGCTCTGCGGCATAGTTCTCTTGCAGCGTCCCTCCCAGATATTCTCGTTCACCAACGAAGGTTTCGAGGGCCTCAGCCCCTACATCATGAGCCGCATCACCGGCGGCCCATCCGGCAACGACACCATCAATTTCGAATACACCACCTTGGACGACCGCATCACCAGCATCCACCAAACCTACGAGCAGGAATCCTCCGCCGGTCCCATCTCGATGCGCTACAGCACCGACGCCAAGTTCGAGTTTGAATATAAATAGTTTACTGTTTACTGTTAAGGGCAAGGGCGAATTTTGCCATGTGTGGAGATTTTTTCTTTGTATGTCGCGAAAAATGTGTATCTTTGTAGGTTGGAAAACACGAGGAACAGACATGCAAACAATTGTGAACCATCAGGATATGTCGGCAGTGGAGGCGTTGTGGACGCTCTATCGGCAGCAGTCGCCCCAAGTGCGCAAGGCTTTCCGCAGCCGCATCGACACGCAGGAAGTAAACCTTGGGGCCAAACCCTTGGAGCCCTACACCATCGAGGAACTTCACGCACGTATCGCAGAGTCCGAGCGTGACTCCGCCGAAGGCAGATTATACGACTTCGACGAGGTGATGAGCGAACTGAAGGAAGAGTTCGCCCACGAAGATGAACTTGAAATGGTCGGAACGGTATGAGAGTCCTCATGACTGCATTCGCGAGGCGTCAGATTCGCGAAACCTCCAGATATATCTACCGTGAGTTCGGCAGAAACAGCAGGGACAAGTTCTTGCTGAAGGTGGACGAGGCGAAGCGTCTCCTTGCCACCAATCCCTATATCGGTCCTGTCGAGCCTTTATTGTCCAACTTTCCCACAACATACCGCAGCATGGTGGTTGCCCGATTGAACAAGATGGTCTACCGCATTATGGATGACCACATAGAGATTGCCGATTTCTGGGACTGCCGTCGTGAACCAGGTGCATTGGCTGCAGAGATTAAATGAACACAGAAACCCATGCCACACGGAGAGTTGCATAAAACACTGAGAATCACCCCCCCCCCCCACATCCCTGCAAGCGGAGACTGTAGGTGGAGGGACAAATCCATTTTATTATTGCCAACCGACTGCCTCGCGTCGCAACCTGCGACGGCGGGGCGGTTTCGTTTTATGCGATTAATCAGCCACCAAAGTATTATGTGTAAACGATTCTTCATTATTTTCCTTATACTAGGTAGTGTTATTGTCACTTCGTGTAGCAAAGACCCCGTTGAGTCACAATCGCAGGAGAAGCACAGCATCGTTATTCTCTTTGAAAACGACGTGCATTGCGCCATCGATGGCTACCCCAAGATAGCGGGTTTGCGTGATGCCATAGCCGACACGGCATGGGCGGCACTGGTGTCGAGCGGAGACTATATACAAGGCAACAACCCTGTAACCATCTCGCGAGGCCAGTACATCATCGATATCATGCGCTCAATGCATTACGACGCTGTAGGTCTTGGCAACCACGAGTTTGATTTTAATACTCCTCGACTGTTGGAAATTTTTGCGGGGTTTAATGCGCCTGTAGTGTGTTGTAATTTCACAAATATGCAGGGTCACTGTGTGTTTGCCCCCTATGTTGTCCGCAACTATGGCGGCAGCAAAGTGGCTTTTGTGGGTGTGCTAACCCCTCAGACCGAGTTGGAAAGCGAACCGTATGCTTTCGTCGACGTGAACGGCTATCACATATATACTCTCCATGAGCAGGAATATACAGCCCTTGTGCAGCAGTCCGTGGACGCGGCCCGTGCCGAAGGAGCCGACTATGTGATACTGCTGTCGCACATGGGTGAAGTCTTCGACGGCAATGTGTGGACGAGCAACGACCTCATCGCTGCCACCCACGGTATTGACGCGGTGTTGGACGCCCATACGCACAACGTCATCGACACGATTATACAGAACAGTCTCGGCCAACCTGTGCTGCTGGCCAATACAGGCACCCAATTTGCCAACATCGGCAAATTATGGATTGGTGCCGATGGACGGATGGATATCACGCTGATACCGATGGAGCAGGTGACTCAGATTAGCCCCTTGGTTGATGCAGTCGTGCAGCAGGTAAACCGGCAGGTGCAGGAACAGACTGGCCAAATGGTGGCACATAGCGATGTGAACTTTGTTTTTTCTGATACGGAAGGCAACCGTCTGGCCCGTATGCAGGAGACCAATGCAGGAGACCTTGTGACCGATGCCCTGCGCTGGTTTGCCCAGGCCGATATTGGATTGTTCAACGGTGGAGCAATACGTGCCGCCATGGCGGCGGGCGACGTCACCTACGGCGATGTAATCAGAATGGTGCCGTTTGATAACCCGGTGGTGAAGATACAGGCCACCGGCGCACAGATTCTCGAAATGCTGCGTCAATGTACCGCCACACTGCCCGCCGAGTACGGCGACTTTCCGCAAGTGTCGGGACTACGCTATACCGTCACGGTCAGCGACCACAGTGTCAGCAATGTCGAGGTGCAGCAGGCCGACAGCAGCTATGCACCGCTCGATGCTACTTCAATCTACACCGTGGCCGTCACCGACTATGCTGTCTCCGTCGATGGCTTCCACGGTACACTCGCCACCTGTCCGATAGTGATGTATACCCCCTCTCCCAGCCACGAGGCCGTGAGAGAGTACCTCATCACTGCCCTCGGTGGCAATATAGGCATTGAATATGCCAATCCGCAGGGGAGAATAACGATAATAGAATAAAACACAAATAGAACCCATACAAATGAAGAAAAAAGGACTAATTTTCATGCTCTTTGCCCTGCTCGCCTTCGGGCCGACGGCATGGGCACAAAGCAACGTAAGCGTCAGCTATATTGACGCTGACGGAGAACCTCAGACCGTCAACGCCACCTTGCTTGACGAGATTGCAAGTGTCAACCCCAATGGTGCAACCATTGGCACATCGGGCTTTACCAATTGGTATGTCGTGCAAGGCAATAATGTCGTTTTGAACGGGCGACTCGGGTACTATGGCGGCATTAACCTCATTCTGTGCGACGGTGCAAAGCTCACCGTCAAGAATACCAGTGGCAGTGCTATACAAAATCTTCAGACTACATACACGCTGACCATTTATGTTCAGACTCAGGGCACGGGGCAGCTTGTGGCTACATCTACCAGTAGTAATGCTATCTGCACAGATAATCTCACCATCCACGGCGGTACCATCATTGACACGGGAGGTATTTATGCACCCACCGGTGACATCGTTATCAATGGAGGCACCGTCACGTCTTTAGCCCCGAATGGGAACGCCATTCAAGGCTACAATGTCACCATCAATGGCGGCATTGTTAGTGCCACGGGCAACGGGGGTATCCAAAATGGGCAGACAGGCAGAACTACCCTTGGCTACACCAACAATACTGACAGAATCACTGCCACCAATTATCAAAACGGCTATACGGCGAGTACGCGTATCAAAGACGGCCAGTATATGATTACCGACAATGGCGTCATTGTCTACGGCTGGCTCAACGAAAACAAGCGGAACGCCATTGCCGGCCACACCCTCAGCCCTTACACCCCGACGGAATGGAGCGGCAGCGGCAACAGCGCCACCGACCCCTACATCATCGCTTCGGTCGATGACCTCAACCTCCTCTCCCTGCGCACAAATGGTAGCAGTGAAGACTACAGCGGCAAGTATTTCAGGCTTGATGCCAATCTCGACTTCTCGCCAAGCACCGCATGGAATAATAGCGAGAGCACCGAAAACAACTTCACCGCCATCGCCGGATTCGACGGACATTTCGACGGTAACAGCCACACCATCAGCGGACTCCGCATCTATGCCGACGATAATTACCATGACCAAAATGGTCTCTTCACTAATCTTGGCTCGAATGCCTATATCGAGAACCTCACCATTAGCAATGCCCGTATTGCTGGTCAAACGCAGGTAGGTGCCATCGCGGGTTATGTCTATAGCGGCGCAACCATCACGAACTGCCACGTCACCGGAACCGTTGCTGTTCATGCCTGGGGTCATACACCTGAGAATCATGGCGGCATTGTGGGTATCAACTACGGTACAATCTCGAATTGCGTCAGCGAGGCAACCGTCAGCAGGGGCTCTTACGTTAATGACAATGGAAAAGCTGGCGGCATTGCCGGCGCCAACTCTGGCACTCTGTCGGGCAACAAGGTTTTCAATGTCAACATCACCGCTGGTTCGCATTATGGTGCCATTGCCGGCTTGAACGACGGCGGCACTCTTACCAACAACTACTACCGCGCCTGCACTGTGAACAGCACTGCCAACGCTACTGGCGTAGGTGTCAACGGAGCCGATGTCACCACCAACGACGGCGCACGCCCAGTATTCACCGTCAGCGTTCCTGATGGAGTGACCGCCACTGCCACCGCCACCGTCAACTATAACACGGTAAACTATTACAAAGAAGGCGTCATCGTCACCCTGAACGGCGGACTGAATGGCACTCCGACTGCTGGTTGGCAGAAAGCCTACTTCGTCAATGGCACCGCCAGCACCAGCGACGCATTTACGCCTTCTAGCACCTTCTCCATGCCCGCTGCGGATGCCAACATCACCATCGGCGAAATCCATGCCGACTGGGCGACCGCCAACGCAGGCACCCAATCGGATCCATACAAGATTTTTTTCACCGACCAGCTCGACCTGTTGGCTACCCGAGTAAACAACGGCACTGCATACAGCGGCAGCTATTTCAAGTTGATGGACGATTTAACATACGACAACACTGAACAGAACAACTACACGGCTATCGGCACCAGCTCCCATCCGTTCAGCGGCCATTTCGACGGCAACCACAAGACCGTCAAAGGTATCCGCATCTATGGCAACAGCGGTTACCAAGGTGTTTTCGGCTATATTAATAATGCCGAGGTGAATAATCTCGATGTGAACGATATCGTGATTACAGCCCACGATCACGTAGGCTGCATTGTTGGAGAATGTAATGGCAGCACCATCACCAATTGCCGAGTGACGACAGCAACGCTTACTGCTACCGGAAACTATTCCGATTGCCCATATTTTGGCGGCATAGCAGGTTATAATATGGGCACAAGTACGATGAGTAACAACTTTGTGCTTGGACTCACCATCTCTCAAGTCTACCAAAATGGTGCCATTGCAGGTTTTGTAAGTAGTAACCAAAGTTTGGTATCAAACTACTACCACAATTGCACCATGGGCAGCACTCCATATCCTACGGGAATAGGCTGCGGCACTGGCGATGTTATAACCAACGATGGCGCACGCCCGGTATTTACCGTCAGCGTTCCTGACGGCGTGACCGCCACTGCCACCGCCACCGTCACTCACAACACGGTGAACTATTACAAAGAAGGCGTCACCGTCACCTTGAGCGGCGGATTGGACGGCACACCGGGCGAGGGACTTCAATACGCATATATTGTCTATGGCGAGACATTGACGGGAAGCAATCTTGCCCCAGGTCATGAATTCAACATGCAAAACGCCAATGCCGTAGTCACCATCGGCAGTATGCCTGCCGATTGGGCTGTCGCCAACGAGGGTACACAAGCGGATCCATACAAGATTTATTTCACCGACCAGCTCGACCTGTTGGCTACCCGAGTGAACAGCGGCACTACATACAACGGCAGCTATTTCAAGTTGATGGATGATTTAACATACGACAACACTGAACAGAACAACTACACGGCTATCGGCACCAGAATCCATCCATTCAGTGGTCACTTCGACGGCAACCACAAGACCGTCGAAGGCATCCGCATCTATAGCACTGGTGGTTATCTTGGTGTTTTTGGCTATATTAATAATGCCGAGGTGAAGGATCTTTATGTGGATGATATCGTTATTACAGGCCATGATCGCGTTGGTTGCATTGTTGGAGAATGTGATGGTAGCACCGCCATCACTGGTTGCCGGGTAACGACAGCAACGCTTAATGCTACTGGATCCTACTTGGATTGCCCATGGTTTGGAGGCATTGCAGGTTGTAAATCGGGCAGCACGATGAGCAACAATTTTGTGATTGGAATCACCATTCCTCAAGTCTACCATACCGGTGCCATTGCAGGTGAAAATGGCGGTAGTAGCCAAAGTCTGGTATCAAACTACTATCACAATTGCACCGTGGGCAGCACGGCATATCCTACGGGAGTAGGCTGCAATGGCCAGGATGTTGAGGGAGCCAAAGCG
>CAJOIV010000011.1 GCA_905234665.1 uncultured Bacteroidales bacterium | reverse complement strand
CACCTTCTATGTGGGAGGAACGCACAACAGCAACGCTGGCAGCGGCGGCATCTGGACATACAGGCCAGTAAAATACGTGGCCATGGGATTTTGGAGCGGCGGCGCAGGTTGTGTAACAAAAAGGCCCAAATACTATTGTCAGGACTATGGCTGGTATTCGGCAGCCTCTCTGTCCACCAGTTTCCCTTTCGGCGGCTTTATCCCCATCGTGGACATGAGTGACCTTCATGGCGAGACGGCAGACAGCACAGGCGGGTACGTGGCCGGTTCGGGTCGATACCCTACACTTTCCGACCAGCTGTTGACGGCGGTCGCAGCCCCTGGATACTATTTTTCACATTGGGACGATGGCGACACGACCAATCCGCGCACCGTGCACCTGACACAAGACACGACCCTCACCGCCACGTTCTATCAGGACGGCACATTCCTGCTGTCCGCCTCAAGCGAGTCCTTGGCGAAGGCCGGTATTTCGGAGGCGACACTGCCATCCTCACCGCCATCCCTGCCGACCGCCATCGTTTCTCCATCTGGAACGACGGCGACACCTCCAACCCCCGCCAGATAGTGGTTACCCAGGACACTGCCTTCGTCGCCTTCTTCGACATCGCCAGCCGCGACACCACTGGCATCGCCCCCGTGGCTAATCCCGCAGACTTCTTCACCCTCGCGCCCAACCCGGCCAGCGGCAAGGTAACGCTCACCATTGCGCGGCCCGGGTCGCGCAACGAGTTGGTGGTGTGCGACGCCGCGGGCCGCGAAGTGATGCGCAAAGAATTCTCAATTGTCAATTGTCAATTCTCAATTCCCCTCGACCTCTCAGACCTCCCCGCCGGGGCCTACTTCGTCACCCTCTCCACCCCCACGGCCTCCGCCACCCAACGGCTGGTGGTGCGGTAGCCTCCTGCCCGAAGGGCAAGGCCGCCCCGGCACTTGCCATGTCGGGAAAAATGTGTATATTTGCAGCGTCAAAAGAAAGAAAAAGTAACCCGGGAGTACCCCTTGAAAATATTGAAAACCATGAAAAAGACAGTCTTCATTTACCCTCTTCTCGTGTATCTCTCCATAGGAACCCTGGCAGCCCAGCGACCAATAGACTT
Source organism: uncultured Bacteroidales bacterium (assembly GCA_905234665.1). GTDB lineage: Bacteria > Bacteroidota > Bacteroidia > Bacteroidales > P3 > Colimorpha. Next base: position 42,625 of record CAJOIV010000011.1, on the reverse strand, counting down.
GGATCCGCGATGTGTGGTTAGAGACACCAATTATGACGGGTATTTGTTTCCGCATGATTCTATTAATCACGCTTATCACCCCCAAAATTGCTATGGCTGGTATATTGATGGATTAAGAAACCAAAGCATTTTTTGGGGAGGTAGACACTATACAGATACGCCTATACAGGTATATGGGGTTGCCTGTGTAGCATGGGGTACACCAATTATTGATCTCAGTTTTTTTCTATGTCAGGACGGTCTTCCTATTGATGGAATAGACAGCCTGTGGGGGATGCTGCTACAAAAAGAGGGTGGCAGTCATTATACAGTAAGGGATTCCGCCAAATGGAATAACCAACTCAGACCTGGAAATAATTTCTACAGTGGTGTGAGACTATGGAAACCAGTACTCTATTTTGATATTCCCTGGTCTTCGCATAGGCCTGATGAGGGTATTCTCCCTCTATCGGAATTCTATTTTGAAACGCCCATTACGGTAAACGATACATTCTGGGTTGGAATAAAGAACTGTGACATTATATCGTACCGTTCCCATCTCGGTGGTATTACAGGCATAGGGGGTCCTAGTTTCCAGTCTGACACCACTGATTGTTTGTACATGTACAACCATTTCTATGATAACGTATTGGTGCTGAATAGCAACATGGAAAAGGATACCGAATGGATGAAACACGCTTCCCTGGGTGACTTCCGATATTCATTCTTCCCCATCATCAAGCCCTACGAGGAGGACAGCGTGTTCTGCGACACGGTGCCGGGGTTCCATCTGGCGGGCATGCGCGTGGGGTATCCCACCTTCGCGTGGAACACCGACTGGTACCGTGAGGAGGAGCTCTTCGAGGTGCAGTTCGCGCCCTACCGAAGCAACAATTGGGTGACCGTGTCGACGGCCGACAGCTCCAGTCGACGGCCGACAGCTCCATCGAGGTGTGCTCCGTCTTCGACCCCGACATCTACTACCAGGCCCGCATCCGCGCCCGCCGGCACCACCGCTGCCCGATACACGACACGGTGATGTGGGGCCCCTGGTGCGACCCCATCCTCTTCTACACCGGCCCGACGGCCCCCGACACCACCACGGCCATCACCCCCGTGGAGGGCTGCCCCGACGGCCTCTTCACCCTCACTCCCAACCCCGCGACGGGGACGGTGACCGTGACAGTGGGAATTCTCAATTCCCCCATGGTCCTCACGCTGACAGACGCGGCGGGCCGCGAAGTGATGCGCAAGGAATTATCAACTCTCATGAATGTCAGCCCGGACACCGGGTCTCAATTCTCAATTCCCATTGACATTTCGGGCCTCGCGGCAGGCACCTACTTCGTCACCCTCTCCACCCCCACCGCCACCAGCACCCAACGCCTCGTGGTGCGGTAGGCTCCTGCTCGCCTGCGGCTCGCGAAATCTGGTAAATCTTGTAAATTAAGCGCTTCGCGGGACATCTCCGCCGGAGGCGGAAAAAGATTTACGAGATTTACAAGATTTCTGCCCGAAGGGCAAGGTGCCAGAAAAAAAAACGCCCCCCGGCACTTGCCATGTCGGAAAAAAGTGGTATATTTGCAGGCGGATAACAAAGAGAAGAATCAAATAATAACTATTGAAAACAAAACACTTATATTCATGATGAGAATCATGGTATCTTGATTACAAAAAACATACAGTGCGAATCAATATTAAAAATAGCGATTCGCGCCCCAATCAACTGTCAAACAGTGACCCAATCGATTACGACATAAATTGCAGAACACAGTATTAAACAAACAAAACACTCTTATGAAAAAGACCGTATTATTGATAGCGACAATTGTGTTATATATGACGGTATCTTCTCAAACGTATGACACGATGAGTTATCGTGATGGAAGATGCCCAAGGTACTACTACTCATCGTGGTATGATACGACTGGGTGCTATTTCTATTCTGGAGTTAATAGTGACGGATCACTAGACAAGCAGGGGCTGGAGGTTTTCATCACGGGAAACGCGTGGTCATATTATGAAGAGCACGTAACACCGGATTCCACAGTATTGAGACGTACACATCCGTTATTGCAAGCAAAACCGGAATTTGTCCCATCCCCGACCCTTCTGGCGGGGGTGGCAATGATTGTGTCGGATTCGAGCCTCGGCTATTGTGAAGGTTGCTACAATCCACAAGATGGGACAGACACCACACTTGCACCTGACACGTGCTATGTATTTTCATACGACAGAGAGTCAAACACAACCACAATATTGGCTGCGGCCCGGTATGACACTGCCACACCCAAAATATGGAAAATCCCAATGAATGCCGACACTCTAAATGGAGGCCTGTTTCGATACTGCAGGGTCTTCGAGGTGATGTTCCAGACCCCTGTGCCGGTGGATTCGCTGTATTATATTGTCGGGACAGGAAATAGTCGGGAAAAAATCAATGGTACTCCATATTGGGCACACCCTCCACAATTCTATGCATATATAGCCAGATACAATGCTCGGAATGTCGGACAGTGCCAACCACAACCTCCCTACTATCCCATATTATGCAGGACCGATCTTGATGGGCAGATGCCGATAGTAACGGTATTAAACAATGGGCGTGGTTGCAATTCTCCGTCGTATGGTATGTATATGCCAATTATAGCGGGTCCAGCCGCCCCGGTAATTCTCTCCACTGCTCCTGCAGTTCGATCGATGGGGCGGACATCACCATCTTCAACCCCTGTTCGCCGATGGTACTACAAGACCATACAAGCCTATCCCTCAAGCGGGTATGAATTTTCCCATTGGAGCGACAGCTCAACAGAAAACCCTCGCAGAGTGCAGATGACGCAATCGATGCACTTTGTGGCCAACTTCAGAAGAGGAGAATATACAATCACTACAGAAGCCCCTGAGAAGATGGGTTCCGTGGAAGGTGGCGGTATTTATCTTGGTCTCGACACTGCAGTACTGCTTGCTGTGCCAGAAAACGGCTACATATTCAGCCACTGGCACGACAGCGTCACGGACAACCCGCGACGGGTTGTTGTTATCCAAGACTCTGTTTTTATGGCTTATTTCGTGGAAGATACTTCTGCTATAGACACCTCTACGGGAGGAGCCGACACCATTACCCTTGCCGTTGAGGCAAGCCCTGACGGCCTCTTCACCCTCAGCCCCAACCCCGCGACGGGGACGGTGACCGTGACAGTGGGAATTCTCAATTCCCCCATGGTCCTCACGCTGGCCGATGCGGCGGGACGCGAAGTGATGCGCAAGGAAATTTCAACTTTCAACTCTCAACTTTCAACTACCCTCGACCTTTCGGGCCTCGCGGCAGGCACCTACTACGTCACCCTCACCACCCCGGCGGCCACCAGCACCCAGCGCCTCGTGGTGCGGTAGCCTCCTGCCCGCAGGGAAAGGAGGACAGAAAAAACGCCCCACCCTTTGCCATGTCGAAAATAGTGCGTATCTTTGCAGCCGTAAACAATCCCCCACAGGGGGGATGAGATAGATTATATGGCATTCAGACTAAACACGATAGAAGAGGCCCTCGAAGACTTCAGGGCTGGAAAATTCGTCATTGTGGTCGACGATGAGGACCGCGAGAACGAAGGCGACTTTATCATGGCCGCCGAAAAAATCACTCCCGAGCATGTCAACTTCATGCTCAAGAACGGTCGCGGCGTGCTCTGCAGCCCTGTGACCGAGGACCGCTGCAAGGAGTTGAACCTCGACATGCAGGTGCACGACAACACCTCCCTCCTCGGCACCCCCTTCACCGTCACCGTCGACCTGCTGGGCAACGGCTGCACCACGGGGGTCTCCATGCATGACCGCGCCATGACCATCCGCGCCCTCGCCGACCCCAACACCAAACCCTCCGACCTGGGCCGCCCCGGCCACATCAACCCCCTGCGCGCCCGCAACGGCGGCGTGCTGGTGCGTGCCGGCCACACCGAGGCAGCCATCGACCTGGCACGCCTCTCGGGCCTCTACCCCGCGGCGGCACTCATAGAGATTATCAACGACGACGGCACCATGGCACGCATGCCCCAACTGGAAGTGGTGGCCGAGAAGTTCGGGATGAAGATTATCACCATCAAAGACCTCATCGCCTACCGCGTGGCCCACGAGACCCTCATCCGCAAAGAGCAGGAGGTCTTCCTGCCCACTGAATGGGGCACCTTCAACCTCATCGCCTACACCCAGCTGGACAACGGCGCCACCCACATGGTGCTGCGCAAGGGCGAGTGGCAGGAGGACGAGCCCGTGCTGGTGCGCGTGCATTCGAGCTGCGCCACGGGCGACATCTTCGGCAGCTGCAAGTGCGACTGCGGCGACCAGCTGCACCGCGCCATGCAGATGGTCGAGGAGGCCGGCAAGGGCCTCATCCTCTACATGAGCCAGGAAGGCCGCGGCATCGGGCTGGTCAACAAGCTGCGCGCCTACCACTTGCAGGAGCAGGGACTCGACACCGTCGACGCCAACCTGAAGCTGGGCTTCAAGGCCGACGAGCGCGACTACGGCATCGGCGCACAGATACTGCGCGACCTGAAGGTGAAGAAGATGCGCCTCATCACCAACAACCCCGTGAAACGCACCGGACTGGAAGGCTACGGACTGGAAATCACCGAGACCGTCCCCATCGTCATCGCCCCCAACAAATATAACGAGCGATATCTGAAGACCAAACAGGAACGCATGGGGCACGACCTCAAGTTGAAAATTGAGAAGTGAAAATCGAGAATTTTGAAGGAAAAGTCGAGATATTGAAATAATTTAGTATCTTTGCATTTTGTAAAGGACAACAAGAACACGGAACAATAAAGTATAGAACTATGGAAATCAGTATCTTTGCACTCATCATCGGAGCCATCTTCGTCAACAATGTTGTGTTGGCACAGTTCCTCGGCATCTGCCCCTTCCTCGGGGTTTCGAAAGACGTGAAGAGTTCGCTGGGCATGGGCGGCGCCGTGCTGTTCGTCATGCTGCTGGCCACACTGGTGACCCACCTGCTCTATACCTACGTGCTGGTGCCCTTCGACCTGAAATACCTGCAGACCATCGCCTACATCCTGGTCATCGCCGGACTGGTGCAGATGGTCGAGATTGTCCTGAAGAAAATCGCCCCCGCACTCTACCAGACCCTGGGAGTCTTCCTGCCGTTGATCACCACCAACTGCGCCGTGTTGGGCGTCGCCATCCTCGTCGTGCAGAAAGACATGAACCTCTTCCAGAGCATCGTCTACTCGGCCAGCATCGCCGTGGGATTCACCCTGGCACTGGTCATCTTCGCAGGCCTGCGCGAGCAGATGGAGCTGACCGGCACCCCCAAGGGCATGAAAGGCGTGCCCATCGCACTGGTCACCGCCGGCATCCTGGCCATGGCATTTATGGGCTTCAACGGCCTCGTACCACTGCCCTAAGAGAGACCCAAAAACGGATTTCCAGAGGCAAAAACCTCTGAATTTCAGAGGGGAGAAAGGCCGAAAGAAAAAAAGACGCTTTTTTAACATTTTGGGTTTTAACATATTGGAGAGGCGTTAAGTTTTTTTGACATTATTTTATTTGTTAAGCGGGGAAAATGTTGTACTTTTGCACCCGATTTCAGAAGACAACAATCAACAAACAATATAGATAACTTTAAAACTCAAAAAGATGAAGAAAGTAATGTTCCTTATGGCTGTCGCCGGCATGTTCGCCTTCGCAGCTTGCAACAACACCCCCGCCACCGAAGAGCCCGCCGCTGACACCACCGAGATGCAGGCCTGCCCCGAGGAGGAGACCACTGACACCACCGTCGCCGAGGTCGCCGCTGAGGAAGTTGTTGAGACTCCCGTTGCCGAATAATCGCAACAGCACCAAAGAAAGAGCAGGGCTGACCCATCGGGTCGGCCTTGTTTTTTTGTCCCTATTCTTGCTATGTCGGGAAAAAGTCGTATCTTTGCACTTTCCTTTGGTAACAACAATACATACATAATATGCCTGACAACAACAAACGCGACATCGTCTGCAGCGGCATCCGCCCCACGGGCAACCTGCACCTGGGCAACTATTTCGGCGCCCTGCGCAACTTCGTGAAGATGCAGGAGGAGTACGACTGCTTCTTCTTCATTGCCGACTACCACTCGCTCACCACGCACCCTACGCCCGACAACCTCTACCAGAACGCCCGCCAGATTCTGGTGCAGTACCTCGCCGCAGGCCTCGACCCCGAGAAGGCCACCATCTACTTCCAGAGCGACCTGCCGCAGACCATCGAGCTGTACCTCTTCTTCAACATGAACGCCTACCTCGGCGAGCTGGAGCGCGTCACATCCTTCAAAGACAAGGTGCGCCAGAACCCCAACAACGTCAATGCCGGCCTCCTCACCTACCCCACCCTCATGGCCGCCGACATCCTCATCCATAAGGCCACACGCGTCCCCGTGGGCAAGGACCAGGAGCAGCACCTCGAGATGACCCGCACCTTCGCCCAGCGCTTCAACAGCATGTACCAGGCCGAGGTCTTCCCCTTGCCCCAGGCCGTGGGAACCAGTGGCAACTTGGTGAAAATCCCCGCCCTCAACGGCAGCGGAAAGATGGGCAAGAGCGAGGGCGAGGCCAGCACCATCTTTCTCACCGACGAGCCTTCCGTCATCCGCAAGAAAATCATGAAGGCCAAGAGCGACAGCGGCCCCACCGAGATGAACCAAAAGAAGCCCGAGGAGATCGAAAACCTCTTCAGCCTCCTGCGCGCCGTCTCGAAACCCGACACCGTCGAGTACTTCGACGACCTCTACAACCGCTGCCAGATACGCTACGGCGACCTCAAGAAGCAGCTGGCCGAAGACATGGTGGCTTTCGTCGAACCCCTCCGCCAGAAGGCCCTTGAGATTGCCTCGGACGAGGAGTCCCTGCGCCGCATCATCGACCTGGGCAAGGACAAGGCCCGCGAGAGCGCCGAGAAGACCATCCGCGAAGTACGTCACGTTATCGGATATAGAGACTAACTAAAAACAATAGAACCGCGCCAGCCACTCACACATTTACACATTTTCACATTCACACATTCAAGCACTCCTCATGAACAACCGCTATTGCATCATCATGGCCGGCGGCATCGGCAGCCGCTTTTGGCCTCTCAGCAAGAATAACTACCCCAAGCAGTTCCTCGACATCCTTGGGACGGGCAAGAGTTTTATCCGCAGCACCTTCGAGCGTTTCCTGCCCGTGGTGCCCGCCGAGAATTTCCTCGTGGTGACCAACGCCGCCTACAAGTCGCTCGTGCTGGAACACCTCCCCGAACTGAATCCCGAGCAGGTGCTCTGCGAGCCTATGCGCCGCAACACGGCCCCCTGCCTGGCTTACGCCAACTACCGCATCGAGTCGGTCTGCCCCGACGCCTCTATCGTCGTCACCCCCGCCGACCACCTGGTGACCAACGAGGTGGAGTTCCAGCGCGTCATCCGCCTGGGCATGGACTTCGTCGAGCAGCCCGCCCATACCGACGCCCTCCTCACCATCGGCATCCGCCCCTCGCGCCCCGAGACAGGCTACGGATATATCCAGGTCACCAACGCCCAGTCGGACATCTGCCCCGTAGAGTCCTTCAAGGAAAAGCCAAACCTCGAGACCGCCCAGGCATATCTTGCCGACGGCCACTACTACTGGAATTCGGGCATCTTCATCTGGTCGCTGCCGGGCATCCAGCAGGCCTACCGCAGCTACCTGCCCGACATGGTGGCGCTCTTCGAGAAGGGCCGCTACCTCTTCAACACCCCCGAGGAGCAGGACTTCATCAACGGCATGTTCCCCCAGTGCGAGAACATCTCCATCGACTACGGCGTCATGGAAAGGTCACAGAGCCGCTACACCATCCCCGCCGACTTCGGCTGGAGCGACATCGGCACCTGGGGCTCGCTCTACGAGCATGTGCAGCACGACGACTTCGGCAACGCCCTCAACGGCAACATCGTGGTCGAGGACACCCGCAACACCGTGGTCAACATCCAGGAGGGCTACGAGGCTGTCGTCGAAGGACTGGACCACTACCTCGTGGCCCTGCGCGACAAGAGCCTCCTCGTCTGCCGCCTCGACGACGAACAGAACATCAAACACTGGATAGAAAGACTGTAGAAAATTGAAAATTGAGAATTGAGAATTGAAAATTAAAAAACCGGCTCCGCCCACTCCTCCCCTAAGTTAGGGGAGGTGCCCAAAGGGCGGAGGAGTGTGTCAAGAATTAATAATTGAAAAGGATTCTCTCAATACTCTTGTTCCTGCTCCCGTTGCTGCCCCTGTCAGCACTGGACTATCCCGTCACGCGGTTCGGGGCCGTGGGCGACGGCTTCACCCTCAACACCCGCGCCATCCAGGCGGCCATCGACTCGTGCCACGCCAACCGTGGCGGCAGGGTGGTCATCCCCGCAGGGCAGTTCGTCACGGGCACCCTCTACCTCAAGAGCAATGTCGACCTCCACCTCGACAGTGGCGCCGTGCTGCTCGGCTCTCTCAACCCCTTCGACTATGTGAAAGACCCCACCGTGCGCTGGACGGCCCTCCTCTTCGCCATCGGGCAAAAGGATGTCTCCATCACAGGCTCCGGCACCATCGACGGCCGCGGCTTCCAGGTGGCCAACCGCATGGTGCAGTACATCCACCTCGGCCTCGTCGCCGACCCCCTCAAATACGACCGCCCGGGAGGCGAGAACCGCCCCGAACTCATCCACATGCGCGGGTGCGAGCACGTCACCATCTCCGGCATCACCCTCCGCAACCCCGCCAGCTGGTGCCAGCAGTACGACCAGTGCCGCAATCTTGTCCTGTACCGCGTCAAGGTCGATGCCAAATGCTACTGGAACAACGACGGCCTCGACGTGGTCGACTGCCAGAATGTGTATATCGGAGAATGCGACATCGACGCCTCCGACGACGCCTACTGCTTCAAGAGCCACAGCCGCGACGGCATCTCCGAGAATGTCCTCGTCGAGCGCTGCAAAGCTCGCAGCAGCGCCAACGCCATCAAGTTCGGCACCGTCACCCGCGGCACTTTCCGCAATTTCACCTTCCTCGACATCGACATCCGCGACACCTACCGCAGCGCCATCACCATCGCCAGCGTCGACGGCAGCCGCATCGAGGATATCACCTTTGACTCCATCCGCGCCGTCAACACCGGCAACCCCATCTTCCTGCGCCTCTCGCACCGCAACGCCCAGCCCGACCAACAGCCCCTGCTGCGGGATATCCGTATCTGCAACTCCTCCTTCGAGGTGCCTTACGACAAGCCCGATGCGGGCTACCTCTACGAGGGACCCGTCGAGGACCAGCCCCGCAACATCTCGCCCGCCTCCATCGTGGGCTGCCCCTCGCAGCATATCTCGCGCGTCATCCTCAACAATGTCGAGTTCGTCTTCCCCGGCCGCACAGACACCACCTACGCCTACTTCCCCGCCACCCCCGAGGCCATCGCGGCCCTCCCAGAACGCGAAAAGCAGTACCCCGAGTTCTCCATGTGGAAAGAACTCCCCGCCTGGGGTCTCTTCCTGCGCCACGCCGACAGCGTCATCCTCTTCAATGTCCGTTTCCGCGTCAAGGAGCACGACTACCGCCCCGCCATCGTCGCCGACGATGTCGACCTCCTCGCCCTCAATCAGGTGGACATCCTGAGTCCTGATGAGAAAAAACCTCTCGGCCTTGTCGCCCAGAACACCCACCGTCTCAAGAAGAACCGCATCTCTTGGCGCATCCGCCAGCAGAAAGGCTCCACCGCCGTGGCTCCCGACCCCGGGCCTGTTGACTACTGCCCTTCAATCCCCGACAGCCTCATGCGCTACAACGCCTCGCGTTTCGGCATCTACAGTGACGGCCGCACAGACAACACCGCCTCCATCCAGCGCGCCCTCGACTATATCGCCGCCCACGGCGGCGGCGTGCTCCTCTTCAACGTGGGCCGCTACCGCTCCTACCCCCTCCAGATGCACGCGGGCGTCCATATCGAACTCCGCGAAGGTGCCATCCTCATGCCCATAACGCAGGAGATTCCCTTCCTCCGCCCCGACCCCGTGGGGGAGAGCATCGTCTGCGGACAAGGCTTCATCGAACAGAATCATTAGCAATATGAAGAAGACCACATTCATCATCCTGGCAGCCATCGCCCTCGTCGCCACGGCCTGCAAGAACAATTCCGAGAATATAACACCTATCGTCGAGGACTCCCAAGAGGTCTCCGCCGACTTCGTCACCGTCACCTCTGTCGTCCCCGACGCCATCCTGGAGATACGCTATTTCGGCACCTACAACTTCATCGGCACCCGCATCGACGGCTACCTCCAGCCCACGGCGCTCCTTACGCGGCAAGCCGCTGACAGTCTGCGCGCCGTCAGCGACGACCTCCAGGCCCAGGGCTACCGCATCAAGATTTACGACGCCTACCGCCCGCAGTGTGCCGTCGACCATTTCGTCCGCTGGGGCAAAGACCTCGACGACACGCTCATGCGCTCCTACTTCTACCCGCAGGTCGACAAGAAAGACCTCTTCCGTCTCGGCTACATCGCCGAGCAGAGCAGCCACTCGCGCGGCTCGACGGTCGACCTCACCCTCTTCGACATGCGCACAGGGAAAGAGGTCGACATGGGTGCCACCTTCGACTGGTTCGGGCGGGAAAGCCACCCCAGCTGCCAAGGCGACCCCGAGAGCGGGACCTACTACGCGTATGACGGCGTCGACACCGTCACCGCCGAGCAGTTCCGCAACCGCATGATCCTGCGCCGCGCCATGCTGCGCCACGGCTTCAAGCCCTACGAATGCGAATGGTGGCACTTCACCCTGAAGGACGAGCCGTACCCCGACACCTACTTCACCTTCCCGGTCAAGGAGCTATAGGAGTCCAATAGACACTCTCGCTGATGCCGAGGAGGGAGCCCCTGATGCAAAGGCGGCCGTCGTTAGTGAATTCCACAGTCAGGTTGGCCCGGATGCCGCGTTGCGGGTCGTAGATCTTGGTGTCATCCCAACGGTGCTTCTTGGCATTGTATTTCAGGCCGGTGAAGAGGACAATCTGGTTGGCGGGCTTGTTGCGGAGACTCTTGTCGGGGTTCTTGGTGTCGAGAAGCAGGTTGCCCTTGGCATCCCTGTCGCGCTCCATCCAGATCACCTGGCCCTGGTAGGTGCCGTTGGCCAGTTTGACAATCTTGGCTTTGAAATTATCGTCGCCCTGTTTACCTTTGTAGACGCCAACGATGTTGTCGGCATTGTCGTTGTTGCGGGCATTCTGTGCCTTCAACTGGTGGATAGACAGAGGTGAGAGGTTCATGAGGCTGACGCAAAGCAGCACTTTCAAGAAGGTGAGATGTTTCATGTCTTGTGTTATTGAAGAGGAAATGAATGCTTCATATCGTTTGTTGTCGAGTGTTCTTTCTTGCAATAGACCCTTTGTGTCGTTCAATAGAAGGAGACAGGTCCCACGAGGCCGGCGGGGGTGGTGGGGACGTTGCGCTTGAGGACGAAATGCTGCACGACGCCGTTGTCCGTGAGGGTGTGGACGTAGTTGTTGAGGGTGGTGGTGACCTTAATCTCGATGACGTTGTCGCCCGCGTGCAGGAGACCGCCGAGGTTGTTGTAGATGCGCTCGCCGTACCATCTGACGCCGCAGGGTGTTCCGTTGACGGTGAGTTCGCAGATGTCGTAAACCTGACCGAGGTCGATATCTTCGAGGCTTTCGGGGGTGTAGGTGACGTCTTGCAGGGTGTCGTCAGTGATGCTGTCGAGATGGAAACGGGCGGTGTAGACGATGGTGCCGGAGAAGTCTTTGAACTGTGTTTCGCGGAGGTCGCAGAGCTCCTGCATGACAGTGTCGCGTGTCCAGCCCTCGATGGCATGAGTGAGCGTGAGGTGCCATTGCATCGGGATGGTGAAGTAGTGCTGTCCCTCGTTGTAGGCGGGAGACCATTCCTGCGTAGACACACTCCTCCGCCCTTCGGGCACCTCCCCTAACTTAGGGGAGGAGTGGCTGCCGCGGTTTTCGTCCTCGAAGATGACGAAAAGGGTTTCGGTGGGTGGGAGGTAGAGCCAGAATTCTCCTTCATCGAGCTGGAGTAGTTGTTTCTCGTCGGTGGCGGGGTTGTAGACCCAGGCGGTGCGGCCTTGGTAGATTCCTTTTGAGAAGGCAATGTTAGAACCCACCGCCTCGCGGAGAGATGCATTGACGAAGAGGAAGATGTCGTCGCCCCGATCGTTGCGGTAATGGTTCTGCAGCAGGAAGCGGTTGGGGTGTTCGATCACCACGTGGCGGGTGAGGTTGTGCTGACGTGATACGTCAGCATACCATTCAAGGTAGTTGCGGTTGGGGAGATCGGGAACGGAAAGAATTGAAAATTGAGAATTGGCCGGTGGCGGGGGGCAAGAGGAGGGCCTTGTAGGCCTTCTTGCCGACAATGAGTTTGCCGTCGCGGACGGTGGCGGTGTCGAGTTGACGGTGGGTGATGAGGTCGCAGTTGCCGCCGTTCTTGTGCACCGCCTCCCACAGCAGGCAGGGGATGTCGTAGGGGCTGCCCTTGGGGTAGACTGGGAAGGGCTCAGTCTGCACGCCGTATTGCGCCCAGAGGCTGTCGGTTGGAAGCAGGATAGCAATGTCTGTCTGCATCTCGGCATCTTGGAGGATGGCGCTCACGCGGTTGCGGTATTCGTTGAGCAGATGGAAGTAAGGCCACCAGGTGTTCTTCTCGTTCAGGTAACTGCCGTACTGCACCCAGCCGGGGAAGCCCGCCTCGGGGGGCGTATAGTTGAAGCCGTGCCAGATGGAGTGCGTCACCCCGCTGAAGGCACTCATGTCGCTGCCCAGCTTGAGCAGCTCGAGCGTAGTCTCAAACATGCGGTAGGTGTTGGTCATCTCCTCGGCGCTGACGATGCGACGGCCGGCCTGGTGGGCGGCGGAGCTGACATATTTGTTAATCATCGTGTAGGCGCGTCCGCGGCGGTAGTCGCTGTCGGGCATCTCCTCGCCCACGCGGTGGCGCAGGTAGTTGGTGGTCCAGCTCTCCCCTTCGGGGATATCGTAGGCTGTGGAACTCTCCAGGGGGAAGAATCCCCGTCCGTAGGCCTGTCCGCGCGACAGCACCCCTTGCGCCCGGCACCAGTCGGCGAAGACCGTGGTGAAGCGCTCGTAGAGCAACTCCGCCTTGGTGCGCTCGAAGTCGAGGCGCACCTGCTGCACCTGCCTTTTGAAGTCGGCCGACTGTTTGGCGCCATACTCATAGCTTGTCACCTCGCCCAGCCGTCCCGTTTTGAACATCGTGAAGGGCAGCCACGGCATCAGGTCATACCCCCGCCGGCGGCGGAACTCCTTGGCGAAATCGCCTGTCCAGTTGGCCCCTTCCAGCTCCATGCTGTCCACAAAATAGGCCCGCAGCCATCTCCTCATTGGCCCCAGCCGCCGTTCTAGCGACTGCTGCGTATGGCCAAGGAAGTGCTTCACCGCCACGGCGTTCATGTGGTCGAGGATGGGTCCCGAGGCTCCGGGTGCCCCGTTGATGACCGAGGCGAACGAGGTGCAGCGCACAAGAGCATAGAGAATGTACTTGCCTGTGGGCGAGGATCGCCAACCGGTAGTGATTTGGTCCAAGGGATAGAAACGTATCGTGTCGCCCACCGGCAGATTGTAGTCGTTGCGCTGGTAGATGCTGTAGACCGAGTCGGGCACCACAAAGATGTCCACCAACTCGAACCGCCGGTCGGGATTGGCTTCCGTCACCTTGGGGTCGACGGCGTCGAATATCTCCTGCTTGGTGATGACGAAAGGCTTCCCGTCACTCCAGTCCACCTCGGCGACATAGGTCAGCATCACCTGGGCGCGTTCCTCCATGGGTAAGGACTCCATGCCGAAAGGCCATCCGCTACCCACCAGCAGGTCGCAGTCCATTCCCAGTCTTTTGGCCTCTTTCAACACCGTCTCCAGCATGTCAAGCCACTCGTCGCTCATCCATGTCAGTGAAGGCTTTCCGAGGTTGTCGCACCGCTTAGCGGGGAACTCTATCGGGTTGATTTCCACGCCGCCGATGCCGGCGTCGTGGAGCACGTGCAACTCGCGCAGCAGCTCCGTCCGCTCCACCTTGTCGCCATTCCACCACCAACGCACCCACGGCCTGCTGTCGTTAGACTTGCAGAACCCGTCGGCCACGTTGTGCTGTCCCTGCAGGGGCACCACCATGGCGAGAAGCATCATGCCGATAACCAACCCTCTTTTCATATAATATCCTTATTAACGCTCCAAGCCCTTTTTTATTGTCCACGCCCCCAGGTTTTGTCCATGTGGGAAATTCTTCGTATCTTTGCAGCGTCGAAACAACACTCTCTCCTCATGAAAAAGAGCATCCTGATAGGGCTTTGCATGGTGGTAGCCACAGCCATGGGTCAAAGCCGGTACGTCAACCCGATGATAGGCACCAACGGCATGGGCCACACCTTTCCGGGGGCCTGCTACCCCTACGGATTTGTGCAGTTAAGTCCCGACACCGACACCATCCCGCACAACATCAATGGGGTCTACCAACCCCGCGTCTACGACTACTGCGCCGGCTACCAGCACCGCGACAGCAGCATCGTGGGCTTCAGCCACACCCACTTCAGCGGCACGGGCCACAGCGACCTCGGCGACTTCCTCATCATGCCCTACACGGGAGAGACGCGCCTCAACCCCGGTACCGCCGACAACCCCGACGGTGGCTATCGCCAGCGCTTCCGCCACGAGACGGAGCATGCCGAGCCGGGCTACTACACCGTCCTCCTCGACGACGACAGCATCCGCTGCGAGCTCACCGCCACCGCCCGCTGCGGCGTCCACCGCTATATCTTCCCCAAGGGCAAGGCACAGAAGATTATCCTCGACCTCAACCACAGCATCTACAACTACGACGGCAAGGTGCTCTGGGCACAATGCAAAGTGACCAGCCCGCGTACCCTCAACGGTTGGCGCATGACCAGCGGCTGGAACCGCTCACGCAAGCTGTACTATCACATCCGGTTCAACAAGCCCATCAAACAATATGGCTACCACGACTTTGCCCCGTTGTCGTATCAAGGTTTCTGGAACCGCTTCGACCAAGAGCACAACTTCCCCGAGATGGCAGGGCGCAAGCCCGTCTGCTGGTTCGAGTTCGAGGACGACGGGAGCGACACCCTCGAAATCATCGTGGGCCTTTCACCCAACAGCACCTGGGGCGCCAACTTGGCTGTACAGCACGAGGGGTGCCAGTATTCCCCTTATGCCTCACAGACACTCTACCGCGATGGGCCCGAGGGCGACACGCTGCTCACAGTCCGTCAGGGCGACCCCAGATACCGCAGCCACTTCGACGTGGTGCGCGAACTGACACGCAACAAGTGGAACCGGATGCTGGGACGCATTGAGGCTCAGGGGCCAAAGGATGCGTTGGCGATGCTCTATACCTCCTACTACCACACCATGATCAACCCCTCCATCTATCAAGATATTGACGAAAAGAACTACGACGGGCACACCCGCTACACCATCTTCTCCCTCTGGGACACCTACCGCGCCCTGCACCCCCTCATCAACCTCACCGACACCGCCATGAGCCGCAACATAGCCCTGACGCTCTACCACCACAGCAAGAGCAACCCCCACCACATGCTGCCCGTGTGGAGCCATCATGGCGGCGAGAACTGGTGCATGATAGGCTACCACGGCGTCTCCGTCATGGTCGATGCCGCCGTCAACACCCTCCACCCCGACAACGAGCAGGAGTTGGAGACCATGGCTGCCATCCTCTCTACCTCCAATGTCGACTACTACGACTACACAGGCCTCTACAAGCAGATAGGCTATGTCCCCATTGACAAAAGCCGCAACGGCACCTCCGTCACCCTCGAAAACGCCTACGAGGACTGGTGCGTCTACTGGGCAATGAAGAATAACCTGGAGAATGTATTGCCCGACATCATAGGCTATGAGGATTCCGTGCGCGAGAGCTACCGCCAGCGGGCACTGAGCTACCGCAATGTCTTCAAGGACGGGATGGCGCGGGCCCGCTACAGCGACGGCACCTGGAAGAGCCCCTACTCCCTCCTCTCCACCAGCGGCGAGGGCTTCATCGAGGGTAACTCGTGGAACTACAGCTTCTATGTCCCCCACGATGTCGACGGCCTCATGCAGTTGATGGGCGGCGAGCGGGCCTTCGTCCGCAAGCTCGACACCCTCTTCACCATGTACATCCCCGACGAGTTCTTCGCCGAGACGGAGGACGTCACCCGCGAGGGCATGCTCGGCGGCTATGTCCACGGCAACGAACCCTCCCACCACATCCCCTACCTCTACATGTGGACCTCCCAGCCGTGGAAGACGCAGTACTGGGTGCGGGAGGTGATGAACCGGATGTACCACAACCATATAGACGGCCTCTGCGGCAACGACGACTGCGGCCAGATGTCCGCCTGGTATGTCTTCAGCGCCATGGGATTCTACCCTGTCTGCCCCGCCAGCGGGCAGTATGTCATTGGGGCGCCCTACCTGCCCTACCTCAAGGTGCGCATGGGCAGCGGCAAATATCTCGAGATCAAAGCCCCCAAGGTCAGCGACAGCAACCGCTACATCCGTGCCGTGCGCCTCAACGGCAAGCCCGTCACCCGCGCCTACCTCACCTACAAGGAGCTGATGGAGGGCGGCGTGCTGGAGTTCGACATGACCTCCAAGCCCAACAAAAAACTCTTCCAATCCCCCGCCGAGAAGCCCTACAGCCTCTCGCGGGAATAACGCAGCTGCCAGAAGGCCACTGCAGCGGCGGCGGCGACATTCAATGAGTCGACGCCACGTGACATGGGTATCTTCACCACGTAGTCGCAACGGTCTATCGTGCTGTCGGGCAGTCCGTCGCCCTCGGTGCCCATGACGATGGCCAGGCGTTCCTCACGGCGCAGGGCGGGGTCGTCGACACTCACGGCACGCGCACTCAACGCCATGGCGGCCACCTTGAATCCCAGCGCATGCAGCCGCTCGAAGGCCTCGCCTTGAGAGGCGGGCAGGTATGTCCACGGCAGCTGGAACACCGTCCCCATGCTCACGCGCACGCTGCGCCGGTTCAGGGGGTCGCAGCAGGTGGGCGTCAGCAGGACGCCGTCGATGCCCAGCCCCGCGGCGGCACGGAAGATGGCTCCCGTGTTGGTGCTGTTGACTACATTGTCCACCACCACCACGCGGTGCGCCTCTCGGCAGACCTCCTCGACCGAGGGCAGCTGGGGCCTCCGCATGGCGCAGAGCACGCCACGCGTCAACTCATAACCCGTCAGCGAGGCCAGCAGTTCCCGTGTCCCCGTGTAGACAGGCACGTCGCCCAAGCGCGGCACAATGTCGGCCGCCAGAGTCTCCAGATGGTCTTCCTCCGTCAGCAATGACAACGGCTGACAGCCAGCCTCCAACGCCACACGGATGACCTTGGGGCTCTCGGCGATGAAGATGCCCTTGTCGGGTTCCAGCCGATTGCGCAGCTGCGCCTCCGTCAGCCGCGAATACACCTGCAGCGCAGGCTCCTCCAGACTATGAACCTGAATTCTCAATTTTCAATTCTCATTTATCAATTCCCTGTCGTATCTCCTCAGCTGCCAGAGGTACCAAGCCAGTTGCACCAGCTGCACGGCGGTGCTCACGGCGCAGAAGAGGAGGATGGCCAGGCGGAAGTCTTTCAAGGCGATACCCACACCCAGCGCCGCCACACGCAATGCCAGCAGGACCACCTGCATCCAGAAGTCGACATGCTGGGTCTCGAAGAGGTTGGCCACGAAGGCCAGCGAGTTGGCCAGCAGTCGCACCACGAGCCACGGCAGGAGACAGCGCACATAGAATCCCGTGCCCACCCATTGGTCGCCCAGCAGGAAGGTGAAGATGGGCTCGGCCCAGAAGAATCCCGCCACAGCCACAGGCACCGCCACGGCGGCGAGACATCCTGTCATGCGGCTCAGCCGGTGGAGGAGGGGAAGTCCTTCGCGCTGGCGTTGAGCACTCTCGCTATAGAAGGAGCTCTCCATCGCGTTGGCCACCATCAGCATCGGCCGTTGGAGGAAAACCAAGGCCAGGGAGAAAAGGCCTATGGTGGCGTTGTCGAAGTAGAGGGCCAGCCAGATGAAGGGCAGGTTGGCTGAGAGGCTGCTGAGGAACTCCTTGGGCATGACATAGAGGGGATAGTGCCTGTGATGCCGTGCCGCGGCCAGCAGAGAGGCCCGCGAGGGACGCCGGGGGTGACTCTTGAGGAGCACCGCCGAGCGCAGCCGCAGCCAGGTGTTGCGGACGAAAAGCCCCAGCACCGTGCCTATGGGCAGACCGTAAGTGTGCAGCCACTGCACCATGGGGGCCAGGAAACCCGCCAGGAGCTTCAGCACCGTGCCGGACAGCGACCCCGACACATCCGCCCCGGCGATGGCGCGGAACCGTCCGGAGCGCACGCCCAGAGAGCTGTACACACGTGAGGTCCCGTTAAGGAAAACTATCAAAGGGATGAGCCACACCATCAGGATGGGGATGGGCAGGGCCGTAGGGGCCGCCACCGTCAGCACGCCCGTCACCGCCAGCAGCGCCAAAGAGACGATGAGGTTGAGCCGTAGGGCCATCCTCGCCACTTGGGATGCACGCAGGTCGTTGTGGGCCACCACGATGGACATCTCGTACTTGCAGGTGGAGAGGATGATGAGCACCTCGAGGTAGCCGGAGAAGATGTTGTACAGGCCGAAGTCCTCGGGGGTGAAAAGACGGCTCAGCAGCAGATAGGAGAGGAAGGCGATGCCTTGCCCCACTACATTGCCGGTCAGGAGGGTACCGGCGTTCTTTATGCTCCCCGGAATCTTCAATTCTCAATTCTCAATTTTCAATTCTCAATTCAGAAAGTATTTACGGATTCCCCATTCCAGTGTGAACAGGAGGATGATGAGCAGCAGCACCCACGGCAGACTCAGCAGGTCGGTGTAGCGTGTGTGGGTGTATATGACGCTGCGGATGTCGTCGCGTGCCGCCAGCAGGTCGGGCAACCGTCCGAGGCTGTCGGCCGTCAGCATCGTGCCGCCCGTCGAGGCCGCTAGGGTGTTCATCAGGGAGTGGTCGGCCACGAGGGTCACCTCCTCGAGGTTCTCCTCCTCGATGGCAAAATGGCCCGTGGCTTTGTAGTCATGCCCGTTGAAGGTGGTCTTGGCGGTATAGCTGTAGGTTCCTGCCTCCAGGGCGCCGAGGCGCAGCACATAGCCATCGCCGCTGCGGTTGAAGGTGTAGCTCGACACACTCCTCCGCCCTTCGGGCACCTCCCCTAACTTAGGGGAGGAGTTGCTGCCGCAGTCATTGGCACTGACATGTTGTATCTCCGGCTGCTCCCCTAAGTTAGGGGAGCTGTCAGCTCTGCTGACTGAGGAGTGTGTCATTATCTCCATGACCACCTCCGGCGTATTTACCGGCTCGTAGTTGTCGTTGTAGAGTTCCGCCTCCAGCTCGACGGGCTGTCCGGCGGTGTAGACGGGCTGCGCCGTCACGCGGAAGCGTTCCTTCCCCACCTGCAGCGATGTGTACACCATCATCTTCTCCACCAAGGAGTTGAAATCGTCGTGGCTGCCCGTGGCCTGATAGCTGTGGAGCCGCCAGCGCCACAGTCCCTCGCCCGCCACATAGGCGCGCCGGATGCCCTCCTGCTGGCCGAAAGCCACCAGGGGACGGCCCGTGGCCACGCCGCCGAGGGTGGCCCCAAAGAGGGTCTGCACGTTGGCCGCCACATGGTAGTCGCCGAAGGGGGCCTGCAGGGGAGGCAGCTGCTCGAGACGGCGGCCGAGGTCGTCGTCCAGCGTGAAGAGCGAGAAAGCCGTATTGCGCGAGGCCGACACCTCATCGGTCTTCCGTGTCCGCGCCACAATCTCCAGCCCGCAGTGCAGGGCGTTGAAACGTCCCAGGTCTGTCTGGAGACCCACGACAAAGAGTGTCGGCAGTTGGGCCACGACAGAGCGCACCAGCCCGTCGGCCGCGACGGAGGGCAGGTTGTGCAGGATGACGAGGTTGTAGTTCTTGAACTGCGCCGGCGACATGCCCGCGAGTTTTGCAGGCAGGAAGAGGTCCACCTCGTAGTTGGGGTTGTGCTCGATGGCGCTGCGCAGGGCCGCGATGTCGGGGTGCGGCGCCGCAGCAAGAATGGCTATCTTCTGGTGTCCGTCGATGACCTCGACGACGAGGGTGCGGCTGTTGTTGGCCGTGGTCTGCTCGTCGGCGTCGGGTGCCAGAGTCAGGGTGTAGCTCTGCAGGCCCGCCTTCTCGGCATCGATGCTGAGGGTCACCGTGGCCGTGTGGTTGTCACCTTCGTAGGTGAGGGGCTGCGAGGCCAGGGTCGTGCCTCCCTGGCGCAGGGTCAGGGTGCTATGCCGGCCGGCCAGGCGGGTGGCGCGCACCGTCACCTCCACGGGGAAGCGGTTGCCCATATAGGCGATGCGGTTGTAGCGCACGTTGGCGATGGCGGCGTCGCGGCGGGGCGTGGTGTCGCCCAGGGCCACGGTGTAGACAGGCACTGCCAGCGTCGGGGCCACCCCCGTGGGGTTCTGCCCCCGGTTGTAGATGCCGTCGCCCGTCAGCACCACAGCGGCCAGGTTGCGTCCGGCATAGCGTTCCTTGATGTCGGTGAGGGCCGCGGCGATGTCGGTGAAGTGGCCGTCGCCGTAGGGGAGGCGTGCCACCTCGAAGTCTTTCTCCAGACGGCGCGTCACAGGGTCCCAGGCCTCGTCGCCGAGGGCGTAGCCGTGTTCCGTCACCGAGGCCGACACGTCGTCGGCGACAACCACGATGGGGCGTTCCTTGTCGTGCACCTGCCTCTTCACCAGGGGTCCCAGCAGGAGGAACGCCAGCAGTGTCACCACCACGAAGCGCAGCGCCGGCAGCGTCGCCCGCGCCCACTTCGGCAGGTCGGCGTTTTTGTTGCGGCCCAGCCCGTAGAGCACCCAGGCATACACCCCTCCCGCCAGCAGGCAGAAGAGCAGAAAATACCAGGGGTAGTCGGTCAGTAGCTGCATAGGTTAGAGGACTGTTGTGGTTGTCTGTCTCGCAATGAGGTGTGTCTATCTCGGTTTAAGGATATTTATATTCAATTGTCTTTTCGCGTGTACGCATCCCTCTGTAGCATTTCTATCGCCCTACACGATAATATATTGCAGAATCGTGCACACACAATGGATATTCGGCAAAGATACGGACTTTTTCCCACTCGGCCAACCCGCCCGTCCATGCTTTATGAATATTTAACGTTTCTCCCGCCTCACCGCCCGATGCTGCACCATCCAGGAGAGGTTGCCATTGAGGCGGGTCAAACCCAAGGCAGTGGGAAGGTCGGGGCAGGGGTCGGGGGTCGGCGGCGGAAGGGTCGAGGGAAGGTGGGGACGCGTGGCGGGAAGGGGCGGGTGACGTACCGGGAATTTTTTTCTTGCCATGTCAAAAAAAATGTGTATCTTTGCAGCGGAATTATGGGCCAAAAACACCCACATACCAATGCACGTCTCGTATTCCTAAACATCAAGCGCAGAGACGTCTACAATTGTCGGTAACCCCGCGTTGAGCATCGCTCCGCAGGGTCGCCGAACACCCGTTTTATCTTTTTTGCCGCCGAAGGCGGCGCCAACCCGACAATGATTATTAACCGTTAAAAAAATAGTTACTATGGAACTTCCCTTTGCAGAAGCTTGGAAAATCAAGATGGTTGAACCCATCAAAAAATCCACCCGCGCCGAGCGCGAGAAATGGCTCGAAGAAGCCCACCAGAACATCTTCATGCTGAAGAGCGACTACGTCTACATCGACCTCCTCACCGACTCCGGCACCGGCGCCATGAGCGACCGCCAGTGGAGCGCGATGATGATGGGCGACGAGAGCTACGGCGGCGCCCGCTCGTTCTTCCACATGAAGGACACCATCACCGACATCACGGGCTTCGACTACGTCATCCCCACCCACCAGGGCCGCGCAGCCGAGAACGTGCTGTTCTCCTACCTCGTAAAGCCCGGCATGATTGTGCCCGGCAACGCCCATTTCGACACCACCAAGGGCCATATCGAGAGCCGCAAAGCTTTCGCCATCGACGTCACCGTCCGCGAGGCTTACGACACCCAGCTGGAGGTCCCCTTCAAGGGCAACGTCGACCTGGAGAAGCTGGAGAAAATCCTCCAGGAGAACAAGGGCAACGTGCCTTTCATGGTCCTCACCGTCACCAACAACACCGTCGGCGGCCAGCCCGTCAGCATGGAGAACATCCGCGAGACCTGCGCCCTCTGCCACAAGTACGGCGTGCCCGTCAACATCGACAGCGCCCGCTTCATCGAGAACGCCTATTTCATCAAGACCCGCGAGAAGGGCTATGAGAACAAGACCCTCCGCGAGATCTGCAAGGAGATGTTCGGCTACGCCGACTCGATGACCATGAGCGCCAAGAAGGACGGCCTCGTGAACATGGGCGGCTTCATCGCCACCAACAAGAAGGATTGGTACGAGGGCGCCAAGCTCTTCTGCATCCCCTTCGAGGGCTTCCTGACCTACGGCGGTATGAACGGCCGCGACATGGACGCCCTGGCCGTGGGTCTGAAAGAGAACATCGAGTTCGAAATGGTCGAGACCCGCATCAAGCAGGTGCAGTACCTGGCCGACAAGCTGGACGAGTACGGCATCCCCTACCAGCGTCCCGCCGGCGGCCACGCCATCTTCGTCGACGCCGACAAGGTGCTGACCAACATCCCCAAGGAGGAATTCCCTGCCCAGACCCTTACCTGCGAGCTGTACCTCGAGGCCGGCATCCGCGCCTGCGAGATCGGCTACGTGCTGGCCGACCGCGACCCCGTGACGCGCGAGAACCGCTTCGGAGGCAACGACTTCGTGCGCCTCTGCATCCCGCGCCGCGTCTACACCAACAACCACATGGACGTCATCGCCGCCGCCCTGAAGAACGTCTATGACCGCCGCGACACCATCAAGCGCGGTCTGGAAATCACCTGGGAGGCCGAGCTGATGCGTCACTTCACCTGCCAGTTCCGCCGTCTGGGCTAAGAACCCCTTGCCCTGAAGGGCTGCCACCCTGCCCGACCAAGGGCAGACAGAAGAATATAAAAAAATCACGTGGGCGCACAATAAATGCGCCCACGTGTGCGTTATATAGGGAACGTTGAACTGCCATCATGCAAAGAAGAAAACATATAGTCCTGATTATCTCCCTCTTGCTTGGGCTGTGCGGGAGCAGTGCCTCCGCGCAGCGCGCCACGGGAGATACCCTGTGCCTGCCGCGGTGGGAGCCCCATTTCTCGGCCACCACAGGATTCCTGGGTACGGGACACGGCGACAACCGCCTGTTCACCTCCCTCGCCCCGTCGGTGACATTCCGTCCCACGGCACGGTGGTCCATCACGGGCGGCCTGCGCCTGACCTCGGACTTCGGCCTCAACGGCCAATACATGGCGGCCCCCGAACGCAACCTGGCCCCCGTGCGCAACGGCGGCACCTCGACGGCCTCGGTGTACCTCGAGGCCGGTTACCAGGCCACCGACCGGCTCTGGCTGGCGGCAAGCCTCTACCACCTCGGCGGAGAGTACGCGCCCCTCTTCGGCCCCGCCAACGGAAGCACTCTGGACCTCTCGGTGACGGCCCTCTCGGCCGAAGCCGCCTACCGCTTCGGCGACAATAACTACCTGCACCTCTCCTTCACCTTCGTGCGCGACAATACCGGCGCCCTCCCCTACCTCTGGTGGGAAAACTGGCACATGGGCGGCTGGGGAGGCTACGGCACCTGCTGGAACACATGGGACAGATGGAACAGCTGGGAACAATACAACAGATGGTTTTAGACGACTATGGAATACAACACACAACGACCGAAACTGAAGATTAACGACTACGGACGCAACGTATACAAACTCATCCAGTATGCCAAAGGCATCGAGGACCGCGGGCAGCGCAACCGCATGGCCCAGACCATCGTGAACGCCATGGCCCGCAGCGAGGAGACTAAGAACCACAACGACGAGGACAAACGCCGCTACTGGGTGCACCTGATGATACTGGCCGACTGGGACCTTGACATCGACGTGCCCTACGACATCTCGCCCGAGGACAGCGTGGAATTCAAGCCCCACCGCATGCTCTACAACCAGAACGGGTCGCGCTTCCACCACTACGGCCACGTCATGGAGGCCATGGTGAAACGCGCCGCCGACTACCCTGACGGCGAAGAGCGCGACGCCCTCATCGAGCGCATCGCCCACGCCATGAAACGCGACTACCTGCTCTGGAACCGCGACACCGTGGAGGACGATGTCATCAACAAACAGATGGACCTCCTCTCTGAAGGCCGTCTGGCAGTGAAGGAAGACTTCCACTACCACGAGGCCCGGGAATACATGAAAAACGGCAAGGAAGAACGCCCCGTCGGCAACAGCAACAGGAAAAAGAAGAAGAAAAAGAAAAAGAAAAAACCGCAACAGAAAGTACAAGGGCTCTAAACTATGGCAACATTCGAGATACAGGGCGGACACAGGCTGAGCGGCGAAATCAACCCGCAGGGCGCCAAGAACGAGGCGCTGCAGGTGATCTGCGCCGTGCTGCTGACCCAGGAGAAGGTGGTGATAGAGAATATCCCCGACATCCGCGACATCAACAACCTCATCGAGCTGCTGCGGATGCTGGGAGTGAAGGCCACCCAGACCAACGACCCCTCGGAGGAGACCCTCCTGCGCGAGGGACGCACCTTCGAGTTCCAGGCCGACACGGTGGACCTCGGCGTGCTGGACACCGAAGAGTATGCCCGCCGCGCCACCTCGCTGAGGGGCAGCATCATGGTGCTGGGACCCCTGCTGGCCCGATTCGGCCGCGGCGTGGTGCCACAGCCCGGAGGCGACAAGATAGGCCGCCGCCGTCTGGACACCCACTTCCTCGGCATGGAGAAGCTGGGGGCACATGTGGAATATGTGCGCGGAGGCTACCGCGTGGAGGCCGCCAAGGGACTGGAGGGCTGCTATATGCTGCTGGACGAGGCCTCGGTGACGGGCACGGCGAACATCGTCATGGCCGCCGTCATGGCCCACGGCACCACCACCATCATGAACGCCGCCTGCGAACCCTACGTCTACCAACTGTGCAAGATGCTCAACCGCATGGGCGCGAAAATCAGCGGCGTGGGCTCGAACCTCCTCACCATCGAGGGTGTCGGCGAACTGCATGGATGCTGCCATCGCCTGCTGCCCGACATGATTGAGGTGGGCTCGTTCATAGGCCTCGCGGCCATCACACAGAGCGACCTCACCATCAAGAACGTGGGCCTCGAACACCTCGGCCTCATCCCCCAGGTGTTCCGCCGTCTGGGCATCGAGGTCTGGCAGAAGGGAGACGACCTCTGGATACCCCCACTGGAGCACTACGAGATAGAACGCTTCATGGACGGGAGCATCATGACCGTGGCCGACGCCCCGTGGCCAGGATTCACGCCCGACCTCATCAGCATCGTCCTCGTGGTGGCCACCCAAGCCAAAGGCAGCGTGCTGATACACCAGAAGATGTTCGAGAGCCGCCTCTTCTTCGTCGACAAACTTATCGACATGGGCGCGCAGATCATCCTCTGCGACCCGCACCGCGCCACGGTGATAGGACTCGACAGGGAGCACCGCCTCAGAGGGGTGAAGATGACCTCGCCCGACATCCGCGCCGGCGTGGCCCTGCTGCTGGCAGCCCTCTCGGCCGACGGCGTGAGCCGCATCGACAACATCGAACAGATCGACCGCGGCTACCAAAGAATAGACACCCGCATTAACACCCTGGCGAGAAGAGAGATCATCAAAAGGGTCGTCTGATAGATTGCGGCCGACACGATAGAGCATTGAACAAGAAACCTTAAACAATAAACCTAACACCTCTAATAAAGACCATGTTCGACTTCTTGAAACCAAAACCCAAAGAACCCATCCCCCTCTACGAATGCCTCGTGACAGACATGCACTGCCACCTGCTGCCGGGTGTGGACGACGGATGCCGCGGATGCGACGACACGATAGCATGCCTGCAGGACATGCACAAAGTGGGATTCTCGAAGGTAATCTGCACTCCCCACTACCAATACCCCCGTTTCCCCAACGAGGAGAAAGACATCCTGGAGCTCTACGACCTGGTGAAGAGGGATATCCGCAAGATGGACATCGTCCACGGCATCGAGCTGGTGGGCGTAGCAGGCGAGTACCGCATCGACTCGGGATTCGCCAACAGGATGGATGAGAACAAGTTCCTTCTCGTCGACGGCAAGTACCTCCTCGTGGAGCTGTCGCTGCACCAGCAGGCCATCGGCATCGAAGACTACCTCTTCAAACTGCAGATGATGAACTACGAGGTGATTCTGGCGCACCCCGAACGGTACCCCTACTTCAGCTCGCGGTCGCCGCACTACAGCCGACTGAAGGACATGGGCATCCTGTTCCAGGCCAACATTCTTTCGCTCTCGGGCTTCTACGGCGAACAGCCCCGCCAGAAGGCTTTCGAGATGATCGAGGACGGCTGGGTGGAGCTGCTGGGCACGGACACCCACAACACCGTCTACACCCATGCCCTCATGGAAAGCACCCACGACAAGAGAATACAGAAGTTGATGGAGAAGTACGGCCACAAGTTCCTGAACAGCCAGCTGACGAAACCCGAAGCCCCGAAGAAAAAATTCTAAACACCCCCCGACCCATGAACAGCCTCAACGCCATATCCCCCATCGACGGCCGCTACCGCTCGAAGACAGAGCCTTTGGCCAAATACTTCTCGGAAGGCGCCCTGGTGCGCTACCGCGTGCAAGTGGAGATAGAATATTTCATCGCCCTTGGCACCCTGCAGGAGCTGCCAGTGCACGAATGCTTCGAGCAGCACCCCGGCCTGGCCGAGAAACTCCGCGACATCTACCGCACCCTCACCGACACCGAAGCCGCTGAGGTAAAGGAGATTGAGAAGACCAACAACCACGACGTGAAGGCCGTGGAGTACTTCATCAAACGGCGGTTCGACACCCTCGGGCTGGAGCGTTGGAAGGAGTTCATCCACTTCGGCCTCACCTCGCAGGACATCAACAACACCGCCGTGCCGCTGAGCATGAAGGAGTGCCACGAGGAGGTGCTCCTGCCGCAGTACGAAGCCCTCGCCACCCTGCTGGAGGAGCGCGCCGCAGAATGGAAGGACATCCCCATGCTGGCACACACACACGGACAGCCCGCCTCGCCGACGACGCTGGGCAAGGAGTTCATGGTGTTTGCCTACCGCCTGCGGAAACAGCTGGCCCACTTCGCCGAGATACCCTTCGGGGCCAAATTCGGCGGTGCGACAGGCAACTTCAACGCCCATCTGGCGGCCTACCCCACCGTGGACTGGCGCGCGTTCGGCAACAGGTTTGTAAAGGAAAGCCTCGGCCTGGAACGCCAACAGTGGACCACCCAGATAGAGAATTACGACGACATGGCCGCCTGGTTTGACAACTGCAAACGCGTCAACGTCATCCTCATCGACCTGTGCCGCGACGTGTGGAGCTATGTGTCGATGGAATACTTCAAGCAGAAAATCAAGGCCGGAGAGGTGGGCTCCAGCGCCATGCCTCACAAGGTGAACCCCATCGACTTCGAGAATGCCGAGGGCAACCTGGGACTGGCCAACGCCATCTTCGAGCACCTGAGCCACAAACTGCCGGTGAGCCGCCTGCAGCGCGACCTGACAGACTCGACGGTGTCGAGAAACGTGGGAGTGCCCGTGGCGCACACGCTGATAGCCCTGGCCTCGCTGCAAAAGGGCATGGGCAAGCTGCTGCTCAACGAGCAGGCCCTCTACGACGATCTGGAAAGGAACTGGGCCGTAGTGGCCGAGGCCATCCAGACGGTACTGCGCTCGGTGGGATACCCCAACCCCTACGAGGCCCTGAAGCAGCTGACACGCACCAACCAGAAGGTCACTGCCGAGACCATCGCCGCCTTTGTCGAAACCCTCGACGCAGCCCCCGAGGTCAAAGAGCGTCTGCAGCACTTCACCCCGCATAACTACTTAGGGTATAAGGTTTCCTGAAAGAGAAAGAAATAAAGCCCAATGCCATCGTTCACTGTCCGCCACCTGAAACCTTACGCCGGCCGGCTGGCCGTGTATGGGGTCTGCGTGGTGTTGAGCGTGGCCTTCACGATGGCCACGGCCCTCTCGGTGGCAGACTTCCTGAAGATACTCTTCCCCCCCGACACGGGGAGCGCGATGACTGTCTCGACGGGCGGCGGCAGCCTGCTGGCGCAGGGACTGCAGGCCCTCTATGACAGCCTGATAGTTTACGGGCCCATGCGGGCCCTGGTGGCCTTCTCGTTCATCGTCTTCGGCCTCTACGCCATGAAGAACATCTTCTCGTACCTGGCCGCCGTGCTGATGGCCTCGGTGCGCTGCAGAGTGGTGCGCGACGTGAGGAACGAGCTGTTCGACAAGGCCATGCACCTTCCCCTGACCTACTACAGCAGCCACCGCAAGGGCGACATGCTGGCACGCTTCGGGGGCGACATCACAGAATATGAGGAGAGCACCCTCAACTCGGTGCAGCAGCTGGCCACAGCTGTGGTGAGCATGGTGCTGTATATCGCCATGCTATTCTACATCAGCACACGGCTGACGCTGTTTGTGCTCGTCATGCTGCCCCTGATTGTGTTCGTCATCGCGGGCATCACCCGGCGGCTACGCCGCAACTCGCTGGAGTTGCAGGAACGCAACGCCTTCCTGACCTCACTGATGGAAGAGACCATCATGGGGTTGAAAATCATCAAGTCGTACACGGCCATCGGATTCTCGAACAGCCGCTTCCAACTGTCGGACAGAGGGTATGCACGCCTGCGCACACGAGTGCTGCGGAGGGTGGACCTCTCGTCACCGGTGAGTGACTTCCTGGGCAACGCCATCGTGATAGGCATTCTGCTCTTCGGGTCGGCGATGGTGATGCGCGGCGAGACAGGCCTGACGGCCGACCTCTTCGTGTCGTACATCATGATGTTTGTGCTGATGATACCCCCCGCCAAAGAACTGACCACGGCCATCTCGCATATCAAGAAGGGACGCGCCTGTGTGGACAGGATGGAGGAGTTCATGAAAGAAAACACAGAAACACTGGATTGTCTGGATAATCCGGAATGTCCGGAATCCCCGGAAAACGCCATCGAACTGAAAGACCTCTGCTTCCACTATCAGGAGGGGCAGGAGGTGCTGAAACACATAGACCTCACCATCGAACGGGGCAAGACGGTGGCCCTGGTGGGCAGCTCGGGGTCGGGCAAGTCGACCTTGGCCGACCTGCTGATGCGCTTTCACGACCGCACGGGAGGAGACATCCTCATCGACGGAATCCCCATCCAGGACATCCCCCTGCGGGAACTCCGCCGGAGGGTGGGCATTGTGTCGCAGGAGACGGTGCTCTTCAACGACACCATCCGCGGCAACATCGCCTTCGGCAGCCCCGACGCCACGGATGCCGAGATAGAACAGGCCGCACGCAGCGCCGGTGCGCACGACTTCATCATGCAGCAGCCCGAAGGATACAACACCAATATCGGCGACGGCGGAAGTCTGCTGAGCGGCGGCCAACGGCAACGCCTGAGCATTGCCCGCACCCTGCTGCGGAATCCCGACATCGTCATCTTCGACGAGGCCACCAGCGCCCTCGACACCGAGTCGGAACGCCTGGTGCAGCAGTCGCTGGAGACCCTCCTGAACGGACGCACAGCCCTCGTCATCGCCCACCGCCTCTCGACTATCCGCAATGCCGACAACATCGTGGTGCTAGAACAGGGGCGCATTGTGGAGCAAGGCACCCACGACGACCTCATGCGCCGCGGCGGACGCTACTGCCAACTGGTACAACTGCAATCCATCACTGCCGAATGAGACACACGGCCACACTCCTGCTCCTGCTGACACTGTTGGCACCGTCGCGCATGACAGCGCAGGACTCGCTGCGCATAGCCCGGTACTATGTGGCCTCACACCAGGTGGGCCTACTGCAATGGAACGCCCTGCCGGGAGCCGCGGACTACAGCCTCTACCGTCAGATGCCTGGCCAGCAGGGATACTCACTGCGCACCGTGGTGACTGACACACAATACTATGACACCCTGCACCGCGTGGTGTGCGGCGACACGGTGGGATACTACGTCGTGTGCGACAGCCTCGTGTCGGACACGGTGGGTATTTTCTACCAGGACAACCTGCCCACCTCGCCCTGCACCCTGCACCTCGCCACGGTGGACGACTCCCTGCAACGCATACATCTGAGTTGGAACCCAAGCCCCGACACCGACGTGATGGGCTACTACATCTGCATGGGCAACCCCTGCCGCGACTTCGACACAGTATGGGGACGAATGAACACCACCTACCTGTGCGACAACTCGGTGGACTGCCACAAGGAGCACTCGTTCCGTATCCTGGCCTTCGACAGCTGCTTTCAGGCCAGCCCCCTGACTCCCTACTATCACAATCCCGTCATCTCCCTGACGGCCGCACCCTGCTCGCGCACCCTGCACGTGGCGTGGAACAGGTATATCAATATGCCCGACAGCGTGGGGAGATACATCGTATGGTACAGGATACATGGCGACAGCACATTGTACCACAAGGGATTCCCCGCAGCGACAGGAACCTTCGCCTACGACCTGACGGTGAGCAACCTGGATGTGAAATGGGTGGAGGCGTGTGTGACACCGGTGAACAGTAACGACTCGCTCGGGGCCAGCAGCGCGTGGGAACGGCTGGTCTTCGACGTGGGCGACACGGCGGCCTACGCCCGCATCGCCACGGCGGTGTATGACGAGACCCTGCCCTCAGTGGAACTGACCTTCGACGTGGACAGTGCCTTCCACGGAACGGAATACCGCCTGATGCGCGCCTCGGCGGCCGACACGGCATTCGAGCTGTTGACCACCCTGCAGAGCACGGCACCCTACTCCGACCTCGACATCAACCGCACGGCCCTGAGGTATATCTACCGCCTGGAGGTGCCCGACCTCTGTCGCCAAAGGGTGGTGACATCCGACACCCTGGGCGTGGACCTGCCCCCCGTAGGCGACATCACCGCCTTCTTCCCCAACATGATACGCCCCGAAGACCCAGAGAACAGCCGTTTCTGTCCCCTCTACTTCTCTCCCCTGGCGGCAGGCTACAGCCTGGACATCTACAACCGATGGGGACTGCACCTATGGCACACCGAGCGTCTGGAAGACTGCTGGGACGGCACCCGCGACGGGACCCCCGTACCACAGGGGACCTATGTGTTCCGCGCCCATGTGCGCCACGCCGACGGGTCGGACAAGACCTATTTTGGAAACATAACTGTCATCAGATGAAAATAGCCCTGTACACACGCTACCTCTCCCCCACCTTCCACGACGAACTGGAACAGCTGGCCTCGGCCCTGCACCGGCGCGACGTGGCCACCGTGGAGGTAGGCAACAGTCTCGCGGCAGACGGCTGCGATTTCTTCTTCTCCATCGGGGGCGACGGCACCCTGTTGAGCGCCGTGCACCTCATCGCCGGGAGACCCATCCCCGTGGTGGGCATCAACTTCGGCCACCTCGGATTCCTCACCACCGTGGGACGCGAGGACTTCGACCAACTGGTTGACGACCTGCTCGCGGGCCGCTACACCGTGGAACCCCGCACACTGCTGCATGTGGAGGTGAAGGGGGCGCCGCAGCTCACCTCGTCGGCATTGAACGAGGTCTCCCTGCACCGCATCGACGACACCAACCTGCTGCGTACAGACCTGTTCGTGGGGGACGACTTCGTGGCCTCCTACGACGGCGACGGACTGCTCGTGGCCACGCCCACAGGCTCGACGGCCTACTCGCTGAGCTGCGGCGGCCCCATCCTGACACCCGACAGCGGCTGCTTCGTGGTGACCCCCATCGCGGTGCACAACCTGTCGCTGAGACCCATCATCGTGCCCGACAACGCAACGCTGCGTCTGGTGACCGCCCCTGGGAGCAGTGTGAACCTGGGCACCGACTCGCGCCACTCCACCCTGCCCGGCGGAAGTGAGATAGTGCTCACACGCGAACCTTTCACCGTGAGCCTGGTACGTCTCAGGGACCAGAGCTTCTTCAGCGCCATCCAGCAGAAACTGAACTGGGGCGGGGTACCCCGTTAATAGGCAGGGGTGATACCCCTGCACACGATAAAAAACAACCGTTCAATAATGCTCGGCGATGGCGTCGAGGATGGGAAGGATGTCGTCGAGGGTGGTGGCAGTGACCAGAGGCAGCCGGAACCGTTTGAAGTCGAAGAGGCCCTTGAAATAGCCTCCATAGTGTTTGCGCATCTCGAAGATGGCGGTACGCTCGCCCTTGAAGTCGACGGCGGCCAGCAGATGGCGGCGACAGACGTCGACACGCTCGGCGACGGTCACCTCGCGTTCCTCCTCTCCCCGTAGAAGACGTTGCGACTGCTCGAAAATCCATGGGTTGCCTATGGCGCCGCGACCAATGAGGATACCGTCGACCCCATAGCGGCGGCGGGCCTCGACGGCTTGCTGCGGCGTGACGATATCGCCGTTGCCGAAGATGGGGATGTGCATGCGGGGGTTGCTCTTCACCTCGCCGATGAGGGTCCAGTCGGCCACCCCTTGATACATCTGGGTCTTGGTGCGGCCATGGATGCTGAGGGCGGCGACGCCGATGTCCTGAAGCCGCTCGGCAAGGTCGACAATGGGACGGTCGTTAGCGTCATAGCCAAGACGCGTCTTGACAGTGACGGGGAGCGTGGCGCGGCGCACGAGGGCCTCGGTGATGCTCAACATCTTGGGGATGTCGCGGAGGATGCCGCTGCCGGCCCCTTTGCCTGCCACCTTGCGCACAGGACAGCCCCAGTTGATGTCGATGAAGTCGGGATGCCGGGCCTCGACAACCTCGAGGCACTGGAGCAGTTCGCCCTCGTCGGCACCGAAAATCTGGATGCCGATGGGGTGCTGGGCGGGGGAGAAAAGCATCTTGCGAAGACTCTTCTCCGCATCGCGGTTGAGGGCCTCGGAGGCGATGAACTCGGTGATTAACAGGTCGGCACCAAAGGCCTTGCAGAGCTCGCGGAAGGGGAGGTCGGTGACATCGTCCATCGGCGAAAGGCCAAGCACACAATATTTTCCATCAAAGAGCGTTTCCATATACAAAACGCAAAGATACACAAAATATGACAAACAGACAGATTGTGATAGATTATTCGGAGTACGAAGGGCTGCAGGAGCTCCCTGCCGAGTCCCGGAAACTGATGGATGCCGCCATCGCCGCCACAGAGACAGCCTATGCGCCCTACTCGAACTTCCATGTGGGCGCCGCGGTGCTCCTGGCCGACGGCACGATGGTGACGGGCAGCAACCAGGAGAACGCCGCCTACCCCTCGGGACTCTGCGCCGAACGGACGGCTCTGTTCAGCGCGTCGGCCCAGAAACCCACGCAGGCCGTGACGGCCCTGGCTGTGGCAGGGAGGGACCAGAAGGGCCGCCTGACGGAGGCTTCGCCCTGCGGCGCCTGCCGTCAGGTGCTGGCGGAATACGAGACACGCTATGGCAACAAAGTGGCCATCTACACCCTGTTGGAAGGAGGCCGAATTCGGCGCGTGGAAGGGGTGAAAAACCTGCTTCCGTTCCTCTTCGAGACCGACTTGAAGCCCCTCGCGTGAAAAAATAAGCCACTGGTCGACAGAGAGATGACGTGCTGGGATGCTCTTTTTAGAGAAAAAAAGTCCCCTATTCGGAAATTTCTTTGTACCTTTGCACGCTAATTCAGAGCAATAAAACAAGGAAATAATAAACAATAAATAACAAATTATGGGAGCTATAGGAACCATTAGAAAACACTCGTGGATAGCCGTGGCCATCGTGGGCTTGGCTATCGTTGCCTTTATCATCGGTGACCTGAACAAGAACAACAACAAGATGCAAGACCTCGGACGTATTGGCAGCACCACCATCACCTACCAGCGCTTCAACGACATGGTGGAAGAGCAGGAGCAGAACTACCAGCGCCAGTACAACGTGGCCCAGGTGCCCGCAGAGATGCAAGCCAGAATCCGTGAGGGCGTGTGGCAGCAGCTGGTGGGCGAGACCCTGACGGACGCCGAGTTCGCCAAGCTGGGCCTCACCGTGAGCCCCGCCGAGGTGAAC
This sequence comes from uncultured Bacteroidales bacterium, assembly GCA_905234665.1. Classification (GTDB taxonomy): domain Bacteria; phylum Bacteroidota; class Bacteroidia; order Bacteroidales; family P3; genus Colimorpha. Next base: position 8,492 of record CAJOIV010000011.1, on the reverse strand, counting down.
GACATGTACAAGGGCACCTTCATCCACCCCGAACTGCGCCAGTACTTCACCAACCCGCAGACCGGCGAGTATGACATCCGCACCGTCGAGTACTATATCAGCAACATCGAGACCCTCGACACCGCCGAGCGCCTGCAGTGGGCACAGCTGGAGAAGGCCGTGAAGAAGAGCCGCTGCCAGCAGAAATACTCCTCGCTCATCGCCGGCGGCTTCTACATGCCCAAAGCCATCGCCAACCAGATAGCCAAGATGAGCAGCACCGTGACCAATGCCAATACCGTCAGCCTGCCCTACCAGACTGTGGCAGAAGAGGAAGTGGCACTGACCGACGCCGACTACGAGAAATACTACCAGGCTCACAAGAACGAGTACCGCGTCCGCGAGGAGCAGCGCGAAATCGAGTATATCCTCTACCCCATCGTTCCGACCCAGAAGGACCTGGCCGACATCCAGGCCGACGTGGAGAAGGTGTGGGGTGAGTTTCAAGAGCAGAACCCCGACGAGCTGGTGTTCTTCGTGAATGCCGAGTCGGACCGCAGCTATGACTCCACTTTCCGCCGCGCCGAGGAGTTCACCACGCCGATGGATTCCGCCATCCGCAGCGCCGCCGAAGGCAGCTTCATCAGCCCCCGCATGGTGGGCAACGAGTGGCAGATGGCCAAGGTCCTCAAGATTGAGAACCGTCCCGACAGCATGCGCGCCAGCACCATCTACATCTTCAACGAGCGCGTAGGCGGCACCATCACCCGCGGCGACGAGCAGGCCAAGCAGTTGGCCGACAGCGTCAAGAATCTCGTGGCCAGTGGCGCCATGAGCTTTGAAGAGGCTGTGAACCAGTTCTCCGACGACCCTCAGAAGGCCAACAACAAAGGCGACATGGAATGGCAGCTCGACGGCAACTTCGGCTTCCTCAACGAGAAGATGATTAACACCCCCGAGGGCGGCATCTTCGTGATGCAGCACCCCAGCGAGATTGGCTATTTCGTGGTGAAGGTGACCGGCAAGACCGCACCGCACCGCAAATACCGCGTGGCCACCATCGCCCGCGCCATCGTCGCCTCGGAGGCCACCACACGCAACATCTATAACGAGGCCAACCGCTTCGCCGGCAACAACCGCACCCTCAGTGCCATGACCAGTGCCGCTCAGGCCGAGAACCTGCAGGTGCGCAACACCCTGGTCTACGCCATGTCGCAGAACCTGAGCCGCATCAGCAACGCCCGCAGCATCGTCCAGTGGGCCTTCAACGAGAAGACCGAAATCGGCGCTGTGGCCGACCAGATTTTCGAGGCCGACGACCACTACATCGTCGCCGCCCTGAAGGATGTCTACAAGGTGGGTTACAAGACCCTCGAGCAGGCACGTCCCGAGATGGAGAACATGGTGCGCATCGAGAAGAGGGCTGAAATCCTCAAGGAGCGCGCCAACGAGGCCAAGAACGGTTGCTCCGACCTGGCCACTATCGCCACCAAGCTGAGCAGCACGGTCGACACCCTCGACAGCGTTGCATTCAACGACTACTACCTCGCCCAGTTCGGCATGGAGCCCAAAGTGCAGGCCGCCATCGTCGCCACCACGGGCAACGACATCGTGGGTCCCCTCCAGGGTTCCAACGGCGTGTACCTTGTGAAGGTGAACAATAAGGCCGACAACCCCAAGACCGTCGATCCCGAGTCGATCCGCAACCAGTACCAGATGAGCTACCGCCAGAAGGTGGGTGGCGTGCTGGTCGTGCTGATGGACAACACCAAGATTGTCGACCAACGCAATAAGTTCTTCTAATGGACGAGCCTCTCTGGTCGAGAATGAAAGAAAAAGGCGCAGCCATGCGGCTGCGCCTTTTTAACAAGTGGCAGGTCTTCCGCGAGAAGATGCGCCACAAACGCCGTATCGTGGTGCTCGACACAGAGACCTTCAAAGAGCATTTCTCGCTGGAGCTCTCAGCCTCCAACGTCTTCGTGGCGGTGGGCGGGAGCGTCATCGTCCTCGTGGCCATCACCGTCGTGCTGGTCATTTTCACCCCCCTGCGCGAGATAGTGCCCGGATATGTGAACCCCGAGATGGTGGAACAGACCTACCGCAATGCACAGACCATCGACTCGCTGGAGCGCCTCGTCGACGCCCAGGAGAAGATGATTGCCAACATACAGGACGTCATCGACGGCAAGGACCTCTCCACCTTCGACATCACCCCCGCGGACACCACCGCCGACGAGGAGATAACCTATACCCATTCCCGCGCCGACCGCGAGCTGAGGCACGAGATAGAACAGAACCGCCCGCGCCTCTGACCCCCAACCATGAAAAGAATCGCTATCCTCGGCTCCACCGGTTCCATCGGCACACAGGCCCTTAACGTCATCCGCCGGCATCGTGACCTCTTTGCCGTCGAAGTCTTGTGCGCCGGCAGCAACGCCGACCTCCTCATCCAGCAGGCCTTGGAGTTTGAGCCCAACGCCGTGGCCATCGCCGACGACAGCCAGTACGAGCGGGTGAAAGAGACCCTCTGGTCCCACGACATCAAAGTCTTCGCCGGAATGGAGTCCATCGCCGACCTTATGGAGATGGAGAGCATCGACATGGTGCTGGCCTCCATCGTGGGCTTCGCCGGACTGCGTCCCACCCTGCGCGCCATCGAGCATGGCAAACCCATCGCCCTGGCCAACAAAGAGACCATGGTGGTGGCGGGGAGCATCGTCACCGAGGCAGCCATGCGCCACCATGTGCCAATCCTGCCCGTCGACTCGGAGCACTCGGCCATCTTCCAAAGCCTTGTGGGCGAGAACGCCCTTTGGGAGGACGAAGAGGGAGTCCGACACACCTCGGTGGACAAGATACTCCTGACCGCGTCGGGAGGCCCCTTCCGCGGCCGCACACGCGCCGACCTGGAGGATGTGACCCTCGAGCAGGCCCTGAAGCACCCCAACTGGAGCATGGGACGCAAGGTGACCATCGACTCCGCCACCCTGATGAACAAAGGGTTGGAAGTCATCGAGGCTCGCTGGCTCTTCGACGTCCCCGCCGAGAGGATAGAGGTGCTGGTGCATCCGCAGTCGGTGGTGCATTCCATGGTGCAGTACATCGACGGCAGCATCAAGGCCCAGCTGGGAGTCCCGACCATGGAGACTCCCATCCAGTATGCCTTCAGCTTCCCCGAGCGCATCGAGAGCCACCTGCCGCGGCTGGACTTCGCGCAGTATCCGAGCCTCACCTTCGAGAAGCCCGACATGGAGACCTTCCGCTGTCTGGCGCTGGCTTACGAGGCCATCCGCCGCGGGGGCAATATGCCGTGCGTGATGAACGCCGCCAACGAGGTGGCAGTGCAAATGTTCATCGAGGGAAAGATAAGTTTTTTGGGCATTGCCGACTACGTAGAACAGCAGATGCAGCGGGCTGCGTTCATCTCCTCCCCCACCCTCGACGACCTGTTCGGGACGGACGCCGAAGTCAGGCAATCCTGTTGAGGTAATCTTTAATCCTTGTTAGTAGGGAGGAGAGTATCTTCTCAAAAGAAAGTCTCCCCTTCAAAGAGGCAATACCGTATTTTTCGACATATCGGCCTATCGAGGCGTTAAGGAACATGGATGGCAGCACCTCGACACCCTCCATATTCAGGGTTACCGTCTCCCCATTGGGGATGCACTTCTCCATTACGTCAAATACATACCCTCCTGCTTGGGGATAGTCATTGTCTTTGAGTATGTCCTTTATTATAATCTTGCACATGGTGTTGTTTCTTCTATAAAAAATCAAATCCTTCGAGTACTTCTTCTTCCTCAAAATGACTTAAAGACAGGTCGTAGTGCAACAATGTCCCTTGGAAATAAAAAGGAGTTTGTACTACTTTTATTTTGTCGCGGTTTGCAAGTAAAATCCCCCACCCACTGAATATCCTCAAGTAATCATCAGCCGTGCAGGCATCCTTAATATTGCCCAGTCCCATACCTCCATTGTATGACTTGCTCTGTGTCGTGAACTTGTATTCTAGGGCTTGCAAGAGCGCGTCACTGTCGGTCAAATTAGGTATGAACTGACGTATAGATTCAGGAATGCCGATACCGCAATCGCACACAGCCACCGATAATCTTTCATTCGACTCATCGTACTTCATCATTGACCAGGCATTGTTGGTCGAACCCGAATGGTCAAAAATGTTGTAATATGCCTCTGTTACGCTCCCGCCAACAGCACTGAGGTCCTTGTTGTGAAAGAATACCCTCTTGAGATAATCTTGCACCCTTTTGGGGTGAACGTCTTTCTCAGATTCATTCACACGCCATAATCCCAAAATCCGCTCGTCCAAGGCAGTAGTGAATGTTGGTGAGTCCTCAGAGAAATAATCCTTGAAGTGCAAATCATCGTAGATGAAAGAGCCAATGGTATTCTTGTCGATATACACCCTTGCACCTTCCTTCTTCAAGGCATCTATCAGATACGCAAGCGTGACAAGGTGGACAGGCATAATTTTCTCCTTCTTGATACTGTCACTGATGCTTATCTGGCACTCTGCAAATTGTCTGCGTTTAGAAAAAGTGTCGCATACAATGCCAAGCCAAGTGCCTTTTCTTAGAGTATCAAAACGGATGACCTGCATAGGGGCGTAGTATCATTAGCCGACGTTGCAGCCGGGGGTGACCAGTTGGCTGGGGGTGACGAGGACGAGGCGGCCGTCTTTGTCTTCAGCGCTAAGGATCATGCCCTGGCTATCGACGCCCTTCAGCTTGCGGGGGGCGAAGTTGGCGATGAAGCAGACCTGCATGCCCACGAGGGCCTGCGGGTCGGGGTAGTACTTGGCGATGCCGCTGACGATGGTGCGGGTGCCCATGCCATCCTCAATCTTGAACTGGAGGAGCTTGTCGGCCTTGGGGACCTTGGAGCATTCCAGCACGGTACCCACGCGGATGTCCACCTTGCCGAAGTCGTCGAAAGCCACCGTGGGCTTCACCTCAGCGGGCTGCCATGCGTTGAGGGCGTTCTGCTCCTTGGTGGCCTGGAGACGGTCGACCTGGGCCTGGATGGCCTCGTCAGGAATCTGCTCGAAGAGCAGCTCGGGGGTGCCGATGGTGTGACCCTCCATGAGGATGTCTGCACGGCCTGCGTCCTGCCAGCCCTTGGCGGGAAGGTTGAGCATGGCGTGCAGCTTATCGGCGGTGAAGGGCAGGAAGGGGGCGCAGAGGATGGCCAGGTTGGCGCATATCTGCAGCGAGAGGTTCATCACCGTGGCGGTGCGCTCGGGGTCGGTCTTGACGAGCTTCCAGGGCTCGGTGTCGGTAAGGTACTTGTTGCCGAGGCGGGCGAGGTTCATCATCTCGCTGAGGGCCTCGCGGAAGCGGTAGAGCTCGATGCTGCGGCCCACGCGCTCGGGGAATGTGGCCATCTCCTTGACGAGCTCCTGCTCGACCTCGGCGAGAGGCCCGCAGGCGGGCACCTTGCCGCCGTAGAACTTGTGCGTCAGCACGAGGGTGCGGTTGACGAAATTGCCGAGGATGGCGACGAGTTCGGAGTTGTTCTTGAGCTGGAAATCCTTCCAGGTGAAGTCGTTGTCCTTGGTCTCGGGGGCATTGCTGCAGAGGGTGTAGCGCAGCACGTCCTGCTTGCCGGGGAAGTCCTTGAGGTACTCATGCAGCCAGACGGCCCAGTTGCGCGAAGTGCTTATCTTGTCGCCCTCGAGGTTGAGAAACTCATTGGCGGGGACATTCTGCGGGAGGATATAACTGCCCTCGGCCTTGAGCATGGAGGGGAAGATAATGCAATGGAAGACGATATTGTCCTTGCCGATGAAGTGCACCAGCTTGGTGTCGTCCTGCTTCCACCACTTCTCCCAGTCGTCGCCCTTCAGCTGCTTGGTGAAGGAGATATAGCCGATGGGAGCGTCGAACCAGACATAGAGCACTTTGCCGTCGGCCTCGGCGAGGGGAACCTTCACGCCCCAGTCGAGGTCGCGCGTGACGGCACGGGGCTGGAGGCCGGCGTCAATCCACGACTTGCACTGGCCGTAGACGTTCACCTTCCAGTCGCCCTTGTGCTCCTCGAGAATCCACTGGCGCAGCCAGGGCTCGTCTTTGTCGAGGGGGAGGTACCAGTGCTTGGTCTCCTTCATGACGGGCGGATTGCCGCTGAGGGCGCTCTTGGGGTTGATGAGGTCGGTGGCGTTGAGGCTGGTGCCGCAGGCCTCGCACTGGTCGCCGTAGGCGTGCTCGTTGCCGCAGTGGGGGCAGGTGCCTGTGATGTAGCGGTCGGCGAGGAACTGGTGGGCCTCCTCGTCGTAGTACTGCATAGAGGTCTTCTCTATGAACTTGCCCTCGTCATAGAGCTTCTTGAAGTAGGCCGCGGCGGTCTCGTGGTGCTCCTTGCAGGAGGTGCGGGAATAGATGTCGAACGAGATTCCCAGCTCGGCGAAGGAGTCCTTGATAATCTTATGGTAGCGGTCGACGATGTCCTGAGGGGTGACACCCTCCTTGCGGGCCTTGATGGTGATGGGCACGCCGTGCTCGTCGCTGCCGCCGATGAAGAGCACCTTCTCGCCCTGGGCGCGGAGATAGCGGGCATAAATGTCGGCGGGGACGTAGACACCTGCCAAGTGGCCGATATGCACGGGGCCGTTGGCATAGGGCAGTGCCGACGTGATGGTATAGCGTTTGAAACGGTTGTCTTTGTCAGTATATGTCATAGATTATTGTTTGTATGTGATGGTATAGTTGTCGGAGCCCTCCACCAGGATGGGATAGTTGCGGTCGTTGTACTGGTAGAAATAGACACTTCTCTGGTCAATCGGCTGGGTGTACACCGGCGTCGTGCTCGAGCCGAGGGACACGCTGATGGCGATCGTGCCATAGTTCGACGAAGAGAGGACGTTGTTGAGCGACAGGTTGGACGGCGTCACCTCGCCCATATAGCAGTAGAAGGGGTTGATTTTGTTGTCGTAGGTGTAGGTGAGGGTGTCGACAATGTCTATCTGCATGGGGATGGAGTTGGCCACCATGAAGTAGAAGTCAATCATACGTAGCATCGACGAGTCGATGGGCAGATAGGGTCTTAATGCCTGGAACGTCTCCTTGGTGAGGTCGAAGGGGATGGAGCCGGACATGGTCATGGCGGTGACATTCTTGTCTGTCCAGGTAAGATCGGCATGGATGCTGTTGTCGGCCTCGCTGAGGGTGATCTGCTTGGGGTCGATAGACTTGCCCATGCCGCCCGTAATCATGTCGTTCAGCATCTCAGAGATATACTCTGCATCGAGGGCTATGTCGATGCTGCTGACGCGGTTGTCGGCATGACCGAAGGTGGCGAGCACAACGTCTGTGCCGTCCGAAGTGACGGTGCAGTTCTTGAAGAGGGTGCCGTTGTAGGTGAACGACACATTGCCCGCGATGCCGGGGATGACACCGAAGAGGTTGGTCATTGAGCCTGTAACCTGGGAGAGGCGCCCATTGCTGTAGGTGAACTGGCGGGAGGTGCCGCTGTTACTCGTCACCGAGGTCAGCTGCTCGCCGCTCCAGTTCCAGGTCTCGACGGTCTCGTCGTCGTCCCTCTCTATCGAGGCTATCTTCAAGAGGGGGGCATAGACACCTTCCTGATAGGTAGGCTCGGTGGGGACGGCAGGAGTCGTGTCACCATCGATGGGGACGACAACCGTTTGTTCCTTCTGGCAGGAGACAAAGCCCAGGGCAAAAGCCACGGACAGGAATGCAATGAATGTCTTCTTCATGATGCTATGGTTTTCTAAATCGCTTTCTTGGCGGTGGTGGTGCGCTTGGGGGCCGACTTGGCCTGCGTCGTGCTCTTTGGGGCTGTGTTCTTGGGTGCGGGGGCTTTGCGCTTGGGTTTCTCGGGGGCGGGAGCGGCGACGGCTTCAACCTCGTGGTGCTCCTCGGTCTTCTCGTCGGCGGTGGGCTCCAGCTTGCCGGCACCCAGCAGGACGTTGTACCACGAGAAGAGCTTCTTGGCATCGGAAGCGTGCACACGCTCCGTGTCGTAGTCGGGCAGCACCTTGCCCATCAGGTCAAACAGCACCTTGCTCTCGACCTTCTTGGGGTCGAAGTCCGTAGGTTTGGCTTCCAGCACCTTGTAGATGTTCCCCATCACCTCTTCGAGGGGTTTCTCACCAGAGGTGGTGAACATGCGTATCTCGCTCAGGGGGCTGATATTGCTGGTCGAGAAGACTGGGAATTTCTGTCCGTTCACGAGGTTCTTGACGATGGCACCGCTTTTGGTGCGGGAGATAAGTTCGTTCAGGTCGGGCTTGCCGGCGACGGCTAAAATGTTCGAAAGATCCATTGTTTTGTGTGTGATTATTGTTATTATGAGTACAGATAACGGCGTTTTGCGCAGTATAGTATGTCCCCGCGCGTTTTTTTTATAAGGTATGGTATTGTGCCAGGGCGGGCAGGGGGTCGGGGGTGAGGGTGGCGAGGGTGAGGCCGGCGCGGCGGGCGGCGGTATGGAGGTCGGGGGCGAAGGGGGTTGTCAGGCCGCCGACGAGGTGGAGGGGC
>CAJOIV010000010.1:93595-98419 GCA_905234665.1 uncultured Bacteroidales bacterium | reverse complement strand
CAAGCGCCGCCTCTCGCTGCGGGCGCGCAACATGGACGTGGCCCCCATCAAGGTGAACGACAAGAACGGCAACCCCATCATGATCGGCCTCGTGCTGGTATGGAAAATCCAAGACACCTACAAAGCCTGCTTCGACATTGAGGTCGACACCGCCACCACCGTCCAGAAAGACGGCACCAAGACCACCTCGCTCAAGGGCTACGACAGCTTTGTCAACGTGCAGAGCGACGCCGCCTTGCGCAAAGTGGCGGGACTCTACGCCTACGACAATATCGACCACAACAGCAACGAGCTCACCCTTCGCAGCGGCGGCGAGGAAATCAACGACCGCCTCGAAGACGAACTCCGCAGCCGCCTGAGCATTGCCGGCATCGAGATTGTCGAGGCGCGCATCAACTACCTCGCCTATGCCCAGGAGATTGCCGGTGTGATGCTGCGCCGTCAGCAGGCCGACGCCATTATCTCGGCCCGCGAGAAGATTGTCGAGGGCGCCGTCAGCATGGTCGACCTGGCCCTCAAGAAACTCTCGGCCGACCATATCGTCGAGCTCGACGAGGAGCGCAAGGCCGCCATGGTGAGCAACCTCCTCGTGGTGCTCTGCGCCGACGAGAGCGCCTCGCCGGTTATCAACACCGGCACCCTCTACTCGTAAAGAGCCTCCCCCGCCTTGTATATTTCCAAATATTTGAATAGCAATTAATTAGGATTAAAAACGCATTTAACCCACTATTGCATAGGATTTTACCCGGATTTTATTCGCTGTTTTCCGCTCTAAGAGCGAAAAACAGCGGGGCTGAAGCGAAGAAAATGCGTAGAAAAACTGATTTTGAACCGATTATAAAACTAATTTAAACCTTTTTAACAATGGGTTAACACCCAGGGCCGGGTCAAACAGAAGAAAAGATGAAGAAAAGTTTCGCACTGAGGGTAGACGAGGAAGTCTTTGCAGCCATCGAAAAGTGGGCTGCCGACGAATTCCGCAGCACCAACGGACAGATAGAATGGATTCTGTCCGACGCCCTCAAGCGTGCCAAGCGCCCACGGTGGCGGGCCGCCGGAGGCGACAATGCCGACCCGACCAAAGAACAGCCGTGAATGAACACAACAATGGAGCAACAATAACGCGAACAATCACATAACACAATCACCGACATGTCTGAAATACTCCGCATCGAAGGGCTCAGCAAGACCTTCACCCTCTCGCGAAAACAGCAGCGCATCGAGCGCACCCACGAGCGCCGCAAGGTGGCCGTGGACAACCTGACCATGACCGCCAACGGCGGCGAGATATTCGGCCTCCTCGGCCCCAACGGGGCGGGCAAAACCACCACCCTGCGCATGCTCGCCACCCTCATCCGTCCCGACCGGGGCGACGCCTGGGTCGACGGCTGCAGCATCGTCAGCCAGCCCGAGGAGGTGCGCGCCAAGATTGCCTTCCTCACCAGCGAGCTGAAACTCGAGGACTTCTTCACGCCCAACTACCTCTACGACTTCTTCAGCCAGCTCCACGGCGTGCCCGCCGACACCGCCGCGGCACGCAAGAAGGCCCTCTTCGAGCGGTTCGGCATCGACAAGTTCGCCGAGGTGAAGGTGGCCAACCTCTCCACCGGCATGAAGCAGAAGGTGAGCATCGTCATCTCCCTCGTCCACAACCCGGACATCATCATCTTCGACGAGCCCACCAACGGCCTCGACGTCATCACCGCCCGCACCGTCACCGACTACCTCCAGGAGCTCCGCGCCGAGGGCAAGAGCATCATCCTCTCCACCCATATCTTCAGCCTCGTCGAGCGCCTCTGCGACCGCGTGGGCGTCATCATCGACGGCCATCTCACCGCCTGCGGCACCCTCGCCGAGGTCTGCAACGGCCTCCCCATCGAGGACCGATTCTTTGAACTCTACAAAACCGTGAAAGGAGACGAACAATGAGACACAACAACACTTGGACCATCGTCCGCAAAGAATTCGCCCGCTTCTTCGGCGACCGGCAGATGTTCTTCACCACCGTCATCATGCCGGGCTTGCTTATCTATATTGTATACAGCCTCATGGGCACCGGCATCGGCAACATGGTCAACGAGGGCCGCGGCGAGGTGGTGACCCTCTCGGTCGAGAATATGCCCCAGAGCCTCGCACCCGCCATCTACCAGATGGACAGCGCCACGGCCGTCGTGCAAGGAACTATCTTCCAGGCCGACATCGACGCCCTCTCCGACAAGGAAATCAACGCCGTCCTCGTGCGCTTCCCCGAAGGGTTCGACTCGCTCATCGCCGCCTACTCCCCCCGCCGACAGCCTCCCCGCCCCCAATGTCGAGATTTACTACAATTCGACCAACAACGCCGCCTCGCGCGTCTACACCGCCCTGCAGGGGGTGCTCACCACCTATGAGGACCAGCGCAGCAACCTCTTCGACGTCAACCGCGCCGACAGCCCCGAGGCCCGCTTCGACCAGGCCACCGTCGACGACGTGATGGGCGACATCTGGAGCAAGATTCTCCCCATGATTATCATCATGATGCTCTTCAGCGGCACCATGGCCATCGCCCCCTCCGCCATCGCCGGCGAGAAGGAACGCGGCACCATCGCCACTCTCCTCGTCACCCCCATGCACCGCAACGAGCTGGCCCTCGGCAAGATTATCTCCCTCAGCGGCATCGCCCTCCTCAGCGGCATCTCCAGCTTCGTCGGCATCGCCCTCTCGCTGCCCAAGATGATTCACGCCGACGCCGGAAGCCTCGACATGGCCTTCAACTACACCACCCCCGACTACATCGCCCTCCTGCTGGTCATCCTCGCCTCGGTGCTCATCATGGCGGCCTCCATCAGCCTCATCTCGGCCCTGGCCAAGGACGTCAAGAACGCCGGCACCATGGTGGTGCCCTTCATGCTGGTGGTGATGCTGGCGGGCATGCTGCCCATGCTCCAGAACGGCGCATCGGACAACCTGGCCGTCTACCTCATCCCCTTCTACAACGCCATCGAGGTGATGACCGCCGTCTTCGCCCACGCCCTCGACTGGACCGCCGTGCTCGTCACCCTCGGCGCCAACATCGTCTACACCGCCATCGCCGTCTGGGGCCTCACCCGAATGTTCAACAGCGAAAAAATCATGTTCTCAAGGTAAAAATACAACCGGCCCCCGCCAACTCCTCCCCTAAGTTAGGGGAGGTGCCCGCAGGGCGGAGGAGTGTGTCCAATTCTCAATTCACAATTTATGAAAAACCTCAAGTTCTACACCGCCATCGCCTACGCCCTCATCTGGGCCACAGTCTTCATTTTCATCCTCACGGGAGCCGAGTACGAATCGCTGGCTGGCACCATCGTCGCCTCCTGCTGCATGCTCTTCCCCCTCGCCGCCACCCTCATCTGCCAGGCCGTCGCGCACGAGCCCCTCTTCCGCAACATCGGTATCCACTGGAAAATCAACTGGTGGTGGATCATCGGCTGGCTGCTGATGTCCCTCATCGTCCTGCTGACGCTCCTCATCACCTGGTGCATTGAGGGTCCGGCCTTCACCACCGACACCACCATGTTCAACACCCTGCGCCAGGCGTTGCCCCTGCCCCTCTGGGCCATCCTCCTCGTCACCCTCGTCTCTGGCCTCTTCGCCGGCCTCACCATCAATGCTCTCCTTGCCTTCGGCGAGGAGGCGGGCTGGCGCGGCTACCTCCTCCGCCAGTTTCACGGACAGCCCTTCATCTCCACGGCCATCTTCATCGGCATCATCTGGGGACTCTGGCACGCGCCCCTCATCCTCCTCGGCCACAACTACCCCCAGCACCCCGTCCTCGGCGTCTTCTTCATGATGGCCATGTGCATTCCCCTCACCGTCATCATCCAGTACGTCCGTCTCAAGAGCGGCTCGGTCATCGTCGCCGCCATCATGCACGGCACCCTCAACGCCCTGGCCGGCGTCACCCTCTTCTTCCTCGAAGAGCCCAATGAACTCGTCGACGGATGCACAGGCGTCGCGGGCATCACCGCCCTCTTCCTCGTGGCCTTCGCCCTCTTCCTCTACGACCGCTATGGCTCGAAAGAGCGCCTCTTCACCCGCCCATTGGATTTGGAGGCCCTGAAATGAAAACGCCCCGCCGCCATATCGCCCTCCTGCTGACGGGACTCTTCCTCCTCTCGCTCCTCGCCTCCTGCAGCGACAAGGGAGTCCGCATGCCCAAGCACCGCAAACGCCGCAACTGCGACTGTCCCACCTTCGCCATCTCTTCTCAATCCTCAATTCCACCGGCTTTGTCAGCTGCTCCCCTAAGTTAGGGGAGCTGTCAGCTTTGCTGACTGAGGAGTGTGTCCAATTCCCAATTCTCAATCCCCTAGATGCCGACATCACTATCCGAGCAATATAAACTCCACCTCTCGCGCTACCTCCCCGCGGGGGCCGTGGAAGGCATCTACGACATCCTCAACGCCCATGCCGTGCGCCTCCACATCACCCGCGAGCGGCACTCCAAGCTGGGCGACTACCGCTGGCCGCAGCGCAACCACGAAGGCCACGAAATCAGCGTCAACGGCAACATGGGCCCTTATATGTTCCTCTCCGTGATGCTCCACGAGATGGCCCACCTCGACACCCGCCTCCAGTACGCCGGGCACGCCGCCCCCCACGGCCACGAGTGGCAGGAAAACTACGCCCGCCGCCTGCGCCAGTTCCGCCATTGCTTCCCCCCCGAGAGCCTCGCCCTCCTCGACCGCTACGTCAGCCGCATCCCCCTCCACCGCCGCACCGGCGAAGAGTTCGAGCGGGTCCTGAAACGTTACAACCCCGACTACACCCCCGCCGCCGAGCTCCACCTCGACGACCTTCCCCCCG
>CAJOIV010000010.1:0-93583 GCA_905234665.1 uncultured Bacteroidales bacterium | reverse complement strand
CGGCAGGCCCTCCCCCCTCTTCCGCAGCCTCGAGCGCCGCCGCACCCGCTGGCTCTGCCAAGACACCGCCACCGCCCGCCAATACCTCGTCCGCGGCACCTCCCCCGTCATAGTCCCAAAGACACAGGACTGACTTGACAAGCAGTTCAGTTCAACCAGTAAAATCTGCCATCCCATTTTCGGGAAACAACACTTGTAAAGTGTATCCACAGCCTTCAGTTATACAAATTCCTCTTCGTCGGCTTCTATCTAGTAATACCCCCTCTCCGCAAAAGATTCTCCTCCTGCGGAGGGGTTGCCTTTCTGTGGCACCCATTCCCTCTTGAAATGCGGTGAAATTCAGGCGAATCGTCGGATTGTGCATATTGAGGATGTGGAGAACGTGAAAATTTAATTCATTTATTCTCAGTATCATCGAAAGAACCTTATCAAAAAAGGCATCAGTATTGAAAAGAAATGTGTATATTTGCAATCGATTTCCGGCAAAAGATACCGCCGGACGATGCGAAAAAGCATTTGTATAAGTCCACGCTTCTAAATCGCCAAAACAAGAAACCAAAGGACGTGATACTAATGCCTTTTGCTTTTCAGTGTATGTATTGGCCTTGTCTGCTGCTACATATCGAAGAGCATAGGATAAGGTTCAAAAGTTTCTGTTTTGGTTAGGCGTTTGGCGATGCCTGAAGCGTATAGGAACAAGCAACTCGAGTTCTATGCTTTTTTAGTGATTGTATGTATAACCGCCGACCGCTGAGAACTCAGGTAGGCCAAAGCATAATAATATGGATGCAAAACAGTATCAATTAAAGCGCGATGAACTCCTCAAGTTGATGGAGCAGGTCGTCAGGGTAGATGGGATAAGAGACAATGAAAGAGAGTCTTTTTTATCCACACAACGTAAACTTGTTGAAAACCAATTCAACATTGTACTCATTGGAGAATTCCAAGGAGGAAAATCAACAACATTCAATGCCATGTGTGGGGGACGAGAGATCTCGCCACGTGGTGCTATGACCAAAACTTCCGCTATTTGTATGACAGCGACAAACATTTCTGACCCATCACAGAAAGAGTATGCCGAAGTGCGATGGAAGAGTAATAGCGAATTGAGAGACATGATTAATGAGGTGATAAAATTTGTTTCAGTTGAAGATGGCGCAGGTTTTGATTTCAACAATCCATCTCACATGAATAATCTTCGAGACCAAGTGGAGAAAATGAAAGAGAGCGGGACGATAGAAGTAAAAGAAATACTTCGTATTGCTCAATTGCTGTTGGCTTTTTATGGGAATACTGAATTGAAGACTTATTGTTCCAAGGATAGGTTTATGATTGAGGAAATTGCTAAGATTGCAGTATTCCCATCCGATTGGGAAATTCGTTGGAGTGAGGCTCATAGTATTGACCAGGTGAAACGATTATTCAAGGTCGAAGAGATTTTGTTTGCTTTTGTCAGCGACATCCAGATACATGTACATAGTGATAGTCTGTCTCGACTTGGCTGCAGTCTGACTGATTGTCCAGGTCTTTTTGCCAGTCAATTCGACACTCAAGTTGCCATCAATGCGATGACCCGTGCTAATGCAGTAATATATTTATTGGGGAATAAAGCAATAGGTGAAAGCGACAAGAAATCCATTACAGAGGTCATGAAGCATAAGCCATTGCGTGACAAAGTATTTTTCGCACTGAACCAAAGAGAGAAAAACATCGTAACAGAAGGAGTCATAAAGGCAGACAAAGCTGCGATAAAAGATATGGGATTTGGTGATGTTGAGATTACCAACTTCAATTCTTTACTTTTCTTCTTGAGTGAATTTGGGAAAGCCAAACTATCGGGAAATATTGACGACTATTCTTTACTGCGTTTCAAAGAAGTTGCCATCAAAAATGGATATGAAACAGATAATATTGAGGAATTGTGGGCTGAAATTATCCGAACATGCGGACTCTCTACTGGACAGAAAGATGCTGGAAAAATTCTGGGTTTGGATAACGAAAGCGTTAGTGTTACCCGTTTAGCATCAGGGTGCGACAACGTGATTGGCGGCATAGAGAACAACATCGTATCACAAAAAGCGCAATCAATACTTGTTGATAGTGGTGCGGCCTTGATAAAGAATAGCCTTGACGGCATATCCGCACGACTGCAAACCGAAGAGGATTTGGCCAACAAAAGTGTTGAAGAATGCGAAGAAGCATTCCAAAATGCACTAAATGCGTACAATCAGTTTAAGAGCGATGCTGACGAGATTTTGAATAATGCCATTCCTCAAAATGTTATTCATAGCATTGCTCTTTCTGCTTTCACTGAATTAATCACCGACAGCGATGTCGTAGACCGTATGGCTAATCGGATAAATAATGATATTAATTCAACGTTGGGTTTTTGGGATAAAGCCAAACTGGCATTCAAAACAGACGAAGAAAAAGAAACTCAAATCAAACCCATTGTTGAGGACGCCATAAACAATGAATTGGGTGCTGATATTACTATGTGGGTACAGTCAATGATTAGAGGAGAACATGATATGTACACAGGAATGGTGCAACCCCAATTGGAAAGTGTAGCTTTGAAAATAAATAATAAATGGGAATTATTTGTTTCATCCAATCCTCTTCTCCAAGGTTATAGGGTTGAAATGCCTTCAATAGATAGCCCTACTGAGTATGTCGCTAATGGTGGTTTAGTTGATGAAATTGCAGATTCTGCCATCGAAAGTGCAGGAAATGTTATTGAAAATATAATCTTGAAAATTGTTGGCGTAATTGTTGGAATGATTGTTGGACTCATCATCGACATTCTGCTTACTGGTGGCTTTCTTTTCATCATCACAGCAATTTTTGGTGGAGTAGTAGCAGGTAAGGAGGATCGGACACTCTCTAAAATAAAGGATAGTTTTAATAAGAAGTTCGGTGAGAGAGATACAAAAGATGCAATAATAGCTGGTATGGAGAAGTGCCCTGAATCTATTTTTACTGCATTCAAGAACTTCTATAGCGATGAACTGTCAACGATGCAACAAAACCTTATTAACGATATTGAGAAGAAAAGAGCAGATCAAGCAGAATCTATGGAACACCAACAGGAGGTTGCTGCACGAGCACACCGTATTCGGACAGAACAGATTGAGCCATTAAGTGGGCAAATTTCCACTTTCATCACTTCATGTAATTGCTAACCATTATTCCCAAAGAGGGAGTTCCAAAGTATTCGGAACCCCCTCTTTTTTAGGCATATGAACATCGGCGTATTAGGACATTTCCAAAATGGTAAGTCCACCCTCATCAATTGTTTGATGGGGAAATTGGTTTGTGCCACAGGAGATGGCGCGATTTCAACCACAAAGAAAATCAGTAGACACGAATTGCATAAAGGTCTATTTTTGATAGACACTCCAGGAATGGATGCCAATGAACAAGACAATAAAGAAACATCATCAGTAATCGAGCAACTCGATTTTGCAATAGTCGTTTTGCAAAACAAGGGCATCTCGGAAAAGGATATGGTTGCCATCAATCTACTACATCAGTATGGTATTCCTATGCTTGTAATGGTCAATTGTACCGATTATGGAAATAAAAATAAATGGTCTCCACAATCTGATTTTAATAAAAACATACTGAATTGCATTAAACCGCAATTCACAGGGGAAACACTTGTGACAGGAATTGACATATTGCTTGTAAACTTGCAATGGTATTGGTATTCAATAGCGGGTTATAAAAAAGAAGGTAAAGCCAAACAAGAAGAATTACTAGAAAGAATAGAAACAATATTAGGCACATCTGTAGACACTAAACTATTAAAAGAGCAAAGCAATGTGCCCCAGTTAATTCGGTTTCTTTCCAATGAAGACAACCTCATTTCCATAAAAATATACCAGGCAATGAATAAAAACCTAAATAACGAGATAAACAAGATTAGTGAAATTGCAAATAAAATTCAACCATGTCAAAATTAGTAATAAACAGCGTATCAGCAAACACAAATATTATCGGAGCTGTGACGTCAGTCTCTTCGTCTACTACATACGTTGCAGATTCAACTGATATTGCTGATGCAAAGAAGGAATTGAACGGCACAATAAACGAAATCAAACAGATACTAGAAAAAAAGATTGTTTCAACAAACAATAGAATAGACCATCTTGATGGCCTACCTGACGATATTAGGAAAGTCATTGAAACAACCAACAACCAACAGGTTCTAATGCTTAGAAATGTTTATCGAGAATTATCCGAGAATCTTGCCAAACAACAAAAAATCTTGAACGATTCATGTACAAAAGCCGCTACGCACGTTCAACAATTATCTAAAGAGCATCAATACGCAGAATCCCTCTATTCACGTATTCAACTTTATGGAAATTCATTGTCATCACTTCGTGGCAATATTTCTTCACTTAAAGGGAGAGTGACATGGTTATTCATTTTGCTGATACTCTGTATAATAATAATTCTCGGAATGATAATCACTTTTTGTGTACGATAATACTTCTCGGATGAGTTACAATGATAGGGTTGGGTTTGCCCTTTGATTTGTCTCTGCACCCACAAAACGCTCCAGAATTAACCCTATGCGCTAAGATATTCAATTTATCGGACAGCCATCCTTTGTTCAACTGTTCAACCTTCTAATCCGCAATAGAATCAATGATTTCTCCCCCAGTGTAGAATCTCAGGAACAGGTATTCTCATACGATACGAAAGAGAGAATTCCACGACGAGTGTTATATAGAATCAAGGGGTCTGGAACTATCATACAATTCTCAGAATAGGCTATTCATTCCCTCAATAATCGTTATTCGGGAATAGCATCAGTTCAATAACAATGGGGATAAGGTAATGGTTCTTGTCCCGAATAGATTGGTCACAGTCGTCAGACGGATGCTGCGCATGGCGGCCTGTGTCATGTGTCTTTCATACGCCAATAATCGAATTAATTTTTCTGTAAAGCATATTTTTTGTATATTTGCAGAAAAATTAAACAATACCCATCATGGCATATATAATTGGTAGAGAGAAAGAAACGAAAGAATTATTAAATCTGTATAATAGCGGTAATGTGGAATTTGTCGCCGTATACGGACGACGTCGCGTCGGGAAGACTTTTCTTGTGGACGAAGCTCTGAAGGGAAAGATTACTTTCAGGCATGCAGGGCTGTCTCCAGTCGATGAACAGAACCGCAAAAACAACCTGAAGGAACAGCTCACCCACTTCTTCTTCTCTCTGCAAATGCAGGGGATGAAAGGCGGGAAATGCCCCTCTTCATGGATGGAGGCTTTCTATATGCTGGCACAACTGCTCGAAAAGAAGTCAAAAGACGACAAACGGCAGGTGGTATTTATCGACGAGCTCCCGTGGCTGGACACTCCCCGCTCCGGATTCACAACGGCTTTCGAAGGGTTTTGGAATACATGGGGATGTCATCGCGACAATCTGATGCTGGTGGTGTGCGGTTCCGCCAGTTCGTGGATGCTCGACAACCTAATCAATAACCACGGCGGCCTCTATGGGCGCACAACATACGAAATCAAGCTACATCCCTTTACGCTAACGGAATGCGAGAAGTATTACGGGGGAAAGGGCATCCGCTTGTCTCGCTACGATATGGTGCAAAGCCACATGATTGTAGGCGGTATTCCCTACTATCTCGGATATATGAAGAGGGGACTCAGCTTGGCACAGAATATCGACCAACTTTTCTTTGCCGAGGGTGCCAAACTGCACGACGAGTATGACCGGCTGTTCGCATCGGTATTCTCCAATCCGGAACAGATGAAACGTATTGTGCAACTGCTGGGCGGACGGCGTATGGGGTACACACGCAAAGAGATTCTCAAGAAGACCGGGTTGGACGATTGTGGCGCATCGACCAAGATGCTGAAAGCATTGGAGGCGAGCGACTTCATCCGATCGTACGTCCCGTTCGGGAAAGGGACCCGCGAGGTGCATTATAAACTGGTTGACCCGTTCTGCCTGTTCTATATGAAGTTTGTTCACGCAAGAAAGGAACTTGACCCTGAATTCTGGATGCATAACGTAACCTCTGCAGGCATCAATTCCTGGCGTGGATTTGCTTTTGAGGAGGTCTGTTTCAACCATGTCGACAAAATCAAGCAGGCTCTCAACATCCTGGGTGTTTCTTCCAAACAATCCGGTTGGGCGGTAAACGGTGATGAAGAGGCCGAAGGCGGACAAATCGATTTGCTGATTGAAAGGAAAGATGACGTGGTGAATATGTGCGAGATGAAATTCTATAGCGAACCGTTTGCCGTCAGCAAGGCATATCATGCCAAACTGGTGCATCGGCAGAATCTTCTCGCAGGACAACTGCCACGTAAGACTATCGTGCAGCCAGTTCTGGTAACGACCGAGGGACTGGTTTATAACGAGTATAGCGGCATCTTCCAGAGTGTGGTGACTATAGATAATCTGTTTTAGTCTAACCTAACTCTAACTATTCGCCAACCCAATATGTGTCGTTTTCGTCCCATGCCCTCCAACGGGTGTTTTCACTGAAAAGGCCGTTGAGCGTCAGATACATGGGGGGTATTTCCGGCCGGTTGTTGATAACTCGCCCTATGCTATAAGAAAACTATTCTGTAATTTAGCATTCTCGAAACAAAGCGCCCCTTGCGGGTAACAATTTGGAATAGTCAAACTTATAAAGGAAACACATTATGCAGGCCGACATGTTTTTGGACTTCGGAGGTGAAAATCAAAACATTACTCCCAAAAGCTATACCCCGTACGATAGCCAGGAGATAATGAAATCGTCTGTGGAATACTTTGGCGGCGACGAACTGGCCGCCAGCGTATGGATGAACAAATACGCGCTCCGCGACGGCGAAACCATCTACGAACTCAACCCCGATATGATGCACCACCGCATGGCGGAGGAATTCGCACGCATCGAGCGCAAATACGAGAACCCCATGTCGGAGGAGACCATCTACGGCCTGATGAAGGATTTCAAGTACATCATCCCGCAGGGCAGCCCCATGTCGGGCATCGGCAACAACTTCCAGGTAATGTCACTCTCCAACTGCTTCGTCATCGGCAACAGCGGCTGCAGCGATTCCTATGGCGGCATCATGAAGATTGACCAGGAGCAGGTGCAGCTCATGAAACGCCGCGGCGGCGTGGGCCACGACCTCAGCCACATCCGTCCCGCGGGCAGCCCCGTGAAGAACAGTGCCCTCACCTCCACCGGCATCGTCCCCTTCATGGAGCGCTACAGCAACACCACCCGCGAGGTGGCACAAGGCGGCCGCCGGGGCGCCCTGATGCTCTCCATCAGCATCAAGCACCCCAACGCCGAGCAGTTCATCGACGCCAAACTAGAGCAGGGCAAGATCACGGGTGCCAACGTGTCGGTCAAAATCACCGACGAGTTCATGGAGTGCGTGCGCAACGGCAAGACCTTCGTGCAGCAGTACCCCATCGATTCCGACAGCCCCATCGTGCGCAAGGAAATCAACGCCAAGGCCCTTTGGGACAAGATTATCGCCAACGCATGGTCGTCGGCCGAGCCTGGCGTCCTCTTCTGGGACACCATCCTCCGCGAGAGCGTGCCCGACTGCTACGCCGACTTCGGCTACCGCACCGTCAGCACCAACCCCTGCGGCGAAATCCCCCTCTGCCCCTATGACAGCTGCCGCCTCATCGCCATCAACCTCTACAGCTATGTCGACGACCCCTTCACCCCGAAGGCCAAGTTCAACTTCGAGCGCTTCCGCGACCATGTCACCAAGGGCCAGCGCCTCATGGACGACCTCATCGACCTGGAGCTCGAGAAGGTCAACGCCATCCTCGAGAAGATTGACAGCGACCCCGAGAACGACGATATCAAGGGCGTGGAACGCAACCTCTGGCTCAATATCAAGATGAAGTGCCTGGAAGGCCGCCGCACAGGCTTCGGCATCACCGCCGAGGGCGACATGCTGGCCGCCTTGGGCCTGCGCTACGGCACTGACGAGGCCACCGAGTTCTCCGTCCAAGTGCACCGTACCCTCGCCTGCACCGCCTACCGTTCCTCCGTCATCATGGCCAAGGAGCGCGGCGCCTTCCCCATCTACGACTCCAACCGCGAGAAACTGAACCCCTTCGTGCAGCGTCTCGCCGAGGCCGACCCCGAGCTCTACACCGAGATGCTCAAGTACGGCCGCCGCAATATCGCCCTCCTCACCATCGCCCCCACGGGCTCGGTGAGCATCTGCACGCAGACCACTTCGGGCATCGAGCCCGTCTTCCTGGTCAGCTACAAGCGCCGCAAGAAGATCAACCGTCCCGAGGCAGGCGCACAACCCAGCAACCACAAAATCGTCAAGGACGAGAACGGAGACTATTTTGAGGAGTACAACGTCCTCCATCCCAAGTTCATCACCTACCTGCAGATCGCCAAGGGCTACACCCTCGACCAAATCAACAACCTCAAGGACGAGGAGCTGGATGCCCTCGTCGCCGGCTCGCCCTACCACGGAGCCACCTCCGCCGACATCGACTGGGTCAACAAAGTCCGCATGCAAGGCGCCATCCAGAAATGGGTGGACCATTCCATCAGCGTCACCGTCAATATCCCCAAGGAGACATCCAAAGAAGTAGTAAGCACAATCTACATGACCGCCTGGGAGTCGGGCTGCAAGGGCTGCACCATCTACCGCGACGGCTCGCGCCACGGTGTCCTCGTCTCCAAGAACGAGAGCACGCCGTGCTCCTTCACAGAGAAGTCCGCTCCCAAACGACCCAAGAAACTGGAGGCCGAAGTCGTCCGTTTCAAGAACGACCGCGAGGACTGGATTGCCGTTGTCGGCATGTACGAGCACCGTCCCTACGAGATTTTCACCGGCCGCGCCGAGAATTTCGTGCTGCCCAAGTGGGTCGAGAAGGGCTGGGTCATCCGTGTCAAGGAGAAAGACCAGGAGCACGCCCGCTACGACTTCCAGTTCACCGACCAGGACGGCTACCACGTCACCATGGAGGGTCTCTCGCGCATGTTCCGCAAGGAGTACTGGAACTACGCCAAACTCATCTCCGGCATCCTGCGCTACGGCATGCCCATCCCCAATGTGGTCGACCTCATCGGCAAGCTGAACTTCGACGTCGACAGCATCACCACCTGGTCCAACGGTGTCGCCCGCGCCTTGAAGCGCTACATCAAGGACGGCACTGAGACAGGCGAGACCTGCCCCGACTGCGGCGGCAAGCTCATCTACGAGGGCGGCTGCAAGAGCTGCCCCAACTGCGGCTGGTCCAAGTGCAATTAGCAGAGAACCTCTGCCCATTGTCCTACGGACGGACGCACAATAGGAGACTTTTGAGCATTTGATATCACCACGGGTGCGGGACCGAAGGCCCCGCACCTTATTTTATTGTAATTATTATTCCGGTATATCAGTATTTTTTCGTATCTTTGCACGTTATTGCTTACAATTAACCCTTAATATATTTATCTGTCATGAAGAAACTTATCCTTGTTCGCCACGGCGAAAGTGAATGGAACAAAATGAATCTCTTTACCGGTTGGACCGATGTCGACCTCACTTCCTTGGGGATGGCTGAGGCCTATCTTGCCGGCCGTCTGATGAAGGACGAGGGCTACCGCCCCACCCTCTGCTTCACCTCTTACCTCAAGCGGGCCGTGAAGACGCTCAACCAGATCCTCGACGCCATGGACCTCGACTACCTGCCTGTCGAGAAGAGCTGGCGCCTCAACGAGAAAAGTTATGGTGCCCTGCAGGGCAAGAACAAGGCCGAGACGCAGGAGAAGTACGGCAAGGAGCAGCTGACCCTCTGGCGCCGCAGCTACGACGTGCAGCCGCCAGCACTGGCGGCGGACGACCCCCGCAGCCCCCGCCTCGACCCGCGCTACAACGAGCTCAGCGATGCTGAACTGCCCATGACCGAGGCACTCAAGGACACCATCGCCCGCCTGATGCCCTACTACGAGGGAGTCATCCTCCCCGCCTTCCAGCAGCACGACGAAATCCTCGTGGTGGCCCATGGCAACAGCCTGCGCGGCATTGTCAAGACCCTCAAGGGGATGAGCAACGAAGAGATTATCGGTTTCAATATCCCCACCGCCGTACCCTACATTTTCGAGTTCGACGACCAGCTGAACCTGCAAAAGGACTTCTATCTGGGCAATCCCGAGGAAATACAGAAGAAAATAGACGGCGTTAAGAATCAAGCCAATAAGAAGTAATGGGCAAACTTTTTCAGGCAAAAAGACGTTTTTTTTTGTCCGTATGAAAAAAAGTTTGTACTTTTGCAGCCGATTTCGATAGCGAGAAGAGTGTTTTTTCGCTGAAATCCCCAAGGCTACGGAGAGGTGGGTGAGTGGCTGAAACCAACAGTTTGCTAAACTGTCGTACTCGATTAGGGTACCGGGGGTTCGAATCCCCCCTTCTCCGCCAAAAAGAAGAGAAAAAGACGTCCGCGAGGCGTCTTTTTTCTTGGCACCGGGAACGGGATATAGCGAAGTCCGGTTATCGCGCCTGCTTTGGGAGCAGGAGATCCCCAGTTCGAATCTGGGTGTCCCGACGAAGGATATGAAAGACGTGAGACAAGAGATGGTTCCGTAGCTCAGCTGGATAGAGCAACTGCCTTCTAAGCAGTAGGTCCTGCGTTCGAATCGCAGCGGAATCACAGAAAACAACTGCGGCGCACCTGAACAGGTGCGCCGCAGTTCATTCAGAAAGGGTCAAGTTAAAGTTTCTTGAAAGAAGCTTTGAACTTGGTGCTGTCGGTGACCTGGCCTCCAAACAAGATGTCCATCTTGCCTTCGATGGTCATGTTGGTCTTGGTGATTTCCAGGACATCCACGTCCATGTTGAGGGTGGCAGTCATGCCTTCTTCCGTCATGGTGACAGTGATGATCAGGTCTTCTTTATCCACACTGTAGGTGCCAGTCTCGGTCCGGCCGTCGGAGGTGATGCTGACAGTCTTGTCGGCGTTGAAAGTGAAGACGGTGCCTTCCATAATAAGATCTTCACCTTCTTCAGCATCGATGAGGGTTGCCGAGGTGCACTGCCAGGAGCCGATAATCTTCTTCTCGGTCTTGGTGCAGGAGGCCAGACCCAGGGTCAGAACAACTGCCATGAGGGTTGCGAAAATGCTTTTCTTCATAATGATTTGTGCCTGTTATTAGCCATCGGCTCTAAATTAATGATTAAAGGAGTTTCTTTTTGAGGTTGAGGATCATGTCGTCGGTCATCTTCTCGAGGTCGTACTGGGGGTTCCAGCCCCACTCGTTGCGGGCGCAGGAGTCGTCCATCTTGTCGGGCCAGCTGTCGGCAATGGCCTGCTTTATGGGTTCGGGCTCGTAGACCATCTCGAAGTTGGGATAGCGCTTGCGGATGGTGTTGTAGATGATTTCGGGGTCGAAGCTCATGGCGGTGACGTTGAAGCTGTTGCGATGCACCAGCTTGGTGGGGTCGGCCTCCATGATGTCAATCATGGCCTTCTGTGCGTCGGGCATGTACATCATGTCCATGTAGGTGCCCTTCTTGAGGGGGCAGACGAACTTCTCGCCCTTGACGGCGGCATAGTAGATTTCGACGGCGTAGTCGGTGGTGCCGCCGCCGGGGAGGGTCTGGTAGCTGATGAGGCCGGGGAAGCGCACCGAGCGGGTGTCGACGCCGAAGCGGGTGAAGTAGTAGTCGGAGAGCAGTTCACCGGTGACCTTGGTCACACCGTAGATGGTGTTGGGGCGCTGGATGGTGTCCTGCGGGGTGTTGTCGTGGGGAGTCGAGGGGCCGAAGGCGCCGATGCTCGACGGGGTGAAGACGGCACAACCGAAGAGGCGGGCCACCTCAAGGCAGTTCACAAGGCTGCCGATGCCCACGTTCCAGCCCAGCATGGGGTTGAGTTCGGCAGTGGCGCTGAGGATGGCGGCCAGGTTGTAGATAGTGTCGATGTTGTACTGCTTCACGGCAGTGGCGATCTGCATAATCTGGGTGCTGTCGATGCGCTCCACGGGGCCGCGCTCGTAGGGGTCGCCCTTGAGGGGACGGAGGTCGCTGCAGACGACGTTGTTGTCGCCATAGATGTCTCTGAGATTACGTGTGAGCTCGGAACCGATCTGTCCGCCCGCACCAACGATAAGGATTCTTTTCATTGTTCTATAGAGGTATTAGTTAAGAGGATGCCTTTTCTTGGCATCCTCTTGTGATTGTGTTCTGTTATTTGGCGTTGACCAGACGGTAGGTGTCGCTGGCGATGACGTACTCCTCGTCGGTGGTGACCACCACGGTGGCGACACGCGAGTCGGGGGTCGAGAGGATGACATCCTCGCCCATGGTCTTGTCGTTGAGTTCCATGTTGACCTTGATGCCGAGGCACTCGAGGCCTTCGAGGATAGGATGGCGCATGAACCAGGCGTTCTCGCCGATGCCGCCGGTGAAGAGGAGCAGGTCGCAGCCGCCCATCTCGGCCATATAGCCGCCGATGTAGCGTTTCACGCGCTGGGCGAACATGTCGAAGGCATAGGTCGAGCGCTCGTCGCCAGCGTCGCGGCCGGCGCGGATGTCGCGCATGTCCTGCTTGTCGCCGCTGATGCCGATAAGGCCGCTCTGCTTGTAGAGGAGCTTGGTGAGATCCTTGGAGGTGAATCCCTGGTCGAGGAGGTAGAGGATGACGCCCGGGTCGACATCGCCGCAGCGCGAGCCCATGATGAGGCCTTCGAGGGCGGTCATACCCATGGTGGTGTCGAAACTCTTGCCGTGGTCGATGGCGGCGATGGAGGCGCCACTGCCGAGGTGGCAGGAGATAATCTTGAGGTCGTTCCAGTCGCGGCCGATCATCTTGGCAGCCTTCTCAGCCACGAACTTGTGGCTGGTGCCGTGGAAGCCGTAGCGGCGGATGCCGTACTTCTCATAGTACTCATAGGGAAGACCATAGAGGTACGACTTGGGCGGCAGGGTGCTATGGAAGGCGGTGTCGAAGACGACAGCCTGCGGCACATTGGGCAGCACCTCGCGCATGGCGTAGATACCGGCGAGGTTGCCGGGGGTGTGCAGGGGGGCGAGGTGCTCGAGGCTCTTGATTTGCTCGATGACCTTGTCGTTCACCAGGCAGCTGTCCTTGAAAATCTCGCCGCCGTGGGCCACGCGGTTGCCGACTGCGCCAATCTCGTTATAGTCCTTGATGACGCCCATCTTGGGGTCGGTCAGGGCCTTGAGGACAATCTTGATGCCCGCCGTGTGGTCGGGGATGGGCACCTGCTCGTAGTGCTTCTCGCCATGGTACTTGTGGGTGAACTCGCCCATTTCGAGGCCGATGCGCTCCAGAAGGCCTTTGGCCATGACTTCGGCGTTGTTGGCCATGTCGATGAGCTGATACTTGATGGAAGAACTTCCGCAGTTGAGAACTAAAATCTTCATAATATTCTGTTTGTTTCTGATTATTATATTTCTACGCTTTCGAAGCCGTCAAACTTCGGACTTCAAAATTACACAAAAAAACTGAACCCGCAAAACTTTTCTCTTTTTTTGTTAAGTTTTTTTTGCTTTGGCGACGCTACCTGGCAGTCGACCAAACGATTGTGCAGGGCATAATAATGGGCAGGGGTTTCAACCCCTGCCCATAGGGAACTCCAAGAGTCTCTCCAAATGCTTTAACCAATCAGTTGTTTGTAGGCTCTTTCCGTTTGTTTTTTGTAAATTATTGATAGTTTTGTTTTTGCATTTGATAATTCGGGGTGTTCCAGTTTGCCGAATTGTTCTTTCCGTTGAGGTGCCCCGTCAGATGGCATTGCGCGGCGTTCCTTTGCGTCTCTTGTGGCGCAAGGGTGGTCGGCGAGGGGTTTTACAAGTGAAAATCTGTTGAATAGCATTTTGTCCGGATTATATAACCATCAAAAAAGGATTTGAAACGGACTTTTTTCGCTCTTTCCCCGCCCGGTATCGCTCTTAGAGCGAAGCCGAGCGAATAAAATCCGTGTAAAATCCTGATAAAAAACGTGTTAAATGCGGCATAAATGCGTATCTATACTGTTTTTCAGCTGTTTGAATGGAAAACGCGGGGCAGAATCTGCACGTCGGCAAGGGGGCAATGCACTGAATCGAGTTCATCGATGGTGAGCCACTGCGCCGAGGCATGTTCCCTCAAAGTGTATCTGCCAGAGGGCAATGCGCAGAGATGACAGTGCATGGTGAGGTGGAAATCGGGGTAGTCGTATTCGACGGTCTCCAGAAACCTTTCGATAAGGATGTCGGTGTCCAGCTCCTCGCGTATTTCACGTCGCAGAGCCTTTTCGTGGGTTGGCGGCGATGGGGGAGGATACTCAGCAGCCTTGGGGGGCTACGAAAGTGAGTGCGCGGGGCATATTGCGGACGAGGAAGTGGGTGTCGCACAAGACTTCGCCGTCGATGCAGAGGTAGAGGGGACGTGGGCTGGTGATTTCCACCTCTTTGCCTCGGCGATAGCGGTGGTAGGGCTTGACGCTGTCGAGAGTGGGATAGGTGCCGTCGGCATAGCTACCGATAAGGCTGGCGAACTTGGGTATCGACATGGGGCGGAAGAGGTTGATTTCCAGAAGGCCGTCGTCGATTTGGGAGTAGGGTGCGCAACAGTATTTCCCACCTACATAACTGCCGTTGGCGAGGGTGCAAAGGAGGATGCGGCCGGAGTAGAAATCCTCGCCGTCGACGCGCATCTTGACAGGTGTGTTGCGGCCTGTGAGGATATGGCGCAGGATGCCTGTGGTATAGGCATTGGAGCCGCCCAGGAGAGGCCAACGGCGCACATGGTCCATGGTCTTGCACACCAGTGCGTCGAAGCCGAAATTGCAGACGTTGAGTGAGTATCGGTCGCCCACCTGCATCACGTCCACCTTATGCATTGTGCCGTTCATCAGGCGCCGCAGGTCGAGAAAGTCGGCCGCTGTGCCATAATACTTAATATAGTCGTTGCCACTGCCGCAGGGGTAGGCTGCCAGCTCGGCGCGGGCACAACCCACCAGGCCCGAGAGCACCTCGTTGAGGGTGCCGTCGCCCCCGCAGGCATAGAAACGCAGGGTCTCCTCCCCCTCCGCCGCGCAGCGTTCGCGCACATACCGTGTGGCGTCGCCCGCGGCCTGGGTGACATACAACTCGCAATCAACTCCGCTGCCGAGGGCTTCCAGTTGCTCCTGAATCATGCGGGTGCTGTCCGACTTCCCCGCACAGGGATTGACGACAAATATGTGTTTCATGTTTCCTTGACAAGTTTTCACGCTGCAAAAGTACACAAAAATCCCGACATACCAAAATAAAACCGAAAAGACAGAGAAAAAACATATCTTTGCAAAAAAATACAACATGAAAAGAGTCTTCCTGTTTCTCATAACTCTCTCTATGTCAGCGATGACCGCCGCGCAGGACCGGCATGGCATGACCGTCGGCGGGGCAACGGCGGGACGATGGGAGCATATCGACACTCTCATGGTCAATGCGCATTTCGCCACCGCCTACCCCCTGGCACAGGGGTATTACCGCGAGGCCCTCGCGTCGGGCAACGGGCCGGATATGCTCACCGCGGCCTTTTACCTCACCATTGTCGACTATGCCTACAGCAAGGACGCCATCGACTCTGCCTTGGCACGCTATGGTTTCCTTGCCCGCAGGCTGCAGGGGGTGGACCGCGCCGTGGCCTACGCCTTTCTCTCCAGCACCTACAACCACATCTACTCCCTCAACTATTATCACATGAACCGCAACAAGGCTTCCGACGACCCCAAACTGAAGTACAATCTATGGCACAGGCAGCGCATGGCCGACACCCTGCAGCGCTGTGCCGACAGCGTGCTGGCCTATGCCGACGCACTCCGCACCGCCCCCATCGAGCCGTACGGACGCCTCTTCCGCTCCGACAGCATCCTGCTGCCTCCGCTCGACAGCACGCTGCTGGGGATGCTTGTGCAGACACTCCTCTCCGTCGACTACCTGCACCTCGGCACAGGCGACATTCCTTCCTCTCTGCGGGACGGGCTCTTCAAACCCCTACCGCAGTTTGCCCAGACCTCTTGCAACGACCCGATGCCCTATCCCCTGGGAATTCACCACCGCGTGGCTCAGCTATATGCCGACGACAGCGCCAATGGGAAGATGCTCTGGCTCGACCTGAACAGGATGAATCTTTTCTACCCGGGCAGCACCTTTATCTCCAGCATCGAGAACCTCGCCCGCTATTACGCAGGGGTCAACGACAGTGAATTGAAGGCTCTTTTGGCTTTCCGCCACGCCACCTACCTGAGCTACGACCAGCAGGAGGTGAAGGCCGAGGAGGTGTGCTTAGCCACCGAGCGGGCCTATCCCGGCACCTACGGCGCGCGGCGTTGCCGACAGCTGCGCCAGTACGACATCTGTATGCCCCAGTACAAACTCCACTACCAGAACGTCGAGTCGTCACAGCGCAGCCGCATGGCCTGTGTCGAGTCCCGCAACATACAGAGTCTCAACTTCCGCCTGGTGGATGCTTCCGCGATGAAAGCGAAAGGGGATCAATCGGACTGGCTTTTGCGCGACACCCTTATGTCCCTCACGCCTGTGAAGGAGTGGCAGCAGCCTTTGCCCGACTCGGGCGACCATCTGTGGCACCAATACCTCATCGCGCTACCCCCTGTGCCGCAGGGAGATTATTATCTGGTTGCCTACACCGACAGCAACTACTGTTACGGCGAATACCAATCGGCCGATGCCTCATTCATCCTCTACGACACACCCCCTGCAAAGGAAGACACATGGCTTTTCCGCTCGTCAGGACACCTCGTGGACCGCATCACGGGACAGCCTCTGGCGGGAAACCGCGTGACTCTGCATGGCAAAGAGGATAGGCTCGGCCGCAACTACAACCTCCACCGACACACTGACAAAGAGGGCTATTTCCACTTCCCCTCCTCATCGCCCCGCTACAAATCCACTTACGATATTGAACTCTCCGCCAACGTGGAGGGCTACGAGTTCTACTATAGCGATTATGACTATGGTGGTTGGTTGTATTATGGCGGTTATTATTACTACCAGCAGACCCGGCTTGTCAATATCGTCATGACTGACCGCCCCACCTACCGGCTGGGCGACACGGTGCGGTTCTGCTGCGTGGCCTACCGCCGCCACACCTCAGGCAGGGAGTTGCGGCAGCACCTGCGCCCCGCCAAGAATCTCAAGCTTGTCGCCAGATTCGGGCGACCGCATGAAAAAGACGATGACACCCTCTATCTCACCACCGACGGGCACGGCCGCTGTCAAGGCGAATTCGTCATTCCGACCGACGGACGGAACGGGCGTTATGTACTCAACGTGGAATCGCCCGACAGAAATCATTCCCACACCGACCCCTACTACACAAATAAAGACATCATAGTGGAGGCCTACAAGCCACCCCACTTCATGGTGACCCTCTCGCGCTATCCGGATTCGACAAAGCAGATGGGACCTTCCGTCCCGCAGGGGACGACAGCTTTCGGGCAGCCCATCACCCTCTACGGCTCCGCGGTCAGCTACAGCGGCGCGCCCATGCAAGGAGCCGTGGTGAAATGGGAGGTGTCGTGCGAAGAGATGAGTTTTCCCCCTTCTGCAAACACCGTGGCCAATGAATTTCCCTACGGCGACAGCCTTGTGGTGGATGCCGACGGCCTCTTCCAATTCACCTTCACCCCCGAGCGACCCGGAAAAGCGGGGACTTATATCTACACTGCCTACGTCCGTGTGATGGACGCCGACGGCGAACTGCACGAGCAGCACCTCTCCTTCCATGTGAGCGATGCTGACGGCTACTGCATGATAGCAGGCGACCCGCGACCCGGGCAGACAGCAGACCTATGCCAGATGGACTTCGTCTACAACGACTTCGACGGACATCCTTTGGAAGGTTCCGTGCAGGTGGAACTCTTCCAGCTGCAGCAGCCCGACACCGTCCGCACCCTCGCCTCCTTCATGAAGGAATACCCCGAAACCCGTTGGGCCGACCCTGTCTCCGGATTGTCGGACAAGGCCTCGTTCCATCGCCATTTCCCCTACTGCGCCTATTCGCGCGAGGAGGGCGACCGCCACTCATGGCCCGTTGTCGCCAAACGTTTCAGCACCGTCACCACCGGGCGGACACTCTCCATCCCCGGCCTCCCCTCGGGGCTGTACCGCGTCACTTTCCGCACCCCCGGCGGCTACAGCTACGACACGCTGGTCAACTATGTCGCCCGCGAAGGCCGCGTGACGGGCGACGATATAGTGTGGATGCGCACCACGCCACAGAGGGACTGGACCTATTACAACAGTCTCACCTGCCGAATGGGTGACACGGTGCGCATCGAACTGGGCAGCCCCTACGGCAACCAGCCCCTCTACTACCGCATCATGCATGCCTCCAAAGTCTATAGGCGCGGCATGATGGTGCTCGACAGCAACCATGTCTCCACACTCCTTATCCCCATCACCCGGAAGATAGAAGACGGCTGCGTGGTGCAATTCTCGGCCCTGCGCGAGGGACGCGTCTTCGCCACCGCCTATAGCATCAATGTGGAACGCCCCGACCGGAATCTTGACATCAGCACCGAGACCTTCCGCGACAGGCTGCAGCCCGGCGCACAGGAGCAATGGACTTTCCGTGTAGCCAATGCCACCGGGGACGTCAATATGAGCATGACCCTTTACGACCAGTCGCTCGAGCAGTACAGATTCCTGAAGTACGGCTTCCAGCCGTGGATTTATCCAAGTCCCGGACGCCCTGCCAACATAGAAGTGCCACAAATCCAATACATCGTACCGTCCACCACCGTTCAGTACAGTCTACTGGGCAACCAACTCCCCTCCCCTGCCCTGGGCTTCAGCCTGCACGACCAGAAGAGCTACTACGGACAGTTGCTGCACCACTACGGACAGGGCGGTTTCCGTGGAACAGTCGTCGACAGCAAGACACGTGAGCCACTTCCTTTCGTCACAGTAAGGGTATCCTCGAATAACCGTCAGATAAAAGGGACTTCTACCGACCTCGACGGCAACTTCGTCTTCCAAGACCTGCCCTTAGGCATATACAATGTGGAGTTCCTTTATGTAGGCTACCAAAGATACATCCGCCAGGTGGTCATCAACGGGAAAAATCCGACTTACTGGAACGTACCGCTGCAATGCACTGCCATCGCACTGGATGAGGTTCAGATTGTTGCGAACAAGAATCGTGTCATCGAAATCGGCGAACCTGCATATAGCTCACGTTTCTCTTCCGAAGACATCGCGCGGATGCCGTCGAACTCTGTGGAAAGCATTGTCGCCGCCGTGGGGGGCATAGGCTATTCCGATGGGACTTCTTCGCAGAAACGCGGAGGAGTGAATGTGCCCAAGAGCGCCATTGCCGAGATATCGCCCATGTTCAATTTCGACGGCTCCGCCTCCGACAGTCCTGTCGCCCTGCGGAAGAATCTCAGCACCCTGGCCTTCTTCGAGCCCGCCCTCAACAGCGACAAGGAGGGTCGGGTCACGGTCTCCTTCACCCTGCCCGACGCCCTCACGCAGTGGCGGTTGCATGGCTTTGCCTGGAGCGACAAGTTCCAGACTGGGAGCATCACCCGCACCGTCCACTCGCAGAAAGAGTTGATGGTGCAGCCCCTCCTGCCGCGGTTCCTGCGCCAGGGCGACACAGTGGTCATCCCCGCCAAGGTCTCCAACCTCACCGACAGCACCCTCGCCGTCAAAGTCGACTTCTCCTTCGAGAGCCTTGCCAATTCTCAATTCCTCGACCTGCCTCCTCACAGCAGTGCTCTGGCCACCATGCGCCTCGCCATCCCCGAGAGCTGGCAATCGGCCACCTACAAGATACTGGCACGCAACACTTCCGCTACAGGCAGACACTTGAGCGATGGCGAGCAGGGTTCGTTGCCCGTGCTCTCCAACCGCGAACGCATCACCACCAGCCACCTGCTCTACCTCCCGGGCAGCGCCGACGGCAAAGAGGTGACGCGCACCTTCAGCATCGTCCTGCCATCCATTGCGGAGGGCGACTCTACCCTGCTCTCCTTTACAGCCAACCCCATCGACTATGCCCTCCAGGCGCTTCCCCACTTCAAGAGGCACCGCATGCCTGGCAACATCTATCTGGCCAACAGCATCTATGTCGACCACCTCACCGCACTCCTCGACACCCTCACGCCCAAGGAGAAGCAAAGGGTTGAGTCGCGTGTCATGTCCGACCTGTCGCAACTACTGCATGCTCAATTGCCGCAGGGCGGGTGGAGTTGGATGCCAGGCGGTAAGACGGCAAGCCGCTATGTCACCGAGACCGTCTTGCAACGTCTGTCCACTTGCCCCTCGTCCAACAATTACGAACTCCGCTACTACAGGAGCGCCTTGAATTACCTCGACAGGATTCTCGCCGACAAGTACGCCGATGCCCGGAAGGAGCCGACGGCCTCGTTGGCAAGAGACATCCTCTCGCTGCTCTACACCCGCAGCCTCTACCTCGACACCAAGCCGCTCAAGAATTGCGACAGCCTCACGCAGGAGGCCTATCGTTTCTACTGCGACTATTGCAAGGCAAATATCTCAGGCACAAGCCCCCTCTATGCCCAAGGACAGCTTGCCCTGCTCCTGCTGCATTCGGGCGACACCGCCGGGGCCGTCCGCGCGGCCACTCGCATCAAGGAGTCGGCCCACTCGAGCGACGCGATGGGGATGTATTGGCTCGGCAACACCTCCGGCTACGGCTGGTACCAGCGCCCCGTCGAGACTGCCGCCCTGATGGTGGATGTCTTCGCCCATGTGCTGCACGACTGGGAGTCTGTCAACCGCATCCAGCAGTGGATTCTCGCCTCCAAACAGGGCAGCACCTGGCGCACCGACATGGCCACCGCCCATGCCCTTGCCGCCCTCCTCACCCAGCCCAAAGGGCTGCAGGTCACCCGGCGGCAGGATGTATCCATCCGCTGTAACGGCACAGAGATAGAGAGCGGTATCAAGTCACAGCCTCTCAACCCCCAGTCCACGACGCTCGATTTCCAATTGACCAGCACCTCACCCCTGCCCGCCTTCGGGGCCGTGTTCCATAGCCACGACACCCCCATGGACAGCATTGAGTACAACGGCACGGGTATGGCGCTCCGCAAGACGCTGAGCCGCGTGGGTGCCGACGGCAGCCTCACCCTGCTGCGCCCGGGAGAGACCCTGCGAGCGGGAGAACGCATCCGCGTGCATGTCGACATCGACTGCGAGCGCGACTTCGACAACATGGTGCTCACCGACCAGCGCGCCGCCGCCTTCGAGCCGGTGAGCACCGCCAGCGGATGGCAATGGAACGACGGCCTACGGTACTATGTCGACGTCCGCGACGAAGGGGTCAACTGCTACATCGACCACCTCGGCGAAGGCCACTACTATGTCGAGTACGACCTCTGGGTGCGCCATTCCGGCACCTTCTCAGGCGGCATCTGCACCCTCCACAGCGTCTACGCCCCCGAATTCCGCGCCAACAGCCCCTCGGAGAAAATCACCACGGAAGGGCGTTGAAAAGAAAATAGTCGATGCGCTGTACACAATAAAAAGACAGGTTCGGCGTTTATGGTGAAGTAAGAATTAAGAAGAAAGAAGCAAGAGAGAGATGAAGAATATCCGCAACTTCTGCATTATCGCCCACATCGACCACGGCAAGAGCACTCTGGCCGACCGGATGCTGGAGGCCACGCAGACCGTCTCAGCCCGCGAGATGCAGGACCAGGTGCTCGACGATATGGACCTCGAGAAGGAACGTGGCATCACCATCAAGAGCCACGCCATCCAAATGAAATACGGGGACTATGTCCTCAACCTTATCGACACCCCGGGGCATGTGGACTTCAGTTACGAGGTCTCACGTTCCATCGCCGCCTGCGAGGGGGCCCTCCTCGGCAGGGCATCCAGGCACAGACCATCTCGAACCTCTACCTGGCCCTGGAGAACGACCTGGAAATCATCCCCGTGATGAACAAGATAGACCTCGACAGCGCCATGCCCGAAGAGGTGGCCGACGAGATTGTCGACCTGCTGGGCTGCAAGCACGAGGATATCCTGCGCTGCAGTGCCAAGACGGGAGAGGGCGTGCCCGAGATACTCGACGCCATCGTCGACCGCATTCCCGCCCCCGAAGGCGACCCCGAGGCACCGCTACAGGCATTGGTCTTCGACTCGGTCTTCAACCCCTTCCGCGGCATCATCAGCTACTTCCGCATCATGAACGGCACCATCAAGACCAACGACCACGTGATGTTCGTCAGCACCGAGAAAGACTACCACGCCGACGAAATCGGCGTGTTGAAACTCAACATGGAGCCCCGCAAGCAGCTGAGTGCCGGCGACGTGGGATACATCATCAGCGGCATCAAGACCTCGAAGGAGGTGCGCGTGGGCGACACCATCACGCATGTCGAGCGCCCCTGCGACAAGGCCATCGAGGGTTTCGAGGCCGTCAAGCCGATGGTCTTCGCGGGCGTCTATCCCGTGGACACCGACGACTACGAGGAGCTGCGTGCCAGCATCGAGAAGCTCCAGCTCAACGACGCCTCTCTCACCTTCGAGCCCGAGAGCTCGCTGGCCCTGGGATTCGGCTTCCGCTGCGGATTCCTCGGCCTGCTGCACATGGAGATTGTGCAAGAACGCCTCGAACGCGAGTTCAACATGGACGTCATCACCACGGTGCCCAACGTGCAGTACAAGGTGAAGCTGACCAACGGCGAGGAGAAGGATGTCTACAACCCCTCGGGAATGCCCGAGCCCAACAACATCGCCGAGGTTTACGAGCCTTACATCCATGCCCAAATCATCACCAAGGCCGACTACATCGGGCCCGTCATCAAGCTCTGCATGGACAAGCGCGGCATCCTCAAGAACCAGACCTACCTCACCACCGACCGCATCGAGATTACCTTCGACCTGCCGCTGGGCGAGGTGGTGTTCGACTTCTACGACAAGCTCAAAAGCATCTCGAAGGGCTACGCCTCCTTCGACTACTACCTCAACGGCTTCCAGCCCTCGAAGCTGGTGAAGCTGGAGATACTACTCAACGGCGACCCCGTGGATGCCCTGTCGACGCTCACCTATGTCGACAACGCCTACCCAATCGGCCGCCGTATGTGCGAGAAACTGAAAGAGCTCATCCCGCGCCAGCAGTTCGACGTGGCCATCCAGGCGGCCATCGGCAGCAAGATCATTGCCCGCGAGACGGTGCGGCAGGTGCGCAAGGACGTCACTGCCAAGTGCTACGGCGGCGACATCACCCGCAAGCGCAAGCTCCTCGAGAAGCAGAAAGAGGGAAAGAAACGCATGCGCCAAGTGGGCAACGTCGAGGTGCCGCAGAGCGCCTTCCTGGCGGTGCTGAAGCTGGATTGAAGTAAGAAGTAAGAACTAAGAATTAAGAAGTATGAAACTCTATCTCTTTATCATTATCCTGATTGCTGCCATGTTGGCGACTATCGCACTCACAGGCTACATCTATTATCTGCTGACCAAGCGGTATTTCGATAACCGGCAGAAAGAGCAGATGCTGCAGATGCGCATCGACGAGCACCGCGAGGCGGTAAAGCAGGTGACGCCTGTACGGCTGCAGGCCTACGAGCGCATGGCATTGTATCTGGAACGCATCTCGCCCGAGAGCCTCGTGCTGCGCTGCTACCAGCCCGGCATGGATACCAAACTGCTGCAAGGCGTGATGACCAAAGTCATCCGCGACGAGTGGGAGCACAACCTCAGTCAGCAGGTGTATATCTCCAGCAAATCCTGGCAACTCATCCGCGAGGCCAAGGATCAGATGATCGGCGTCATCAACTCAGCCGCCATCAGCATTCCGGCCGACGCCGACCCCGCCCGACTGGCCAGCACCATCTTCGCCACCGTGGCTGACGGACAACTGCCCACCACCCCCGCGTTGGAGTTCCTGAAGAAAGAATTTGCAGATTTATAATCTTTTTTCTTGTTATATCGGGAAAAAGTAGTATTTTTGCATCCTGAATAGAAACCTTAGTATTAACCCCTAAACAAATCAACACAATGAAAAAAGTCGTTTTAGCCCTGGCCGTTATCGCCACCGTCGCTTGCTTCAGCTCCTGCAACAAGAAGTGCACCTGCAAGACCTATGTTGCCGGCTCTGTCCAGAAGACCGAAGAAGTCGTCCTCGACAAAGATCAGTACAAGAAATGCGCCGACATGAACGCCACCGTTGGTGAAGGCCAGCTCAAGACCGGTTACGAGTGCGAATAATCATTGCACCCAAAAGAAAAGAGGCCGCGTCGTTACAGATGCGGCCTCTTCGTTTTCAGAGTATCAGCTCAGCGCAGGAGGTCTCGGTCTCGTAGAGTTTCAACGAGTAGAGACGGACCCCTGGCGGAAACTGCCCGTCGAGGAGGCGGGCGAAATGAAGGAGCAGGTTCTCCGTGGTGGGCTGGAAGTCGACAAGAATCAGCTTGGCGGCATAGCCACCGAGACCGGTGTCGGGGTTGGTGTCCGACCCGACATTCTTTTGGGGAAGGACAAGGGCGTGGTCGAAGCGGTCGACGATGTGCTTCTCGACGCATTCCTTGAGGGTATGGAAATCCAGCACCATCCCGTCGGTGGGTGAGCCGTCCTGTGCGAGCGGCGCACCCTCGACGGTGACGAAGAGCTTGTAGGAGTGGCCATGGATGTTGTGGCACTTGCCCTCATAGGCGGGCAGCGCGTGGGCCATCTCGAACGAGAACTGCTTGGTGAGACGTAGCGTCATGGCTTATTTGGCAAAGCCTACGGGGTGGGCGAGGATGGCGCGGCCGTTCTCGAAACCGATAACCTTCTGGATGACCTCGCGCTCGATGCCACCACAAGCAACGGTGCCAAGACCGTTGGCGGCACAGAAGAGGTAGATGTCCTGGCTGACGTAGCCGGCATCGACGGCGGCGTAGAAGTCGCGGGTCTCCTCCTCCTTGAACATCTTCATGCGGTCGTAGTTGGCCACCATGACGATGGAGACGGGTGCCACGGCAAAGTGCTTCTGTTTGCTAATCTCGGCACGGTGGTCACCCTCGGAGACCATCTGGAGGGCGTTCTTCTCGGCAACATAGAGGAAGATGCCTTCTTTGGTGAACACATAGATGTCGAACTCCTGGGCGTTGACGGCCGAGGGGACGACACGTTTCTGTTCGTCGGGACGGTTGAAGCCGTAGGCAGCCCAGAGGAGGCTGGAGAGCATCTCCTGGGGGAGCTCCTCTTCGGCCAGGTCGCGGACGGTGCGGCGCTTGTCGAGAGAGAGGCGCAGGGGGGCGTCGAGGCCCATCTCGGCGGGAGGCAGCTCAATCATCTTGCCGTCAAGTGCCTTGGCGGCTTTCTTGTCGCCTTTCTTGTCAGCACTTTTGGCGGCGCTTTTGTCGGCTTTCTTGTCGGCCTTGGGGGCCTTCGGGTCGTCCTTTGAGACGCTGAAAGTCGCGGTCTGATTGGTGTTTTTCACCTGGGGGGTCTTGGGCTGAGCCATGGCGGTGGTGCCGGCGATCAGCATCGCGAGAGCGATAAACAATGCTTTTTTCATGGGTTTAAAGGATTAGTGAATTGTTGATATTGGATTTGTTGATTTTCTCGAGGGCCATCTGGCGGGTGATGGTGAGGGAGGTGCCCTTTTTCATGGCGGGGAGGTCGAACATAAGGTCGGTCATGATGCTCTCCATGATGGAGCGGAGGCCGCGGGCACCGAGTTTGTACTCCACGGCAGTCTGGACGACGGCGTCGAGGGCGTCGGGGTCGAAGTTGAGGGTGATGCCGTCCATGCGGAAAAGCTCCTGGTACTGCTTGACGAGGGCGTTCTTGGGTTCGGTAAGGATGCGGCGGAGGGCTTCGGGGTCGAGGGCGTTGAGGTATGTGAGCACCGGGAAGCGGCCCACCAGCTCGGGGATGAGGCCGAAGCTCTTGAGGTCCATGGGGAGGACATAGCGCAGCATATTCTTGCGGTCGAGCTCCTCGCGGT
The DNA here is from genome assembly GCA_905234665.1 of uncultured Bacteroidales bacterium. GTDB lineage: Bacteria > Bacteroidota > Bacteroidia > Bacteroidales > P3 > Colimorpha. Next base: position 67,656 of record CAJOIV010000010.1, on the reverse strand, counting down.
GCTTCGAGCCGCTGTAGCCAATGACGTTGGACTTGAGGCGCGAAGCGATGACGCGCTCGATGCCGTCGAAGGCGCCGCCGGAGATGAAGAGAATGTTGCGGGTGTTGACCTCAATCATCTTCTGCTCGGGGTGCTTGCGACCGCCCTGCGGGGGCACGTTGACCACGGCCCCTTCGAGGAGCTTGAGCATGGCCTGCTGGACACCCTCGCCGGAGACGTCGCGGGTGATGGAGGGGTTGTCGCCCTTGCGGGCTATCTTGTCTATCTCGTCGATGAAGACGATGCCGCGCTCGGCGCGCTCCACGTTGTAGTCGGCGGCCTGCAGCAATCGCACAAGCACGTTCTCCACGTCGTCGCCCACATATCCTGCCTCGGTGAGGGTGGTGGCATCGGCGATGCAGAAAGGCACGTCGAGCACGCGGGCGATGGTGCGTGCCAGAAGGGTCTTGCCGGTGCCTGTCTCACCCACGATGATAAGGTTGGACTTTTCAATCTCCACGTCGTTCTTGTCGCCGTGGGTGGCATAGTAACGCAGACGCTTATAATGGTTGTATACGGCCACGGAAAGCACCCGTTTGGCCTCTTCCTGCCCAATGACGTACTGGTCAAGGTGAGCCTTTATCTGGGTGGGGGTGGGAATTTCCTTGACCTCCTCCTTCTGAGGGGCTGCGGTGGCGGGAACGGTATGCTCGCCCACCAGTTTGGCGGCCTGCAAAGAGCACTCGTCGCAGATGAAGCCGTTGAGCCCGGAGAAGAGCATCTTCACCTCCGATTCTCCCCGTCCGCAGAAGGAGCAGTGGTTTTCGTTGTTCTTGTTCTTATTTGCCATTATGATAGATTGGATAGATGCGATGGATTGGATAAGTTAGATGAGAGCATTGCGGTCGGCATCCTGCCGTATGAATACAAACAGCAGGAGGGTGAATGCCAGGAATGACGACCCTCCATAGCTGAAGAACGGCAAGGGGATTCCAATGACAGGCACCAGTCCCAGCACCATGCCTATGTTCACCATGACATGGAAGAAGAGGATAGATGCCACACTGTAGCCATAAAACCGCGAGAAGGTGGACCGTTGTCGCTCGGCCATGGTAATGAGATGCACCAAGAGGCCTATGTACAGCGCCACCAGCGTCAGCGACCCAAGGAAACCCCACTCCTCGCCCACTGTGCAGAAGATGAAGTCCGTCTCCTGCTCCGGCACGAAGTCTGCCTTGGTGATGGTGCCGTTGAGGAACCCTTTGCCGACGATGCCGCCCGAGCCGATGGCTATCTTGGCCTGGTCCTGGTTGTAACCCACACCTTTGGGGTCCTCGATTTTCCCCAGCAGGACGTAGATGCGGTCGCGCTGGTGCGACTCCAGCACTTGCTCGAAGGCAAAATCGACCGACAGGGTGAACATGCTGCACAAGATGAAGAACAGCGCCGTGTGCCAATAGTTCTTGGAGGTGCGTTTCGACAGCCACACAAAGAGATAAAGCAGACAGAGGAGCAGCAGGATGCCTATGAGCAGATAAGGGTTCACCAACAGGGCGGCGATAAAGAGAGCCACGGCCAGAAGTCCATAGAGGAATATCATGTGGGAGAGGCCCTCGCGGAAGAAGGGGATGAGGAATGCGGCAAACACCAGCGCCGAGCCTGTGTCGTGCTGCAACAGGATGAGTCCTGCGGGAACCAGCACCAACAGTGCCAGCGTGAACCGCGTGCGCCACAACCGATAGTCAATATCTATGGCACTGACATACTTGGCCACCGCCAACGCTGTGGCGAATTTGGCGAACTCGGATGGCTGGAGCTTGAAACTGCCGAGGTTAATCCACGACTTGCCCCCGTTGGTCACGGTGCCGATGAAGAGGGTCGCCACCAACAGCAAGAGCACGACGCCGTAGATGAGATAGGATGTCTGAGAGAAAATGCGGGGTTCTATCAGCAGCACGAAGATAGCCAACAGGAATCCGATGCCCATCCAAAGGAGCTGCTTGCCGTGCTGACGGCTGAAATCGAACACCTGGGCGTGCACCTCGTCATAGCATACGGCATAGATATTCACCCAGCCAAAGATGGCGATGGCCAGGTAGAGTATTATGGCAAGCCAGTCGAAGCGTTTGGTGTCGGTCTGTGGCATATCGTTATTTCTTTTTCTTCTTCACTCTGTGGGTCAGGGGTAGTTTCTGACAGGGGTTTATCTCCATGTACATGCGCTCGAAGTCTTTGCGTTTCACTTCTCCGCGCAGGTATTTCTCAATCACGAGGCTGGCGATGGGGGCTGCCCAGGTGCCGCCGCCACCCTGGGCGTTCTCCACATACACCGCCACGGCTATCTGAGGCTGGGCCATGGGGGCGAAGGCGATGAAGACGGAGTGGTCGTTGCCGTAGTTCTCGGCCGTGCCCGTCTTGCCGCACACGGCGATGTCGGGGATATTGGCCTTGTGGGCTGTGCCGCCGGCGCCATGCACCACGTCGTACATGCCCCGCGCGGCAATGTCGAAATACTCCTTCTCGACGCCTGTCTCGTGTTTCTCGTAGTACTTGTCTATCTTTGTCGAGTCGGGGCCATAGTAGCGCACCAGATGCGGCGTGATGTAGTAGCCCCGGTTGGCCACGATGCAGGCGAGGTTGGCCATCTGCAGAGGGACGACTTCCACCTCGCCCTGCCCGATGCTGTTGGAGAAGATGGTCGAGAAAGCCCACCGTTCCTTGCCGTACCAGCGGTTGTAGAAGGCCGTGTCGGGGATGTTGCCCTTCTTGACGTTGGGCAGGTCGATGTCGAGGCGCTGGCCGAAGCCGAAACGCAGCATGTAGTCGTGCCAGACGGTCAGCCCGTACTGGCTGTCTTTGTAGATGTTCTTGTATTTGCCCTGCTGGATAACGCGGCGGTAGGTGTAGTAGAAGTAGGGGTTGCACGACATCTTGATGGCCTCCTGCACGCTGTGTGCACTGGGATGGTTGTGGCAGCCCAGCACCTTGTCGCACACGAAGCCGGTGCTCGGGGTGATGGCTCCGAGGTGGAGGGCTATCATGGCCTGTGCCACCTTGAAGATACTTCCCGGAGGATACTGCGCCTGGAGGGCACGGTTGAAGAGAGGCTTGGCGATGTCGGCCTGTAGTTTGAGGAAGTTCTCGCCACGCACGCGCCCCACCAGCAGATTGGGGTCGTAGCAGGGGGCCGAAAGGAGTGTCAGCACCTCGCCCGTCGAGGGCTCGATGGCCACGATGCAGCCGCGCTTGTTGGCCATCAGCTGCTCGGCATACTCCTGCAGGTCGGCGTCGAGGGTGGTGTAGAGGTTCAGCCCTTCCACGGGCATGGTGTCCAGCTGGCCGTGCATATAATGCCCTATCTCGCGGTTGTGGACATCCACCTGCATGATGCGCTTGCCTTTGGTGCCCCGCAACAATTCTTCGTACGAGGCCTCCAGGCCACTCTTACCAATGTAGTCGCCGCGTTTGTAGTAGGGGTCTTTCTCCAGGTCCTTCTCGTTGACCTCTCCCACATAGCCGAGGACATGCGCCGCGATGGGACGGTCGTAGATGCGGAGGGTGCGTTTCGAGATATAGAAGCCCTTGAACTTGTACAGCTGGCTTTCCCAGCGGCCAAACTCCTCCTTCGAGATCTGCTTCATGAAGATGGAAGCCGAATAGGGTGAGTAGGTGTATGCCTTCTTCATGCGGGCGTCGAAGTCCTCGCGCGTGATGTTCACTGCACTGCAGAAGGCTGCCGTGTCGAGGTCTTTCACCATGCGGGGGATGACCATCAGGTCGTACACCGCCTCGTTGTACACCAACAGTTTCCCATTGCGGTCGTACATCAGGCCGCGGGCGGGGTACTGTGTGATGTTGCGCAACGACTGCCTTTCCGCCTTTTCCTTGTATTCGTCGTCGAAAATCTGCAATACCGCAAGCCGGAGCACAAACACCACTCCGACCGCAAGGAAGATAATCTTCACTATACCACTGCGATTGCTGTATTGATTCGACATTCTCTATCTATAAAAAGACGGTGCAAAGATACACAAAAAATCCGAATTACGCACACCGCATTCAGAGACGTTCCATGAGTTCCTCGCGTGGACGAAGGGTGAGAGGCATGACCCGCTGGCGGGCAGGAGACTGCGAGTGGTAGTAGTCGAGCTGCTCGCGGAGGAGGGTGCGCAGATAGCTACGCACATAGAGGGAGCCCTCCTCGTCGCCGGCATGGCTGTATGCGAGGGCTATCTGCTCCATGAGCAGGGGGTCCTGGATGGCCGTGAGGGGTATCTCGGTGATGGTCTTGTCGAGGGCGGCAAGGGCCTGCCGCTTTTGGTCGCGGTCGGCAAGGTTGTTGGCCAGCAAAAGGACATCCTTCCAGAACTGCTCGAGGAACTTGCAGCAGGTCTCGTCGATATAGACACCTTCAAGAGAATGCCAGTGCATATCGTCAACAAGATGAAGGAAGAAGGCATCGCAATCGACAGTGTCGTTGTCCTCGGTGGCCGAGAGGTTGAGGCGGAATGTGTTGCCTTCAAGGACAAGCCTCTTGGGCAGGAATTGGCGGAAGTGGTTGTAGGCGTAGTGGGTGAAATATACGGGACGGTTCTCTTCAAGACTCTCGGTCAGAAGGGTCTTGAAATTCACCCAACCAATGAGGCCGATATTCTCGACGCGCACGTCGGGACGTTCCTTCTCGACGGTCTGAATGTACCAGAGGGGGAAGGTGTCGTTGTCGCCGTAGGTGAAAAGGACCGACCCCTTGGGGTTGCGTGAGCAGGAGTTGAGGATGTTGGCGGCGGCATCGCGCGCAATATACCGCCCGCTGCGGTCATGGTCGTCCCAATTCTGACAGGCCATGAGGAGGGGGACGGCGAGGAGAATAATTGAGAATTGAGAACTGAGAATTGAGAATTTGGAGTTGGCAGGTTTCCTCTTTTCAATAACCTTTAACCAATAACCAATAACCATTCTTGCTCCGTGGGCGATGAAGATGGCGAAGGCATAAAAGCTGAGGATATAGGCGTAGTCGCGTTCGCGGGGCTCGTAGGCGGGGTGATTGAGATAGAGGTTGAGGACGATGCCGCCCATCAGGAAAAGAGTCAAGAGTATCCAAAACATGCGGCGGTCGCGCCAGAGGGCGTAGAGGCCCAGCAAGCCCAAAAGCAGGGGGAGGAGGAAGTAGCGGTTGTGGCCGGCGGTGGGGAGGCTGTCGGGGAGGCTATTGCCGGTGCCCACGAGGAGGCGGTCGAGGGGCGGGATGCCCGTGATGAACTGTCCGTTCTGCGGCGAACCATATCCCTGACGGTCGTTGTAACGGCCCGAGAAGTTCCACATCAGGTAACGCAGGTACATGTAGGTCAACTGATACGAGGCATAGTATCTCAGATTGCCCGCAAGGGTTGTGTCACCCCCCGACCACGAGGCGGCATAGATGTCGTCGTTCTTGTGTTTGCGCCACATGCGGGGATAGAGGGGAGCATGCTCGTACCGGTCGCGGGCCAGATAGGCACGGAAGGCGGCGGGAGTCGAGGGATTGCCCTCGTTGATGGGTGTCCCTGCATTGGCTCGGATGGGGATGATGAGGTAGGGCGTGAGGCCGAGGAGAAAAAAACTAAAAACTAAAAGGTAAAAACTAAAAGGAGAACGATAACCTATAACCTTTAACCTATAACCTTTCTTGAGGATTACCAATAGAAGGACGGCTGGGAGGGTCAGCAGGGTCAGCAGGTGGACGCAGGCGCCGAGGCCGGCGAGGAAGGCAATGAGGAGGAGCCAGCGGCCGTCGGGCTGATGGTACCACCGCAGCGCAGCCCAGACGATGACGGCGGCGATGAAAACGGCGAGGGAGTAGACCTCGCTCTCGACCGCCGAGAACCAGGCGGTGTCGCAGAAGAGGTAGCAAAGGGAGCCGACGAGGGCAGGGAGGTGGGAAGTGAATGTGCGAGTGTTTTCCTCTCCCTTCGGAAGTTTCGGGAAGGTGAGGAGGATTGTCCAGTAGAGGAACATTACCGTCAGCCCTCCCGCCACGGCGGAAAGGGCGTTGCAGCAGCGCGCCACAGCCATCATGTCGCCACCCGCCAGCCAGGAGAAGGCGTGCGCCAGCAACTGATAGAGAGGCGCTCCCGGGGGGTGTCCCACCTGCAGCAGGTAGGAGACGGCAATAAACTCGCCGCAGTCCCAGAAACTGGTGGAGGGTTCGAGGGTGAGGAGATAGACTGTCGTGGCGCCGATGGCCAACAGCCATCCGATTACCAGTTCACCACGGACTTGTTGAAGATGTCTTCGCATAGTTCGTTGACGATTTCACTCACCAGCGAAGCTTCCACCGCCGAAAAGTCGCGCGATGCGTCATAGTCCTTGAAGCGCGAGAAGCTCTGCTCGAAGTCGGCCTTGGGGTCGAAGCGGTTGGTGAACTTCACCTTGACGGTGATAGTGAAGCGGTTGGTGGCCACATTGTCGTCGCTGGAGAGTGACGAGGCGCGGGTGGAGTAGTCGGTAATCTCGCCGGTAATCTGGAGGTCGCCGTCAGCGGAGGTGATGTTCAGCGGCGTCTGCGACGAGAACATCTGCTGCAGCTTGTCGTAGAGTGTCTGGCTGAGCGTGGGGTTCACCGTCGAGGCGTAGTTGGGGAACTGTTTCAGCGAGAGCGTCTTCGCCTCCGCCGGGATAGAGGCTCCCGTGAAGGAGTAGCCCCCCGAACAGGAGGCCAGCGTTAGTGTCAACGCCAGCATCAACGCCAGCGCCCTATACATTCTGCGAGTCATAGTCGATATGAATCTCGTCCTGCAGTTGCCAGAGCATGTAGGAAGACTGCTGTTCCATGTACTCCAAAATGGAAACCTTGTGGGTCAAATCGTTGATGGTAGAAATCTCCGCCACCAGCGCGTCTATCTTCTGTTTGAGGTTGTTGTCCATAGTGTTATATCTTTTGATAGTGTTTTTTCCTTTTGCAAAGATACGGAAAAAAATATGATACTTTATAGTTTATAAACAATTCCATTCTTGTACCGTTTGATATCATCATATTGACACTTATGGCAGTTCGGGCAATCCAAGTTCGCGGAGGTATTTGTTGTGTTCGGCTTTGGCGGCAGCAATTTCTTTTTCTATTTCCACGAGTTGTTTGTGAACGTCATTCAAGTCTATCGGGACTTCTTCTTGGGCAAGGCTGACATATCTGACAATGTTCAGATTGTATCCATTCTCTACGATTTCTTCCGGCTCGACTTTTCTAGAGAAACGAGGTATTTCCTGACGAGATTTGTAGGTTTCAACAATTCTTTCTACATGTGTCTCTTCAAGAACATTCTGTCGTTTTGCGGGAGTAAAATACTCGGCAGCATTGATAAACAAGATGTTTTTGGTTTTACGGCATTTCTTCAGTACAACAATACAGACAGGAATACCTGTAGAATAAAAGAGATTGGATGGCAATCCAATAATGGCATCAATATAGTCGTCTTCCAATAGCTTTTTGCGAATGGGTTCTTCTCGTCCACCACGGAACAATACGCCATGTGGCAGGATGATTGCCATCGTCCCATCGTCACTCAAATAATGCAATCCGTGAAGTAGAAAAGCAAAATCAGCTGCAGACTTGGGCGCAATACCATATCGACTAAAGCGGAAATCTTTCGCCGTTTCTTCAGAAGGATCCCAACGAAGGCTGAATGGTGGATTGGCTACAATGGCATCAAACTCCATCTTCTTAGCTGGATTTGGTTCATTTAGAATATCCCAATCATTTGCAAGAGTATCCCCATGATGAATCTCAAACTCGGTGTCTTTTACTCCGTGTAGGAGCATATTCATCCGAGCAAGGTTGTACGTGGTTATGTTCTTTTCCTGTCCGTATATCTTGCCTATGCCAGTCTCTCCCATCTCTCGGCGAACATTCAGTAGCAACGAACCTGAACCGCAAGCAAAATCGAGTACTTTTTTAATTTTAGTCTTTTTGCCATTCTTTGGATCTTGACAATCAAGTGTCGCAATACGGGATAGAATGGATGAAACCATTTGCGGCGTATAAAATTCTCCGGCCTTTTGACCAGAACCAGCAGCGAACTCAGCAATCAGATATTCATAAGCTGAACCGAGGTCATCGTCTATCGCGGACAACTCTTTAATCTTTTCGGAGATAGTCTTTATAACTTTAGAAATTACTATATTCCTTTCCGAATAATCTTTCCCCAGTTTGTCAGAGCTCAAATTGACCTCAGAAAACAAGCCTTTAAATGTGCTCTCAAATGATTCTTCTTCAATATATTTAAAACCTCGCTCAAGAGTCTTTAGAAGTTGTTCGTCCTGTGTTCTAGATAGTTCAACGATGTTACTCCATAGATATTTGGGCTTTATGACATAGTGAACTTTTTTCTTCATTTGGCTTTCAAAAAGCTCAATGTCCTTTTTGTTTTTATTATACCATGCTTGCAAAGGAGTTGTCCCCTTTTTTACAGACTGAGGATACTCTTTCCCCAGCTCTTTTTGGGCTGCCTTTTCGTAATTATCCGATAGGTATCGTAGAAATAAAAGAGATAACATATAATCACGAAAGTCGTCTGCCATCATAGAGCCCCTCAAACTATTTGCGACACCCCATAATGCTTTACCTAACTCTTGATGTTTACCGGTTGCCATGATTAAATATGAAATTGGTATTTATTTTGTATTGCTGCAATAACATCTTTCATCAATTTGGTTTCGCTAGATGAAGGTTTGTAATACAGTAATTGATAGGCATCCTTATGCGATAACGAATTGATCTGGTTCATAATATTATTGCTATCACTTATGCCTATCCTATCGAGAACATATGATGTTCGTCCGCTACCGAGGAATGATGAGATGTTTTCCAACAATTGACGCAAAAGAACAAAGTGATAGGAATATATCTCTGAATTTACAGAATCCTGCAATGTCTTTAAGAGATGAAGATGGAACAAGAATACCCCTTCGTTGCATTCTTTGAGTTGAATGCCCGCATCTGTACGTTCTAGAATACATAGTCTTGTTAATTTCTCAAATCTCTTACTTTTATCACCCTTTGTCAACCAATCCGACAATACGGAAAACATACCAATATGGTGTGTTGTAATAAAAATTTTCTTTTGCTTATAATTATTATCAATTAACTCGCAAATGCTATCGGTGGTTATATATAAATTATGGTCATCTAGACTTGATATAGGGTCATCTATAAAAATATGGGCACTCTGTTTGCCGACCCAATCATCGTATTCGAACAATGCCAGAAAAAAGCACCAAATAAAGATTCGTTCTTCCCCTCTTGATATTTTAATCGGAGACAACATCTCCTCATCTTCTTTTGAGAAGAATGAAATGGAATAAATCCCCTTTTCCGAATCTGACTCTGTTCTCCCAAAGGAATTGAGTCTAAATGTATAGTTAGGATAGTATTTATTGAGTTTTTCTTGTATGCGATTGGGATCTTCCAAAAGATATGAGTGGAAATTATTTAAACTACTCGGAATAACTCTCAAATTCACATTCCGATTATTGTCTTCTTCATCATTATCCCATTGAAATAGATCTTCGCTATATGCATTATAATAAACCCCAGCATGTTCCCCTCCATTATTCTCTTTGGTCACATCCTTGTAAGCCACCGATAATTGAGTTTTACCAGTGGCATTAAATGCATATATCAATGATATTGTATATGGGGATTCTGCTAATTCTTTGGCTATATTGTTTAATTCGTTCATATCATTCGCTTTGGGGGAAAAGTTGCTGTAATAAGCCTTTTTCTTGCAACTTTAATAGCTCAATCTTTCTTTTTTTTAGTTCAATAATTTTGTCTAAACTAGTTAAAATATCTGCAATCTTCTGTTGCTCTTCATAGGAAGGATAAGGGATTCTAATTTCTGAGAACTGCTGAAAGCTAATCATCTTTCCGTCGCGAATGCCTTCAAGATTACGCGTCAAGTCTTGAATGAAACGGGTGGTCTTAAAATAGTGTCTGTAAAAATCATCATAAAGATTGTCTGTTTTCTTTCGCAATACAACATATGCGGGACTACATAAACCTCTGTATCTGGAATATTCAATACCACCTTGGAAAGATCGTAAACTAATTATAAAATCCCCAACCTCAACTACTTTATATCCTTCAATACTTTTTTCACTAACAGAAACACGGTAATTAATCTCATCTCGAGGTATGGCTCCTTTTCCTTGGGAAATGGCCAGTATTGGTAATTCGAATTGATGATTTTTGTTTGACACAGGATAAAACAGATCTCCACCAAACTTAATTCTCCACCCTTCTTTTTTGTCGGAGTCATTAAAACATTTATTAGGTGTGACTTCCCCTCTTTGTGGAAATAGGTTTTGGAGAAGCGCTTTTTTATGTTGAAGCATCTTGTTCAATGCAACCACATTTGCCCGTATCTCTGTTTCTATAGTCTGCAAGCATTTTGATATTTTCTCCTGTTCCTGCTTGTTATCTGGGTAAGCAATTCGAATGTCTTTTATTGCATTGTAAGAAATACTATTGACCTTAAACCCAACAGACAATCTTTCAATTTGTTTTTTTACCGTTGGACTTTGAAATAAATAAGTTTTGAAACCAACACAAAACACATGCTGTGTTTCTCTCAGCAGAATAGTATGCAATCCGCAGATTGTTTTGTGTTTACCAACGTTTATTATTTCTACGGCTTTCCCAATACCCAAATAGTCTTCAGAAGCATCGGTCAAAACCAAATCGCCATCTTTTACAAAACGATATTTCTTTTTCAACTCCACAGGAATAGACGGTAACTTTACCTTAGACAGGTCAATATATGAATTGTATTTTGTGTGGATATCTCCATAATGGATATAGCCGATACTTCCTTCTTCTGATAGATATGCCCGAGAATATGAAGCTGTCGGTAAAGACTCGAAAATCTCACCGATTGTAGAAACAACCCATCTGTTCCTTCCTCTTGACTTAGGAAATCTAAGTGTTGGAATAATGTCTGATGTTTCCATTATCTGAGACTAATTTTCTTTTTCATAAGCGGACAATCCAGATATTTCCTTCCCCCCAGCCATACGATTTAGCAATGGGACAAGGTCTTTCATTAAATTCTTTTCAGCCTCGGTACGGGATCGCCACCCGAGATTGAGAGGCTCAAGCAAATCGTTTAGTTTCTCTCCATCAAATATACTACGCTCAACAATATCATTTACAAAATACTGCAAAGAAGAGATGCCAATATGATGCCGTTCCGAAACCAACATTAACTCTTTGGCATATTTCTCAGTCTTAAACAACTCATAACCTGCTTTTACCTCTTCCACTGATCGGCCGTTAACACCATCGAGACTATCAAGGTATGCAATGATATCATCCCGCTCGTCAAGAAGATTGGCACTTGAAGAAATCAGTCCAATCAACTGTTCCTTTGTCATCTTCATTTTCTTGGGTTCACCGACATAACGGGTAATAAGCTCCATGATATAGTCGTAATCGATAATAGAAGAAGCGAACAACACAAACTCGAAGTCAAGGTCTTGTACCTCAGGAGAGATGGTCTCGGGATTCTGCTCACGCACACTGCGCATATCACGAGCAGTTTCAAGATATGCGCTACGGAATGCCTGCAACTCGACCGGCGAGAGCATATTATCAATGGCGACATGTTCATCGGCCGGGATGTCGGTATACTGATCAATCTTTGTTTTGCAGCGTTGAACTTCTTTAAACAGATTGACAAACTCTATACGTGCAGCATCACCTTGAAGATTATTGACGCCATCAGCACTAAAATCAACATCTTGACCGCGCATGAAATCGCGTAAATTGTCAATAGCCCCTTTATACTTCTCAATTACTTTCTCGGCAGGTTCTACGAGCCATATCTGCCGAGCTTGTTCTTTCCGTTCTCCAGAGAACAAGGCAATAGCCTCGTCAACGGCATTCTGTTGGCCGCGGAAATCCAAGATGTTGCCATACGGTTTTGTATCATTCAATATTCGGTTGGTGCGAGAGAATGCTTGAATCAACCCATGGTACTGCAAACGTTTGTCTACATATAGTGTGTTGAGGTACTTGGAATCAAATCCCGTCAGTAGCATATCGACCACTATGGCGATGTCAATTTTGTTTTTATGCGGATAATCCTTGTTGGTGTATTGCTGGTCTTTGATACGCTTTTGAACATCCTGATAGTAGGCATCAAACTCGTTAATGTTATGGTTCGTATCATACTGCTTGTTATAATCATCAATAATAGATTGAAGCGCTTTCTTCTTTTTGTCGGGCTCCTTGCTATTATCGTACTGTTCGCGAGGCAGGTCTGCTTGCAACTGCTCTGTATCCTTGTTTCCCTCTGCCGGAGGAGAGAATATACATGTGATATTCAATGGCTCGAAGGTACTATCTTCTGTTATCAGTTTCTTTTGTGTCGCCTTGAACAGCTTGTAGTATTCTATTGCATCATTGATGGAATCGGTAGCAAAAAGTGCATTGAAACGACGGTGATTTGTGGCAATATCATGTTTTATTGGGCCATCCGCATTTTGTTTCTGAAGGATTGAGTCTATTATGCCCTGCTTGCGCTGACGCTCGCTAATATCTGCAGAATCTTGTTCGGTTTGGAAGTACTCGATATGGAAACGGAGCACGTTTTCATCTTCAATGGCATTAGTAATAGTGTAAGTGTGCAACTCGTTGGGGAAAATGTCTTTTGTTGTCTTATATTGCGCCTCTTCACCAGTGATTTGCGTATAAGTAGCGTTTTCTTCAAAAATAGGAGTCCCTGTAAATCCGAACAACTGGGCATTGGGGAAGAACTCTTTTATGGCTTTATGATTGTCTCCGAACTGAGAACGGTGGCACTCGTCGAAAATGAAAACCATCTTCTTGTCGCGTAGCGGCTTCAAGAAATCGAGATACTTGCGTTTATTCTGTTGATCAAGGGCCACACCGAGTTTCTGTATGGTGGTGACAATAACCTTGTCGGTGTAATCATCGGAAAGCATACGCCTAACAAGAGAATCTGTATTTGTATTCTCCTCCACACATTTCTCTTGAAAGCGATTGAACTCCTCTCGAGTTTGTCTGTCAAGGTCTTTTCTGTCTACAACAAACAGGCACTTTTCAATATCTGGGTTGTCTTTCAATATGGTTGAGGCCTTGAAAGAAGTGAGAGTTTTTCCGCTACCTGTAGTGTGCCAAATGTATCCGTTGCCACGATTCTCCTCGATGCTCTTGATAATAGCCTTTACCGCGTAAATCTGATATGGACGCATGACAAGTATTTTCTGCTCACTTGATACCAATACCATGTAACGGCTTATCATCTCGCCAAGTTTGCACTTCGGCAAAAAAGTCTCTCTAAAGGCATCAAGATTCAGTATTTTTTGGTTGTTTTCATCGGCCCATTTGTAGACTGGTAGGTAATGTTCGTCGGCGTTGAAGTTAAAATGGCGATTATTGTTATTGGCAAAGAAATATGTATTGGTTTGATTGCTAACAATGAACAGTTGCATGAAACAAAGCAATGTATTGTTATAGCCATTGCCTGAGTCATTCTTGTAGTCAACAATTTGTTGCATTGCCCGTCGTGGGCTGACCTCATAATTTTTCAATTCCACCTGAACCAGAGGCAATCCATTGATTAGCAGAATGACATCGTACCTATGGTGACTGTTTCGGGTGTTAATACGTAACTGATGAACGACCTCATACTCATTTTTGCACCAATCTTTTATATTGACGAGTGTATATTGAAGCGGTGTTCCGTCTTCGCGGAAGAAAGTATTACGTTCGCGTAGTCGCTTTGAGGCAACAAAGACATCGGAATCAACAATTTCATCCAGCAAACGTTCAAATTCTTTGTCGGACAAATGGACGCGATTCAGAGCCTCGAACTTCTGCCGAAAGTTCTTCTCAAGAGCATCTCTATCATGAATATCAGGACGATAGGTGTATTTTTGCTCTTGTTCAAGTTGCTTTATAAACCTTATTTCTATATTCTTCTCCAAGGCGTTTTCACTCATTTAATTTAAAATGCAAAGGTACGCATTTTTTCTGACATAATGGGGTTTTGTTCGGAATTTATTGATGCCGGGGTAATGGGCGGGCAAAGAGATGCGGGTTTCGGGAGGGGGATAATTGTATGATGTAGCGTGTCTTCGACACGCGGCTTGAGTCGGGGATTCAGACCCCACACTACAAGTGTGGGGTTAATAGGATGATGTGCCGTTGGCACACAAAGGCTTGCTTGGTGGTGGGGTCACTAGACTATCGTGCCTTGGCATGTTTGTCGGACACCATTCTACGGTTCGACACAGAAAGAAAGCACTTTCTGTTCGCGCTCTTGTGAAGGGGTTATTTTTTCTCCTTCTTTCGTTGTTCCAGTTCCCTGACGGTGCGGGCCACCACCTCTTCCAACTGGTAGGTGGCTACGCCTAACGGCTTGGCTATGTCTTGCAACGACCATTCCACTATTGTTCTCTTAGCCGTCTTGCAGATAATCAGACCCACAGATTCGTTGTCTCCGTCACCTCTGAGGAGTTTGTCGGCAGCAGTAACGTAGAAATTAAGTTTACCTGCAAACTCAGGCTCAAACTTTACGGCTTTCAGTTCGATGATTACATAACGTTTCTGAGGTATGTGATAGAACACCAGATCAGGGAAGAATGCTGTTTCTTCATCCATTCGCAACTCCATCTGTCGGCCTACATAAGCGAACCCTTTTCCAAGCTCCAGAAGGAAGCGAGTGACATTAGCGACGAGGTCTTCTTCCAAGTCTCTTTCACGTTTAACGCTTTCGGCGGTGATGAAACTCAAATTATACTCGTTCTTCAGCAACTCTTTGGCCAGCTGACTTTGTGGGGCGGGCAGTGTGTTGTCGAAGTTTGTGATGGCGGCACCTTGGTTTCGGTATAGATTGTGGGCAACCTGGTCTTCGAGCCAGCTGCGGCTCCACCCCTCTGTCACTACCTTGTCAATATAAAAGAGAGCTTCCTCAAGGGTTTGGGTCTTGGATATGATTAGGATGTGTTGCTTCCATGGAACAAGGCCAAATATATCAGGCATTTCTAAAATGTCACCAAGTTGGTGACTTTTTTCTGTCACGTCAATTTGGCCAGCAAGTTGCTGGCCTTTTATAACTCGCTCATAATAGAACAAATACCAGCGTTTCATATATTTCACGTTGGTGTCAGAGAAGCCTTTTGCATCGGGGAAAGCATTCCGCATATCCAAGGCGAATTGCTTCACTATTCCACTGCCCCAACGCTCTTCGGCCTTAAGAGCGACGAGGTCACGCCCTACGCTCCAGTAAAATTCCAACAGCGCCGTATTCACCTTTATGGCAGCTTTGATTTGACTGCTGCGGTAACGGCCTTTGATGTCAGCTATCCATTACACATAATTGCTGTCGGCTGTCATGCCGTCACGGAACACGAAATGGGGTTTGTCAGTCATTGGATTTCTCCTTTCATCTTTTGGACATTGCTATTGCAAAAGAAAACGCGTTCCTGCACGACAGAATCATATCCTTTCTTGAGCCATAATGACTTGCAGGAGAAGGATTCGTGGCCAGAAAAGCTGTAGCTGTTCATGTATCGTGTTGTGTTCTATGTGTTTTCGTTGTGTGTTTTGCAATTTGTAATTGCAAAGGTACACATTTTTTCTGACATATTGGGGTTTTGTTCGGAATTTATTGGTGTCGGGGAAATGGACGGGCAGAGGAATATAGGTTTCAGGAGGGGGATAATTGTATGATGTAGCGTGTCTTCGACACGCGGCTTGAGTTGGGGATTCAGACCCCACACTACAAGTGTGGGGTTAATAGGATGATGTGTCTTCGACACATTTTCTTTACACGTTATCCACACACTACATGAGTGGGGGTAATGGGATGATGGGGCTTCGACACAATTTGGTTACACGTTACTAGGCGATTCTATTGCCTATTCATCCTTAAGGACTTCCCAGTGGCCACCTTTGTCGGGGCCGACGCGGCGGATGCGGTCTTCTGCCTGGAGTTTGGCTATCGCTTTGGCTACTGCACGACGGGAGATGCCCAGTTGGTCGGCCATCTGCTGTGTGGTAATGCTTGCATTCGCCTTGATGAGTTCGATGATTTCTGTGAACTTTTCTGTGAACTTTTCTGTGAACTTGCGGTCGGTTCGTCCTCCTCTGTACTCTTCCTGTATTCAGCAATCTACCTGAGTGGTTCGTATATTGATTCTGAGATATATAGATACGAAGATGTTTCAAAACGTCAGATACTTTGTGCTAATTTTGTTCTAAAACGTCAGATACATCCCCTATAATTTTATTCTGTTTTTCTTTCGATGCATGAGATGAGGGCAACAAAAAAAAGAACACGAGGGACAATAATTGTGGAGGGGTGGCGTTATGGGAGTGTGTTGTCCTAAGGACGGGAGAGGGTGACTGGGACGCTATTTTTTGTGAGGGAGGCGGGTGCGGAGAAGGGGCGTCGGGTTAGTTGGTTCGTTCTGGGTGGATAATCAAGATTTTTAGGTGTGAGTTATGAACAGTAAGTGTGGATAAGTCGGAGTTGCATTGGAGTTGCATCGGAGGGGTATCGAAGATGGTATGGGGGTGGCGTGGAGGTGTAGTGGTATTGGTGTGGTGAGGGAACGGGGATGTTGCGATGATATCGCAACATACGGGACTATTGGGGGGCACACTCCGGGCCGTTGCGAAACTCAACTGGAGCTTGTGCTCAACCCTAACTTAGGGAAGGAGTGGGACGGTGTGGAGTTGGGACCATTCGAGGTGTTGGAGGTCAGAGAGGTTGGTTGTGGCGGGGGGGATGGAGATGGGGAGGTCGGCGACGACTTTCTTTTTGAAGGCAAGGAGGATATAGGCGACGGCTTGGAGGTCGTCTTTCTGCCAGGAGGTGGGGATGGACAAGGTGAGGTCGTCGATGGCGGGCTGCCAGGAGGTGGCATTATGGTATTCGTCTCGCTTGGAGTTGTAGATGAGGATGGCGGCGGCGCAACGGAAGAAGCGACAGGTGAGGCGCGGGTCGATGGCGGCATGGAGGGTGAAGGTGGCTTCCGTGCGCGTCAGAGTGAGTTCCTTGAAATGGAGGTCGACAGCGGGGGCGTCGACGATGGGGAGGTCAGCGGGGAGGTGCTGGCCTTCGGGGAGTTGGGAAAGATGCTTCTTGACTTTGGCGACCTTCTTACCGTGACGGGTGGGAGCGATGCCGTTGGCCATATTGACCTCGCGAAGGACGGGGTCGATATAGGGTACCAGTTTTGAGGCGAGGGAGAAGGCGTCGCGGTTAGCAGTTTGTTTCTCCGTGCGGGGATTCTTGACATCGGGCTGGTGTAGTCGGACATGATACTTGCCGTCGTAGCCTCTGTATCCATCGATGTTGCCGACTTTGCCAATAACTTTGATTTCTGACACTTGTTTGCCCATAGGTTGCTTCTGTTTTTGGTGCAAAGATACGAAAAAGAGTTTAATGTTTATGGTTTATAGTTTTTAGTTGGCGTTTTTTTCGTATCTTTGCAGGATGAAACGTAGAAGCCAATGAAGAAGAAAAGTACTTCCACGCGGTTGACATTCAACATATTGTTTATTGTCGCCGTCTTGTTTGTCGTCATGCTGGGCGTGGTGGCATGGTCGTCGTACAATACCATTGCGGAGGAGGCCGCCAACGCGACGGGGAACCGTCTGGATGCGATGATCAAGGAAATCGAGCTGCCGATGGCGGAGGTGGAAGTCACGACCTGCGCCGGTGCCCAGGTGGTGGCGGCGATGGCCTCGAACGACAACTTCCTCACGCACCTAACCCACGAGGCGGTGTCGCAGAGCGACAAGGTAATCGGGTGCGCCGTGGCTTTCGCCGACGGTGTCCACCGCGGCGACCACTGGTATTCGCCCTACTCCTACCGCGACCCCGCCAGCGGTGAGACCCTCACCAAGCAGCTGGGGAACCCCGACTACGACTACCACCAGATGGAATGGTTCAAGATGCCCTACGAGACGGGAGAACCCCACTGGAGCAATCCCTACTTCGACGAAAACGGCGGCGAGCGGCTGATGACCACCTACAGCTACCCCATAAAGGATGCCGACGGGAAGGTCTTCGCCATCATCACAGCCGACATCGCCATCGACTGGATTGACTCGCTGCTGCACACCATACGGCCCTACCCCAACTCGGTGGCCTCCATCCTCTGTCAGGACGAGACGGTCATCGGCATCGACGACCCCGCCCTACTGGAGATGATCCGCGAGCAGGGAGGCAAAAACGAGCAGCTGCAGCGCCTCCACAACGAGATGAAGAAAGGGGGCGACAGCCTCATCCGCTTCCGCACAGGGAGACACTGGTCCTACGCCGTCTATGCTCCCCTGCGCATGGGCTGGTCGGCGACCATCGTGTGCCAGTACTCCGACGTGCTGCGGTCGGCCAACAGGATGCTCCTCCAGCTCATCGTCATGGGGCTGGTGGGACTGCTGATAGTCTCCCTCGTCTGCTGGCTCACCTTGCGGCAGCTCACGAAGCCCGTGGACCGCATGGAAGGAGAGCTCACGGTGGCCCGCGACATACAGCTGGGAATGCTGCGCACCGACTTCCCGACGTGCCTGCACGCCCTGCTGGAGCCAGCCAAGGAGGTGGGCGGCGACCTCTACGACTTCAACTGGCGACCCGACGGCGGCCTCTACTTCGCCGTGGGGGACGTGTCGGGCAAGGGCGCCCCGGCGGCGCTGATGATGGCCATCACGCGCGCCGCGCTGCGCTTCGTGGCAGGACTGGGGCTGAGCCTCGGCGAGGCCGTGGGGCGCGTCAACAACAGCGTCGTCGACGCCAACAGCGGGGGCATGTTCGTGACCCTCTTCGTGGGGCGTCTCGACCCCAAGACCGGCCTGCTGCGCTATTGCAACGGAGGCCACAACCCCATCCTCGTCGTGCCGCCCGACGGCGAACCTTACCTCCTCAAGGCCAAGGCCAACCTGGCGTTAGGGGTCTTCGCCGACTTCCAGTACGAGGCCGAGGAGATGCAACTGAAGCCGGGCACGCGGCTGGTGCTCTACACCGACGGCGTCACGGAGGCCGAACGCGACGACCACGCGCAGTATGGCGAAGAGCGGCTGCTGGCGTGGGCCTCGACGGCACTGGTGCGCGACCCGAAGAGCACGGAGCAGGAGGTGGTCGAGAGCCTCTTCGCCTCGGTGAAGGAGTTCGTGGAGGGGAATATGCAGAATGACGATATAACAATAATGAGTGTATTATATGAAGAAAAGGTTTAATCCTATCAAGGACAAGAGTTCCGAGATTATCGAGTACCTCATGGCGTCGCCGGACATCCCAAAGGACGAGGCCCTGGAGTTCAAGATACGGCTTTCCGTCGAGGAGGCCGTCGAGAACGTGGTACGCTACGCCTACGAGGGCGGCATCGGCTGGCTGGAGGCGGGGACGTCGCTGAGCCACGACGGCCTGACACTCACCATCGAGCTGCGCGATGCCGGCACACCCTTCAACCCCCTTGACAAACCCGACCCCGACATCACCCTCGGCGCCGAGGAGCGCAACATCGGCGGTTTGGGCATTTTCCTCTGCAAGCAGATGATGGATAGCATCGAGTACCGCTATGAGGAGGGGTGCAATATACTGAGAATGTGTAAATGTGTGAATGTGTAAATGTGTAATTGAAAGACACACTCCTCCGGCCCTTCGGGCCACCTCCCCTAACTTAGGGGAGGAATGGGCGGGAGCCGGGGAAATTGATAATTGAGAATAGAACTATGGATACAACTATACAGACACAGGAGGGGAAGACCCTTGTCACGTTGAACGGCCGCATCGACACGACGAATGCCGACAAATTCCAGCAGGACCTCGCGCCCCTGATGCAGGGCGAAAAGCCCGACATCGAGATGGACTGCTCGGGCATGGAATACACCTCGAGCCAGGGACTCCGCATGTTCCTCATGCTCCAGAAGAGCGTGATGGCCCGCGGCGGCAGCCTTGTGCTCCGCAACATGCGCCCGCAGGTGCGCGAAGTGTTCGACATCACCGGTTTCTCCAACATCATCAAGATAGTATGAGTCTCGACCTGCACTGCGAGATGATTCTCGACGAGTACCGCGAACGGCGGGCACTCCATGAGCGGCTGCAGGAGGTAGTGACCCAGACACTCCACCGCATTGTGGAAGACAACCACCTGTACGTCACTGCCATCGAGTCGCGCATCAAGACCGAGAAAAGCCTTTCCGGGAAACTGGAGCTCAAGGGGCACAAATATGCCACCCTCGACGACATCACCGACATCCTCGGCTGCCGCATCATCACCTTCTACACCGACGAGGTGGACAAAATCGCCGCCCTCGTGGAGAAGACCTTCGAGGTGGACTGGGACAACTCCGTCGACAAGCGCAAGCTGCTCGACCTCGACCGTTTCGGCTACATGTCGCTACACTACATCTGCCGCCTCCCCGCCGCCCTCTGCTCCGACCCCGAGCACCCCGAGCTGAACCAGATACGATTCGAGATTCAGATGCGCACGGCTCTCCAGCACGTCTGGGCCACCATCAACCACGATATGGGCTACAAGACCGACATCGAGATCCCCCGCGAGCACCTGCGCAACATGAACCGCATCGCCGGCATGCTCGAGTTGGCCGACGAACAGTTCAGCCGCATCCGCATGGCCATCACCGACTACCGCCGCAACGTCCAGTCGCTCGTGGCCGACGGCGACTTCGACAGCGTGCCCCTCGACGGCGACACCTTCCGCAGCTACCTCGAGCTCGACCCCTTCCGGCATCTGGCCAAACGCATCGCCATCATCAACCAGGCCGAAGTGTTCGACGACAACCTCATGCCCTACCTCCAGGTGCTCCTCAGCCTCGGATTCCACACCCTCGGCGACGTGGAACGACTCCTCCGCAACAGCAGCGACGACGCCTACCAACTGGCTCTCCACCAGATGTCGGGCACCGACCTCGACATCATCGCCCTCTCCGTCACCCTCCAGAACCTCTGCTGCGTCCACGTCCTGCGGCAAGGCTCGGGTGTCCTCGGACTGGAATTCATCTTCAACGCCCTCGGCGGCAACGCCGAAGCCAACCACCAGCGCGCCAAGCGCATCTTCGAGCAGGCTGGGAAAATCAACATCTGCAAGTAATGGACACCTCCATCCTCGACAAAGCCATCATCTTCGCCGCCCAGGCCCACCAGGGGCAGGAGCGCAAAGGGAAGAACCTCCCCTACATAGTCCATCCCATGGAAGCCGTGGCCATCGTGGCCACCATGACCACCGACCAGGAGATTCTGGCCACCGCCGCCCTCCACGACACTGTGGAGGACAGCCCTGTGACCATCGACGAAATCAGGCGCGAGTTCGGCGGCCGCGTGGCCACCCTCGTGGCCTACGAGACCAATGTGCCCAAAAGCCCCGACCGCACCTGGCGCGACATCAAACAGGAGGCCGTCAACCGCCTGGCGGCAGCACCCTACGACGCACAGATGGCCGCCATGGGCGACAAACTGTCCAACCTCCGGGCCATGTACTACGACCACAAAGCCCTCGGCGACAAGCTCTGGAGCCGGTTCAAGGCCCCTGGCGGCAAGACCGACATCGCCTGGTACTACCACGCGTTGGCACAAGCGCTTGACCCCCTCAAAGGGCTGCCGCCCTACGAGGAGTTCGTCTCCCTTTTAGATAAGACGTTTGAATAAGGTTACCTTATCACCAGTTTCTTCATGACCCTGCAGGTCTCATCCACCAGCAGGCCATAGAAGTAGATGCCGGTGCCGAGTTCAAGGGTCGGGGTGCCGCAACCAAGCCCAAGGCTCAGCGTGCCGGTGCCGTCCACGCGCTGGGAATGGCGCAGATTGCCCAGGACATCGTAGATCACCAACTCCGCGGGGCGCACGGTGGAGTAATAGATGGTTGCATGGTTCTCGCTGGGGTTGGGGAAGGCGAGCAGGCTGGCGAAGGTCCCGACCTGCTCGATGCCGACACCCTCGAAGCGGAACTTCAGCACCACGGTGGTGCTGACATCCTCGTTGGCGACATTCATGCTATAGACGCTGGCGGCGGTGTTGTCGGGATAGTTGTTGTAGAAGTCGAAGATGAGGCTGTTGTAGCTGCCGCGGATGGCGATTTCGATGGGGTTGCTGACGAGTCCCGGGATGCAGGCCTCGCCCGTGCAGGTGGCATAAATCTCGATGCCTCCGGCAGTGAGTTGCGTGAGGGTGACGACGAGCCCCTCAAGGCGCGAGTTGGATTGGTTTTTCAGGCCGATGCCATCAAAACTCTCGGCGTTTGAGGGAATGGTAACGGTGATAGTGTCGCCATCGTTGTAGGTCTGGCCCTGATAGGTGACGCCCACGGCGCTCTGTGCGCTGGCCAGGGCCACGCTGCCCACAAGGAGCATAAGGAATAAGACTTTCTTCATAATGTGTGATTGTTAAATGTGTTAATGCGTTAATGCGTTAATGTGTTAATGTGTTAATGTGTAAATGTGTTAATGGTGTGGTTGCAACTCAAACATTCAAGCATTCACACATTCACACATTAATAATATTTGGTCCACGACCTTCTTGACGCCTGTGCCGGCCTTCTCCTGGAAGATGGTGACGGGACGTGAGACGGGGACGGCCTTGGGGTCGACGAGGAAGCAGGGGGTGCTGCGCGGCACGTAGTGGATGAGGCCGGCGGCGGGGTAGACATTCATCGAGGTGCCCACCACGACGAAAAAGTCGGCCTGCTCGCAGAGCTCGGCGGCGGGCTCGATGTTGGGCACCGCCTCGCCGAACCAGACGATATGGGGGCGCAGCTGGGTGCCGTCGTCGGCCTTGTCGCCGAGGTGTATGTCGTTGTATCCGATGTCGGTGATGAGATTGGGGTTGCGCTCGCTGCGGGCCTTGGTCAGCTCACCGTGCAGGTGCAGCACCTGCGAGGAACCCGCGCGCTCGTGCAGGTTGTCGACGTTCTGGGTGATGATGTGCACGTCGAAGTCCTTCTCGAGTCGCACCAGCTGGCGATGGCCTTCGTTGGGTTCGACCTCCTGCAGCTGGCGGCGGCGCTGGTTGTAGAAGTCCAGCACCAGGGCGGGGTCTTTCTCATAGCCCTCGGGGGTGGCCACATCCTCGACGCGGTACTGTTCCCACAGGCCGTCGCTGTCGCGGAACGTGCTGATGCCGCTCTCGGCGCTGATGCCTGCCCCGGTGAGGACGATGACTTTCTTTTTCATACTTCTTAGTTCTTAATTCTTAGTTCTTACTTCTCGACGATGGTAAAGACCGTGCGGCGGTTCTGGCGGCGGCCTTCGGGTGTCTTGTTGTCGGCCACGGGCTGCGACGAGCCGTAGCCCTTGTAGCTGAGGCGCGCGGCCTCCACGCCGTGGGCCACGAGGTAGTCGTACACTGTCTTGGCGCGCTGCTCCGAGAGGCGCTGGTTCAGCTGGTCCGAGCCCACATTGTCGGTATGCCCGCCCAGCTCGATGCGCATGGAGGGATGCCCTTTCATCATCTCCACCACCTTGTCGAGCTCGACGATGGATATGTCTATCAGGTCGTACTTGCCGGTGCGGAAGAAGACATTGCGCAGGGTGATAATCTCGCCCACCTCGAGGGTGGGGGCCACCTCGGTGATTTCCTCCTTATACTCTACCGGCTGGGGACGCAGGCTTTCGGGAAGCTCGAAGGCGTAGAGGTCAATGTCCCCTCCCTTGCCGAACACGCCCGACGAGATGTAGGCCGTGCGACCGTCGGGGCTCACCCTCAACGAACTCTCGTCGCCAAGGGTGTTGATGGGGTAGCCCAAATTGCGGGGCTTGCCCCAGGTGGAATCGTCGATACGCTCGGCCACGTAAAGGTCCCTGTCGCCCATGCCGATATGGCCGTCGCTGGAGAAGAAGAGTTTCCGGTTGTCGAACGAGATGAAGGGATATTTCTCTTCACCCGGAGTGTTGATGTCGGGACCCAGATTCACCGGGGTGCTCCATACGCCCTCGACGAGGGTGCTTTGCCAGATATCGAGGCCGCCCTGACCGCCCTTGCGGTCACTGGCGAAATAGAGTGTCTGTCCGTCGATGGAGAGGCAGGGGTGCATCTCGCGACTGCCGGTATTGATGGCGGGGCCGAGGTTCTGGGGACGGCTCCAGCCATTCCCTTTGCGGTAGGAGACATAGAGGTCGCAGCGGCCCGCGCCGTCGGCGCGGCCACAGGCGGTGAAGTAGAGCATCCGCCCGTCCTGCGACAGGCAGCCGGAACCCTCTTCCTTGTCGGTATTGACAGGGGCGGGCATGCGCATGGCCTTGCCCCAGGTGCCGTCCTCCTGAAGACGGCAATACCAGAAGTCCTCACTCTTGCGGTCGTGGCTGAGACGCGTGAAGAGCAGCAGCCGTCCGTCGGCCGAGAGGGTCGGACAGTATTCGTCATCGTCGGGCGAGTTGACAGTCGGGCCCATGTTCTCCGGCTTGAAAGGCACGGGGTTGGCCTTGGCCTGGCGGCGGAAGGCGATGCATTCGAGGTCGTGGCGGGCGGTGGCCTCCCACCGCTTGTGACGGCCTTTGTCGTGCTTCAGGAATGCCTCATACTCCCTCTGGGCCTGCACCAGACTATCGTGTTCCATGTACCACGCCGCCATCGTGAGGCGCACCTCGGCGAAGGCCGGTTCCTCTTTCAAAGCCTTGCGGAAATGGACAAAGGCCTTCGGGGCGTCGGTGGCCAGTAGCGGCTGCCCTTTCTCGAATTCCTTGACGGCCTTCTTGTTGTCGACGGAATACTGCGCCCGTGCCCCCGGCATCAGCCCGAGGCAGAAGGCAAGCATGAGTATGGTCTTGATGTTTTTCATTGGAACTGGAGTGAGGGTCTCTCCTCGTCTCCAGTTAGGGTAAATGTGTGAATGTGTAAATGTGAAAATGTGTAAGTAGGACGAAGCCACTCAAACATTAACACATTGTCACATTCTCACATTGACAATTAGCCTTCGATCTCCTTGCGGACTTTCTTGAAGGCCTCGATGCACTTGTCGAGGTGCTCGTGCTCGTGGGCGGCGCTGATCTGCACGCGGATACGGGCCTGGCCCTTCGGCACCACGGGATAGTAGAAGCCGGTGACGAAGATGCCTTCTTCCTGCATCTTGGCGGCATACTGCTGGCTCTTGGCGGCGTCGTAGATCATCACGGCGCAGATGGCGCTCTCCGAGGGCTTGCAGTCGAAGCCTTCCTCCTTCATGCGGCGCAGGAAGTAGTCGGTGTTCTCGTGCAGCTTGTCCTGCAGGGTGTTGGTCTCGCTCATCATCTCGAACATGCGGATACCGGCGGCCACGAGGCCGGGGGCCATGCTGTTGCTGAAGAGGTAGGGACGGCTGCGCTGACGCAGCATGTCGATGATTTCCTTCTTGCCGGTGGTGAATCCACCCATGGCGCCGCCGAAGGCCTTGCCGAGGGTGCCGGTCAGGATCTCGATCTTGCCGCGCAGGTTGTAGCGCTCGGTGACGCCGCGGCCCGTCTTGCCGACCACGCCGGCCGAGTGGCTCTCGTCGACCATCACCATGGCATCGTACTTGTTGGCTAGCTCGTAGATCTTGTCGAGCGGGCAGACGTTGCCGTCCATCGAGAAGACGCCGTCGGTGACGATGATGCGGAAGCGGTTCTTCTGGGCGGCCTTCAGCTGTTCCTCAAGGTCGGCCATGTCGGCGTTGGCATAGCGGTAGCGCTGGGCCTTGCAGAGGCGCACGCCGTCGATGATGGAGGCGTGGTTGAGGGCGTCGCTGATGATGGCGTCCTCTTCAGTCAACAGGGGCTCGAAGACACCGCCGTTGGCGTCGAAGCAGGCGGCGGAAGCAGGCGGCGTAGAGGATGGTGTCCTCAGTGCCGAAGAACTCGGCGATTTTCTTCTCCAGCTGCTTGTGGAGGTCCTGGCAGCCACAGATGAAACGGACACTGGCCATGCCGTAGCCGCGGGCGTCCATGCCCTTCTTGGCAGCCGCGATGAGCTCGGGATTGTCGGCCAGGCCGAGGTAGTTGTTGGCGCAGAAGTTGAGGCACTTCTTGCCCTTCACCATGATTTCGGCGCCCTGGGGGCTCTCGATGATGCGTTCATGCTTGTAAAGACCGGCGGCCTCGATGTCGGCCAGCTCTTTCTGGAGGTGTTGTTGGAATTTAGTGTACATAATGACAACTGTTTATGTTTATTGATATATATTGTTCCGTGGGTACAAAGATACACTTTTTTCTTCACATGGGAAGAAAAAAAGTGCTTTTCTTGCATGGAACACACTATTCCTTTATGTATTAGGACTCTCGGTAGAGATTGGAGACTGCGAACAAGGGCAATACGCTGATACGACGCACGACGTCGCCATTCTGTTTATCCCGATTTTCTATCATGGAGAAATTCTCCAGTGAACATCTGACAGCAAAGGTCAGCTGTTTTTGACTCATAAACAGATGGAGACTCTTCATTTTGCCACTGACGCCAGCCTTGCATTCTATGGGCAGGACCTTTAGATCTTTGGCTATGATGTAGTCCACTTCCGAACGGGTCCCTTCGGCGACATTCTCCCAATAGTACAGGTCATGCTGTGAACGGGGATTGTTGTATTTGATTAATTCCCATCCCAACACCATTTCTGTCAGGCCTCCTTTGTTCACCAGGTCTTCTGCTGTACCGGCGATGATTAATTCCGTCAACTGGCGGGCACCGCCCAGATCCATGTCGAGAATACGCAGTAACAGACCGCTGTCGAGATAGATATACTTACGGTACCTGTCATTGACCTCTGCTCCCAACGGTAGCCCGTTGGCCGCTGTATGGCTGACCCGTTTAATGATGCCCGCATCGCTCAGCAGTCCCAAAGCCTTCTTCACCTCCTCGGCACGGTATCCACCATCCACTCTACTGTAGGTAAACTTGTTCCCTGTCTGCAGGATGACACTCTGTAGTGTATTGCGGAGCAGCGTTGGGTCTATCTTCTTGGCATACTTCGCGAAGTCGTCATAGTATGTCAATTGAATATCGTCAAGCTCTGTCTGGCACTGGAGATAGTCGTGGGTCGATACCCATGCAGCAACACTGGCGGGCATGCCTCCCACCATCAAAAAGGTGCGGAATTGCTGCACGAGGGCATTGTACAATGCTGATATTAACGGTTTGTCTGCACTCGACTCACTCTTGGCCTTCACCCATGCCGATTTCCCTTCTGCCGCCAGAAACTCGTCGAACGAAAAGGGATAGACAAACAGCGATCGTATCCTGCCCACACCAAACGTCGGCAAATCCCTGAGAGCGAATTCCAATAGGGAACCCGCGGCTATAACGTGGAGTTCCGGAATGTCTTCTTTGAATGACCAAAGGCTTCTAATAGCCTCGGGCGAGTTCTGTATCTCATCGAGAAACAGCAGGGTCTTTCCCGGTTCGATGGGAGTGTTATAGAATAGGCTTAAGACATTCACCAATTCATGAGCATCATGTGTCCTCTGGAAAACCTCCAGCAACTCTGGACGCTTCTCAAAGTTCACCTCGACAAAGTAATCGAACTTCTCACCCAGATGCTTTACCGCCCACGATTTCCCCACTTGACGTGCTCCTCTAAGCAACAAGGGTTTGAGCCGACTACTGTTTTTCCATTCCAATAGCAATGCGTCGATATGTCTTTCTATATACATTCTTGGGTGCTTATATTGTTATCCGAGTGTTAGAAATAGCTTTTTTGACAAAACCGAGAGGAATAATTGGTCCTTTTTTGACAAAACCGAGAGGAATAATTGGTCCATTTTTGACAAAACCGAGAGGAATAAAGCGGCCTTTTCTGACAAAACCGAGAGGAATACCCATTTCTCCATTGTACGCATATCTTCAATTATTCAATACCTTACGCCATTCGGCAAACCCCAATTGTCCTTATTGTTATTTGCCTGCAAAGATACACTTTTTTCTTCACATGGGAAGAAAAAAATACATTCCCCCCGCCTGGAGGGCTGCCGGCGGCTGATGCCGCAGGGGTTATCAGAGTGAACAAAAACAAAGCGGGAGCGCAATTCTGCGCTCCCGCCGGTGTGAAAATGATTGATAAACTTTCTTTTGACCGATGGTTTCTTATTGGAAGGGGTCGTACTTGTAGTCGTTGCCGCCAGCAATATATGGGCGCACAAGGCGCACGTTGAACTTGCGGTAGCATTCTCCGTCAGCTGTAGTTCGGCAGTCCGCAGCATCATTGGGGGTTTCGGCTGAAATCATCAGGACGTACGCATCGTTGCCTGATCCATGCTTTGTTGATGTCCACACAGAACCTTCGGGGTGCGCTTCCGTCCACATGTCGTTACCGCCGCCTAATCCATGTATAACCCCAATGCAAGGGATGAAGACGCAACCGCGGGCCTCATAGTATTCGAATTGAGCCACGGTCATCACATTATCGTCGCGGTATCGTACAGCATTGTCTCCTTGGCCTGGATATTCAGTCGCAGTATGAGAAGCATATGTATAAAATTTGAAAGCATCAGTCATGCGAAGAATGGTAACTCGTGTGGTCCCGTCGTTCCCATTGTTGGGTATGAATCCGTCAGGCAGGATGACGATGCCGAAGAGTGCACTGCCGTGGTTGCCTCCGGAGGGAGAGACTGCATCAGTGAGTTCTACCCACGCAAAGTTGCACTGATAGCTGCTGTTTACGGTCTCTCGGGTCTTTAGCAGGTAATCCAACTCACTTTCAGTAAGGGAACGCCATGTGCTGTTACTGGTCACATTGGTGAAGTTGACACCCCAATCTCCATTCCAAGTTGTGAACTGCGAATTGACCCAACTGCCACTTATACCTCCATCGTAATGGCGGACGGGCTGTTTGCCGGAGTCCCAAGTGAAGTGTTCAATCCAATTGCTTACTCTGGAGAGATACTGGTCTCCATAAGTGGGGGAGGAGGCGGGATGAAGAGCACTCACATGCAGGAAATCCCATTGGCGGGGCGAGAAACGCCAATAGCCTGTCGAGGTTGTGCCAGCATTTACTGCGGATTGGGAATAGTTGTAGGTTTTGATGAAATACTGTGCATTGCCGCGTGAGATACTGACCTTGGATTGACTGCTGCTGACGGTGAAAGGCTTGAGGCTGGTAAAAGTGGGTTTGCAGCTGCTGAGGCTGAGGCTGATGGGGATGATTTTGTTGCGGTTGACATAGGCGTTGGTGCTGGCAGTCTGCCGCATCTCGTAGGAGATATGCACTTCGGAGTCAGCGGTGTAGGTGCTTGTGCCAGTTTTCCATGCGGGGCGAGAGAAAACGCGGATGTAGAATTTGTTACCGTCTACTGCATCCGAAGCGATGGTGGGCAGGTAGATGTAGTAGGTGGCACTGGTGGGGGCATTGGGGTTGCCATCGTTTTGTGCTGCGAGGGATGAACTGCGCAGGTACTTGTTGATGCCACTGAGACTGACGGTGTTGTGCTGGCGGGCGGCGACGTCGAAGGAATCCACTGCCTCGGTCGGTGCTGTCAGTTTGGGTGTCACGGTGGCGACATCCGCAATAGACATCTCTCCATTCAGTTTTTTGGTGGTAGCCTCGACCTGTATGGAATCGAGAATCATGTCCCAGGCCTTGTCGTTGGTGACGGTGATTTTCATCAGGCCGCAGAGGTTGTGGAACTCCAAAACGGTACGTTGGGGGTTGTAGGCGAACATGGGGGCGTTGATCTTCTGGTTGCCGTTTTCATCGACAGAGTAGGTCTGAACGCGGGGCAGTTTGACCTTTTGTTCGTTGTACAGGTTGTAGTCAGAAGCCATGTCTGCAGGATAGACGGCATAGTAGGGTCCATCGGGGTGCTCAGAGAAAGAGACCTCAAATCGTCCATAGTTTCCATTCCCCACCATGGCGGCGCTCACAGTGCCGTTGCCATCGTTGACACGGATGGCATCGCCATTCTCCCAATAGGGCTTTTGTCCGTTGAGGTATACCTTGGGGGCAGCGGCATCTTTGGTGTCCACAGCGTTTTTGTGCCCCACTCCCTCCAGATGGGCATCGAAAGTCATGGTGACAATCTCTCCGGTTTCTTTTTTGCAACTTGCCGCAGAGAGAATGATGATAGAGGCGAGAAGGCTGATATAAATCTTTTTCTTCATGATAATGTCGTTTTCTGTGTTAATGATTAATCGAAGAAGCCGGTGCCTTGCGTCTCGCTCATTTCATACGCTTCGGTGCCTTCGCTGGTGCTGGAAAGGGCTTTCCAGTCAGAACCCCAGCTATTCACCTTGTTGTTTGAAAAGGCTGTGCCGATTTCCACGGCGAACTCCACGGTGGCGATGTCCGGGGCGATGTAGTGGGCTTTCTTTTTCAGCGGGAGGCCCTCCGCCGTTCCTGCCTGGAGCAGGGTTGTTCTCATGTTGTTTGCCATTTCTTATGGTTGCTATTTTGGTTTTTGGATGTTTTCCTGACTGTCTGCATTAATTTCAACTACCGCCTGCTCAGCACATTACAATAATCCATGCGGCATCGAATTGAAGTACAAAGTTACACATTAACAGGCACATAACACCACCAACGCATTGCCCAAAAGGGGCATGTTGCCCTTATTGGGCAATCTACTGCAGCAGGGCGGAGTAGATGCTGAAGAAGTCTGTGTGGAGGATTCGCGAGATGCGGAGGAGCTGACAGGTGTCGATGTACTCCTTGTCGAAAATCTTGTTGACGGTGCGGGGGGCGACACCGATTTGCTGGGCCAGCCACAGATTGGTCTTTTGTTGCCGTCGCAGTTCCTCGCGGATAAGATGCCCGATGTGCGGTGCAAGCTGTTCCATTGCTCTGCATTGTTGTGGCAAGGGCCGTCTGTGGGGTGGACGGGTTTTCGGAGGACAATAAAAAATGTGGACATTCCTTATCCACATTCTGGGGTCCTAGGAAAACCCGTTCTACTTAGACAAGTCCTGCCCACAACGAAGTAGGCAACAATACTTGCTCGTAGTAGAACTGATTTTGAAATTTCCTAGGTTTCAGAATGTCACCGAACAAATGGCGAATGCTATGTTATTGTTTGTTTTTCTTCTTTTGCTAGTTGGCGTTAATTGATATATCCATTGTTACTAATATGTCGTTTGCCAGCTCGTTGCGGGAGGTGTTGTTAGAATTTAGTGTACATAATGACAACCGTTTATGTTTATTACTATATCATTGTTGCACGGGCACAAAGATACACAATATTTCCGACATGGCAAAAAAAAATACCCCAAGGGGCTTTCATCGCCTCCCGCAATCCTTTGCCGCCCTTGCGCCGGAGCCTCGGGGCGAAGTCGTTTCATCCCTGTTTGTTCTTCGTTTGTTCTTCGATTGTATTCCGTTTTGAAAACGAAGAAGAATCGAAGAAGAAACGAAGAACAATCGAAGAAGAAACGAGCCCGCACCAAAGCCGCACCCCGCCCGGTGCTATGAAGCATCGGGGGCAGGGGGAAGTCCCGGTAAGGGACGGGAAGCATGATTTGAGGTGGACCCTTTTGTCCTCGCTACCAGTTGCTGATGTAGAGGATGCCGGCTGAGTAGTGGGTGCCGTACTGATAAAGGGGACAGGAGGTCTGGCTGCCCTCGAGGGGCTGGCCGTCGGCGAAGGCGTTGAAACAGGAGTGGCAGTCGGGGCATTCGAGGACAGTGCTGCCGTAGTCTTTGGACACGGCCAGGCGTCCGTGGTCGTGGGGACAGGTGCGCTCGTAGGCGGCGTATTGCTCCAGCGAGGTGCGTATCACCACGATGCCCTGGTAGCCTCCGACGAGGTACTCATAGCCGTTGCCACCCATGAGGTTGGGATACTGCATGAGGTCCAGCTGGCAGGTGGCGTCGCCCATGGGCGTGTCGCACCTCCCCTCGGGCTTGCAGGAGGAGAACAAGGCTGCAAGGAATAATGCGCCGAGGGTAAAAGTGCCAAGCGGTTTCATTTCGCGTCAGCCAGAGTATCTCCAGGCATAGCCTGGTAGTCGCCGTAGATGGTCTTGAGGAGGACGTTGCCCACCATGCGGAGGCTGTTGCGGTCCACATGCGACATGTCGTCCTGGAGGGTGTGCCAGTGGGGGAAGAAGCTCACGCCCACGTTGTTCTGCACGATATCGACCATCGGGATGCCCGCCATCTGGTTCACATAGAGATGGTCGTCGAGGATGGGGTCGGTCTCGCGGTTGACGAACACCTGGCCATAGCCCAGTGCCGCCGCCGCAGTCCAGAGTTTGTTGGTGATGCCGGGGGCATAGCGCATGCTCACCTGCTCCTTGGTGTAGCGGGGCTGCTGGGTCCCCACCATGTCGAGCAGCACGCCGTAGACGGCGGTATAGTAGGGCGTGTGGGGGTGCTGCGACCAGTACTGCGAGCCCTTGCACCAGGTGTCGTCCTCGTAGCGTCCGGCCCATTCGGGGATGCCCTGGTCCTCGACGTCGAAGAAGACGAAGTCGACCGCCACGCCGGGGCGCATCTGTGCCATCGCGCGGGCCATCTCCATGAGGACGGCCACGCCGCTGGCGCCGTCGTTGGCGCCGGGCAGGGGCTTGCGGTGGTTGGCCTCGTCGGGGTCGTGGTCGGCCCAGAGGCGGCTGTCCCAGTGGGCGCCCAGCAGGATACGTTTGCCCGCAGGGCTGCCGGGGTGGCCCTCCAGCGAGGCGATGATGTTCTTGCCGCGCACGCGCGTGCCGTCCCAGAGGGTGGCGGGGAACTCCTGCACGATGACCGTGTCGCACCAGCGGCCCATCTGTGCCGCCAGCCAGGCGGCGCAGTCCTGCTGGCCGCGGCTGCCGGGGGTGCGGAAGCCGAAGGCCACCTGGGCGGCGGTGTAGGCATAGGCCGAGTCGGCATTGAAGTCGGGTGTCGCGACGGCGGAATAGTCCACCGCCGGAGCCGACGGCACCTCCGCGGGTTTATGATTGTTGCAGCCTGCCAGCACAAGCAGACAGGCTGCAATGATTGCCAGTCGTTTCAATTTTCAATTCTCAATTATCAATTTACTTGAGGCGTTCAGCGTACTCGCATGTGCGGGTGTCGACCTTGATGCGTTCGCCTTCCTTGATGAAGAGGGGCACGCGCACCTGCACGCCGGGCTCGACGGTGGCGTCCTTCATGGCGTTGGTGGCGGTGTTGCCGGCGAATCCGGGCTCGGTGTAGGTCACCACGGTCTCGATGAACGGGGGCAGTTCGCAGGTGAGGGGGGTCTCGGTGTCGGCCTCGACGGTGACCTCGACATACTGGCCGTCCTTGAGGAACTGCGGGGCGTTGATAATCTGCTCGGGGATGTAGAGCTGCTCGTAGGTCTCGGTGTGCATGAAGACGTGCATGTC
This sequence comes from uncultured Bacteroidales bacterium, assembly GCA_905234665.1. GTDB lineage: Bacteria > Bacteroidota > Bacteroidia > Bacteroidales > P3 > Colimorpha. Next base: position 34,435 of record CAJOIV010000010.1, on the reverse strand, counting down.
GCCCTCCTTGTAGAGGTAGGTGTAGGGACGGCGCTCGACGCGCACGATGTCGATTTTCGCACCGCTGGGGAAGGTGTTCTCAAGCACGCGGCCGGTCTTGACGCTGCGCATCTTGGTGCGCACGAAGGCGGCTCCCTTGCCGGGTTTCACATGGAGGAATTCGACGATGGTGTAGATGTCGTTGTTGAAATTGATGCAAAGTCCGTTTTTGATGTCTGCGGTTGTTGCCATTGTGTTGTGTGTTAATTGTTACTATTATTGTTCTTTTTCTTTTCCTCGGCATACAGCTGGGTGAGTTTGCGCAGGTCCTCGCGCAACTCGTCGAGCTCGGCGTCGGCGGCCTGGCGGCGGGTGCGTTCCATCATCAGCCGACAGGCGATGGCCAGCACCAGCAGCACCAGCGTCAGGTTCAGCGCCTGGGCCCCCTGGCTGCGCAGCACGAAATAGAGCACCGTCGCGCCCAGGATGAGGATGTACGAGACCCACTCGTAAACCTTTAGTCTTCTTTGATAATTGATAGCCATTGTAGGGTGTTTTTTTCCGTTTTTCGCGTTGCAAAAGTACAAAAAATCTCAAAAAGTTTGGCTATCTGAAGAAATTTTTGTTACTTTGTATTGCTGAAAAACGCCCCGCGCAAAGCCGACGAGGCGCATTAAAGCAATGAACGACAGTGTAATATACCTAAAACGTTTTGATATGAAAAAGTATGCAAAGATGTTCTTTCTGCTCCTCATGGCAGGCAGTTTGCTGACCATCGGAGGCACATTTGCGTCGTGCAGCTCCTCAAAATCGACCACCATGTACCCCACCAAGAAGTATAGCAGCAAGAAGACCGTCAAGCAGAATATCACGGTCAAGGGAACCAACAAGAAGAATGGCTCGACCTACCGCTCTTATTAGCCGCTGGGTCCTGCTCTTCCTGCTGATGCCCGTGGCGGCGTCCGCCCAGGGCTACGAAATCAGCGGCGAGAGCTCGCTCTCGGGCGATGTGACGTTGACCGTCTTCGACGGCGACTCGACCTCGCACACCCACTCCGCCCGCATCGACCGCGGCCTCTTCCTCTTCTCGGGCTCCGTCGGCCGGCCCGTGCTGGCTTCCCTCAGCCACCCCTCCATGCGCCAGCCCCTCTATTTCTACCTCGAGAACGCCTCCCTCTCCATCGCCCTCAACGCCACCCACCCGGAGGCCTCGCTCATCAAGGGCTCGCGCTCCAACAGCGAGTACCGCTACCTCCTCGAGCAGCTGCGCAACGCCGCCGAACCCTCCACTTTCCTGCGCGAAGAGGTGCAGGCCCACCCCACCGACATCTACCTCCCCTTCGTCCTCTACTGCCACATGCAGTCTCTCGACGAAAGCCTCCTGCGACAGCTCATACCCCTCATCGAAGGCCCCGCACGCCACACCTACCACTACACCCTCCTGCGCCGCTGGCTGCGCGAGACTCCCTCCGTGGCCGAAGGGGGCGACATGCCCGACTTCTCCTTCGCCGACGAGAACCACAAACAGGTCAAGTTCAGCGAAGTCCGCAACGCCGAAGGCCCCACACTCCTCGTCGTCGGCGCCTCGTGGTGCGACCGCTGCCAGCAGTTCGTGGCACGCGCCCGCCGCATCGCCAAAAAACACCCCGTGGGCATCGTCTATATCCGCATCGACGACAGCCCCGCAGGCTGGGATGCCCCCTGGCTCAAGCAACTCTCCGTCGACCACCTCCCCTACGCCATCCTCGTCGATGCCGAAGGCCGCGTCCAGACCCGCGACATCCGCGACTGGGAACTCGACGGCATACTCTAATTGTCAATTTTCAATTCTCAATTATCAATTCCTACATGCTCGACACCACCCTCTACCCCATGAAGTTCCTCCCCCTGTTCAAGAACAAGGTCTGGGGAGGCAACCGCATCAAAACCCTCGGCTTCGACTACGACCCCCTGCCCAACTGCGGCGAGCTGTGGGTCCTCTCCAGCGTCGAAGGCAACGAGTCTGTCATCGCCAACGGCTTCCTGGCCAACAACACCGTCAACGAGGCCATCGAGATTTACATGGGCGAACTCCTCGGCGAACGGAACTACGACCACTTCGGCCCCCAGTTCCCCCTCCTCATCAAGCTCATCGACGCCGCCGACCGCCTCTCCATCCAGGTGCACCCCGACGACAAGTTGGCTTTCGAGCGCGGGATGGACAACGGCAAGACCGAGATGTGGTATATCATTGAGGCCGACAAGGGCGCCGAGATTGTCGACGGATTTGCCGCCAAAACCACCCCCGAGCAGTACCAGCAGGCCCTCGCCGACGGCACCTTCGAGCAACTGCTCCACATCGAACACCCCGCAGCCGGCGACGTCCTCTTCATCCCCGCCGGACGGGTCCACGCCATCGGCAAGGGCATCCTCCTGGCCGAGATACAGCAGAGCAGCGACTGCACCTACCGCATCTACGACTACAACCGCCCCGACACCGACGGCCGCCTGCGCGAACTCCACACCGCCGAGGCCCTCGCCGCCATCGACTTTGGCCCCACCAAGGACGGCAAGACCCACTACACCGCCCGCGCCGGCGCCACCACGCGCCTGGCACAGTGCCCCTACTTCACCACCAGCGTCATCCCCCTGCAGAAACCCATCCGCAAGAGCCTCGCCAAGCTCGACTCCTTCGTCGTCTACCTCTGCGTCGAAGGCATTGGCGCCGTCAAGACCCTCGACCAGGTCGTCCCCGTGCATGCCGGCGAGTGCGTCCTCGTCCCCGCCGTGGCCGACGATGTCGAGCTCTTCTGCGAAGGCCCCGCCAAGTTCCTCGAAATATACGCCGACCCCGACCAGTGGGTCGACAACGGCCGCAGCCACAACGCCGACCGCGACTGGCTCGCCACCTTCGTCGGCGACAGCAACCCCGACGAATATGCCGACGACGACGAGGATGACGACTATGTCGACCCCGACTCGGAAGACTTCCTCGACAACCTCACCCTCAAGGATTTCTTCTCGAGCGACAACTAACCGCACCGACGTCACTGCCGCCGCAGCGGCCTTCATCTTTCGGGCTAATGAAACTCCGTTCAAAGTCCGTTCTTTTAACGTCCTATCCCAAAACTTCCGCCCCACTTCCTCCTATCCACCCCCGAACTATGTATAATCCCCCTCCCCGCTCCCCCTCTATTCTCCCCCGTCACATAGTTTTAACAAACAGGCATATAAACAAAAAAGACGGAATGATATATCAAGACAGCAATGAGCGCAAGAAGGCATGGCTCGCATTTCTAAAATATACGAAAGAATCCAACATTCAACCGTTTAATTACACCACTATTGAGAATATCTATAAGACAATATGACCAACGAAATACAATTCATTTTATACAACCTTCCCGACAATGAAGGGAGTGTGCAGGGTGTGGTGCGGGACGAAACCATCTGGCTAACTCAGAAGGCTATGGCACAGCTATTCGGAGTGAATGTTCCTGCCATCAGCAAGCACCTGCAAAACATCTACGACAGCGGAGAACTCAACAAAAATGCGACTATTTCCAAAATGGAAACAGTCGTGAATAGGGGTTTCCGCGGAGAGGTGAAAGAAAATGTAGATTTCTACAATCTCGACGCCATCATATCTGTCGGCTATCGCGTCAACTCGGCCAAGGCCACGCACTTCCGACAATGGGCGACAAAGGTGTTAAACGAGTATATCCGCAAGGGGTTTGTCCTGGACGACAATCGACTGAAACAGGGTGAGGCGGTGTTTGGCAAGGACTATTTCCGCGAGTTGCTGGAACGTATTCGTTCCATCCGTGCCAGTGAACGACGCATCTGGCAGCAAATCACTGACATCTTCGCCGAATGCAGCATCGACTATGACAAGTCGTCGCCTGTAACACAGGACTTCTACGCCATGGTGCAGAACAAGTTCCACTACGCTATCACCGGCAAGACGGCAGCCGAAATCATCTACACCTCCGCCGATCACACCAAGGAACACATGGGGCTGACGACTTGGAAGAACTCACCCGACGGACGCATCCTGAAATCGGATGTCACCGTAGCCAAAAACTATCTCGACGAACAACAGATACGCCGTTTGGAGCGTGCCGTAACGGGTTTCTTCGATTACATTGAAGACCTGGTGGAAACCGAGAACACTTTCACCATGGAGCAGTTCGCCGCCAGCGTCAACGAATTCCTGAATTTCCGTCGTTTCAAAATACTCCCCAACAAAGGCTCCATTTCTAAAACCATGGCCGAAGAAAAAGCTTCTGCCGAGTACGATATTTTCAACCGTACACAAAAGATAGATTCTGACTTCGACAAAGCTATGCGGAAACAACTCGGAAACAAAGTATAGCCCTATGACCGACACGATGACACCCGAGCAACGGCATAAGTGCATGTCGCACATTCATTCGAAGGGGACAAGGCCGGAGATGCGGGTGAGGCGGTGGCTGTGGGCGCACGGATACCGCTATAGGCTGAACGTCAAGAGCGTGCCGGGGAAGCCGGACATCGTGATGCGGCCTTACCGCACGGCCATCTTCGTGAACGGATGCTTCTGGCACGGACACAACGTGAGAATTGAGAATTCAACGTTGAGAATCGAGAATTCCGAGTGCTGCAAGATTCCAAACACCAACCGCGAGTTTTGGGTCAACAAAATCGCCCGCAACCAGGCCCGCGACCAACGGGACTACGCCTTGCTGCAAGAGAACGGATGGCAGGTCATCGTGGTGTGGGAGTGCCAGCTGAAACCCGACAGGATAGAGCAGACCATGCGCGAGGTGGAGGTGCTGCTCAACGAGAACATGCTTGCCCACTACAGGCACAAGCCTGTCGCCTACTCTTTTGGTGAGGAGGAACCGCTCCCCATGGCCGCCGAGGAGGCCTGAAGACGCGCCACGACCAGGCGGGGGATGTCTTCGTTGCGCAGGAGCGCCCCACCCAGTGTCCGGGTTGACTCTTTGGAGGGCCGACGCCAGGAGCGGTCGGGCGTGGCCTGATAGCGTGGCGGGACTTCGCCCGCGAGGCGTTCGATGGCTATCGTGGGACGCAGGCGGCGGAGGAATTCGCACACCAGGTCGATATACTCTTCCAGCGTAAAGGGCGGCGGCACCGAGGCGGGGTCCTCTCTCCATTGGCGTTCCAACTCCGTTCCCCGAAGTATCTGCAACTGATGCAGTTTGAGACTGTCGAGGGGCAGAGACGACAGTATGTCGGCCTCAGCAAGCATCTCCTCGCGGCTCTCGCCCGGAAGGCCGAGGATGAGGTGTCCGCCGACGGGTAGCCCGCGGTCGGCGGTGGCGCGGATGGCGCGCTCGGTGCAGGCGAAGTCGTGACCGCGACGGATGAGGCGGAGGGTCTTGTCGTAGCAGCTCTCGATGCCGTACTCCACGGCCACATAGTGCTCATTTGCCAAGGAAGCCAGATAGTCCAACTTCCCGTCGTCCACACAGTCGGGCCGCGTGCCGACGACTATCCCCGACACCTGCGGATGGGCCAAAGCCTCGCCGTAGCGGGCCTTGAGCACCTCCAACGGGGCGTAGGTGTTGCTATACGACTGGAAGTAGGCCAAGTATTTCGTGGCTTTGCGGTAGCGCCACTGGTGGAAGCGGATGCCCTCGTCGATCTGGCGCGTGATGCTCCCCGCCATGCGGCAGTAGGAGGGCACAAAGGCCTCGCCGGCGCAGAAGATGCAGCCCGTGTGCCCCAGCGTCCCGTCGCGGTTGGGACAGGTAAAGCCGGCGTCGACAGAGAGTTTCTGCACCCGGCAGCCAAAACGCCGCCGCATCACCTCCGCCAACGTCAGGTAGGGCATGGCACTGCCCGAGAGGCTGTTTTGAGAGTCATCCATATTGTATACATAACTCCAGCCCGAGAGAAATATTGCCCTGCAGAGAGAATATGTCACGGAAAAGTTGTATCTTTGCAGCGCGAAAAACAGATAGAAGACAATGAATACAATACTGATTGCCCTTGCGGTGCTGCCGGTGCTGATACTGGCGTATGTGGTTTACAGACAGGACAAAGTGGAGAAGGAGCCTTTCGGGAAACTGCTGAAGGCATTCCTGATGGGATGTCTGGCGGTGGTGCTGGCGATTGGCATGGAGGAGGTCCTGTCGGAATTCACGCCGCAGGTGCCACTGCTGCGGGGGACCTATACTGGGTTTATCGTGGCGGGCTGCAGCGAGGAGTTGTGTAAGCTGCTGGTGCTTTACTGGGCAGTCTGGAAGAGCAAGGAGTTCAACGAATATTTTGACGGCATTGTGTACGCCTGCTTCGTGTCGCTGGGTTTCGCAGGGGTGGAGAATATAGGGTACGTGGTGATGCAGGATTCGTATATCGACTCGCTCTCGGTGGGTGTGACGCGTGCGGTGCTGTCGGTACCTGGGCATTTCCTGTTTGGCGTGATGATGGGGTACTACTTCGCCCTGGCCAAGTTCACGCCATCGAAGCGTAAAGAGTATATGATTAAGGCCTTCGCCGTGCCGATGCTGTGGCACGGGACGTTCGACTCGCTGCTGATGGTGGCCGAGGACCTGGGCGAGGGGGTGGAGCTTGTGACTGGCGGACTGCTCATCCTGTTCATCGTGTTCGATATAAAGATGTGGAAGTGGGGCGTGCGCCGCATCCGACGGCTGCAGGAACTCTCGAACAAGCAGAAGGACGAGCAGGATTCACTCCCGCTGAACCCCTTCGATGGATTTAAGTGGTACGTGTGAAACGAGGATATGGACAAAGGCCGATTTTCCAGAAAATAACGACTCCAGGAGGCTGTTTGCAGAAAGAAACCGGCCAAAAACAGCGTTGATTATCAGCGAAAAGAAAAAAAAATTTGGTCAGTTCAGAAAAAGGTTGTACTTTTGCACCCGAATTCGTGAAAGAAAACGGGGTATTAGCTCAGTAGGCTAGAGCGCTTGCATGGCATGCAAGAGGTCATCGGTTCGACTCCGATATACTCCACAAAGATGAGGCCATCGAGGCCTCATCTTTTTTGTTTGCCACTGCCTTTGACACCCAGCACACACCAGCGGACGACAGGAATGCGCCGCAGGATTTCATACAGCAGCGGCGAGAGGGTGAAGACCGCGACAATGAGGATGGCGTACATGGCCACCGGAGGAAGCGTGGTGTAGACTTTCATCATGTAGCCAAGGCTGGCGACAACGAGGTAGTGGACGATATAGAGGCCATAGCTGGAGCGGGTCATATAGCCGGCGAAGCGGCCTGTGCGGTCGAACCTGGCCTTGAACCAGCCCATCATGGCAAGACACATCAGCCAGCCGTAGATGCAGTTGAGCGGACTGGCCAGATAGCGCGGCGTGGTGTTGTCCTGCCCGAAGGTGAGGAGCACCAGCGCGACACCGCTCAGCACGGCGATGACCAGCAGCGTTATCCAGCCCTCGGCCAGGGACTCCTGCACGCGGTCGCGCGAGAAGACATAGTAGCCCAACAGGAAGGGGATGATGTAGAAGAAAGGCTTGTAAAGGTTGTAGAGGCCGTCGAACGATTCGGGCCGGGGGTTGAAGACGAGGGTCCTCTCCCCTATCCAGAACAGTACGCCCAACAGGACAATCACCATGGGAAGCATCCGGGAGGCTTCGACCGACCGCAGGCGCCTCTTCAAGGACTGGCACTCACACTTCCTGGTCAACCAACGCAACAGCAGCAAGACGAGCGAGAAGAGCCAGAGGTCCTGGATGAACCAGAGAGGCCCGATGCCGCTGACAGCCTGGACGAAGAACTTGGCTGGATACTGCACTTGGGCCAACACGTCGTTCCCCGCCACATGCGTGTTGAAGTAGCCTGTCATCCAGTGGAACACCAACAAGCCGATGGTGGCGGGAACCAGCAGTTTGCGGGTGCGGGAGCGGAACCACTCCTTGCCGGTATGGCTATCTAAAGAATAGCGCGCGCTGACACCGGCCAGAAGGAAGAGCAGCGGCATGAACCAGGGGTAAAGGATGTACATCAGCACGTCCTGATACTGCGGCCCGTCGCCGAAACCGCCTATGCCGCCGAAAACACCTTTGTTGTTGTAGAAATAGATGACGTGGTAGAGCAATACCAAGAGTACCGTCACCCAACGGAGATTGTCGATCCAATGCTTTCTTGTCATGAGTGATAAAGGTTAATAGTTAATGAGTAGGGTTGTCTAATCGCATGATGCGCACGGGGCGGTCGGCACCGACTTCGAGACTGGGACAGAGTGTCACACGACCCGTGTCGTGGAAGCCGCATTTCTCCATGACGCGTCCCGATGCGGGATTCTCGGGGAAGTAATCGCCCCAGAGGACAGTGAATCCTTTCACCAGGAAGCAGTGGTCGACGACCAGCCGGAGGGCCTCGGAGCAGATTCCCCGCCCCCAGAAAGGACGGGCGATCCAGTAGCCCACCTCGCATTCGTCGTCCGCTATGGCCAGGTTGGAGTGCGACGACGGCAGATAGCCGACACAGCCGATGGTCTCGCCCGTCGCCTTCCATTCCACCGCCCACATGCCCTCACCGCTGAAGAGGGTCCGGATAATCCCGCGGCTCTCCTCGACGCTCTGGTGTGGCGGCCATCCTGCACGGGGACCCACCTCGGGGTCGGAGGCATATCTGAAGAGGGTCTCGGCATCGTTCTCGCGCCACGGGCGCAGCAGTATTCGTTCGGTTTGCATCATCATTGTATGTCTGATATTGGCAGTCGAATCACCTCGACTGGTATTCTTTGTATCGGGCCCAGGCCTCCAGCACGCCCTCATCATGACTCCCGAAGAAGAACTCGGCGTGGCATTCCTCGCGGAAAGGCATCCAATTGCCACAGACGAGGCCGTCCCGGACGATGATGGGTTGGAAATTCCCACTGTTATTATGGGCTTTGTGGCTGTATTCGGACGGGAGGACAACGTCGCGGCTCTTGTAGCCGATAAGGTACTCGTCGTAGGGCGGAACCAAGAGGCTTTGCCCTTTGCGGGTTCCACGGGTGCGACAGTCGTCCGTCAGGTAGTAGTCGCGCCCTCCGTATGGCTCCTTATGGAGGTAATTGCCCAGAAGAGCCATCCCTTTGCGGCAGTCACTGATGTTCAGTCCCGACCACCAGACGAAGTCCTCGAACGTTGCGGGCTGGCGGCTCCGGAAGTACTTACGGGTGAGTGTCAGCAGGGCCTCGTCGCGGTCGACCCGACACCTGGGGCCTATCTTGTCGGCGGCAAGAGCATAGGTGGCTTTCATGGGCAGCAGGTCGCCACTACAAAGGACTCCCGACAATTCGGCAAAGCGTATGTGGTACGACAGGCGGTGGTCGTCCATGCGGATGTCCCGTTCTTTCAGCGCTTGAACGAAGTCTTCCTTTGTCACACTCCCCCGGTCGGCAGCGGTCTGGGCAAGGATATGGCTTATCTTTGTCTCTTCCTCTTCAGGGATGCTTATCTTGTTACTGCTCATCCAGCCTTTGATGACAGACAATGCCTTGGGAGCACATAGACTATGTAGCGGCCAGTAGTCCTCGGCGGTCACCAACTGCCATGTGCCACGCATCAAGTGCAGGCGGAAAATTCTCCCACGGTTGAAGGCCTCGGCGAAGGCCTTGGCCGAAGGCTTTCGTGTGCGCATGGCCACAGCCCACCGCATCAGACGGTATTCCTGCGCCTGGATGGCACCCATGTGGCCGACCACCTCGTCGGGGGCCGTGAATTGGGGACTGAACAGTTGCTGGTTAAGGAGTCGAAGAGCTACAGGATTCATATCTTTACATTAACTACCCATAAAACCGCCACAGGCCGTTGCGACCCTCACGGAAGATTCATCCACACTGCAACGGAATCGGCCGTCAGCATGTCTATAGGAGACTTGTAATCGCCGTCGGTTCTGGCACCCAATTGTCTCGGCGGAGGCTGGGAGTGCATTCTTATAACTATTCATTTCGTTGTTGCCCATAGCCATAAACCATCATGACACCGGTTCTTAGGAGGATAAACCGAATGTATTTCCGACTGCAAAAATACAACATTTTTCTATATCCTGCAAATGTCCGGGGCATAATTTTGCCAACAATGCGCGACGGGCAAGCGCTCAACATCATACTGCGTGCGGACTTCAGGCAGATCGCCGACCGAATGAATGATTATTACAACCGCCAATAGGCTAACGGCCAGAGAGATATTTGGCGTGTTATAATCATTTAAGAAAATAGGTTCTTTCCATAACAGAATAAAGTTGTATCTTTGCACCGCAATTCAGCAATGGGGTATTAGCTCATTTGGTAGAGCATTTGGTTCGCAATCAAAAGGTAACGGGTTCGACTCCCGTATACTCCACAAACAGAAATGAGGCTCGGAAAGCCTCATTTTTTGTTTGTCCGGAAGCAAAAAAAATGGTGCCCCAGCAGGTGGGGCACCATTTTTTTTTGTCACTACCGTAACTATTCAATGATGCGGTAGAAGGAGACGCGACGGTTGAGGGAGAACTTGATGTCACCGAAGGCAATGGTCTTACCCTTCCAATCGACTTCGAGACGGTCGCCATCAACACCATACTTCTTGACGAGGAGGCGCTTGACTTCCTTGGCACGCTTCTCGGAGAGTTTCATGTTGTACTCATCGGAGGCGGTGTAGTCGCAGAAGCCGACAATGGTCAGTTTCACATCGGGGTTGTCCTTCATCACGCGGGCGATGGCCTCGAGTTTGATGAACTCGCTGTCCTGAACATGCCACACATCGTTGGGATAGAGGATTGAGAACGGGATGGCATAGTAGTTGAGCTGGTCGGACTTGAGCTGGTCAATGACACCCTGGATGCTGTCGTTGAGGGCGGCGGTGCGGGCATCGGCCTCGTCCTTGATGCGCTGGTTCTCGGCGGTGAGGTCAGCAACTTCGCCTTCCAGTTTCTTCTCGTTGGCCTGGGCCTCGGCGAGGTCTTTCTTCAGCTGCTCAGCCTCGTCGTTGAGGGCGTCGAAGCGCTCCTGGGTGAGGAGGGCACGCTGGGCGGCAAGGGCGCGGTCAGCGGGAGTGACACCCAGATTATAGATGTAGCCAAAGTTGACAAGGAGGTTCATGTTGTGCCACTGGGAATTATTCTCCCAAAGTTGTTTCTTCCAGAATGCGGGGGCGTCACCGATAACATCGGCCTCGACCTCGGCAAAGATGGTGCTGCTCTCGCAGAGCTTGTAACGGGCACCCAGACCACCGTCCAGCTGGATGGAGGCCAGATAGTCACCGCGGGCGCGGTTGAAACTGAAGGCAAGACCGCCACCGGCGAACAGGTACGGGGAGAAGCAACGGTTAGGATCCCAACCCTTGAAGGCATCAATAAGGTTGAGTTCCAACTCGAAGGTCAGAGCGGCATGGTTGTCCATTCTTTTCAGCGAGTGGTCTTCCTCGACACCATCACTAGCATAGTGCTGAGGATAGGTTTTGGTGAGCAGGGTAGGCCAGGTGAAACGCAGACGGCCGTACCACACATTGCTAATGGGTTTCTCAAGCAGGAGACCCATACCCAGGCTGCGGCCTGCGCCCCAACCGTAGTCACCCTGAGTGTAAGCGTTCAATTCACCTCTTTGGGCGGAAAAAAGGTTGTCCAACTGCCAGTTGAACGAGCCATACACGCCAACACCCCAGTTGCTCCAGAATCCGTAGCGGGGGTACTCATGCTTTTGAGCGGTTGCGCTGGTTGCCATTGCGACAAAGCAAACCAACAAAGCGACTTTTGATAATTTCTTCATCATTTTGTTATTCAATTAATTGTTAAACTTTTCTCGTGTTTTTTCGTCCTGCAAAGATACTAACTTTTTCTGATATGCAAATCTTTTTTCGAGAAAAAAGTTTTTTTTTCAACAGATTAGGCGATTCCGGCGTGCCCTCCCGAATCCTCAATTATTCGACAACTCGCTGAGCGTTAGTGTATCTCGGATAATTTTCTCAAGAATTCTTGGCAGTGTCGAAAAAAAGATGTACCTTTGCAGGCTGAAAATCAACTCTTGAAACATGGAAAACATCAATTTCAACATCAACTACTCGGAGACATTCGTGTCCGCTGACGAGCGTGCCGCCATGCAAACCGAGGTCCAGGCCGCCAAGGCCACCCTACTCAGCCGCGAAGGCAAAGGCAATGATTTCTTGGGATGGATAGACCTGCCTGAAGAGGTGGATTCCGCCATGCTCGACAGCATTGCTGCCGATGTGCGCCGTCTCTCGCCCATAGCGAAGCTCTTCGTGGTCATCGGCATCGGAGGCAGCTACCTGGGTGCCCGCGCCGTCATCGAAGCCCTCCAGTCGGAGTTCGAGCCTTTCCGCAACGACCGCAAGGCCCCTTACATTATATATGCAGGACACACGCTGAGCGAGGATTACTACCACCAACTCCTCAATTTGCTTGACAAACACGACTATGCCGTGGCCGTCATTTCCAAGTCGGGCACCACCACCGAGCCCGCCGTAGCATTCCGCATCATCAAGGGTCACATGGAGAAGAAATACGGCAAGGATGCCGGCAACCGCATCATCGCCATCACCGACGCCCGCAAGGGGGCCCTCCACGACATCGCCAAGCAGGAAGGCTATCAGACCTACGTCATCCCCGACAATGTGGGCGGCCGATTCTCTGTCCTCACCCCCGTGGGTCTCCTCCCCATCGCCATGTCTGGCTACAATATCGACCGGCTGCTGCAGGGAGCCCGCGACATGCGCCGCATCTGCATCGAGAACAACACCCTCGACACCAACCCCGCCCTCCTCTATGCTGCCATGCGCAACATTCTCTATCGCAAGGGCCGCAAGGTCGAGATGCTGGTCAACTTCGTCCCTGCCCTTAAATATATCAGCGAGTGGTGGAAACAGCTCTACGGCGAAAGCGAGGGCAAGGAGGGCAAAGGCATCATGCCCCACAGCCTGAGTTTCACCACCGACCTCCATTCCATGGGACAGTATGTCCAGGAGGGCGAACGCACCATGTTCGAGACCGTCATCAGCGTCGAGCGCCCTGCCGCCACTGTCGCCATTCCTGCCGACGAACAGAACCTCGACGGCATCAACTATCTTCTCGGCAAGAGCCTCACCGACATCAACCACAACGCCGAGCTGGGCACCATCCAGGCCCACAACGACGGAGGCGTCCCCGTGCTCCGTTTCACCCTGCCGGAAATCAATGAGTACTACCTCGGTCAGCTGATCTACCTCTTTGAGTTTGCCTGTGGCGTCAGCGGCTATACCCTTGACGTCAACCCCTTCGACCAACCCGGTGTCGAAGCCTACAAGAAGAACATGTTCCGGTTCCTCGGCAAACCCGGCTACGGGGCCTGAAAATGTTTTTTTCTTCCTGAAAAGCTGCTATATCAGATATTATTAGTATCTTTGTATTTTAATTAGTACCCGATATGCAGTTCAAAGATATTGTGGGTCAGGAGGTTCTTGCCAACCGGCTGACTGAAATAATCGACTCGGGGCGTGTCAGCCACGCCCAAATGTTCCTCGGACCAACGTCGAGCGGGAGTTTGGCGTTGGCCGTGGCGTATGCCCAATATCTGAACTGCGAGAACCGGCAACATTACCCCGAAGGGTCGCCCTTGCGGGCCGACAGCTGCGGACAGTGCCCCAGTTGCCGCAAGTACGCCGAGTTGATGCACACCGACCTGCATCTGGTCTTCCCCTCCGCCACGACGGCGACGGTGACCAGCAAACCCTGCTCGGAAGACTTCCAGGAAGAGTTCCGTCAGTTCATGGCCGACACCCGCCAGCGGGGAACGGAGGACGAATGGTACGCCGCGCTGGGGTTCGACAACAAACAGGGAATGATACGCGAGCGCGATGCCGACAACATCGTGCGCACCCTGGGACTGAAGGCCTACGAAGGGGGCTACAAGGTGCTCATCGTCTGGATGGCCGAACGGATGAACCTCGACTGCGCCAACAAGTTGCTGAAGACCCTCGAGGAACCTGCCGAGAAGACGTTGCTGCTGCTCGTGGCCGAGAGCCGCGACCGCATGCTGCAGACCATCCTCTCGCGCGTGCAGCAGACCGTGGTGCCCGACCTGGGGGCTGACCTCACTCCCGAGCGGCGCGCCGCAATGGCGGAGATGTTTGTGTCGTGGATGCGGCTGCTGTTCAAACTCAACATGCAGCAGCTCTCGGGATGGGTGGACCAGACGGCCTCCCTGGGGCGCGAACAGCAGAAGCAGTTCCTGCTATATGCGCAGGAGTCGCTGCGCGCCTGTTTCCTTCAGACCGCCGCAGGCTATCGGATGGAGGATGAACTGGTGTTCGGCGACGAGAAGTTCGACATCTCGTTCCCGGCCATGATCACCCCCAACAACGTGGAGCAGATGATGAAGGCCATGAACGACGCCCTCTACGCCCTGGAGCGCAACGCCAACAGCAAAATCACCTTCATGCAGCTCTCCTTCACCCTCAGCAAGATGATAAAGAACAGGTAACCACTCATACAATCATATATACAATCATTCATAATGGAAGAACAGAAAGAATTAGAGCAGAAGCAAGCCGTTGAAACCCAAGAAGCCACTCCCGCACCCGAGGAGTCACAGGCCAGATATGCCGACGACGACGAGGATTATATCGCCACCGCCGAAGACTTGGAGATATTCATGAAAGAACGCCGCGAGCGTGAGAAGCAGAAACAGGAGCAGCGCGAGGAGAAGGTGGACGTCTTTGGCGAGTACCAGGCCCCGCCCGAGAGCACCATCGACCCCTACATGGACCCCGACCCCGAGATTCCGTGGGTCAAATACGAGGAGGACCTCTTCCTGAGCCGTGGCTGCAAGCACTGCCCGCAGTCATACAAGCCCGTCAAGGAGTCGGAGGTGCGCAGCTGCAGCAAAGTGACCTCTATGAACTGGCTGCGTGGCATCCGCCAGCCTGGCGGTGTCCCCTTCGACTGTGTCGAGGTGCGCTTCAAGAATAACCGCAAAGACTTCTTCCGCCTGCCCGACGGACTGGAGGTGACCGAGGGCGACGTGGTAGCCGTCGAAGGACAGCCCGGACACGACATCGGCATCGTGAGCCTCACTGGCGAGGTGTGCCGCATCCAGATGAAGAAACGCCGTGTCGACCCCAAAAGCGAGAACATCCGCCGCCTCTTCCGCCGTGCCAAGAGCAACGACATCGAGCGCTGGGCCGAGAGCCTCAAGGTGGAGCAGGGCACCCTGCTGCGCACCCGCCAGATAGCCCAGGACCTCGGTCTGGAGATGAAGGTGAACGATGTTGAGTACCAGGGCGACTACACAAAGGCCATCTTCTACTACACTGCCGACGACCGCGTCGACTTCCGCAGCCTCATCAAGATACTGGCCGAGGAGTTCCACGTGCGAGTCGAGATGAAGCAGATCGGCGTACGGCAGGAAGCCGGCAAGGTTGGCGGACTGGGCACTTGCGGACGCGAGCTCTGCTGCAGC
Organism: uncultured Bacteroidales bacterium; assembly: GCA_905234665.1. GTDB lineage: Bacteria > Bacteroidota > Bacteroidia > Bacteroidales > P3 > Colimorpha. The sequence goes on along the minus strand of CAJOIV010000010.1, from coordinate 19,068 downwards.
ACCTGGCTCACCAACTTTAAGTCGGTGACCACCAGCGCTGCCAAAACTCAGCAGATTCTCCCCAACCCCCAGAAACTGGCAGGCCAGTGCGGCAAACTGAAGTGCTGCCTCAACTTCGAATGCGAGGTCTATGCCGACGCGCTGAAGAAGTTCCCCCCGGCCAACACCCCCATCCGCTTCAAGGAGGGCCTGGCTTTGTACAAGAAGACCGACGTCTTCCGCGGCATCATGTGGTACGCCTACGAGGGCAAGAACGAACTCTACGCCCTGAAGGCCGAAAGCGTGAAGGAGATTATCGAGATGAACCGCAACCAGCAGTATCCCGAGCGCATAGAGGACTTCCAGGTGGAACTCATGTCCAACGCCGCCCTGGAGCAGGAAACCAGCACCGCCGAGTTCGAGCGCGAGCTTAAGATGATGGCCGACGACCAGTCCGAGCCCGCCGCCAGCACCGCCGAACGCCCGGCAGCAGTAGCCAACAACAACAATCGTCGCGACCGGAACAACAACCGCCGCGAGGACAACCGTCCCCGCCCCCGCAACGAGCGCAATGAACGTAACGAGCGCAACGAACGCAATGAACGCAACGAACGGGCCCGTCAGGACGACCGCCGCCGACAGAACGAGATGCGCCAGCGCGCCGACAACCGCCGCGTGCAGGGCGAGCAACGCACACGCAACAACCCGCAGCGTCGCAGCAGCGACCGCGACAAAAGAGGGGGAAATGAGTAAACCACATTAGAGAATCATGAAACGCTACTACTTCTTAGTTCTTAGTTCTTACCTCCTACTTCTCCTTGCGGGTTGCGACAAGAACGTCTACTATGCCGCCGAACGCGATGTCGACGAACGGGGGTGGAATATGAACGATGCCGTGACTTTCGATGTACCCATCGACGATACCCTCGATGTCTACAACTTCTTCTTCGACCTGCGCAACAGCGTCAGCTACGACAAAGCCAACGCCTTCTTCTTCATCAACACCACCTTCCCCGACGGCTCCACAGCCTACGACACCCTCGAGTGCCCGCTGGCCAACGTCCAGGGGCAGTGGCTCGGCCGCCGCACAGGGCGGTATGTCGACAACCGTTACTATTTCCGCAAGCACGTCATCTTCCCACGCACCGGCACCTACACCGTCGCCGTCGCCCACGGCATGCGCGACACCAATGTCGTCGGGTTGAAGAGTGTCGGTATCCGCATCGAACGCGTAAGCGCGAAATAGCCCAACCTATAAAGCACAAAGAGTTATGGCAAAGAAACGAAGCACACAGGACAACCGCACCATCCGCATCGCATGGAAAGTCTTTGCGGGCGTGTGGATATTCATCTTCCTCTTCTTCACCCTTCTCTCCCTGGGGTGGCTGGGATTCATGCCCTCCTTCGAGGAATTGGAGAACCCCAAGAGCAACCAGGCCACCGAGGTCATCTCGGCCGACGGCGAGATTCTCGGCTTCATCGGCCTGGAGAACCGCTCCAACGTGACCTACGACCAACTCTCGCCCCATCTGGTCAACGCCCTCATCGCCACCGAGGATGTGCGCTTCTACAAGCACTCGGGCATCGACCCCCGCAGCCTTGTGCGCGTCCTCTTCAAGACCCTCATCGGCCGCCAGAGCAGCAGCGGCGGCGGCAGCACCATCACCCAGCAGCTGGCCAAGAACCTCTTCCCCCGCGAGCACCACAGCAAGATAGGCACCGTCTTCTCCAAGTTCAAGGAATGGGTGGTGGCCGTCAAACTGGAGCATAATTACTCGAAGCAGGAGATCATCGCCATGTACTTCAACACCGTCGACTTCGGAAGCAACGCCTTCGGCATCAAGACCGCCGCCAAGACCTTCTTCGACAAGACCCCCGCCGAACTCTCCGTCACCGAGGCCGCCACTCTGGTGGGTCTCCTCAAGGCCCCCACCACCTACAGCCCCATCCTGCACCCCGACAACTCCAAGAGCCGCCGCAACACCGTCCTCTCCCAGATGAATCGCTACGACTTCCTCTCCGACGAGGACTTCGAGAAGTACAAGGAGGAGCCCGTCGACGTGTCGCACTACACCCCCCAGAGCCACAACGACGGCCTGGCCACCTACCTCCGCGAGTACATCCGCAACTACATGAAGACCTGGTGCAAACACCACCGTAACAGCAATGGCGAGCACTTCGACGTGCACAAAGACGGCCTGCGCATCTACACCACCATCGACTCCCGCATGCAACGCTACGCCGAGGCAGCCGTGCGCGAGCACATGAGCAAGGAGGTCCAGCCCCAGTTCGACCGCGAACTGCGCGCCCGCAAAGGCAACCCCTTCTGCGACATCTCGCCCGACCTGCAGGAGAAACTCCTCCTCCAGGCCATGAAAGGCTCCGACCGCTACTACCGCCTCCACCATGACCAGGGCCTCAGTGAAAAGGAGATACGCAAGGTGTTCAACGAGAAAGTCCACATGCGCGTCTTCTCGTGGAAGGGCAACATCGACACCCTCATGTCGCCCTGGGATTCTCTCCTCTACTATAAGAAGTTCCTCAACGTGGGCATGATGTCCGTCGAACCCGGCACAGGCCACGTCAAAGCCTACGTGGGCGGCATCAACTACCGCTACTTCAAGTACGACAACGTCATGAGCCACCGCCAGGTAGGCTCCACCTTCAAGCCCTTTGTCTACACCATGGCCCTGCAGGACCTCGGCATGTATCCCTGTACCGAGGTACCCAACTCAGAGGTCTGCTTCGAGGTCTGGGGCCAGCCCGACTGGTGTCCCAAGAACTCCACCAACGAACGCGAGGACGAGATGGTCACCCTCAAATGGGCCTTGGCTCACTCCGTCAACTGGGTCTCGGCCTACCTCATGAAGCAGGGCTCGCCCGAGCAGGTCATCGGCATCGCCCGCAAGATGGGCGTCACCTCCGACATCGACGCCGTCCCGGCCATCTGTGTCGGCACCCCCGAAATCACGGTCTACGAGATGGCCGGCGCCATGGCCACCTTCGCCAACAAGGGCGAATATGTCGAGCCTATCTTCATCACCCACATCGAGGACAGCAAGGGCACCCTCCTCGACCGCTTCACCCCCGACCGCCACGAGGCCATCAGCGAGCGCACGGCCTACATGATGCTCGAACTTATGAAGGGCGTGGTGCAGAGCGGCACAGGCGTGCGCCTCAACTACAAGTACAAACTCAACGAGTTCACCAACTTCATCGCCGGCAAGACGGGTACCACTCAGAACAACTCCGACTGCTGGTTCGTGGGCATCACCCCCAAACTCGCCACCGCCATCTGGACGGGCGGCGAGGTGCGCAGCATCCACTTCCGCAACATGACCTACGGCCAGGGTGCCGCCCAGGCACTCCCCATCTTCGGCCATTTCATGCGCAGCATCTATCAGGACAAGAGCCTCAAGTTCCCGCGCGGCGACTTCGAGCGGCCCTCGGTGCCCCTCGACACCGAACTCGACTGCTCCAAGTTCCAGCAGGAGGTCCAGAATGAGAACTACTATGACTTCTAAGTCCAATCTCTTCGGCCTCTCGCTGGAGGAGCTGCAGCAGCTCTGCGCCCGCGAGGGCTTCCCCCGCTTCACCGCCAAGCAGATATGCGACTGGCTCTACAAGAAGCGCGTCGACACCATCGACGCGATGACCAACCTCTCCCTTGCCCAACGCGCCCGCCTCAGCGAGATAGCCTTCATCGGTCGACACGCCCCCGTCGACTGCCAGGTGTCGAAGGACGGCACAAAGAAGTATTTGTTTAGCGTTGAGCGGTTAGCGGTTAGCGGTAAGAGTTATGTCGAAGCCGTCTATATCCCCGACGGCGACAGGGCCACCCTCTGCATCTCGTGCCAGGTGGGCTGCAAGATGGGCTGCCGCTTCTGCGTCACCGGCCAGCAGGGATTCCACGGCAACCTCTCTGCCGCCGACATCCTCAACCAGATATTCTCCATCCCCGAGGCCGACAGCCTCACCAACATCGTCTTCATGGGCATGGGCGAACCCATGGACAACCTCGACGCCGTCCTCCGCAGCACCGCCGTGCTCACCGCCCCCTGGGGACTGGGCTGGAGTCCCCATCGCATCACCGTCTCCACCGTGGGCATCATCCCCGGCCTCAAGCGCTTCCTCGACGAGAGCCAATGCCATGTGGCCGTCAGCCTCCACAACCCCGTGGCCGCCGAACGGCTCGACATCATGCCCATGCAGAAAGCCTACCCCATCGCCGATGTCATAGCCCTCCTGCGAAAGTACGACTGGAGCGGCCAGCGGCGCATCTCGTTCGAGTACACCATGTTCCGCGGCATGAACGACGACACCGCCCACGCCGCCGAGCTGGTCCGCCTGCTGCGCGGACTCTATTGCCGTGTCAACCTCATCCGTTTCCACGCCTCGCCCGATGTCCCCTTCAAGACCTCCTCCGCCCAGGCCATGGAGCGTTTCCGCGACTACCTCAACGCCCACGGCGTCACCTGCACCATCCGCGCCTCCCGTGGCGAGGACATCATGGCCGCCTGCGGCCTCCTCGCCGGACAGGCCTCCTCGGTGTGACCTCTGGGCCCATCCGGCTCATAATCTCCGCCACCCGATACATTATTTCTTTGTGAATGGAAAAAAAAGTGTATCTTTGCACAGAATTCCGAGCGGAAAGGAAACTGTCTGGGGGTGCTGCAACCTACTGTGGCTGAGATTATACCCCAAGACCTGATCCGGATAATACCGGCGGAGGAAACGACTATGTACAAACAAAACAACAACCCCTGTGGCCGCTATCCACACATGACCACCAGTCCCTGTGCCAAGCAGATGATAGCCTGTCTTGCACTCTCAACATCCCTATTTGGCGGCGCACTCAGCGCCCAAACCCCTCAGAAGGACACCGTCCGCACCCTCGACGAGGTTATCGTCCGCGACGTGCGCGCCGACAACAAAACCCCTCTCACCACCAGCACCCTCAACCGTAAGGAATTGGATGAGAACAAAATTGCCATCTCACTGCCCTACATGCTCGAACTGGAGCCCAGCGTGGTGACCTCGTCCGAAAACGGCATGGTGGGCGTCACCAATATGCGTATTCGCGGTGTCGACGCCACCCGCATCAATGTCAACATCAACGGCATCCCCCTCAACGACGGCGAGAGCCAGACGGTCTATTGGTACAACCTCCCCAACCTCGGCGGCGTTTCGCAGAGTGTGCAGCTGCAACGCGGTGTGGGAGCCTCCAACGGAGGTGCCGCCGCCTTTGGCGGCGCCATGAACCTGCAGACGCTGAATACCGCCTCGAAACCCTACGGCACCGCCGACCTTTCCGTGGGGTCGTTCAACACCCGGCAGTACGGTATCACGGCAGGGACAGGCCTCACCAAACACGGATTCACGTTTGATGCCGCCTACAACGGTCTGACCAGCAATGGCTGGCAGCGCGGCGGCCAGACCGACCAGCAGAGTTTCTTCCTCAACGGCGGTTGGTACGGTGAACGCACCATGATCAAGGCCATTGCCCTCATCGGCGAACAACATTCCGGCATCACCTGGACGGGCGCCACGGCCGAAGAGCTTGACGCCGACCCCCACTACAATCCCCGCGGCTCGTTCACCGACTCCCTCGGCAATGTCTACTACTATCCCAACGAGACTGACAACTACTGGCAGCAGCACTACCAACTCTATATCTCCCAAATCCTTTCGGACTATTGGAGCCTCACCGCGGCCTTCGACTATACTCACGGCAAAGGCTACACTGAAAGCTACAAGGACAACAAGAAAGCCAAAGACTTCTGCATGGACGACATCATCTCCATCCGCAGCGACTTCATCACCCGGAAAAACATGAATAACGACGCCTATACGGCCAACCTCTCCGCCCGTTACCAGCGCGACGCCCTCTCCCTCTCTTTCGGTGGCAGCTACCTCTATTACAACGGTGCCCACCTCGGCGAGGTCATCTGGTCGCAGATGGTCAGTACCGTCAGCCTGGAGAATACCGTCACGGGTTGGGACGACAACACCGGTGTGAAGAACGACGCCGTGGCTTTCGCCAAACTCAACTACGACTTCTCTCCCCGCTTTAATCTTTATGCCGACATGCAGGTGCGCCGCGTCGGCTACAGTCTCCACGGCATCGACGACGACTACGGCGTCATCGATTACGACTCCACCCACCTCTTCTTCAATCCCAAGGTGGGCCTCAACTTCCGTATCGACAACCACCAGCGGCTCTACTTGGTGGCCGGCATCTCCAACCGCGAACCCAATCGCACGGACATCAAAGAGTCGTTTGCCGAGGGCACGCGCATGAAACACGAGACCCTCCTCGATATCGAGTTGGGCTACCAACTCAGCCAGAAGAACTTCCATTTCGAGGGCAACCTCTACGCCATGCTCTACAAGAACCAGCTCACGGCCACCGGTGTGGTAACCGAGAGCGGCTACAACCTGATGGAGAATGTGGACAAGAGCTACCGCATCGGAGCGGAGCTGGTGGCCGGCTATCAGTTCTGCAAGCAGTTCTCCCTCGAAGGCAATGTCACCCTCAGCATGAACAAGATTCTCGACTACCAGTACGAGGCGACGCTGAACGACTGGTACACCAAAACCATCCTCAACCTCGGCACCACCGACCTCGCACTCTCGCCCTCCATCGTGGGTGCCGCCATTGCCACCTACCGTCCCTTCGACAACGCCAAACTCCAACTCATTGGGAAATATGTCGGCGAACAGTATGCCGACAACACCAGCCGCGAAGAGGTGAAAGTGCCCTCCTATTTCCTGCTGAACGCCAGAGCCTCCTACATCTTCAAACTGCAGGGCGACAATGAACTGGAATGCCAGTTTGCCGTGAACAACATCCTCAACCTCAACTACCGTCTGAGTGCCTACGTCTACGGCACCTACGACCCCGATACGAAGACCTACGACAACTACCACTATTGGTTCCAGCAGCCTGGCATCAACTTCTTGGGACGTCTCATCTACCGATTCTAACCTCGCATGGAATTATCAATTTTCCATTTTCAGTTCTCGATTATCGAAATCATCGGCGCAGTCATCGGTCTGGCCTATATCGTCAGCGAATATAGGGCAGACCGGTGGTTCTGGCCGCTCAGCCTGCTCATGTCGGCTTTCTATATCGTCATCGACTTCACCAGCGGCATCTACGCCAACGGCGCCATCTGCTGCTACAACTTCGTGATGTCCGTCTACGGCATCCTCGTGTGGCGCGGCATCCTGGGGCGCAAAGACAAAGAGGAACGTCCCATCTCCTCCTGCCCCCGCCGCTACTGGTGGTACATTGCCGCCGCCGTGGTCCTCCTCAGCGCGGTGCTCACCTGGCTGCTCGGATTCATCCACGAGAGCCAGTACCCCCTGCTCGACGGCATCTCGTCGGCACTCACCATCGTGGCCATGTTCATGCTGGCCCACAAATGGTGGCAGCAGTGGATCTGCTGGATGCTGGTCGAACCGTTGATGATTGCCCTCTTCCTACTGACAGGCAACTACGCCTCGGCACTCCTCTACGTCGTCTTCGAGGCTTTCTGCATCCTCGGTGTCATCCGCTGGCGCAGAGAGGCAAAAGGACATCTCCAGGCATAGCCTGGCTACATCATCATCTTGAGGAGGTCCTGGCCGATGTCGCGGCGGTAGGTGCGGCCTTCCCAAGTGATGTTTTCGAGGTTCTGGTAGGTGCGCAGCAAGGCCGACGGCATGCTCTCGGCCAACGAGGTGACGCAGATCACACGGCCGCCGTTGGTCACCACCTCGCCCTTCTCGTTGCGGGTTGTGCCGGCATGGAAGACAATGCTGTCCTTCGGCGCCTCGTCCTCGCCAAGGCCGTGGATGACATGGCCTTTCTTATAGCTCCCCGGGTATCCCTTGGCCACCATCATCACGCAGGCCGCGGCATTGCGCGACACGACGAGCGTGGTGCGGTGCAGGTCGCCGTTCCACACATGTGTGAACAGGTCGACCACGTCGCTCTCGATGCGGGGAAAGACACTCTCGGTCTCGGGGTCGCCCATGCGGACGTTGTATTCAATGACATAGGGGTCATAGCCGTCGTCGCACGGCACAGCCATGAGGCCCACGAAGATGAAGCCCTTATAGCTGATATGGTCCTGGACGAGGCCCTTGACGGTGGGAACGACAATGCGGTCCTCCACCTTGCGCATGAAGGCCTTGTCGGCGAAATGGACGGGGCTGATGGAGCCCATGCCGCCGGTGTTGAGGCCCGTGTCGCCATCGCCTATGCGCTTGTAGTCCTTGGCCGTGGGCAGTATGTGGTAGTGCTTGCCGTCGGTGAGCACGAAGACACTCAGCTCCACGCCCGAGAGGTACTGCTCGATGACCACCTTCTCCGACGCCTTGCCGAACTTGGCCTCCACAAGCATCTCGCGCAACTCGCGCTCGGCCTCCTCGAGGGTGTCGACAATCAGCACCCCCTTGCCCGCTGCCAGCCCGTCGGCCTTCAGCACGTAGGGCGCCTGGAGGGTGTGGAGGTAGGCGATGCCGTCGTCGAGGGTCTCGGCAGTCACGGTGCGGTAGGTGGCCGTGGGGATATTGTGGCGCGCCATGAAGTCTTTGGCGAAATCCTTGCTGCCCTCCAGACGGGCGCCCGTCTTGCCGGGGCCGATGACCATGACTCCGGAAAGGCCGGGAGTCTCGGCAAAATAGTCGGCGATGCCTGCCACGAGGGGCGCCTCGGGACCCACCACCACCATCTGTATGCCGTGCTTCAGCACAAAGCCGCCCACCTGCGCAAAGTCGCAGGGGTCCATATTCACATTGGTTCCGCAACTTTCCGTGCCGGCATTGCCGGGGGCGATGTAAAGGCGTTCGCAGAGCGTGCTTTGGGCGATTTTGTAGGCCATCGCATGTTCGCGGCCGCCCGACCCTAAGAGGAGAATGTTCATAGCTTGTGTTCCATATTTCGGGATGCAAATATACACAAAAAAATCGACTGACGCACCTGCGGGCGAAAATAATTTCCTCCCGTGGAGCCTGGACGCCGCCGTGACAACTCATAATCAAACCTATAGACACACCCTCCCCAGGGCCGGCGCCCGCCGCCCCCACAGGGGGAAAAGAGCCGCCAATGCAAGTTTTTTTTCTCTAATCCAGAAAAAATGTGTACTTTAGCGCAGTCAATTGTGTGCGTTGTATCCGATATTTTTCGGTGCAAGGCAATATTATTGACATAGTTACGTTATACGGGTAAAACAATGCAATATACATGAAAACACTCAAAAAAGGTATTACACTGCTCGTTTTGGCACTCCTTGTGTCCTTCAGCGGCCATGCACAAAGTGTGGCCAGGAAGGCCGACGAACAATTCAAGAACAGGCAGTACACGCTTGCTCTCGAAAGCTATCTGCAGGCCTACGACCGCGTGTCGACCAACCGCGCCGAGAAGAACCGCATCTACTTCCAGATTGGCGAATGCTACCGCCTGATGTACAACTATCCCAAGGCCGAGCACACCTATCTGCGCCTCATCCAGGCCGGATACTACACCACCGAGCCCAAGCTCTACTTCTATATGGCCGAGATGTGCCGCTTCAACGGCAAGTTCGACGAGGCAGGCGACTACTACGACAAGTACATCGAGCTCGTCCCCGACGACAAGCTGGGCCAGTCGCGCAAACGCTCCCTCATCGACGTGGCGCGCTGGGCCGCCGACCGCAGCCGGCACGTCATCACCAAACTCGCCGACTGGAACACCGAGTTTAACGACTGGTCGCCCCGTTTCATGGGCGAAGACACCAACGTCATCGTCTTCTCCTCCTCGCGCTTCGGCGAGGAAGACAACGGCATCGACGTCTGGACCGGCCAGAACTTCTCGTCGCTCTACGCCGTCTACCAGGACCGCTACGGCCGCTGGACCTCCGAACCCGAACCCTTCGACAAGACCGGCAAAATCAACACCTCCAACAACGAAGGTGAAGCCTGCTTCTCACCCGACGGCAGCACCATCTACTTCTCGCGCTGCCAAGTGGCGGAGCATGAAACCCACGGCTGCGCCATCTACGTGGCCACCAAAGCCCCCGACGAGACCAAAGGCAAGAAGGGCAAGAAAACCGTGAAGAAGACCACCAAGAAGAACGACAAGAAGGGCAAAAAGAAGAATGACAAGGACGGGCAGGAGGCCGACGCTCCCGAACCCGAAGAGGTGAAGCCCGGCGAATGGTCCACACCCGTCCGCCTCAACCTGGGCGACACCGCCTACAACTACCTCTACCCCGCCATCTCCAGCGACGGCCTGACCCTCTATTTCTGCTCCGACCGGCCTGACGGACAGGGCGACTACGACATTTGGTGCGCCACGCGCCACTCGGTCAACGAGGACTTCCTCGAGCCCATCAACCTCGGACCCGAGGTCAACACCCCCGGACGCGAAGCATTCCCCGTGCTCCGCAACGACTCGGTGATGTACTTCTCTTCCAACGGCCTACCAGGCATCGGCGGCTACGACCTCTTCAAGACCAAAATCGGCAAACGCCGCAGCTCCAAGGCCGAGAACCTCGGCGTGCCCCTCAACTCCTCCTACGACGAGATGTGCATCATCTACTACCCCGAGGACGAGACCGGACGCCTCATGGAACGCGGCTACTTCTCCTCCAACCGTCCCTTCGAAGACCCCCTCAACCGCGCCACCGACAAGAAGGGCAAGAAACTCCCCCTCCCCACCCTCAACCTCTTCTCCTTCGAACTCCCCGCCCTGCAGTACTCCATCGAGGGCACCGTGCGCGACGAGAAGTCCATGCAGCTCATCAAGGGCGCCAAAGTCAAACTCGTGGGCTCCGACGGCTCCGAGACAGAGACCTACACCGACAAGAAGGGCTTCTACAAATTCGACAACAGCCAGGTCCGCGGACAGGTGGTCTACAAACTCTACTTCTCGCGCGTCGACTACTTCAGCAAGGAAGAGTCCGAAAGCACCAAGGGCTATAACGTCGACAAGGGCATCGTCCACAACACCCGCATGGAACCCGTCCCCAAGCAGGCCGTCGTCCTCCCCGAAATCCGCTACGACCTCTCCAAGTGGGACCTCAAGGAGGAGTTCATGGACTCGCTCATGGACCTCTACCTGGTCATGATGAACAACCCCGGCATCGTGGTTGAAATCCGCGCCCACACCGACTGCCGTCCCTTCATAGGCCTCACCAACGACACCCTCTCGCAGCGCCGCGCCCAGAGCGTGGTCGACTACCTCGCCTCGCGCGGCATCGAGCGCGGACGACTCGTCGCCAAAGGCTATGCCGAGCGCGTGCCCCGCACCCTCGACCGCGACGTGGTCATCGTCGTGGGCGGAGTGCCCTACACCTTCTCGGCCGGCACCCGCCTCGACTGCGACTTCATCGAGACCCTCCCCTCCAAAGAACACCAGGAGGCCGCCCACCAGCTCAACCGACGCATCGAGTTCCTCATCCTCCGCTCCGACTATGTCTCCAAACGCATCGTCGACAACATGAGCTCCGACTCGGCCCTCGTCAAACAGAACGAAGACGGCACCTACATCGACCTCGTCAACGCACCTGTCGACACCTCCTACAACATCGCCGAGATTATCCACGACGAAGGCACCATCGACGTCTCCATGATCAACACCCAGAAGGGCGAACTCAAGGCCATCATCAACGGCATGCTCCTCCCCATGCTCATCGACGAGCGCTACAAGGAGCCCATCGCCATCTCCTGGGAAGAGGCCATGAACATGCTCTACCAGCGCCGCATCAACAAGGAGGACTTCCCCGACCGCGACAACGCCTTCGACCCCGAGGGCAACATCCTCGACAAGGCCAAGGTCGTCTTCAAGGAAATCCAGATCGGCCAGCACAAACGCCGCAATGTCGAAGTCATCGTCGTCAAGGGCATCGACTACAAGTTCATCATCAACCGTGCCGGCCTGGCCGACTTCGGCGAATACGAATTCGACAAACAGCGCGGCAAACTCTACTTCTTTGAAGACTAAACTCCTCACCGTCACAGGCCCCACGGCCTGTGGCAAGACAGCACTCGCCGCCGAGTTGGCCTACCGCCTCGGCGGCGAGATTATTAGTGCCGACTCGCGTCAGGTGTTCCGAGGCATGGACATCGGCACCGGCAAGGACCTCGCCGACTACCACATCCACGGCGTCGACATCCCCTACCACCTCATCGACATCCACGACGCAGGCCACGAATACAACGTCTACCAATTCCAGAACGACTTCATCGCCGCCTATAATAATATTGTAGAGCGCGGCCGCCAGCCCATCCTCTGCGGCGGCACCGGCATGTACATCGACGCCGTCGTGCGCGGCTACCAACTGGCCGACGCCCCCGTCGACCCCGACTTCCGCCGCCGCATGGAAGCCTTCACCGACGAACAGCTCACCGCGCGCCTCGCCTCCTTCATCAAACTCCACAACCACACCGACACCGAAGACCGCGACCGGCTGCTCCGCGCCCTCGAGATTCAGGAATACCACAGCCTCCACCCCGACCGCTACCCCCACATGCCCGACATGGACCACGTCATCGTCTGCGTCGCCTACCCCCGCGAGCAAGTCATCGAGCGCATCGGCATCCGCCTGCGCCAGAGGCTCGACCAGGGCATGGTCGACGAGGTGCAGCGCCTCCTCGACAGCGGCGTCGCCGCAGCACGCCTCATGCGCTACGGACTCGAATACCGCCACATCACCCGCTACCTGCAACACCAGTGCTCCTACGACGAGATGTACCGCGACCTCTACACCGACATCCGGCGCTTCGCCAAACGGCAGATGACCTGGTTCCGCCGCATGGAACGACAGGGCGTACCTCTCCACTGGCTCGACGGAACACTGCCTTTCGACAAGAAAATCGACATCGTCGAAGAACTCATGCAACGCGGCTCCGAAAAAAATATTGTGCACAAAGTGCAATAAAATAAGCCTTCAGGGTACAAAAGTTAAAAAAAATGCGCCGGAATAGTTGTTAAATGAAAAAAAAACACTATTTTTGCAGCCCGAAACACAAACAACAAACAAACACCACACGCTATCGAAACAGCCTTATCAGTTCAACCCCTAAAACGAAAACAACATGATGGACGAATCTGTCAGCAAACTCAGCGACAATGAGTTGATTTTAGGTTACAGAAATGGTAACTACGCCTGTTTCGATGCCCTCCTGGAGCGCTACCAAGCCAAAGTCTACGGCTACATCTTCTCCGTCGTCAAAGACAAGGATACCGCCGACGACATCTTCCAGGACACCTTCTTCAAGGTCATCGCCACCATCAACAGCGGCACCTACAAGGACGAAAACAAATTCATCCATTGGGTCATGCGCATCGCCCACAACCTCATCGTCGACCACTTCCGACGCAACAGCAAAATGCCCATCGTCCCCAACCGCCCCGACTGCGACATGCTCGACAACCTGCGCATCCACGACGACAACATCGAGCAGGCCATCATGCGCCAACAGACCAACCGCAACATCCGCAAACTCGTCAAAATGCTCCCCCCCGAGCAGCGTCGCGTGGTCATCCTGCGCCACTACGGCAAATGCGACTTCAAGGACATCGCCGCACGCACCGGCGTCAGCATCAACACCGCACTCGGACGCATGCGCTACGCCATCATCAACCTCCGCCGACTGGCGCAGGAGCACAACATGTACTCCGAGCTCTGACCCCCTCGGCTGTGGCCTCCCGACAAAATAAATGTTAATTAACATTCGGCCGCACAATATTCCGCGCCTTTTGCAGTTATTATAGCCGAACCGAACAGGGAAACAGCCCCTGCGAGGCTCTTGGAATAAACCTAATGTTCAACTTATCAAGGCGCACATGATGCAGGACTACGATTTCTTAAGCAGCACAAATACATCTTCGGAGACTGCAAGCACAGCCGTACAGCCCTCCCCAAGGGTGGTACAGAACATCCTCCGTTATGCGCGATGCTCGCAAGACATCAGGCTTGGGGATGTAAGCATTAAAGTTTATCTCAACTAGTAAGGAAAAGCGGACGGCACTGACAGCCGCCCGCTTTTGTTTTCCCCCCTGCCGGCGGCCCTGCCCGGCGGGGCCCGCCCACTCCCTTGCCCCCGACTTGCCACCCTCCAGCCCCGCCTTTGCATCATACAAGCACTTGACAAACAATTAATTAGGATTTTATTCGCTTTTAACCCGCTATTGCTCAGCTTTTTAGCCGGATTTTCTCCGCTCGGCTTCGCTCTCAGAGCGGAAAACTGCGGGGAAATAGCGAAGAAAGTCCTTGTAAAATCTGTTTTTCAGCCTCTTACAAACCTTTCCAAAGCCTTTTCTAATCCTTTTCAACCCCCGACGGCAGGCCACCCCCGTCCCAAGGGAGCCCCCCGCCAAGGCAGAATCGAGACCGTCGTCTATCCGCATCATGAGTTAAATAATGTTAAAAACAAGGGGGTCGGTTGTTTTTCGTCGACAAAAGTGAGTATAGTATGAGAAAAAGAATTACTTTTGCCGCCGCAATGGACGAAGAAACACTCTACAGACAAGCCGAAGACCTGTTGGTCCGCCACCGGAAAACCATCTGGAAGCAGTGCTGGGACTATGTCCGTGGCGACCAAGACCGCTGCCAAGACCTTGTGCAGGAAGTCTCGATCGTCCTCCTTCGCCACATCGGCGCCTTGCGGCCCGGAGCCTCCGAGAGCCAGGTGCGGCGATGGATTTACTGGAACACGCGCACCACCCTCTTCAACATGCAACGGAAGGCGGCACCTCGGGTCGACTGGATGGCCGACGCCATCAACGACCTCTACGAAAACCCGCGCGACGAGGCTCGGCGGCAGGCGCGCGAGATGATACAATGCCTCGGCGAAGAGGAGCGGCAGGTCATGACGCTGCACCTCGACGGCATGACCAACACCGAAATCGCCGCCCTCACGGGCAAAACGACCGAGGGCATCCGCAAACAGATATTGAGAATCATCAAACAACTGAAAAAAACGTACAACCCATGAGAAACGAAAACCAGGACCCTGTCGAACAATGGCTCGACCAACTCGCCACCGACATCTCCCTCCACCGGGGCATGAAACGCCACGGCGACAGCTTCCGCGCCCGCATGACCGACGGTCTCTCCGACTGGGCCGTCAGGAGGAGGAAGACAGCCCACATCCGCGGCGCCGCCCTCCTTGTCGTGGCGGCTGCCGTCCTGGCAGGGGGTATCATCTTCGTCCGCACGCCCTTGCAGGAACCCCCTCGCTTGGCGCAAACCGCACCGCCGACTCCCCTCCCGCTTCATCGCCCACAGCCTCTCGTCGACAAAGCCCCCGCCGACATCCCTGTCGCCACGGTCGGGCCTCTCCGCGACCCCCTGCCCGACGCCCCGGCAACGGCCGAGGCTCTCCCTCCGCAGACGGTGCCGACAGCACCGCCCACCGTCTGCCCCCCACAGGAAGACGACTTCCAGATTGTCTGCTGCAACCACGTGTGCGACACCGCCGAAATCATCAACGAAATATCCTCGACATTGACATATCTCTTTTGCTGACCGGCCATGAAACACACCCTCGCCATCCTTCTCATCCTCCTTGCCGTCGCGGTCCAGGCCCGCGGACAGTCACCGGCTTACATCCTGTTCTCTACCCACACCGACCTTGACGTCGCCTACGTCACCCGGGTACCGTTAGACACCCTGGGATATATCGACGTCACACATATCAAGGCCCACGACTGCGAGGCCTGGCGCCGTCTGACAGAAGAGCTCAATGTGCCGAATGCCTCGGAAGGATGCGACTCGGCGGGAGCCCCGTTTGGATTCATCCTTGTAAGCAAGGAGAACCCCTCAGTGAGAGTGACTGCAAAAAACACCATTGCCGACATGCTGATTCTCGACCCCTCGCAAAGGACTGCCGACGTGTTCCATGTCACCACCATCGAGCAGATAAAAGCAATCTTGTCCAACCATATCAAGAAAACAATACATTCAAATCAATCAAAACATTCAAATCAATGAAAAAGAGAACAATCACCCTTGCACTCCTCGCAGTGCTGAGCCTGGCCAACACCGGCTGCCAGAAAGAAGAATCCTTAATCCCGACGGACATCAACAGCAGCCAGCCTGATGCACGCTACAACCTGTACTACTCCGTCGACGGGACATCCGGCCACAGAGCCTTTGCCACCGAGGAGGAACGCCGGGCCTTCCTCCTCCAGTTGACCGCCTTGGCACAGGAAGGCCACACCGTCAGAATCTCAGCCAACCCGCTGCGGACCTGTATGTCCAAGGAAAAGGTGACCTTTGTGACCACCAACAAAGATGAAGCCTTGTCATGGATGTATGAAATGCTCTTAGACGGCTACGAGGTCTATTACACCTACGATGAAGGCACTGGTGAGTTCACCTGCGTTGCCATAAAATAGGTGTAGTGTTAACAACAAGAAAGGAGGGCCAATGAACCCCATCCACCAAAGCCCCACACAGGGAAAGGCCGACTGCCGCTGTGCCGGGGCGTGAAAAAGAGAAGGCACTCAACGGGGCGGAGCCCTATATACATTATTCATAAATGAAAAGAAATCTATTTTGCACAAGTAAGATTCTTACAATCCTTCTTATCATATTAATGACTTCATGTACAAAGGAGGAAAATGATATTAATAAAACCACAATTCTGCCAACAAAAGAATTGAATTACGACGGGGCTATTGGCTTAGGGGAACAATTGAATGACCCTTATAGATACGAAAATATGCAAGCCGCATTCCAATCTCTTCTGATAGAAGATGTTGAATTCCCTATGTCTAATTTGTCTCCGACAGGGACATATGTAAGAGCCCTAGCTCATGACAAAGATGAGATGTGGACAATAGAGGAAGATACAACAATCGCTTGGTTTCTTTATCCATTGGACTATGAAATTGAGACACCAGGCAGTTATTATGTTGATCCAACTCTTCCAGATACAACGTGTGAATGGTTATATGGAGTTATTCCTATAGGGTATGCCATGCCAAGCGGAATTGTTTATGAAGTTTTGTATCAAGTCTGTATTCCAGACGAAATCGATGGCTACAAGGACAATGAAGAAGTGTATGACTTGCTTGAGGAAAGATCCATGGAATTAACTGGAAATATTGACTCTGTTACCCAAAATGTGACACAAGAGAAATGCCTTGGGGGAGGGTGGCGTCCATCTGCAACGTTACAAGTTTGGGACTCTAAGAATAATACTTATGTGCCGTTACAGGGTATTCGTGTGGATGCTCACACGTGGTGCAAAACAGCTACTAAAATAACCGACGCTTCAGGATTCTGTGAAATGGACAGAAAATTTTATTCATCAGTACAATATAGTTTTAAGTGGGAAAGAGTGTATTGGCAAATAGTAAAACAAGAGAATACACGAAGCACAATGCTGACAGGTCCGAAGCAGACTGGTAGGTGGATTTTGAATATATACAAAAATAGGGAAACAGATTATGTGAGAGCCACTATTCATAGAGCTGCATTGCAAGTTTATTATAGTGCGTTGTGGACAATAGAACGCCCAATAAAACGAAATCTCTTAGGGGGCATCAAAAAAATGTTGATTCGTTATAAATTGGCATCCTCTTCAAATAGCTTAGGAATCTCTGCTGCAAATATGGGGAGTGCGATTAATGGTGCAGACATCGAAATCGCTGGAAGAAATAATACGAATGTATTATTCGAAACGCAACATATCTTTGCTGCGGCCATACATGAATTGGCTCATTGGTCGCATAGATTATTTTATGGGAATGGATTCCATACGGAAGTCTCTCCATATGTGTCCGAAAGTTGGGCGATATGTGTAGAATGGTACATGACCACTCACCATTATCCAAATTTGTTTGGCACTTTGGGATATATGAATGGCTATCAAAATTGGACAACGACACAAACCGATAATATTGAGTATACTCCGGTTTTCGTAGATTTAATGGACAGCTATAACCAAGGAGGATACTATAATAATAATCAATCAAATGATAATATCTCTGGCTATACATTAAAAGAAATACAGGACAATCTGTTAGAGGAGTCATATACAAAACAAACATTATTGGGAAGCATGAAATCCCATAAACTTCATGGCGCAACAGATACCGATGTAGACAATTTAATGAATGTGTATATTAATAACTCATTATTATGATATTATGAAAACAATTTACGCATCATTGGTTTGCGCATTTGCCATACTTGGGGTATGCTCATGCAGCAAGAACTCTTCAGAAATGGTTCGAGGGGAAGGGGTATCCGACTATAAATATGTCATTGTGGACAAAACCTCCATCCCTCACAACAAGATTATTGAATTTGGGAATAGCGCGATGACGCTGTATCTGCCTAACATTACCGTGAATGATTCAGAATGGGTCATTACCTGCAAGAAACCTTCCCCGGAGGTGCGGTATAGCTGTTTGACAGACACTGTCTGGATTGTTGACACCATCGAAAACATCCGAGTCCCGCACATCCGTATCAATGACAGCACATTCTCTCCATCGAGACACAATATCCTGGATTTGAATTCGTATTGGAGGTCGTTCTACGATGAGGAAAACCAATGTCTGTATTTGTGTTACACACTCACGGATTACGACTTGATGGGAATTGAATAAGTTTGCATTGCTAACCCAACGGCTCGTGGTGAAATAAAAAGAAAAGGCACACAACGGGGCGGAACCAACGTGGCAGAACGGAGGCCGCCCCCCAGCCTGCCAAAACGGTGCCTGGAGAGGAAAAAGTCATAAAAAAGGTTAAATGTCGACATCCAGGGGGGTCCAAATTGCCTTTTTGCAGTCTATATATGCAAACGGCAGTAAAGATTATGAACCCTTATATCCACACAGACATGAAAACCAAGAGACTTTTGACATTGGCGGCAGTACTGTACTCCCTGACAGCCCTGGCACCAGACGCACAGGCACAGACTCCCGACACCGTAACGTTCCGCCAGTTGGGCGACGTGTACTGCAACATTTGGTACGACACTTGTTCCTGCTTCCTGAACGGGGATGCGATTAATAGCTCCAACCTGACCGTCAGGCTGACAGACCCTTCCGTTATTGTTACCATCCCGTATAATGTCAACCACCCGATGTTGGTTAAAGGC
>CAJOIV010000009.1 GCA_905234665.1 uncultured Bacteroidales bacterium | reverse complement strand
CGAGGCCCACGAGTTCCGCATGACCCGTCCCGCCTTCGGCGGCAACCTCATGGCCACCATCCTCTGCAAGAACAACCGCCCGCAGATGTCCACCGTCCGCCCCGGCGTCATGCAGAAGATGGCCGCCGACAAAGGCCGCAAGGGTGAAGTGGTCGACTTCCAGGTCAACTTCGACACGGCCAAGATTGGCCGCGTAAAGCTGGTCAAGACCGTCAAGGAAGAGAAGACCGTCACCGACATCAGCGAGGCCAAGGTCCTCGTCAGCGGTGGCCGCGGCGTCGGCACCAAGGACGGCTTCGGCAAGCTTGAAGCCCTCGCCAAAGAGCTCGGCGGCGAAGTCTCCAGCTCCCGCGCCATGGTCGACGCCGGCGTCATGGACGCCAGCCGTCAGGTGGGCCAGACGGGCAAGACCGTCCGTCCCGCCCTCTACATGGCCTGCGGCATCAGCGGCGCCATCCAGCACCTCGCCGGCATGGAGGAGAGCGAACTCATCATCGCCATCAACAAGGACAAGTTCGCCCCCATCTTCCAAGTCGCCGACCTCGGCATCGTGGGCGACCTCCACAAGATCGTTCCCATGCTCACCGAGCGCCTGAAAACCATGCAGAAATAAAACTTTTCGGCAAGATCAATCCAAACGAGGAGCCGCCTTCATGGGCTGCTCCTCGTCTTATCAAAATGAGCACTATGAAACACACTGGCAAAATCATCGGCGGCATCGCCCTTGTGGCCTTCGGCATCGTCTGGGCCTTGGAACTCCTCAACGTAATCGACATCAATCTCGAAGGGTGGTGGACGCTGTTCATCATCGTTCCCTGCTTCATCAACATCTTTAGCGACAAGCACAAGGCGGGTGCCATCATCTGCTTTGGCATAGGCATCCTGCTGCTCCTCGCCGCCCGCGGCATCATCCCGTGGAACGACATCTGGAAGTATATGATCTGCCTCGTCGCCGTCGTGTGGGGCGTGATGCTTCTCTTCTTCAACAAGAAGAAGCACTTTGTCAACTGGGACACTGAGGAACATGCCGAACCCGTCGTCCTCGACGGCAGCAAGATGCACAAGATCGACGTGAGTTTCGGCAAGCAGGAATACAGCTACGACGGCCAGCCTTTCGAGGGCGCCGACGTGCACGCAAGCTTCGGCTTCGTCAGCCTCGACCTGCGCAATGCCGACATCCGCGATGGTGCCGTCATCACCGTCGACTGCAGCTTCGGCGGCATCCAGCTCCGCCTCCCCAAAGACGTCTGCGTCAACAACGGCATTGACACCGCCTTCGCCGGCGTCGACTGTGACTGCTGCACCCAGCCTTCCGACGGCGCCAAGACCCTCTACCTCAAAGGCCACTGCAACTTCGGCGGCATCGAGATTAAATGACCGCCATCCCGACACACCCAGGGCCGCCTGTTCATTATTCCCACATTTCCCCAGGACGGAAACGGCCGTCATGAATGCCTCACATGCTACCTCCCGTTCTTTGTGCCTTCTTTGCCACAATAACGCACCACCAGGTATTCTACCAATACATCTCTCCTCTATCACACCCTTTTATCCCTTATTCCGGCATCTTCAACACCTCAATATCATAGGAAAAGTGTATTTTTGCAACATGGAATTTGTAGGAAAAATGTAGTCATGTTATTTAGAAAGGTTGAAAACCAAATAGAAAGACATCTTTGTTCCGGTAGTGACAAGATACTGATTATTGATGGAGCCCGACAAATAGGCAAGTCATACATCATTAGACATGCCGGGCAGCGGTTGTTTAAGAATTTCATAGAGCTGAATATGGAAACAGACAAAGTTGGTAGTCGGTTGTTTGCCGAAGCCAAAACGACGTCCGATTTCTATATGGCACTAAGCTCCATTATTATAGGTAGAGGTGGTGACAAATAATATAATAAAAAAAGAACGTTGTATGATGGTATGAAACACCATAATTGAGAGTGAACATTTTCGCCTTACAGAAGATGATAGACAGAATGAAACAAAAGGGTTACCTGGAGCGTCAAAGCAAAGAAAGCTGTCGGTATGTCTTTGCCATTTCAACAAAAAATGTGTCGTAAGTCGAGAGCGAAGCCACGCTTGCTTGAGTTTCGCTGAGATGAATACATGTCAGCGAAGTTAACGTACAACGAAAACGCTGTTCACCATTATAGTAAAGATTTTTTAGGGAGGCCGTTATTGTCCGCCCTGTCACTCCCACATCCTTGCATTCACACATTAACACATTCTGCCATCTTCCACCTCGGCACCTTCCATTTATTATTTTTCTCGCTTGCGCGAAACATTATTTTGTCAATTAAAAGAATCTTCGTATCTTTGCATTTTAAAAATAAAGACAATAATAAATGGCAAAATACAGCTTTTCTGGTCACGAGTCCTTTGCTTGCAAGTCGTTATGGCTTAAGAAAGGATATGATTTTGTTGTGCAGAATCGCGATTTCAACGCACCTGATGCGGTTATATATCTCGGTGTGGGGAAAAACATGGTATCTTCTATTCGTTATTGGCTTAAAGTATGTAATATATACGATGAAGGAGGAATAACTTGGATAGGAAACTACCTTTTCAACGACCATACTGGCAAAGACCCCTATCTTGAAGACTTAGCAACGCTCTATCTGCTGCATTTCAACCTTGTATTCAGTGGACAGGCCTCCATTTACAGGATGTTCTTCTGTGATTTTCAACGCGAACGTACTCGTTTTACTAAAGAGCAATTTACGAATCATATCAAATATAAGTTGGCCGACGAGGATCTTAAAAGCCAATTCAACGAGAACACCGTCAAAAAGGACATTGATGTCCTCATCCACAATTATGCCCTTCCTCGGAAGCCGCAATCCAACGAAGACTTTTCCTCTTTGTTCATCGACCTCGACTTGTTGCGCATCACGGAAGATGGAAAAGAATACTATTTCAACACCGAAGGCAAGCGCAAAGTCCCCAAGGAGATATTTCTCTATTCCCTCGTGGAACTCAAAAACAGAGACAAGGACAACACACTTCCATACGACGACATTCGACACTATGTAGGCATGCCGTTCTGTATGAATGACTCTGAAATCATCGAAATGCTCAAAACACTTTCTGATCAATATTCCGATTGTATCACCTATAGCGACGAATCCGGCATTCGGCAACTGCAGTTCACCAAGGATATTTCAACTGAAAAAATACTGAACGATTACTATGGAACGAACATTTAATTTATCGGCCAATATAGAAAATGGCTTTCCAAAAGGTGTTCGCTATATAGTAACACCCAATGCAAAGAAATCCATCGGCAATATTGTTGACAGCTTCAAGTCAGGCATCCATTCATTCACCATCATCGGCACCTACGGCACAGGTAAATCTAGCTTTCTCCTGGCTGTTGAGTCCGACATGCAGCAAGGCACTTCGAAGAATCTTTTGTTCAACCCTTCGATACTCTCAGACAAGGCCAACTTTGAGATTCTAAATATTGTAGGCGATTACTGCGACCTCGTTACCCTCTTGCAGCTCAAGTTGAACTATGGGAAGTCTGGCGACAGCGTACTCGATGCACTCGACAGCTTCTATAAGAAATGCCGTAAGCAAGGAAAATTTCTCGTCATTGCGATAGATGAATTCGGAAAAGTCCTCGAACATGCCGCCAAGAACAATCCCGAAAAGGAACTCTATTTTCTGCAAAAGCTGGCAGAATATGTCAACGAACCTTCTCGGCAGATTATTCTCCTCACCACTCTCCACCAAAATTTCGGATCCTATGCCAAGAACCTCAGTGAGGAGCAGCGTAACGAATGGAAGAAGGTGAAAGGCCGTTTCAAAGAAATCACTTTTGTTGAGCCCATTGAGCAACTATTGCACCTTGCCTCTGTCCAACTGCAAGAAGGTGGGAAGACTCCCTCTCTGACAAACGCCAAGAACCTTCATCGCCTTGCAGTGGAGACAGGTTTTGTGGCCAAAGATTTCGACGAGCAAATCGCCACACAGCTATATCCTTTGGACACTTTTTCCGCTTATGCCATCACCTCGGCCATTCAACGATATGGCCAAAACGAACGTTCCCTTTTCTCCTTCCTTGCTATGCGGGGCGAAGACTCTGTTATGGATTTTCTCCCTGCAGAACGTCAGACATACAACCTTGCAAAAGTATACGACTATATCACCTATAATTTCCAGGCCACGCTGAACGATGCCAATGCCGACACCATGACCTGGGCCTCGATGCAACGTGCCATCGAACGCGCCGAGAGTTTGGTTTGGGAATCTGAAAAACAGACAAATACTGCAAAATGCATCATAAAGGCGATAGGTCTAATGAATGCCTTTGGAAACGCTGGCTTCCGTCTTGATGCAAAACAGTTGTCACGCTACGCTAAATGGGCAATGGACACTCCCGATGCCGAATCTATTGTCAGCCGACTCATCAAGATGCAGATTGTACGCTTCGCCGACTATCGCGGACGCCTTGTTCTCTTCGAGGGAACTGATGTCGACCTTGAAGGCGAATTTCATGAGGCCGGCCTTGTTGTCCCGCGTCCCATCCATTTCATTGAGAGGCTAAGTCTTCTGTTTCATCAAAGGATTTCGCCCGTCAAGGCTCACTTTTACCAAAAAGGCACCCCACGTTTCTTTGACTACAAGATTCTTGATGCACCTGAGAGAATCACCCCCGACGGAGACACCGACGGATATATCGAACTGATTTTTTCCACCAAGAAGAATATCATACAAGAACTCAAGGCTGTCAGTGCCTCTTCCGGACTCGCACTTGTCTTTGCCTACTTCAAGGACACGGACAATCTTATCACCCATCTCCACAATATCGACAAATATGACTATTTCTTGAAAACCACCGTGGTCGAGACTGATAACATAGCTCGTGGCGAGTTCAAGAAACTGATGGAACATGAGCAAGACCTACTGAACAAGGAATTGAGCGACAGTCTGTTTTCATACAACAACCAGGTTGTATGGATATACAACGGCAAAGAGCAAAACATCCGTTCTCACCGCGACTTTAATAAACTACTCTCTCGAGTATGTGACGAAGTTTATTTCAAAACGCCCGAATTGCGCAACGAACTCTTCAACCGTCACAAGCTCAGCGGAACAATTTCATCTGCCCGGAAGAATTATTTGTCAGCCCTTATCGAACACAACACTAAAGAGGATTTAGATTTCCCGCCTGACAAATTCCCTCCCGAAAAAACCATCTACTATTCGCTTCTCAAAGACACAGGCTTACACGTTAACGGTATCTTTGACGATACGAATATTAAGCCCAGTTTCCGCCCTCTTTGGGATGCCTCCGAAGAATTCCTGCAAAGCACCGTCAACAAGCCTCGCCGAATATCCGAACTGACACGAACCCTCCTCGAAAAGCCATACAAAGTAAAGCAAGGACTGCTCGACTTTTGGATTCCCACCTACCTCTTCATCCGTCGTCAGGACTTTGCCCTCTATGATTCCACCCGAGGCAGTTTCATTCCCAATGTCAACATGGAATTCTTCGATCTCCTCCAGAAACACCCTGGCGACTATCAGGTGAAAAAATTTTCGGTCGATGGCGTCAAGCTCAGTTTCTTCAACCAGTATCGCCGTTTTGTCAACCTCGGTGACGAGTTCTCCATCTCTACCCAAAGTTTCATCGAGACCATTAAGCCTTTCCTCAGTTTTTATGTCCGTCTCAACGACTACACCAAATACACTCGCAAGTTCAACCACCGTTCCACAATGCGTTTCCGCGATGTTCTCGCCCAAGCTAAGGACCCAGAACAGGCTTTCTTCGAGGATTTACCCGATGCCCTCGGTTTCAACCGCGAGAAACTCAAAGACGAACAGGCGATAAATGAATACGGACAGGTCATCGAGCGGGCCATCCGTGAACTGCGCACCTGCTACACCAACCTTATCGACCGTATTGAGGAGCGTCTTGTCGAAGAGTTCGGACTTGATTCGGGCGACTACTCCGAATACATAACCGAAATCCGTCAGCGGTTGGCCAATGTCAAAACACATCTGCTCACCGGCAAACAGAAGGAGTTTTATCACCACGTGATGACCGAATACGACAATCGCACACAGTGGTATCAGTCTATCTGTTATACAATACTTGACCAGCGCCTCGACACTCTGCGTGACGAGCAGGAAGATAAACTTGTCGACGACCTCATCTATATGTTCTGTGAATGCGAGAAATATTCCGACATATCCCGCCGGATGAAGGATTCCGACAATAGCGATGCTTACTCATTCGATATGGTGACCAATCAAGGCACCAACATCCGCACACAGACTTACATTCTTCCCGAAAAAGACAAGAAAAAATCTTCCGAACTGGAAGATAAAATAAACCGCATTCTCTCTGGCAACAACAATGTTGATGTCTGTACATTACTTTCAATATTGAACAAGAAAATAAACAAATAAGATGATCAGCAATATAACAATAAAAAACTTCAAGTCCGTTGTGGATGTTAGCTTACCATTAGGAAGATTCAACCTTCTAATTGGAGCCAATGGATGTGGTAAATCAAACATCCTCGAAGGCATAGCCTTAGGTGCGGCTGCTGGTTTAAACAAACTCGACTACGAATATTTCGCCAATCGAGGCATTCGTGTTGTGGATCCTAAAATAATGTTGCCGGCTTTTGAGGTTATTAAAAACGAAGAAATTGAGATTACGATATTAAACAGTAAGCATCAACAAACACAATACTTCATTCATTATAACGAAGAATCGAAACCGCCCAAATGGGAAGATGATTCTATGAACCTTTCCCGTTTTTTTTCTATAACCAAAAATGATCTTCCCAAGGCAGAAAAGGATATTCGTAATTTACAAAAACTCATCAATCAAATTGCTCACCTTCAGAAAGAACGTGGCGACGACATCCTTCTTAGTGTCAGATTGCGAAAGAATGGCAACGAAATTAACATTATTCCAGACAACGATGAATTAAACAAGTTCATCATCTATTCCCCAGAGGAAACCAAACTTCGCCAAGCCGACAATTCTAACCGAACCTACCCATTAGGCCGTCACGGAGAGGGACTCTTTGCTTACCTGAAAGAACTATCCCAACGACCAGATTCCAACACAATTTTCGAGGAGATAAAAGAACACTTGAAAATCCTCGACTGGTTTGACGATCTGGAGGTGCCGACGGGACAACTCTCTATGGAGTTCAATCTTAAGCTCAAAGATAGTTACTTGACCGACACTCTCAACACTTTCGACCAGCGCAGCACCAACGAGGGTTTTCTATACCTGCTGTTCTATCTTACCCTAATCATATCTGACGAGACGCCGCGTTTCTTTGCCATTGAGAACATTGATACAGCATTTAATCCCAAGCTCTGCCGTGAGGTAACGCGTCGCCTTATTGAACTGGCCAGAAAACATAACAAACAGATTATTGCCACAACTCATAATCCAGCAGTGCTTGACGGCATTAACCTGTACGAAGACGATGTACGCCTACTTGTTGTACGTCGTACCATTGACGGATACACAAAAACCAACCGTGTGACATTGAAAGGCGAGATGACGATGCCACTCTCCGAAGCTTGGCAAAAAGGGTTCATCGGCGGACTACCTGACAACTTTTAAAACACCTCGTTATGATTACTATTGGTTTGATTTGTGAAGGCACATCTGAAGTGAAGATTTTGACTTATATCATCAATAGATATTTGGGAGACGACGTGGCAATCAACCGCATACAACCATCATTAAGATTGTCCCATGGCATAGAGAAGCAAAACGATGAGGGAGGTTGGCTTCAGGTACTCAATCATTGCAACGACAATGTCATCACGAATAATATGGTTACCAATGACTACATAGTCATTCAAATTGACACCGATACCTGCATTCAGAAAAATTACGATGTTGATATCTATGATGAAATGCACAATAAAGTTCCCGACAGTGTTCTGTATGACAGAGTTTGTGCCCGCTTGAAGCAAAATATTAGTGATGAAGTATGGAATGCCTATTCCGATAAGATTATATTTGCCATCTGTTTCAATGAAACAGAATGTTGGCTACTCCCGCTCTATTATTCAAATGATGCCAAGAAACGTTGTGCTACAACCTATTTTAAATCAGCAACTTCAAAAAGATGGCATAGGGATCCCTGAAGAGAAGAAAAATTCACCCGAAGCCATTGCTGTGTATCAAAAAGTTCTGAAAAAAATGAAAAGAAAGGACATTCCTCGAATAGCCCAATACAACTTAGGCTTCCAGAGGTTTATAGAGCAATTGAATACAATTAACAAAGAAGTGGAAGAATGAATGTAAGGCACATATTAGGCATATCTGGTGGCAAAGATAGCGCAGCACCATCTATTGGCAATTCGTCAGTGACCTCTCGGCAATCTGTCTGTAGTTTTCCTTCTTTGCCCCTTCTTCGTGGGTTCTTTGTCCTTTATGTATCAAAATGCAAATGATTGAGTAAACAAATGAATACACTTCCTCCATCCAGAACATTGCCAATAGAGCCGTTGACACGTATTTTCAAAAACACGTCAGCCACCTATAAGTTCTACTGGTTTATGGGGATTCTCGACCTGTATGTTAAACGAGATATGACTCGGATGAACATATGGGATATCATGGTTGAGATGACTGTCAACGCTTGGTATCCTGTAAGCTATTTCCGACTGTCCTTTGGTAAAAGTGATTCTTTGCGTGATGCAATCATTTCCCTTCAAGAAGTGCACCAGTTACCGATGAACATTAATCTCAACGAACTTCGCAAGTGGTTGCACTCACATAAAAACGACACACAGGTCAGACATATACTCAGTTTCCTTCCTAAGAACGTTCCATATTGGTTTATGCGCCCGTGGATTGACATAGCCGATACCAAGGAGATTATGCGACGCTCGCAGTCTTTGGATAACAACTGCCTCTACAAACTGACCAAAGAAGATGATACTATATGGGTTGAGTTGAATCCTCGTTGGTTAGCATATTTGAAAGAGAACTATGTTATTCTGAAAGACTATGCTTATTGGAACCTCTCCTCATTTCTACAGGTACGCAATCCTAGTGTGCCAAATATTATAAACAAACTGGTGAAAGTAGAAAACCGCCAAACACTAACTCGCCAGCGCAACTATTGGGATTTTGTGCTGGAGCACTCTGATGGGCAGAAGTGTATTTATACAAACAAGCTTATTACTATTGGCAATTACGATCTAGACCATTTCATTCCTTGGAGTTTTGTATCACATAACCTGTTGTGGAATCTGATTCCTGCTGATGGAAGCGTGAATTCTTCCAAGAGTGACCGTCTGCCAGACATAGACAGATACTTGTTGAAACTTGCCACCACACAACAGAAAGCTGTTCGTATTTGCTTAAGCGAGAATTATCGCGGGCAAGAAATACTTGAGGATTACATATCCCTTGGATGCACTCCACGGGAATTGATACAGATGGACAGCACTACACTCCGCAACTGTTTTGCTCGCACATTCAACCCATTGAGCCAAATTGCACTAAATATGGGATTCGAACTATGGAGAAACTGACGCACATAGAACCCGAGAAAATAAATCATCCGTATTTAACAGCTATCAAGCGGACTGACCTATCTGTGCCGACACGATATCTCCTGCAGCACAACTTGCTGAAGGGAAAGATTCTTGACTTCGGTTGTGGTTTCGGTTTCGACACGGATGAACTCAAGAAACAAGGCTATGACATTACGGGCTATGATTACTATTACCGCCCCGATTTTCCTACAGGCAAATATGATACAATTATTTGCAACTATGTTTTAAACGTTCTCGAGTCTTATGCACAGGCAGAGGTGCTAATGAATGTTGCCAATTTGCTTTTCCCTAAAGGAACAGCATATTTTGCTGTTCGCCGCGATTTGACCGAAGAGGGTTTTCGCCTACACGCTATTCACAAACAATACACATACCAATGTAATGTCAAGTTGCCATACAAAAGTCTTGTAGCAAATGCAAGTTTTGAATTGTACCAATATAACCACTTTAACAAACTGCCTCGTGTTGAGGGTGAGAAATGCCCATTCTGTAAACTCTCACGCCGTGTTGAAATTATTTGCGAAACCAAAACGTGTGTGGCTTTCTATGATGGTTACCCCGTTTCTCCCGGCCATGCACTCATCATCCCCAAACGACACGTTGCATCATATCGAGACTTAAGCCGCCAAGAACGTTATGAAATGGACGATATTAGAGAGTACGTAATGCGCAAAATAGATGAGAGATACCATCCCGACGGTTATAACGTTGGTATCAATATCAATGAAGCCGCTGGACAATCTGTTTTTCATTGCCATATGCACATCATACCACGATACAAAGGAGATGTGCAAAACCCCAAAGGCGGTGTTCGCGGAGTTATTCCTCAAAAACAAAATTATTAAATTATATGTCAGATACGTTACTTAGGAAATTAGACGATTTGAAAAAAAACGGAGAACTAAATGCTAAAGATGCAAAACGAGAGGATAATTTGCATAGATTATTTATGTATCCAGGAATGATGGTACCCAAAACGCAAACACTTATCGTTGATGCACTCACAAAATACACCCCACCAAACCCATGGGTTATGGATCCATTCATGGGAGCTGGCACCTCTTTGTTATCGTGTATGGAATTTGGATATAACGTTTTTGGACAAGACATCAACCCTTTTGCAGTTTTGTTAACCAAGGCGAAAACAGCAACATACGATATTGATTTGCTTTCGAATACATTTGTTTTTATTAAAGATAAAATTCAATCGGATAAGGCACAAACTATTGACGTTGATTTTAAAGGGATAAATAAATGGTTCAACAAAAAGGTTCAGATAGATCTGTCTAAAATTCGTAGAGCTATTTTACACGTAGCATATAATGAGATAAGATGTTTTTTTTGGATTGTTTTTTCAGAAGTTATTAGAACTGGTAGTAACGATAGAACGTCAACATTTAAATTACATCAACGATCAGTTGAGAATATTGAAGAAAGAAATATTAATGTGATTGATAACTTCTTTGAATTATGTGAAAGAAGCCTGCTTGATTTCAAAGTTTTCACAAAAAAACTTCAGTCTAGAGGATTGATTTATAACAATAAATATACTAAAAAAGTTGTAACGGTATGGGGGAACAGTCAAAAACAAATAGAAACAGAACAAAAGTTTGATTTATTAGTTTCATCCCCTCCATATGGAGATAACCATACAACAATAACTTATGGGCAGCATTCATATTTAGAACTACAATGGATTCCCAAAGAAGACTTACCACAAAACATTGATTTTGATTTCTTAAGAACAACACAAGAGATAGATAGTCATAGCTTAGGGGGAAAGGTAAATTCGAAACATATACAAGATGTATTTGAATTATCAATTGAAAGGATACCTGCACTAAAAAAATTCTTCTGCAAAATTCCCAACGAAGAGCACAATAAGTACTATAAGACCATATCCTTTATTAATGATTTTGAGTGTTGCCTGGACAATATCGTTAAGGCCATGAATAATGATGCATTTTATGTTTGGACAATAGGGAATAGAAGAGTCGCTAAAAGAGAAATACCTAATGATAGTATCTTAGTGGACTTAATGGAAAAGCATGGTATCAATCTTTACTATACAGCAGAAAGAACAATACTAAACAAAAAACAACCAAGAAAGAATAATTTCTCAAAAACCATGGACAAAGAGAAAGTATTAATCTTTCACAACAACAAATAAGTTATGGAATACACGGAAGAGCAATTAAAAGCAATAAAAACCAATGACAAGAATCTCAGAATTATTGCTTGCGCAGGTTCTGGAAAGACAACAACCGTCGCTGCAAAAATAGCGTATTTACTTGACCCCCAAAATCAAATAGCAGTTTCTCCGGAAAACATAATAGCATTTACATATACAGAAAAAGCCGCGGCGGAACTCAAGGATAAAATATTGTCAAAAGTTCCACCGCAAAAAGGAATGGCCGACATGTACATTGGAACTATACATGGATGGTGCCTAAAAGCGCTTCAAGACACGGAATATAGATATCAAAAATACACTGTACTGGATGAGATAAAATTGCAGCTTTTCATTGATAAATATTATGACAAAATCGGAATGAAAGATGTCACAAAACTAACTTCCCCATATTCGTGTATGAGAAGATTTGTAGACACTAAACGATTTGCACGTATAATGGATATTATTCGGGAGTCTGAGTTGACCTCACCCCTTCCAAGCAATCTGCAGTCCGCAAAACAAAGCTATGAGAAAACTCTTCATGAGAAAAATTATTTCGACTTTTCCATGATTATTGATGAAACATTAAATTGCCTTAATAATCCTACTAGTAATCTATACTCGTACATAAAAAACAGCATCAAATATATTGTAGTGGATGAGTATCAAGATATAAATCCTAAACAAGAGCTTTTAATAGAAAAACTACATGAAATTAGCAATGCAAAAATAACTGTTGTTGGGGATGACGACCAAAATATTTATCAATGGCGAGGCAGTAATAATGAATACATTATTCATTTCAGTGAAAAATTTCAACCTTGTGAGTCAGTAAGTATTACAAAAAACTTTAGAAGTTCACCCGGTATTACCAAATTATCAGAAACTCTAATTGAAAACAATCAAGAAAGGTTATCGAAAAAAATCATTTCTGCGAATAGTCAATCCTTTCAAAAAGGAATTGATATTTTATACAATGAATATTCAGATACAACAGAAGAAAGTGCTGGAATTGCGGACTTTATTCAAAGATTAGTTGGGGTCGAATTCTCAGGTGAAAAGAATGAGGAATCCAGAGGATTGGCGTATTCTGATATGTGTATATTGTTGCGCACGTGGAAAAAAGCAGAAGGTATTGTGGCAGAACTGGAAAAAAAAGGAATTCCATATGTCACAGCAGGTGTGAATCATTTGTTTGATACATCAGAAATTAAAGCAGCAATAGGAATATTTCGTTATCTTAATGATTATATTTATGAAGATGAACTATTGCATTTGTGGAAAGATTTGCCATTTATCGAGGATAAAACAGTTGTATTAAAAAATGCCATACATAATTTATGGGAGAAAAAACCTGCAACAATCACGCAAAGACTACAAAATGGAGAAAAAATATCTGATGAAGAATTTGCCTATAATTTACAGAAAATATTTTGGCAGTTTCTAGAAGATTCATGTATTGTTGAAGAATCCTTTTATAATGAAGATATAGGCTCTCAAGAAACGGCTGAAGTGATATTCTATAATTTTGGCAAATTTAGTCAAGTAATAAATGATTTTGAGGAAATCAATTTTGCATCTTCTCGTGCATCGTATCACCTCTTCAGTTTTTTGAGTTTTATTAATTATGCTGCACAAGAATACTATCCAGAAGGATGGATAAGTAATCCGTATAAATCTTTGAATGCAGTTCAAATTTTGACAATACATCAAGCTAAAGGTTTGGAATTTCCTGTAGTATTTGTTCCTGGACTCAACAAAAACTATTTGCCACAAAAAAGAAAAGGAGGATTAAGCGAATGGCATTTTATTGATTCTTCAATCATTAAAAATCAAAATCGTTATCTTGGAAGTGACGAAGACGAAAGAAGGCTTCTTTATGTTGCTATAACCAGGTCTCAAAAATACTTGATGCTTTCGCGTGCACCAGATCCTACCAATCGATTATATCAAAATCCCTCAATCTTTATTCGGGAATTGCTGGCGGCCAATATCCTTGTTACTCGCAAAGATGAAGATTTTTCATCACTAAAAAGAACAGAATCAAAACCGTTGTCTAAAATAAATAGTATGGTTTTAGATTTTACAGTGTTAAAAGACTTCTTTGATTGTCCGTACAAATTCAAACTCGCGTCTGTTTATGGTTTCGCTGCTCCCCTTAATCAGCGTATGGGATTTGGTAAATCTTTTCATAATGCGTTAATGGAATTGCATAGAAGAATCAAAACGGGAGAAATTTTGTCGGATACAGATATAACAGATATTGCAAATAGACAAATGCTTTTCCCATATATCGCAAATTCTGACGTTTTAAAACCAAAATTGGAGAAAAAAATCAGAGAAGGTTTATTGACATATTATATGAATAACAGAAATAACCTTACCAATATTGTGTTTGTTGAACAACCAATTCAATTGAAACTGGATACAAATATTTTGGTTACAGGTAGGGTTGATTTGATTCGAAAAACAAAAGAGGATAATACATATGAAACTACAATAGTTGAATTTAAATCCAAAGAAGATGTCCAAAGTTCAAGGCTTACAGACGACCAGTTAAAACTTTACGCGTTAGGACATAGGGAATTGACCGGTGAAGTTGCCGATTATTTAATGACGTATATTGTTGGAGATGACGAAGCTAAAGTTCCATATAAACTTAAGAAATCTGATTTGGATGAAATAAGTTCGAAAATCACAACTTCTGCAAGCCAAATTAGATTAATGTCATTCTCAAAAGTCTGCGAAAAAACGAGATGTAGCGAATGCTTACTGAATTCATTATGTAAAGGGCGTCTTATTTCGAATGTCAAAAGTGCACTAAAAAAATAGTTCTTATGAGAACAATTAATAATAGTAAAAAAGTCAAGTCAGACATTAGAAAAATTATAAAAAGCAATGATGAAATACTTATTGTACATTATTCTTATGCAAACATTCCCGAGCAAATAGAGGATTTGTCTTCCATGATAACAACAATTGTAGTTAGGTCATTAAATAATAGAATAAATGAATGTTTTGGATTGCATCTTGAAGCTGATTTGATTGGAGTTTCCAAGTCGGAAATAAAAGATTTTTATTCCGATCTTGAATTGAGTATGTTGGAAAAGTTTATGGCTTTTGTTCGATCGCACAATAAATCATATTGGATTAATTGGAATATGAAAGATGTTTCTTTTGGTTTTCAGGCAATAAAACATAGATACTGGAAACTTACAGGAAGAACAAATAGTGGTTATTCTGATATCCCAACATTTAGAAGAATCAACCTTGATGTTCTTATCTCTGATATGTTTGGTGAGAATTATTCTGAAGAGTCTGATAAATTATTAGACTTAATGACAAAAAATGGGTATGATACACATTCTTATTTGAGTTCAAATGAAGAATCAATAGACTTTTGTAATGGCAATTATAATTCTGTATTGGATTCAGTAAGAACGAAAGTGGCTGCTGTTGCATTTTTGTTTGAAAAATTAGAGTCGAATAAAATAAAGATTCCTCACAAAAACACATATGCAAAATTTATTGAAATTGTCACACATCCTATTATGGCATTCATTGGATGGATAGCCACGATTATTGGCTTAATCATCGGTATAATAACCTTATCATAGATAAGATTTTGTGTTTGACAATTATGACTAATAATATTAAATATACTAAAATAAGTAAATTATTGCGGTTGCAAATAATAAATTTAACAATATTACCTTGCAGAAAAACTGAAAGACAATCCCAACTCTTTGTATCGCAACTCCGGCTTCCTTGACATCTTCCTCGACCTGACAAGGAAGAAACAACCCAAAAATGAAGAATTGGAAGAACTATAATTTTGAATGTGTAAACGTGTGAATATGTGAGTAACCATGTAAAAAATGAAATATGGCACTACCAATTAACATTGAAGACTTGCTGAATAAGCACAAAGTTGAAAGTAACCGAATTGAATTTAAGAAGGGTTGGAATCCAACAAAGATATACCATAGTATCTGTGCCTTCGCAAATGATTTTGACAATATAGGTGGTGGTTATATCCTTGTTGGTGTTGAGGAGAAAGACGGGATTGCTGTACGTCCAGTGACGGGAATACCATTAGATCAACTTGACAAAATACAGCGTGAAATGGTGAACTTCAACAATATGATGGATCCATTCTACTCTCCTCGCATATCTGTAGAAGAGGTCGATGACACTCACATTCTCGTAATCTGGGTTCCAAGCGGAATAAATAGACCCTATGCAGTACCAACAGACGTGAAATCAAAACACAAACAATACGCCTACTATATCCGCTATGGTACCACATCAATAGAGGCAAAAGGGGAAAGTCTTGACGAACTTCGAGAGATGGCCAATAGGGTGCCTTTCGATGACAGAGGTAACCCTGATATCCAAGCAACAGATATTTCCACGACGCTGTTGCGTGATTACCTTGTGACTGTCAACAGTCGTTTGGCTGATGAAAATATAACAGGAAATCTGCTGGGCATATTAGAACAAATGAACTTGCTGGAAGGCCCAACCGAAAAACGTATGATTAAGAATGTCGCAGCGATGATGTTCTGCGACCAGCCGACGAAGTTCTTTCCCGTTTCTCAAGTGGAAATTGTAACATTCCCAGAAGGCCGAGAGAGAAATCCAAATAATCTTGTTGAAGCACCAATTATTAAAGGGTCCGTACCTTATATGATTCGTGAGGCGCTAAACTATCTTCGCACAAATGTGATTAAAGAACAAATAATTAAGCCGAAGGACGATGAGAGGTCAATACGGTTCTTTAATTATCCTTATCAAGCATTGGAAGAGGCCGTTGTCAACGCATTATACCATAGGAATTACCAACTAAGAGAACCCGTTGAGATTACCATAGAGCCCGAGAGAATCACAATCCTTAGCCATGCTGGCCCAGATCGTTCTATCAGTTTAAAGGCCATAAAAGAAGCGAAAATATTGCGTTCACGACGTTATCGCAACCGTCGTCTCGGTGAGTTCTTGAAAGAACTAGACTTGACCGAGGGGCGCGCAACAGGTATTCCCACCATACAGGAAGAGCTCCGAAAGAATGGTTCAGGAAAGGCCGTTATTGAAACCGATGACGACAGGACTTATTTCTTGATGGACATACCCTGTCATCCATATTGGCATCAAGATGTCGAGAAGGAGAGTTTAAATGATATGGTAGAAAATAACATATTATCCTCTCGTCAAAAACAAATCATTCAGTTGATTCAAAACACCCCTCATGTTACACAGATTGAAATAGCAAAACAACTTAATGTAAGCCGACAAACAATCTACAGGGATATTGCATTTATGTCTGCTATAAAGATAATTAAAAGAGTGGGGTCTGATAAAAAAGGTTATTGGATGATATCTGTGTTACAGTAAATGTTATAGTAAATGTTACAGTAAATGTTACAGTAAATGTTACAATAAATAATACATGTCATAGAGGAAAAATAAAAACTAAATATTTATATAAGTGAACGTGTGTGCCGAAGGCTGCGAGTTCCGTTGAAATAAATATATAAAATGAGTCAATGTGTTAATCTCGAATAATCGATTGCTTGAACTGAGGTCGGCGACCATGTGTAGCCAATGTATAACTAAAACAAGTGGAGCTAATATGTAACTAAATAACCCCCGTATCTTTGCAGGAGGAAACGGACAACGAATGTGACGCAAAGTGTAAACCCAAACAATGACGGTGTAAACCAGATTAGGAATATGACACAAATAATGTAAACCAATTCAGTTTAACCATCCCAAATCTGTCAACCAATTTCAGTGAAAGTCAAATTGAATAACCCCGTATCTTTGCACCCCGAAACGATATTATTGGATATTTGAGGAATATGACTACCAAGAAATCCATACGTTTATATAATGACTATGAGGTGCGAGTCGTCTGGGGAATGCGTCGGATGTTGAAATAATAAATGCAACTATTTTTTTTGCGTAGCTCGTTTATTTTGTGTATCTTTGCAGCGTGTTTGTTCAAAATATTTGCGTGTTCAAATATTTTGAACAACAGGTAATTAATTAACGTATTATGCAAAAAGCAGAGACTCTAACCATCTTTTACCTGCTTCAAAATAAGGAAAATGTAGGTAAGACTATCCGCGAAATCGCCTCTGCGGCGAGCGTTTCGGTAGGAGCAGTGCACAACACACTGACAGACCTCACCAATCGTGGTTTTATTGTCGATGATGGCAAAACACGTCTGCTCCGCAAACGACAGTCGCTAATCGATCATTGGACACATGGTTATGCCGAAACGCTGAAGCCCAAACTACTTATCAGCCGTTTCACATTCCTCTCGCTAGCGGTACGGGAACATTGGCAGTCTATCCATCTGCCTGAAACAATGTGCTGGGGTGGAGAGCCGGCAGCCGCCCTGCTGGATGGCCACATTCTACCCGAACGATGGGACATCTATACCGCTGACAATGCCGACGCTCTGGAATGAGGAGAGTCCCTTGCTGAATGACATGCTGGACGTTTCCGACAGCCGGAACTATAAATTATACCGCCGTGCGTTTGAACGTATGGCACAGATATTTGAGATATGAAGATACAATTTGTCAGCGACCTGCATCTGGAATTCCCTGAGAACCGTGCCTACCTTGTGGAGCATCCGTTGGATGTGACTGGCGATATATTGCTCGTTGCGGGCGACACCGCCTATCTCGACCTCACTTCTCCCGAAAGCATGCTGCTGCAGACCCAGCTCGCCCAGGTGTCCCTCAACAATCCCGCCTGGATTCCCGACCTCTCGGAACGTATCCATCTCTATCACTCCGAGTACGATGAATACATCCCTGTGAAGATAGCCCGGAACATGATTGACTTTCTTTTGGACAATGGCTACACCCGAGGCAGCGAGTTCAGTTATGCCAACCTTCAGGTGGGCTCATCGATTACACACCAGGGACACCAAATCAGCGGTGTCGAGTTTTTCCTGCATGTTATCCCCTGCATCAAGGCATGGGACTGGCTGCACAAAGGCGACCAAACTCTCCAGAGCGAAGAGTTTTACCGCCACCAGCTTGAGGAGGCTCTCGGCTTAGACATTCCCTTTGAAGAATAAACCCGAAGTATCGACCTGCATCAATGGCATTGAATGGTATGAAGAAGATTATCCTATTCCTGACGGTTGTCGTCATGGCTTTCCCGACAAAGGCCCTGAAGATATACACGTTGAATTCACCCGACGGGCGGTTGCAGACTGAGGTGGTGCCGCTGGACGGCGGACTGAGTTGTCACCTCGGCTTGGACGACGGACTGCTGATGCGTTCGTTCCTGGCGCTGGACTACACGCAGGGCGACAAGGAGTTTCAGTCCCTTTCTGTACGCAAGGCTACGCGCCGCAGTGTCGACGAGACGATAGCCTCGCCCTTCACGCGGCAGGCCACGATGCGCGACCGCTACAACGAGCTGACCCTAACGATGAAGGAGGGTGTGAGTGTCGTCTTCCGCGCCTACAACGAGGGCTTTGCCTACCGTTTCGTGTGGGCGGGCAAGCCCGGCAAGGTGCGCAAAGAGACGGTGGAATACTTCTTCCAAGACGACTGGACGACCACGGCACCCTACGTCATCAGCTTCGATTCCACGCGCCACGAGATACAGTACAGCACCTCGTTCGAAAACCACTACACCACAACGCCCCTCTCGCAGCTCGACCCGCGCAGGCTCTGCTTCCTGCCGTTGCTGGTGCATGGCCCCGGCGGGGTGAAGATGTGCATCACCGAGTCCTCCCTCTCCGACTACCCTGGCCTTTACCTCCACGGCACGGGCAAGCCGGGAGAACTGGCGGGAGAACATGCGCCCCTGCCCAAACGCGTGGAGCAGGGCGGCCACAACAACCTCCAGCTGATAGTCAAGGAGCGTGAGGACTATGTCGCCGAGATGAACAAGGAGAAACTCTTCCCCTGGCGTATTCTCATGGTGGGGTCTGCCGAGGAGATTGCCATGAACAACATGAGCTATCTTCTGGGAGAGCCTTCCAAGGTGCAAGACATCTCGTGGATTAAGCCCGGCAAGGTGGCCTGGGACTGGTGGAACAACTGGAACATAGGTGATGTCAATTTCAAGGCCGGCATCAACAACGACACCTACATGCACTACATCGACTTTGCCTCGCGTTTCGGCATTGAATACGTCATCCTCGACGAGGGCTGGGCGGTGAACGGCAAGGCCGACCTGTTCCAGGTGGTGCCGGAGATAGACCTCCCCATGCTCGTGCAATATGCCAAGGAACGCAATGTGGGCATCATCCTCTGGGCGGGCTACTATGCCTTCGACCGCGACATGGAGCATGTCTGCCAGCACTACAGCCAGATGGGTGTCAAGGGCTTTAAGGTCGACTTCATGGACCGCGACGACCAGCTCGTCACCGACTTCTACCGCCGCACCGCCGCGATGTGCGCCAAGTACCACCTCGTGGTCGACTTCCACGGCGCCTTCAAGCCCGCAGGCCTCAACCGCAC
Source organism: uncultured Bacteroidales bacterium (assembly GCA_905234665.1). Classification (GTDB taxonomy): domain Bacteria; phylum Bacteroidota; class Bacteroidia; order Bacteroidales; family P3; genus Colimorpha. The sequence continues at coordinate 90,306 of CAJOIV010000009.1, read as the reverse complement.
CTACCCCAACGTGCTCAACTTCGAGGGAGTCTTTGGCTTGGAACAGATGCGCTGGGCAGGTCTGGAATGGGACCAGATGAAATACGACACAGAGATACCTTTCATCCGCCAGGCCGCAGGCCCCATGGACTACACCCCGGGTGCCATGCTCAACGGCTGCCGCAACAGTTTCCGCCCCTGCTGGAACGAGCCCATGAGCCAAGGCACACGCTGTCACCAGCTGGCACTCTACATCGTGCTCGAATCGCCGCTCAACATGCTGTGCGACTCCCCCACCAACTACTACCGCGAGCCCAACTATACCCGCTTCGTGGCGGGATTACCCACCGTGTGGGACGAGACGCGTGTGCTGCAGGGCGAAGTGGGAGAATACATTGTTACCGCCCGCCGCAAGGGCAATACATGGTACATCGGCGGCATCACCAACTGGACGGAACGTGACGTTGAGATTGACCTCAGCCATCTGGGGATAGAGTCTGCCCATGTCGAGCTCTACCGCGATGGCGCCAACGCCCATCGCCGCGGCAGTGATAACATGCACATTGCCCTCAAGCCTCCCGTCGCCACTTTCAACGTACACATGGCGCCCGGGGGAGGATTCGTGGCGAAGGTTACAGCCGAATGATGATCTCGATGGGGTAGTGGTCGGAGATGTAGGGGACACCGTAGTCGCCGTCGAGGGTGCGGAATTCCTTGATTTTCACGTTGCGGACAAAGAAGTGGTCGATGAGTGAGCTCTCGCCCTTGCCGAAGGCGTTGTAGGTCTTCTGAAAGCTGCTGTACGGCGTGAGGTCGCGGGCGACTTCGAGGCCGACTTCGAAGAAGTGGTGGAATATCTCGTCCTCGATGGTCGAGTTCATGTCGCCTCCCACGATGACGGGCAACCCGTCGGGCACCAGCGAGGCGATGAGCCGGGCCCCCTCGTCGCGGGCGGTCTTGCCAACATGGTCGAGGTGAGTGTTGAGGTAGAAGAATTCCTGCTTCTTTTCCTTGTCGCGGAAATGCGTCATGGTGACGGTGCGCCGGCAGGCGGCATCCCAGCCCTTGGAGGGCTCTTCGGGGGTCTCGCTGAGCCACCACGTCTGTACGTCGAGGAGTTCCAACCGTGCCGTGTCGTAGTAGACGGCCATGAATTCGCCGGCCTCCTTGCCGTCGTCGCGGCCCACGCCGACACGCTGGTAGGCGGGCAGGGCCTTGTCGAGGTACTCCAACTGGTTTAGTAGCGCCTCCTGCAGGCCGATGGCTGCAGGCTGCTCCTCATTGATCATCCTCACCACGGCGTCGCGCCGGTTGGGCCAGCCGTTCTCGCCGTCGGTGTTTTCCGCCGAGTTGTAGCGGATGTTGAATGAGATGACCTTCATCTCCTGCGCGGTGGCGGAGGAAACTAAAAGGTAAAAACTAAAAACTAAAAGAAGGAAAGTCTTTTTCATGGTATTGTGTGTTATTTAAGGTTGCTGGTGAGGTGGTGGCGGCCGGAGGGGAGAATCTTTCTCGCGGCATAGCCGTCCTTGGTGGGGAGGTAGACCTCGGCGGTGGTGTTGGCGGGGATGAGGATGTCCCACACGAAGCGGTCGCCCTCGCGGCGCCAGTGGCTCTCGATGCGACCCGAGACGGAGTTGTAGGCGCAGTTGACGAAATCCAGTCCCTCAATGGGGTATGGTTTCAGTTCTATCGTCTTGTATCCTGGCTCAAGGGCACGGATGCCACCGAGGTACTCGTAGTACCAGAGGATAAGGTCGCCGAGGAGCATGACGTGGTTGCCGGAGTTCATCGAGGGGTCGGCGGTGTTGCCGTTCCAGAGCTCCCAGATGGTGGTGGCGCCATGCTTGGCCATATAGCCCCAGGAGGGGTAAGTGTCGGCCGAGGCCATCCGGAAGGCCAGGTCGCCGCGCCCATACTCTGTGAGGGTGCGCATCAGGTGCTGGATGCCCACGACGCCGGTGCTGACGTGTCCATCGAACTCGTTTTCCGTCTTGTCGACGATGTTGGCGAAGACCTTCTGTTCCTCAGCATCGCCATGCACCATGCCAAACCACAGGGGCAGGATATTGGCGGTGACAGTGTTGTTGGAGTAGCGATAGGTGAGGGTGTCGAGGTAGCGGGCGTTATAGGCGCTGTCGACGATCGCCATCTCGTTCTGGAAGAAGACCACATCGTCGTCCTTGTCGAGCAATATCGCGAAGCCTTTCATGATTGTGCAATAGAAGTAGTAGTAGGGCGTGGAGAGGTTGGCGGGCCAGGTCATGCGGTTGGTGTCGCGCGTGTGTATCAGTTCGGGACTCTCGGGCGGCACACACCAGTCGCCGTAGGTGTCGCGCACGAGGATGCCGTCGACGAGGTAGCAGGCCTTCATGTGCATCAGCCACTGCTTCATGGCGTCGTAGTGCTGACGGATGGGCTGGTCGTCACCAAAACGTTGCCAAATCATGTCTGCCACGGTGATGAAGGCCCCGGGCCAGGTCATGTTGTCCGTATAGTTGCGCCAGTAAGCGGGAGCCACGTCGGAGAGGGAGCCGTTCTCCCACTGGCAGTCTTCGAGGTCCTGCAGCCATTTGGCGTAGAGGCGGTGGTTGCCGAAGATGTAGCTCTCGCCGTAGCAGCCTGTGGTGCGGTCGCCCGTCCAGCCCATGCGCTCGTCGCGCTGCGGGCAGTCGGTGGGCATGCTGCGGTAGTTGCCGCGGATGCCCCAGGTGGCGTTGTGGTAGACGGCGTTGAGAATGTCGTTGGAGCACTCGAAGCTGCCCGTCTCGGGCATCTTGTCGTAGAGGACGAGGCCTCGGAAGTCGTCGGGCCGGGGCTTACTGTTCGCCGGAAGGCCCATGATTTCGACATAGCGGAAGCCGTGATAGGTGAACGAAGGGTGCCACGAGCATTCTTGTGGACCGACATGAAGAATGTGGTCGGTACATTCGGCGCTGCGGAGGTTGGCGGTGTAGAGACTGCTGTCGGCATTGAGGGTCTCGGCATAGCGGAAAGTGAGGGTGTCGTAGATGCTGTCGCGGTGTGCTAACAGGGATGAGAGGTCTGTCACCTCAAGCAGCCCCACCATGTTCTGTCCCATGTCGAGAATCCAGGAGTCGCCATGTTTGAAGATGGCCTCGGGCTTCAGCCTCTGCATCACGCGGATGTTGGGATTGGGTTGGGGCACGAGATGGATGGCAAGTTCGGGGGAGTCGAGGTCTTTCCAATGGGGATGAAGACAGGCCGTACAAGAAGGGTCCTTTATCACCTTGTATTTGGGATTGGTGGTACGGCCGAAGTCCATGTTCTGACGGTCGAAGTCGACAATCACAGGCTGCCATTTGATGTTAAAGCATTCAGCTATATTGTAGTCGTAGCCCTCAGATGTCCATGCGCATATAGCGACGTCGACGCTGGCATCGTAGGTCTCGCCGTCAAACTCGTTGCTCGCACGGATAGGGCCTTGGTTGGTGATGCGCCAGGAGCTGTCGGTGACAATCATGTCCGTCGTGCCATCCTTGTAGGTTATCTCCAGTTGAGCTATCAGCATTGGCTTGCCATAGTGGACGGAGTGGTTGATGCCGCACCATTCCATGGTCACCGAGTCGAAGCGCGGTGTCGTGAAACGGCCTCCCGCAAGGGTGACACCTATGGCCGTCTCGCCGGGGAACAGGTAGGAGGTGACATCGTAGGCATTGAAGTAGATGCGCTTGGTATAGTCGCTCAAGGCGGGCTTCAGCATCTCGGCTTCGGCCACCTCCATGCCCTGGATGAATGCCCTGTACAGACCCAGGCCACTGATATAGAGGCGGGCACGCTCTACCTCTTTCTTGACGGTGAACTCCTTGCGCAGGTAGCGGGCGGCGATGCGGGTGTGCCCTTTCAGCACGTCGTCTTCATAGTCTCGCCCGATCCAGTGGGCGTGCCAGTCGCTGGGCTCCAGCAGACTGATCTCGAAGTACTGCACGTCGCTCTCGAGGTGTTTCTTCCTCTTGCCCTTGTCGCCGAGGGTCACGGTGGTGTAGACCTTCCACCAGCAGCGGTCGCGGCTCTTGAGTACTTTGCCCTCGTAGGGGATGTAGAGCATCTGGCTCGACGCCTCCCGGGAGTCCCAGAGGTCGCCGATGCCCTTGCGGGCATTCTCCTCCGAGGAGGCCACGACGATGCGGTAGTCGACCTGCTTGACGTTGAATGCCTCGGATGCATAGTTCCAGCTGAAGCGCGGCTCCGCCGTCGCCAGCGGCATCGACCCGTCCTGCATCTCGACGGTCAGATTCGCCAGTTCAATCTTTTCTCCGCACCCCGCAAACAGCACGGCAAGAAAGATGAAATATAATAATCGTTTCATGGGGTTGATAGGGTTTGTCGTTATTACGTTATCACGTGATTACGTTATTACGATGGTCGTCATTACGGGATTACGTTATCACGTTATTACGACTGTCGTCATCACGGATTAATATTCCTCGTCCCATTGCATTCAGGATAACCTGAGCAGCTCCAGAATTCCTTGCCGGAGTTCATCCCTTTCTTGGCGACGCGCCTAATCATCGGCTTGCCGCATTTGGGACATGCCGGAGCCCCCTGCTCCACGCTGGCTTCTGCGCGGTGGGCAAGCCGTTCGGCGGTCAGGGCCTCGGTGAATCCGCCCTCCTCCTTGAAGGCTGCGAGTTGGGTCTCGATTTGCTTTCCGAGCATCATGATGAGTCTGTTGCATAGCACCAACAGGCAGTTGGCGACAACCCGTGAATCCTTGCTCTTCAGCCAGGAATCGAACTTGTGCTTCTGCGTGAGGATATGGATGCTGCTAAGATGTTGTACGTCGTCGCGGTAGGTTGGGGTATCGAAACGAATATTGGCTACAATCAGGTACTCCTGCGACTTGTTCGACCACGGTATGCTCTCCAGCAGCATCAGCCAGTTCTGGTAGTCGTTGGACAGTTCTGCCAGGCTGGCGCGGGCCACGTCGGTGAGTCTCATCTCCGACTCCTTGGAGGTGGAATGCCGAGCATTGCCCTCGGCTATATTGGCTGGCACTGAGCGTGCTGCCATCGTCATCTGGTCATATTGCCGTCCGCAAGGGTCGTTGGTAAGGTTAAGGAAATTCCGGCAGAATTCCTGTGTGGACAACTGAATCACATTGCCCATTATCCATGTGTCGAGCCAGTAGTAACTGGATTTGTTTATCTGCATGTACAATTGTTTTTCGCGCTGCAAAGGTACGCATTTTTCGCGAGATGGGAAAATAATTTTTGCCGTATGGGAAATAGTTTGTATCTTTGCAGTCAAAATAGTCAACAGAATATTCACCAAAACACCTGCCAATGAAGCATAGCGCATAATTGAATATGCACATCATAGAATAGGAAAAGCGAAGTAGCTTAATCTGGTACTTTGGAACTTCGACAACTTCAAAACTTCACCAGCATTAGCAACAGAGCCCGCCTTCAAGGCGTGGACTTGTATGTTGTAATTGGTGAAGTTAGGTAGTCGAAGCCCTCAAAGTACCGATGAAGACAAAAGGCCACGCTCTTTTTGTGTGCATTGTTGGGATTATCAGAATAGGCCAATCAATGAATATATAAATATAAAGAACATATCAATATGAAGAGACTATATCTAATTACCCTCACAATGCTTTTGGCGGTGACCGCCCAGGCACAGGATACCATTGTCCTCCGCAATGGTGACATCAAAAGTGTAAAGGTCACAGAGGTCTCCAAATCTCAAGTAAAGTATGTCCTATGGGATTATCAGGAAGGTCCTGTCTACGTTCAAGAGATAAGCGACATCCTTATGGTAAAGTACAAGAATGGGAATAAAGAAATGTTTTCCCAAAGTCGGACATCAGGAGAATCGCAATGGCAGAAGCCAAAACAGGGTGTCTTGGAACGCGATGGAATAGAGTTGTTGTTATATGACAGAGAATTGACTGATGCAGAAATCCGGGATTTACTTGGTCCTGAGAGGTACGAGACGTTTGCTTCGGCTCAATCTCAATATGTAACGGGAACAGGCTGCATTGGTTTGGGCCTCATTGCTGGCTGTGGTGGTATTATCGGTCTCTTAAGTTTATCCCTTCCCGTAGAAGGTCAAATAGCCATGTATTGTTTGTTGGGATTGGCTGATGTAGTGCTTCCCATTGGTATTGTGTTGGATTGTGTCGGTAAAGGTAGGATGAATTGGGTGGTGAACGACTATAATCAGAGAGGACGGGAACTCTCGCAGAATCTTTCCTTGAGTGTTAGCCCTTCGATTGTCTGTACGCCCACATCCACGGGTGTTGGATATGGCTTCGGTGCAGGCGTTCAGCTGCACTTCTGACGAAAGCAGTACTATCGTGACATTGTGAACTCCCAGTCTCCCGCCTCGACGGTGCGTTCCTTTGGGGTGTTGGGGAACACCGTGGCGGTGGTGCCTTTGGGGACGGTGAGGCGCAGACGGTTGCCGTTGATTTCCACGCGGATGGTGCCGTAGGGGGTGGGCTTGGTGGCTTTGACCCAGGTGATGCCGTCGACGGGCTGGGGGTCGATGAAGAAGTGCTTGTAGCCGGGATGCTGGTTGTCGGGGCGGATGCCGGCAAGGGCTTGGTAGAACCAGATGCCGATGCCGTTGTAGCAGTTGTGGACGCGGCTGCGATTCTCCTTGCCGAGGCGGCCGCAGTCCCACGACTCCCACGTGGTGGTGGCGCCGTTGTTGATCATGTGGAGGTAGCCGGGGTAGTCGGGCTGCCGCAATATGGTGGACATAAGGTCGGTCTCCTTTTCACGGATGCACCATTCTGTGAATATGGGCACGCCCATAAGTCCGGCGGCTATATGGTCGCGGTACTTGCTGTGGCAGTCCTTGATGAGTTGGACCTTCACCGCCGCGGCGGTCGCGTTGTCGGGCGGGATGCCCATCAGCAGGGCATAGCATTGGTCGAGAGGTGTGCCGTTGGCATAGGTGTGGCTCTCGGGGTGGTAGAAATGGCGATGGATGGAGGCGTTGAGGTTTTGCCGCCATTCGGCATAGTGTTGTGCATCGTCGGGATGACCCGTCATGCGGGCCATTTGTATCATATCGGCCAGACAGTCGCTGACGAAGCAACTGCTGGCGTGCAGCACGCTCTCGCCGCCTTTGTCGACTCCCTCGGGGACGGCCCAGTCGCCGAGAAACCAGTTAGGGTCGCGACCGAATGGACGCAACCTAACTATATCCTTGTCGGGCCAGGGCTGCAGGATATAGTCCACGCTGTGTCGCTCGATATATTCCAGCCAGCGCTTCATGTCGTCATAGTGGCGGTAGATGAGCGAGCGGTCGCCGTAATTAAGGTAGGTGCGCCACGGGGCCTTGACGATGAAGCCCTGCCAGTAGGGGCCGCCGCCGGTGCGGAAGGCAGGGGCGACATAGGGCAAGTCGCCGGTGGAGTCCATCGCGTCGTGCCATGCCTGCATCCAGTTGGCATACGTGGAACGCACATCCCAGAGGGTCTGCAGCGTCATGGTAGACGAGTTGCCGTCGCCGCCGTAGCCCATGCGCTCGATATGCGGGCAGTCGACCATATAGCCGCTGAAGGTGAGGCAGCTTAAGGTATACTTCACCATATCGTGAATGGCGTTCAGTCTCGGGTCGGAGCACTCGAAGGTAGCGCCGCCGTATGGGTCGACGGCACTAATCTGCACAGCACTTGCCATCAGGATGGGAATGTCCAAGCCATAGGTGAGATAGTGCGCGAGGCCTTTGACCTTGACATAGCGGAACGAGTGCATGTGGAAGCGGTTGGTGAAATGGATGTCGTCGTCTCCGCTGCCGTCGCTGACATAGATGTCGGTCTCGGTGAATGGCGGCTTGGCGTCGCGGTGGTCTAGGTATTCCATCGTTATCACGTCACATTGGAGTTGGAACCAGCCTGTCACCACGCGGCCGAAATCTATCAGGAAAGTGCCGTCGGACAGGGTGTCGATCGATTGTGGCAACAGCGCACCAACATCGCGGTTGCCTGCAAACTCCTGACGCGAAACGGTGATGTCTTTTGCGTCATACACCGATGCCGGACGCCATCTCTCTTTCACACGTGAATCGTAGCGTTCCCCGCCGAATTGCATCGGCTGCCAACTACCGGTGTAGCTGTATGGGCTTGGCGATGCCTCCCAGATGCTGTCGGTTTTGACTATCTCATATATCAATCCGCATTCGCCGTCGGAGACGCTCTTCCTCACCGTTGCCTGCACCGCAGCTGGGGTACCGTATATGCGTCCCCACCCTTGGCCAAGCCAGAGCATCAGCTCATTGTTGCCTTCGTGCAGATAAGGTGTTATGTCGTATTCCACCCACAGCGCCCGTTTGTCGAGCTGCGACACTGCGGGTTGCATCACATAATCTCCAACCTTGGTATCATTAACATACACCTCGTGGTAACCCAACGAAGTGACGACAAGGCCGAAATAGCAGGTGCGATAGGCTGATGGGGTCAAGTCACCTGCATCCACATGGAACGTCGTGCGCAGCATGGGCGTCTCGGCCCAATTATCGCCCTCTCGGCAGCCGATAAATTGCTGTGCTGAAGCACACACTGTGCCTAGAAGCAATAATATAATGACGACAATTTGCCTCATTGTTTCTCGCGGATGCTGACGGCGAAGCCGCCGCAGGGGGCCATCTTCAGTTTCAGGACGGTCTTGCTGGTGACTCTCTTCTTGGTGATGGTGTAGCCGTAGGGATTGTAGGCGTCGCTGGGGAGGCCGGAGGCATCCTTGGCGTCGGCATAGATGATGGCTTCGTAGCTCTTTCCGGGCGTGAGGAAGTCGAGCTTGACGGAGAACTCGCGGGGGGTCTCGTCAGTGATGCCACCGAGGTACCAGGTGTCTAGTGGCACTAGTGTATCTAGTTCTACTAGTGAGACCAGTTCCTCTAGTCCATAGACATAGCGGGTGGCGTTGCTTATCACGCTTTTCTTGCCGTCGGGGAGGGTGCCCACGCCTTCGGCGGCCTTGTTGAGAGAGGAGACCTTGGGCTTGCGGGCGGTGACGATATAGTCGCCCGGCTCGGCGTAGAGGTAGATGGAGGTGTCCCAGTCGACGGCCACGTCCTTGATGAATTGGAAGGCATCGAGGTAGGGCTCGTAGTGCTCGGGGAAGTCGGCGGCCATCTGCAGGGGCGAGTAGAAGGTGACGTAGAGGCCCAGCTGGTTGCAGATGGTGTGCTGCATCTTCTTGCCCCAGGGGACAATCTTGCCCATGTCGGGCTCGAAGATGCCGGGGGTGTAGTCCATGGGGCCGCCCTGCAGGCGCGTGAAGGGCAGGATGGAGGTGTGGCCCGGATGGATGCGCTCGCGGAACTCGGTGCCCATAGCGCTCTCGTTGCCAATCATGTTGGGCCAGGTGCGGCAGAGGCCCGTGGGGCGCACGGCCTCGTGGGCGTTGACCATGATGTGGTGCTTGGCGGCCTCGACGATGGCGTAGTGGTAGTGGTTGTTGATGGGCTGGCTGTAGTGCCCTTCGGCGAAGGGGATGATGGTGCCGACATAGCCGCTCTTGACGGCATCGTAGCCGTACTGGTTCATGAGGTTGTAGGCCTTCTCCATCCAGCGCTCGTAGTTGACCGTCGAGGCACTGCTCTCGTGGTGCATGATGAGGCGGATGCCCTTCTCGTGGGCGTACTTGTTCAGCGCGGGCAGGTCGAAGTCGGGATAGGGGGTGAGGAAGTCGAAGACAAACTCCTTCTGCTTGCCGTACCAGTCTTCCCAGCCGATGTTCCAACCCTCGATGAGGAGGGCGTCGAAGCCGTGTTTGGCGGCGAAGTCGATGTAGCGGCGCACGTTGGCGTTGTTGGCGCCGTGCTTGCCGTTGGGCTTGGCGTGCTCGAAATCGGTCTCGCCGAGACGCACCGAGGGGTACTGGTCGGTGTAGTTCCATGTGCTCTTGCCGCTAATCATCTCCCACCAGACGCCCATGTACTTCACGGGGTGTATCCAGCTGACATCCTCGAGGGCGCAGGGGTCGTTGAGGTTGAGGATGAGGCGCGAACGCAGTGCGTCGGTGGCCTTGTCGCATACCATGACGGTGCGCCACGGCGTGTGGCAGGGGGCCTGCATGCGGCCTTTGTAGCCCGCGGCGTCGGGGCAGAGCCAGGCACGGAAGGTGAATGTCTTGGGGTCGAGGTTGAGGTGCATGGTGGGGTAGTCCAGCGTGGCGGCCTCGTGGATGTTGATGTAGAGGCCGTCGGCGGTTTTCATCTGGAGGGCTGTCTGCACGCCGGTGCGCGAGAAGTCGGTCCAGGGCCAGCCGCCGTGCTCATGCCCTTTCTCGTAGAGGCTGTCGATCTGCGACAGGCGGCTCTCGGTGTAGTTGTACTCCTGCGTGTCGTAGTCGCCGGGAATCCACCAGGCCGTGTGGTCGCCCGTCATGGCGAACTCCGTCAGCTCCTCCTTGAACCAGAAGCAGACGAGGGCGTTGGGGGTGGGGAACTCGTAGCGGAATCCGAGGCCGTCGTCGTAGAGGCGGAAACGCAGCTGCATCACCGTGGCCATCGTTTTGGAGCGTCCGTCGGCGCTGGTCACGGCCCCCGCGGGCTGCTCCAGCGTCACGAGCATCTCGTTGTAGTGGTTGCGGATGTTGGCCTCCTCGCCCCAGACGGGATGCCAGACCTCGTCGAAGGTGCTTTGTTTTACATCCTTCAGCACGAAGGCGTGCGCCATGTCGTCGCGCCACTCCAGCGTGAAGCCCATCTTCGACGGCAGCACCACGGCCTTGCCGTCGCGATAGAGGCTGTAGTAGGGAACGCTGTCCCTCAGCTCGAAGCGCAGTTCCAGCCGTCCGTCGGGGCTGGTAAATTGAGAATTGAGAATTGAGAATTGAGAATTGGCTGTCGCCGTCTGCCCCGACAGGGCAAACAGCATGAGTGTCGCGATGATAAGTGTTATTTTCTTCATGGGGTATGTGTCTTTTTCGGGTGCAAAGATACGGAAAAAAGTTGAGAGTTCGGGGAAAAAGTGTATCTTTGCACCTGAAAGGGAAGCAGGGACACCCTCCTGGCTAGGGGGATAAATCCATAAGCCTCATGCTTTTCCGTATTGTTATACCCGTCGGATTGGAGGCTTGCCGACAGAAAAAACACTTGTACCATGAAAAAAGTATTATTCCTTGTGGCCACGGCGATGCTCCTTGCCGGTTGCAACGGTCTCCAGAAGAAGAACCAGCTGGCGTGCAACGTGAACCCCGACGAGGTCTTCGGCCGGCACTACACGGTTGAGGATTTCCAGTTCTGGGATGTCCTCGATGTCCGGGGCACCGAGTATGCACAGTTCCTGAACCTCGTGTCGCAGTACGACATTACCATCACGGAAGGCCACCCCATTATGTGCACTGTCAGAGACACTGCCGCCCTGTTTGCCAGTGCCACGGCCCTTTGTGAGGAATTGGCCAAGGAAGGCACACGCTACTATCCCCGATGGATGTCGGAGAACGACACCGTCTGCACGCTGTATTTCCTTTTCGGCAAAAGTACGCCGGACGGCGTGCTCCCCATCATGGACGGCTCGATGATTGACACGGCGTCGGCCGAGAAGTCCGAATTCGGCATGGAGTATCAGGTGAACTTTACTTTCAAGGACCGTTATGTCAGACTCTGGGCGGAGGTGACCCGCGAGCGCATTGGCAAATGCATCGCCATGACACTGGGCGACAAGGTGCTGATGGCGCCGATGGTCAATGGCGAGATAACGGGCGGGCGCTGCACGGTGACGGGCAATTTCACCCTTGAAGAGGCCTGCGCCCTGGCACAGATACTGAACACCAAGGAATAGTTTTGAACTCTTCTATTGTTGCTCGCGGTGGGTGAGGACGACGGTGCAGTCGCCTCGCTCGCGGAGCCATTGTGCGAGGCGTTCGGCGCAATAGACAGAGCGGTGCTGGCCTCCAGTGCATCCGAAGCTGACGCTCAGGTGGGTGAAACGGCGCTCGTTGTAGTTGCGTATCGAGGCGTCGACGAGGCTCTTGACGTTGTTGAGGAAGTCGTCGACTTCGGGCTTGTCTTTGAGGAACTGGATGACGGGCAGGTCGCGGCCCGTATAGGCGCGGTACTCGGGGTAGCGGCCCGGGTTGGGCAGGGCGCGGCAGTCGAAGATGAATCCGCCGCCGTTGCCGCTGTCGTCGGCGGGGAGGCCTTGCTTGTAGGAAAAGCTGGAGACGGAGACGGTGAGGGATGTGGAATTAGGAATTAGGAATGAGGAATTAGGAATGGGGGAAGATGTCTCGCAGAGGGTGATGAGGACTTGGGTGAGGTGGGGGAGGGGAATGGGTAGCGTGTGGTTCTCCAACAGCAGACGGAGGTTGCCGAGGGCCAATGGGATGCTCTGGAGGAAATACTCCTTGCGCTCGAACCATCCGCGGTAGCCGTAGGCCCCCATGGCCTGCAGGATGCGGACGAGGACGTAGGAGTAGAAGTAATGTGTAAATGTGTGAGTGTGTGAATGTGTAAGTGTGGTGAACTCCTGGAGGTAGTGGGTCAGAAGTTCCTGTCGGATGGCCTCGGGAAGGTCGCTCTTGGCGCTATAGAGCAGGGAGGCGACGTCGTATTGCGCGGCGCCCTGGCGGGCGCCCTGATAGTCGATATAATAAGGAGAACCGTCGATGAGCATGATATTGCGTGCCTGGAAGTCGCGATAGAGCAGATAGGAGCAGTCGGCTTTGAGGAGGTGCCGCGTGAGGGTCTGGAAGTCCTCTTCCAGCAACTGCTCGTCAAACGGTACATGCGCCAGCTTGAGGAAATAGTACTTGAAGTACTGCAAGTCCCACAGGATTGACTGGCTGTCGAATGCCGCCCGTGGGTAGGCGTGCGAGAAGTCGAGGTCGCGTCCGGCGGTCTGGATATGGGCGAGGTCGGTGAGGACCTGTTTGTAGAGGTCGAGGGCCTCGCGGTCGAACCCCTTGCCCTGCTTGCGGCGGTCGTAGAGCCAGAGGTAGAGGGTCGTGTCGCCGAGGTCCTGCTGCAGGTAGTGCTGCCTGTCGGGTGCCACGGCATAGAGTTCCGGCACCCGCACGCCGCGTTCCCTGAGGGCCTTGCTGTAATAGAAGAAGGCCTCGTTCTCGCGCACGTCGGCGTTGTAGGCTGCAATGCAGTGGTGGTGCTCGCCGACCAGGCGCCAGTATTTCCTGTTGCTTCCGTTGGCGCTGAGGGCCAGCTGCTGCAGGCTGGGCTCACCGAAGTGCTGTTCGTAAAGTCCGCGAATCGGGTCGACTATCTCGGCAGGCATGGCGGTTATGCGTTGTCCATCATGCAACTCCCCGAAAAGCGGGCGCCGGGCTCGATGGAGAGTTTGCCGGTGACGATGTCACCCTTGATGCGCGACGAGGCGTAGAGGGTGAGGAACTCCTTTACCTGTACGTTGCCATCCACGGCGCCGAAGATGTTGGCGTTCTGGCAGACGATATTGCCTGTGACAGAACCCTTCTCGCCCACCACGAGTTTCCCCGTGAGGGTGATATTGCCGTTCAGCGAGCCGTCGAGGCGGAAATCGCCGTTGGCGGATATGTCGCCAGTGATGCTTGTTCCGGTGGTGATGGTGTTGACGGGGGTTGTTGTTGTGTCGTTCATATATCAATCCTTATAGTATTTCTGGTAGAAGAGTTTGTATGCGTCCACGCGCTTGCGGTTGTAGAAGGTGGCGTAGTTCTGGGTGGAGATGGCAAAGACGGTGAAGTCGCTCTCGCCGTACTGCGAGAGGGGGCTCTCCGGACGTGCCAGGTGATGGCAGTAGTCGAGGGCTTCCTGGGCGTTCTTGAAGCGGTTGACGGTGAGCATCTGCGTGGTGTCGGTGAACATGAGGGGGCTGACGCGGTAGCCGGCGTTGGCGTAGTATTGGGCGTTGAAGTCGCCCATCGCCATCTGCATCTCGGTGGCGCGGATGCGGCGGTTGTTGATGAGGATGAGGACGTAGTGCGTCATGTTCTCGCGATAGCGGAAGAGCTGCGCCTCGGGGGGCAACTCGTCGGTGGAAGCCTGGCTACCAGTTGAACTGGTGCTACTTGTGCCACTCGTATCCTTGGCGGCCTTGCTCGTCAGGGTAGAGTCGGCGAGAGCCTCCTCCTCGTCGTCGCCGCCACCGCCGATATAACGGCCTCCTTCACCCAGCAGGTAGTCCAGCTGGGCCTGGGCCAGTGCGACGATGCTGTCGGTCTCGGGGTAGTCCTTGACGATGCCACGGAAGGTGGCCACGGCATCGCGCTTGTTGTCCATGCGGGCGTAGGCCAATCCTTCCCAGTAGCGGAATTTGCCCAGCATGGGGTTGCCCTCGTAGAGCTCTTTGGCCACAGCCACAGAGTGGACCACATCGCCGTAGCGGCGTTTGGTGTAGAGGTTGTAGACCTCTTCGTAGTCTTCACGTATGAGCTGGCTGCGGCGCAGGATTTCCTTGAAGTAGTCCTCATCGAGGATGAGGTTGGCGAAGTCGCTGTCGGGGAATCCCATGAGCACCATGTTGCGGTAGTAGTTGGACGAGGGAGTGTTGCCTTGCTTGTCGTATATCTTGTAGAGCATGTAGAATGCCTGTACAATCTCGGGATTGGTGGTGTAGTCCTCTGCCATGCGCAGGTAGCACTCCATGGCCTTGGGCAGGTTATGGATGCCGTCGTAGTAGATGTAGCCTGCGTTGAGGAGGCTCACGGCGGTGATGCGTTGGAGCGAGTCTTGCTCGGCTTGGGTGGCGGGAAGGTTCTTGAGGTAGTAGGCCACGTCGTGCGGGTCGTCGGGGTTGCCCGACTTGTCCGATTCATCGGCCTTTTCCGGATTGTCGGTCTTTTCCGGATTATCCGGATTGTCAGGGTCTTCCGGATTGTCAGCTGATGACTGCTGGGCCAGCATGTTCATGCCCAGCAGGCCTTTGTTGCTGAGAAACCAGTAGTCCTCCAATATGCGCGTGCCCCACCGTTGACGGAAGGTCTCTTTGCCCTGCTGCACGGTCTTGCTGTTGTAGAAGTACCAGTCGCCCTGCAGCGTGTTCATCTGGGCCTTGCTGTCGGAGGCTAGCTGCTCCATCAGTTCTCTCTCCTTGGCCTCCTCTTCCTCTTTCTTCAGCTGCTCTATCTTGTCCTGGATGAACTGCATGCGCTTGGCCTCGGGCATGTTGGCCACGGCGATGAGGCTGTCGTTGGCCTCGATGGCACGAGTGTAGGACACCAACGAGGTGAGCACGTCGTAGCGCGCCTTGTGGGTTGCGTAGTGGGGGTAGTCGGACTTGATGATGGCCAGGGCGGTGTCGTAGTAGAGCTGTGCCTGGTCGTAGTCCTGGTAGCGGTCGTAGAGGATGCCGCCCAGGCGCAGGGCCGACCGGGCCTTCTGTGCGGGGTTGTCGCGCGACAGGGCCACCGACTTCCGGAAGTCGTCGCAGGCCTTCTTGGTCTCGCGGAAGCCCATGAGCATCTCTCCGCGGGCGTAGTATATCTGGTCGAGGAACTCCTCGTTCTTCTTCTCTTTGATCATCCTGTCGAGAAGCCGTTCCAGTTTGGCTCGGTCGGTGTGCTGCAGGTCGGCGCACGAGGCCAGGTTGAGGCGGGTGTTGAACTCCATCTCGTAGGACGGGCCGTACGTGAGCACTTTCTGGTAGTATTTCGTGGCCGTGGGCCGCTTGTCGTGCTGTTGGTATATCTGTCCGAGGATGAAGTAGATGCGTGCCTTCTGCTCCCGCGAGGGGTGCTCGTCGAGGGCCATCTTGAGGAACTGGACGGCCTTCTTGTATTTCTCCTGCGGGAGGGTGCACTCGGCCATGGCCAGATAGAGGCCGAGGCGCTGGTGCTTGTCGAAGGCGCCCTTGCCCGCCGCAGTCACCAGCTCGTCGAGGGCGTTCTCGGCGTCGGTATAACGTTTCTCCATCGTCGAGCAGCGCGCCATGAGCACCGCCGCCTCGTCGGCCACCGCCGTCCCGCCGTACTGGTACATAATCATCTGGCAGCTGTTGGCGGTGGTGCTGAAGTCGTGCTTGTAGAAGGTGGCATAGGATGTCAGCAGGTAGCAGTCGGCGATATGGGGCACATGCTCGCGGCCGTCGACGAAGATGCTGTGTTTCTTCACCCCCTTGATGCCCTTCTCGATGGCGCGGTCCAGGTCGGGGTTCTGGGCCATGTTGCTCTCTTTGGTGCCCACCACCATGACGGGCAGGATGCGCGTGTAGTCGTCTTTGGTGTTCTTCTCGATGGCGGCCACGGCCTTCTTGAGGCTCTCGTTACCGTTCCACCAGATGTTGTAGTGCGTGGTCACGTCGTGGTAGCGGATATTGGCCCACGTGGCCTTCTGCGTCGAGCAGGAGGTGCAAACTAAAAGGTAAAAACTAAAAACTAAAAGGATGACAGCCCGCTGCTCCCCTAAGTTAGGGGAGCTGTCACGAAGTGACTGAGGAGTGTGTCTTTCAGTTTTCAATTTCCAATTTCCCTTATACGTTAAAGCGGAAGTGCATGATGTCGCCGTCCTGCACGACATAGTCCTTGCCCTCGACGGATATCTTGCCGGCCTCGCGGCATTTGGCCTCGGAGCCGAGGGTGATGTAGTCGTCGTACTTGATGACCTCGGCGCGGATGAATCCCCGCTCGAAGTCGCTGTGGATGATGCCCGCCGTCTGGGGGGCTTTCATCCCGCGCTTGAAGGTCCAGGCGCGGCTCTCTTTGGCTCCCGTGGTGAAGAAGGTCTGCAGTCCCAGCAGGCGGTAGGCCGACTTGATGAGGCGGTTCACGCCCGACTCTGTAAGGCCCAGGTCTTCGAGGAAGAGCTGTTTCTCTTCATAGGTCTCCAGTTCGGCGATGTCGGCCTCGATGCCGGCGCCGATGACCAGCACCTCGGCCTCCTCGTCCTTCACGGCTTCGCGCACGCGGTCGACGTAGGCGTTGCCCGTCACCACCGCGGCCTCGTCGACGTTGCAGACGTACAGCACCGGCTTGGCAGTCAGCAGCATCAGGTCGCGCGCCACCTCGGTCTGGTTCTCGTCCAGATGCACGGTGCGTGCGCTGTGGCCGCTGAGGAGGGCGTCGCGGTACAGGTCCATCACCTCCACCAGCCGTTTGGCCTTGGCGTCGCCGCCGGCTTTGGCTTTCTTGACCTCCTTCTCGTAGCGGTTCTCGATGGTCTCGAGGTCTTTGAACTGCAGCTCCAGGTCGATGGTCTGCTTGTCGCGTATCGGGTCGACCGAGCCGTCGACGTGCGTCACGTTGTCGTCGTCGAAACAGCGCAGCACGTGGATGATGGCGTCGGTGGTGCGTATGTCGCCGAGGAACTTGTTGCCGAGGCCCTCGCCTTTGGAGGCCCCTTTCACCAGTCCCGCGATGTCGACAATCTCGACCGTGGCGGGCACCACGCTGGCGGGATGGTCAATCTCCACCAGCCGGTTGAGGCGCTCGTCGGGCACGGTGATGATGCCCACATTGGGCTCGATGGTGCAGAAGGGGAAGTTGGCGGCCTGGGCCTTGGCGTTGCTCAGACAGTTGAAGAGGGTCGACTTGCCCACGTTGGGCAGTCCCACGATGCCGCATTGCAGACTCATTCTCCCACCTCCTTCTCAATCAGGTATTGGTTGCGGGTGCTCGAGTTGCGGCAGATGAGCTCGCCGAGGAATCCCGCGAGGAACAGCACTGTGCCCATCAGGATGAAGAGCATCGACACGTAGAACCACACGCTGTTGGTCAGCGCCATCACGCCGCAGATGCGCATCACGCAGACTATCACGAAGGCGATGAATCCCAGCAGGAAGGCTATGCTGCCCACCAGGCCGAAGAAGTGCATCGGCTGCTTGCCGAACTTCGACATGAACATGATGCTCATCAGGTCGAGGTAGCCGTTGACAAACCTGTCGAGGCCGAACTTGGTCACGCCGTACTGGCGTTTGCGGTGCTGGACGACTTTCTCTCCAATCTTCGTGAATCCGGCCCATTTGGCTATCACGGGGATGTAGCGGTGCATCTCGCCGTACACCTCGATGCTCTTCACCACCGCCTTGCGGTAGGCCTTCAGGCCGCAGTTGAAGTCGTGCAGCTTGATGCCGCTCATCTTGCGGGTGGTCCAGTTGAAGAACTTCGAGGGGATGTTCTTGGCCAGCTTCGAGTCGTAGCGTTTCTTCTTCCAGCCGCTCACGAGGTCGTAGCCCTCCTCTTTGATCATGCGGTAGAGCTCGGGCACCTCGTCGGGGCTGTCCTGCAGGTCGGCGTCCATGGTGATGACCACGTCGCCTTCGGCGTGGCCGAATCCCACGTTGAGGGCGGCCGACTTGCCATAGTTGCGGCGGAATTTGACCCCTTTGTAGCGGGGGTTCTTGGCGTGCAGGTCTTCTATCACCTGCCACGAGTTGTCGTGGCTGCCGTCGTCCACCATGATGACCTCGTAGTCAAAGCCGTGCTCGGCCATCACGCGGTCAATCCATTCTGCCAGATGGGGCAGCGACTCGTCTTCGTTGTAAAGCGGTACTATGATTGAAATGTCCATATCTTGTTATTGTTTGGTTTCTTTTTTCGAATGGCTGACTATCTCGCCTTTTTCCGTGCGGAATATCAGGGCGGAGAAGAAGGTGATGATGACGCTCATCACCGCCGTGCGGAATCCGGCGATGAAGGCCCAGTCGCCCGCCGTGTATTTCTTGACCTGCTCGACGGCGATGCGCGCCTCGGGGCTGCTGTCGGCGTCGTCCATCACGGCGATGCGGCAGTCGTTGTAGTGCTCCGTGAGGCTGCTGTCCAGCACGCCGCAGTGCAGCCAGGTCCACAGGCCGTAGAGCACGCCGCTCACCACGCCGATGCCCAGTCCTAAGAGCATGAGCTCTTTGAGGGTCACCCGTCCGTCGGGCAGCCCTTTGCGGTAACGCCATGTGGCCCACACGATACCCGCCGCCAGCACCAGCTCGGTGATGTAGTTCTCGGGCGTGGACATGGGGGCGCCGCCCATCCAGTTGCGCAGGGCGACAACAACAGCCATTACCACCCCTGTCACCGCGCCATACATAAGATACGCGCGACGGTAGTTGCCGTAAATGGTTGATTTATATCTCCTGAAGAATCTTGCCATATATTATTACAAACTGCAAAGATACGAAAAAATGGCGTTTCTACAAAATAATATTTCTCACCTCGGGCAAAGGGTCGTATTTTTCCAGCAGTCGGCAGCGTCTCTCGCGTTCTTTGTCGTCGAATTCCATGCCCGCCAGCCGCTGCAGCACAACGCGCTGTTCGTCAGGGCTGTCGGCCACGTGGCAGGCTTCGGCCAGCTGGGTGCCTGCCACCATCGTGCTGTTCACCAGGCAGTGCCGTCCTTCGTAGAGGGCGTTCATCAGTTTCAGCTTCACGCCTGTGGCCTGATGGGTGAAAAGCAGGTTCACCTGGGCGTTGCGCAGGAGGCTGTGCATGGTCTCGTCGTCGGGGTTGGCTATCAGGGTCGCCTGAGAACATTGCGCCACACGTGCCTGCAGCCGCTGGCCGGGGTTTTTGCCCGCCAGCACAATCCGCAGGCCGCTCCCTCCGGCCAGCTCGTCGACGATGTACAATGCGGCTTTCTCGTTCTCGGGGGTCGAGAGGTCTCCCTGATACAGGGCATAATCGCCCCGGCCCGTCGCCGTCGTCACCCTGTGGTGTCCGTGCGAGGGGCCCAGCAGGCGCACGTCGTTGCATCCCATCGCGCGGAAATGCGCGGCGTCGCTCTCCGAGATGGCCAGCACTCTCGAGGCTTTGAGCAGCACCGGCTCGTAGTGCATCAGTTTGATTGTCTCTACGGCATAGAACAGACGTTTCCAGGGGTTCTCCTCGGCGAGGGCCAGGGAGTGGTAGTATTCGTGCTCTACATTGTGGGCCCGCAGCACGATGTCGCGATTCCCGTCGGCCAGGCGTTCAAGCACATAGCCGTTGTGCAGTCCCTCCAGCAATATTGGGTAGTCGTCCTGCCGTAGGCGGGCAATCAGTTCCTCCGACCGTCGCGAGGCCACTATGTAGGGGCGGCGGTTCAGTTGGCTGACCATCCCCGTCGCGCGGCGGTAGTAATGCACCTCTTCGCACAGGTCGGCAAGCTCTGCCGACTCTTCACGGCCATAGGTGTAGCAGTGCAGGTGTATCCTCACACCCTCGTCCGAGAGGAACCGGATGCGGTTGTATACGTCTATCACGCCCCCGTAGTCGGCCGGCCACGGCACGTTGAACGATACTATGTGCAGATGCGTCACAGATTCAGTCGATATTGATTTTCAGCCCGTCGTATGCCAGATGGACTCCGGCGGGCAATTCGGGGTCCACTTCGGCATGGAGTCCCATCTCGTGGCTGATATGCGTGAGGTAGGCCTCGCGGGGCTGCACGGCGGCAACGACTTCCAGGGCCTCGGCCAGGCAGAAGTGCGAGAAGTGCTTGGCCTTGCGCAGGGCGTTGACCACGAGCACCTCCACTCCGCGGAGTTTCTCCATCTGGTCGGGTTCTATGTGGTTTGCGTCGGTGATGTAGGCCAGCGGCCCCATGCGGTAGCCCAGCACGGGCAGGTCTTTGTGCATGGCCTTGATGGGCACTATCTCCATGCCGCCCACCCTGAAGGGCTCGTCGCCCGTCAGCGTGTGCAGGTTGGCCTCGGGCAGGCCGGGGAAGGGGTGGGGCTCGAAGATGTAGTGGTAGTCGCGCTGCAGCGCCGTGAGGGCCTCGTCGTTGCCATAGATTTCCATCTTCTGCTTCTGGACGTAGTTGAAGGAGCGTATGTCGTCAATGCCCGCCACATGGTCGCGGTGGGCATGGGTGATGAGTATGGCGTCGAGGCGGCGCACCTGCTCGCGCAGCATCTGCTCGCGGAAGTCAGGCCCGATGTCGATGAGTATCTCCTCCCCGCTGTCGGTATGGATGAGCGCAGAGGTGCGCAGCCGACGGTCGCGGGCATCGGTGGAGCGGCAGACGGTACATTGGCAGGCGATGACAGGAACGCCCTGCGAGGTGCCTGTGCCGAGGAAGGTGAGGGTCATTGCTCGCTTTTTACGGTGAGGCGGAAGCCTACGCCGTGGACGTTGACAATCTGGACCTTCGGGTCCATCTTCAGGTATTTGCGAAGTTTGGTGATGTAGACGTCCATGCTGCGGGCGGCGAAATAGCTGTCGTCTTTCCATATCTTCTGGAGCGTCGTGGAACGGTCCACCAGCTGGTTGAAGTTCATGGCGAACATGCGCAGCAGTTCGCACTCCTTCATGGTGAGGCGCTGCACCTGGTCGCCGTGCGTCAGGGTCTGGTGCATGTAGTCGAACACTATGTCGCCGATATGGAAGATATTCTTGTCGGGTTTCCCGTCGTCGAACGAGCGGCGGATGGTGGCGTTGAGGCGCGCCAGCAGTTCCTCCATCGAGAAAGGCTTTGTGACGTAGTCGTCGGCCCCTATCTCGAATCCTTTCAGCTTGTCGGCCTCCAGGTTCTTGGCCGTCAGGAAGATGATGGGGATGCGCTTGTCCACGCGGCGTATCTCCTTGGCTACCGTGAAGCCGTCCTTGACGGGCATCATGACGTCGAGGATGCAGGCATCGACATCGTCGTTCTGATACGTATCGAGCGCCGCCTGTCCGTCGACAGCCAGGAAGACCGTGTATCCTTTCTGGCTCAGATAGGCCTTCAGGATGGTGCCGAGGTTGGGGTCATCCTCGGCGACGAGGAGTTTAATGCCTAAGTTCATATTATATTTCAGTTTGGGTTTTGATTAGTAAGCTGTGGGAGGCTTTCGCCCCCGTGGTTCTTACTTCTTAGTTCTTACTTATTGGTTCTTACTTCTCATCGGTGATGATGATGCTGTCGATGAGGTCGCCCGGACGGATGAGGTCGATGACGTCCAGACCTTCCACCACCTGGCCAAAGCAGGTGTGCACGCCGTCAAGGTGCGCGGTGTTCTCGCGGTTGTGGCAGATGAAGAACTGGCTGCCGCCCGTGTCCTTGCCCGCGTGGGCCATGGAGAGGACGCCGCGGTCGTGGTGCTGACGCGGTGCAGAAGTCTCGCATTTGATGGTCCATCCCGGTCCGCCGGTGCCCACGCGCCAGTCGTTCGGGTCGCGGCTGTAGGGGCAGCCGCCCTGGATGACAAAGTCCGGGATGACACGGTGGAAACGCAGGCCGTTGTAGAATCCGGACTTGGCCAGTTTCACGAAATTGGCCACGGTGCCAGGCACTTCTTTCTCGAACAGTTCGGCTTTCATGGAGCCTTTCGGGGTATTGATGATTGCGTACATGGTGCTTTTATTGTTTCTGTTTTGTATCGGATTAACTTAAAAAATTTCACTTTATTGTGTCAGACCGATATTTTTTTTAACAAAGTCCCCCGCGGAGGGCCTCTCTCAATCCATGCTCGACGCGTTGCGGAAGAGTCTGTCCCAGCGCGGACGCATGTGGTCTTTGTCCCACGAGAAGATGATGAATCCTGCCTTGCCGACGAGATGGTCCTCGGGCACGAAACCCCACACACGGCTGTCGGCCGAATTGTGGCGGTTGTCGCCCATCGCCCAGTAGTAGTTCATCTTGAAGGTGTAGCTGTCGGCAGGCTGGCCGTTGATGTAGATGACCGAGTCCTTGATTTCCACTTCGTTGCCCTCGTAGGTGCGTATGGCGCGGTAGTAGAAGGGGATGTTCTCCAGGGTCAGATGTAACGTCTCGCCTTGGGCGGGGATATGCACGGGGCCGAAGTTGTCGACCGACCACAGGTAGCGTTCGTCTTTCGGGAAGGTTCTGTCCCATGCCTCGCCGGCGGGATGTACGACGGGCGTGACGCGCACGTCGGGCCGCTGGCTCAGCCGGAAGACCATCTCGTCGGTCAGCGCCACCTCGGGAACCCCCAGCAGCATGGTCGAGTTGAGGTAGCCGCTGCGGTCGTCCTCGCTCACGCCGACACTCTCAAGAATCGACAGCGCCTCGTCCATCGACTTCAGCACGGTGAATTCCACCAGGTACGACTGCTGCATGTACTTGGGCGTCAGCACGGGCTTGCCGTTAATGTACACCGCCTGGTTCAGTATCTGGATATCCTCGCCGGGCAGGCCGATGCAGCGTTTGATGAAGTTCTCGCGCTTGTCAACGGGTCGCACGCGTATCTTATTGGGTATCATTTGTCCGCCCACGTTGAGGCTCTCGGCGTTCCAGAGGGCCTCGCGTCCCATCTCGCGCAGCAGGTCGTAGTAGCTGGCATTGCTGCCCCAGGCCGTGCACATGGTGTCGCCCTCGGGCTAGTTGAACACGATGGCGTCGAAACGCTCCACCTTGCCCAGTCCCGGGTAGCGGTGGTAGGGGAGGGAGATAAGCCGCGAGAACGACTCTTTCTGTCCTTGTGTGCCCGGCAGGGTGTTGTGCACGAAGGGGACGGAGAGCGGGGTCATCACCGTGCGCGGCCCGTAGGCCAGCTTCGACACCCAGAGGTAGTCGCCCGTCATGAGCGATTTCTCCATCGAGCTGGAGGGTATGTTGTAGAATTCCACTACGTTGCCACGGATGACGAGGGCCGCCACCACGGCGAAGGCTATCGCCTCGGCCCAGTCGCGTCCTTCGGTCACCTTGGCGGGCGGGTCAATCTTCGGGTCGTGCCATTCCCATTTCGTCAGACCCACCACCATGAGGTAGGCCCACGGGAATATCACCGCGGCCAGCTGCTCCCAGAAGTTGTTGCGGCGGAACACTTTGGCGGTCTCCACCACCAGCAGCAGGAAGGTGAATATGTTCAACACGGGTATCAGCAGATAGAGATACCATACCCATTTCTTGCCGCAGAGCTGCACCCACGGGATGAAGTGGTAGATAGGTATGAGGGCTTTCCATCGTGCGATGCCGGCCTTGCCGAAGATGAACCACAGGCCAACAAGGCAGCTGATGTAGAATACAAAGGGGAAGATGTCGTAGATCATAGATGTGTGAATGCTTGAATGTCTTAATGTGTGAATGCCTGAATGTGTAGATGTTTGAGTGGTTGCAGTTTGCTGCTCCCCTATGTTAGGGGAACCGAAGGTCGACGACCTTGAGGAGTCAGCTGTCACGAAGTGACTGAGGAGTGTGTTTAGTGCTGCTTTAACTTAAAAAAGTCCACTTTATTGTGTCCAGGGGGGCGAGAAGGCGTTTTTTTTCTTCCTCCCAGCACAACTCCTTGCGTGCGCGGGCGAAGCGGGCCTCGCGTTCTTCGGCGGGCATCGCGCCCCAAAGGCGCAGCGTCTCGTCAATCTTTGCTGCCAGCCGCCGCACGTGGCTGCGGTAGGCCTCGCCCTCTTTCTCTCTTGGGCAGGCCTCTGTCAAGGCCCCGGTGCCGTATTCTTCCATCACCCGCCGTATCTCCACGAAGTCTGTGGCCAGCAGCGGCACCCCCGCCTGGACGAAGTCCCCCACGCGGTTGGGAAGGGAGTAGCGGTAGTTGAGTCCCAAATCTTCCAACAGGCAGATTCCCAAATCGGCCTGCCTTGTCAGTTCATGCAGTGCTTGAGGCTCCACTCGCCCCAGGAATGTCACCCTGTCGCCCCACGGCAGCGTGGCGGCGTAGGCCTGCAGTTCCTTCCGTATGTCACCGTCGCCGGCAATGACCAGGCGGCACTCCGGCAGCCATTCCAGCGCGTCGATGGTCTCGCGCACGCCTCTCCCCACGTTCACAGCTCCCTGATAGAGAAGGGTATGTGTCTCCAGCTGCTTCCCTTTGAATGTCAAGCCGGACGCCGGGTTGGCGTGCGTTTCATCGGCGTTCTCGCCGCCGCCCCCCTTCGCCCTCATTCCTGATTCCTGCAAATTCCTCACCACATGCATCTCCACGCCATAGCGCCGTCTGTATTCCTCGGCCACGCTTTGGCACACGGTGTATGCAACCCGTACATGCGGAAGACATTTTCTTTCAATCCATTGCCACACAGCCTTCACCCGCGGTCTCCCTACCAGTTCGGGCACCTCGGGAAACAGCTCGTGGGCGTCGAACACCAAGGGGCGCCGCAGCAGCCGAGCCGCCGCCGTGCAGGCCAGGAGCGTGTCGGTGTCGTTGGACCAGACAGCGTCGGGACGCATCCGCAGCAGCCGCATGAATAACCTGAAGTTGTACTCTAAATAAAACAACGCACTCCTATTGAACACCAGCCTCATCCGATTTGTTTTGTATTCCCTCTCCGGCAGGGACGGACTCGTCTTCAGCCGTCTTCCGACAAGCGTCACCCCGTATCCCGCCTCCACAAGGGTGCGGCAGGTGCGGTCCACCCGCTGGTCGGTCAGCAGGTCGTTGGTCACGGCGACGGCGATGTGCTTCATTTTTCAGACTGCTTTCCCCAATTAACGCCGTTCTTCCCGTTTTCGTATTGCAGGGTGGCGTTTTTCTTCACGGTTTTCTATCGATTTTCCATTTGGAAACACCCATTTTCCATTTGTAAACGTCCGGATGCTTTTGTAATTCAGTGTGCTACAATATCTTGCTTTCTCCTCTCGGGTCGCCCGCTGTTTCCCGCCTTGTCGCGGCCTGTCGTTTGACTCGACGTTGTCTCTGAGAAGGTTCCCCTTTTCTTCGCCTTTTCTTCGCCTTTTCTTCGCCTCTTCTTCGCCTTTTCTTCGCCTTGCAATCACGACGCCACACTCCCGCCACCTTTTCATCTCTCCCGTTCGTCACAACCCAATCCCTCTCAAAGCACAAGTTGGTGTCACCCGTCGGGATTGTGCCGCACACCCGGCCCTCAAATTGCCCTGCGCACCCCCTCGCGGCGCCCCCGATTCTCCCCGAAACACCCGCCTCCGCGCCGCGCCTCCCGTCCTCCCGCGTGGCGGTTAATGTGTGCAGTCTCACGCAGAAGGCTCACCCGTCGCAAGAAATATTTTCCCCGCCCGTCCAAAAAGTCAATAATTTTGTGTACCTTTGCAGTCTCAATGTGCTGCATCCATGATGAAGACCTATTTCGTTGATGTTATATTGCCTCTGCATATCCACGGGACGTACACTTATCGCGTGCCGCAGGAGTATAACGGGGCAATCGCTGTAGGTCAGCGTGTTGTGGTGCAGTTCGGGCAGAGGAGGCTCTACGCGGCGTTGGTGAGGCGGGTGCATGAGGAGGTGCCGAAGTACACGGTGAAGTATATCCTGTCGATTCTTGACACGGAACCGATTGTCGGGGAGCAGCAACTCTGTTTCTGGGAGTGGATTGCGGCCTATTATATGTGCTATGTCGGCGATGTGATGGCGGTGGCGCTCCCCTCGATGTTCCGCCTGGCGAGCGAGTCGTCTGTGGCCATCCATCCAGACTTTACGGGCGAACTCTCGGACCTCTCGGACAACGAATTGCGCATCGTGCAACTCCTCACCGACCACCCGGTGATGACCGTCGAGGACATCAGCAAGGCCATCGGCGTGCAGAAGATGATGCCGTTGCTCAATACAATGATTGAGCGCGAGATAATCATGATGGACGAGGATATGCGGCAGCGCTTTGTCCCCAAGACGGCCATATATGTGCAGCTGGCAGAGGAATATAAGGACGAGGCACGGGCAAAAGAGCTCTTCGACCGCCTGGAGCAGAAGAAAACCACTCAGCGGCAGGTGGATGTGATGCTGAAGTTCATGCAGATGAGCCACTTCGGACAGGATCCCGTCCTGAAGCGCACGCTCCTGGACAGCGAAGGCCCCGAACCGCTCTCCGACTCGGCATTCAAGACCCTGGTGAAGAACGGGGTGCTGGTGCTTTCGGAGCATGTGGAGTCGCGTCTGGAGCGGGTGGATGCGGAGAATTGCGTTTCGGCCGACACGATACATCTCAACGACGAGCAGCAGGCGGCGTTCGACTACCTCCGCACCTCTGATAAGGCCGTTTCTTTGTTGCACGGCGTCACCTCATCGGGCAAGACAGAGGTGTATATCAAGCTGATAGACGAGGTTGTGAAACAAGGCAAACAGGTGCTCTTCCTCCTGCCCGAGATAGCCCTCACGGCACAAATCATCAACCGGCTGCGACGCTATTTCGGCGACCTCGTGGGGGTGTACCATTCGCGTTTCAGCCCCTCGCAGCGCGCCGAGGTATGGACGCGCACCTTCACGGACGACCCCAACCAACAGTTTCAAGTACTGCTTGGGGCAAGGAGTGCTCTCTTCCTGCCGTTCAGGAACTTGGGACTTGTGATTGTCGACGAGGAACACGACACTTCCTACAAGCAGTACGACCCCACGCCACGCTACCACGGGCGCGACGCGGCCATCTATCTGGCACACCTCTGGGGCGCCCGCACGGTGCTGGGCTCGGCGACGCCCTCGCTGGAGAGTTACTTCAATGCCAAGCAGGGGAAATACGGCCTCGTGACCATGACAAAACGCTATGGCGGCCTCCAGATGCCAGAGGTGTTGTGTGCCGACATGAAGGAGGAACTCAGGCAGATACGCCGCGAACAGGGCGAGAAGGCCGCACGGTCGACCCACTTCAGCCGTTTCCTGCTGGAGAATATGCAGGAGGCGCTGGACAACCACGAGCAGGTCATCCTCTTCCAGAACCGGCGCGGATTCTCGCTGCGCATCGAGTGCGACGACTGCCACTGGACGCCGCAGTGCCAGCATTGTGACGTGTCGCTGGTCTACCACAAGGCCACCAACAGCATGCGCTGCCACTACTGCGGCTACTCCATCCCCCTGCCGTCGGAATGCCCGGCGTGCCACTCGCGCCACCTGACAATGAAGGGCTTCGGCACCGAGCGCATCGAGGACGACCTGAGCATCCTCTTCCCCAAGGCCCGCGTGGCACGCATGGATCTGGACAGCACCCTCCAGAAGAACCGCTACCTCGAGATTATCAACGACTTCCAGGACCGCAAGATTGACATCCTCGTGGGCACGCAGATGGTCACCAAGGGGCTGGACTTCGACAATGTCAGCGTGGTGGGCATCGTGAGCGCCGACAACCTCATCTATTTCCCCGACTTCCGCGCCTTCGAGCGGGCTTTCCAGCAGATGACGCAGGTGTCGGGCCGCGCCGGCCGCCACGGCCACCAGGGCAAGGTCATCATCCAGACTTTCAACCCCTACCACCAGGCCATCCGCAACGTGATTGACAACGACTACAACGCCATGTACGAGAGTCAGATCACGGAACGGCGAGTCTTCCGCTACCCGCCCTTCTACCGGCTTATCACGCTGACACTGAAGCATCGCGACAGCGACCGGCTGAACGATGCCGCCAGCATCCTGGCGCGCGACCTGCGGGGGGTCTTCGCCCAGCGCGTCATCGGGCCCGAGTACCCCAATGTGTCGCGCGTCCGCGGCCTCTATATCAAGAACATCATCCTCCGTTTCGAACGCACCGAGGCCGTCGCCGACGCCAAGCGCATCATCCTCGACCTCTGCGACCGCCTCAAGACAGGCCCCACCCCCGGCACGAAAGACAAACTCTTCGCCACCCTCCAAATCCATTTCGACGTCGACCCGCAATAATCTGCACAATAAAAGCAAAAGAATTCCGTTATCAAAAGAAAAATGCCATGAGCACACTCGTAATAAAGAACTTCGGACCAGTCCGTTCGGCAAACATTGAGACCAAACGCTTCAATATCTATATTGGGCCGCAAGGGTCAGGCAAGAGCTGCCTGATGAAGGTGCTGTCCTTTTGCCAGTGGCTGGAGAAACGGATTGAGCTGACGCAGGATCCGGAATCTTTCGGCACACTGGACTTTGTGGAGAAGCAGTTGATACAGTTCCATAAGCTCGGCGGTTACATCAAGGATGATTCGTTTATCCAGTACGAATCCCGTTGCATGAAGTTCTCCTATGACTTCGACAAATCACCTTTCGACATGTTCTCTTTCGAGTGGAAAGAAGATCGTTGGGAATATATGCGAGGCAGTATCACATACATTCCGGCGGAGAGAAACATCTCGTTTGTAATACCTAACTGGTTTGAGATGAAGTTCTATGAGGATAACCTGCAGAACTATCTCGCCGATTGGGACGAGGCAAGGAGACTGTTCGACAAAGAGAATCCATTGCATATCCTTGACCTCAACGTGAAATATTATTACGACCCAAGCAGGAATGCCGATTGGCTTGTTTTGGAGGATGATAGTGAAATAAAAATGGGTGATGCTGCTAGCGGTTTCCAGTCGGTAACTCCGCTACTGGCTTTGGTATGGTCGAGGACAATGTCCATGCTGTCAGGACAATCAAGAAAAGACCTTAAATCAAAATGGGAACAGAATCAGTTGGAAGAGAAGGTGAGGAATTTGGTTCTTTCTTATGTGAAAGGCAAGACTCCCCCGATAACAATGGTGGAGACAAAAGATAAAGAGAAACCGGAGTATACTTCATTCCCATCGCATGAGGCGTTTAATGAATTTGAAAGGATTCTGAGCAGATATGAGTATAACCATCACGCCAGTCTGCTGATAGAAGAGCCCGAAGAGAACCTTTTCCCCAAGACGCAGTATGAGTTGGTGAAATGGCTTGCACGCCAAGTGGGGACTAAGAACAGCCTTTTCCTTACGACGCACAGCCCCTATATCTTGTCTGCTTTCAACAATCTGATATATGCCTATAAATTGGGAGTCAAGCGGCCCGACGATGTGGGCAAGATTGTCTCCCAAGACATGTGGATACCCACTGAAGATGTGGCTTCATATATGATTAAAGAGGAAGGGGGAGTGATGGATATTATTGATGTTGAATTAGGAGAGATACGGGCCGAAATGGTTGATGAGGCTTCCGGCATTATTAACCGTCAGTATAACGCCTTAATGATGCTTGACACAGATGAGTAAGATTTGTGCAACTCCCGAATGGCCGTTCTATAACGAGTACCACAATCAGGAATACATCGATTTCCATGATTGCCGTACATCAATTGTTCTCCGTCAGGAAGGTCAGAAGAATAGTCCTAAATACCAGCTTGTAAATGCATGCAAGAAGGAGGTTGTGAAATATAGAATTGACCCCGGCGTCATTGGCACGGATGGCAAGAAATGTGACTATGGAGTATATACAGAGGACAAACGGTTGATATTGGTAGAGATAAAAGGTGGCGATTACGGGCATGCGTTGGTGCAGATAGGGGAGACGGTCGACCAGTTGTTTAATAAGCCGGAGGTAAAAGTTGACAGACTCGATGCCTGGGTGGTTTTGACACGAACACCCTCCCCGGACTTGTACAGGACAGAGGAAAAGAAACTGAGAAAAAAACTCATCGTAAAGAATATCCAATGGGGATATCGGGCAGGTGAGGATTGCCTGTCAAAGGGGACAAACATGATGGAAGAATCTATCTGAAACGATATGCGCAGCCGAAGGTTCATAACATTCGCTTTGCTGCTCCTGGCCGCCGTGGGCGTGCGGGGGCAGGCGGTGTGTACGGCACGCATTGAGGTGACGGACACGGTGCTGGTGGACGGGCATGGGGAGGAGCCCGACTCGGTGCGCTACCTGCTGCGGTCGCCGCAATGGACGGACTCGCTGCATTGGGAACCCGAGGCGCTCTTCGCCGACCCGCAGGCCGACAGCCAGTGGGTGACTGTCAGCTGCAACGACACCCTCAGGGTGTTCCTCACCGCCTGGTACGACACGGCCAACCTGCTCCGCTGGTCGGAACCCGGCTACCTCGCCCGCCACACTTATTACAACTTCGTCGCCTCGCCCACGGCGGGCGACTTCTGCCATCCCCGCTCGCTGGCGCTGGACTACGATGCGTCGCTCTACTGCCCTGGCCTTGAGCATCTGAGCGGGCTGCAGATGATGGTCTATGCCGACACCTCCGCACCCTCGGACCATTACGGCACCATCACCGTCATCCCCAAGGACAGCACCTTCGTGCCCTTCTATGTCGACACCGTCGACATTCGCGGCACGGTGGGGAAATATTATTTGGATGCTTATGTGAATCGCCTCTCGGAGCTGAACAATCGCAGACGGGGGCTCCCCAACTTCATCACGGAGTTCGTCTATGCCGACACGACGATTGTCCACAGTTCCCAGTCTATCCCCATCAACGGGGCATTATATCGCGATTCCATCCCTCGCGGCGACAGGGTTATCCTGCGGTTCTATGAGAAGTCATCGGCAATTTTCCCGACGGTGACGGCATTCAACGTCACCGACTTGCAGATGCTGGGCTACTGCGAGGCCCACGACAGCATTACCCTCATCGGCCCCAAGTGCAACTGCCATCTCCGCGACAGCCTCTTCGCCTACATCTGCAAGTCGGATCTGCCCTACGCCTGGGGAAAGATTGTCTTCGACGAGGAGGGGACGGCGACGGACACCCTGCCGGGGCGTTACTGCGACACGGTTACAACCTTTCATCTGAGCGTCATCCCTTCCACCGACACGACCATCTACGACACGGTGCTGGAGGAGGAGCTGCCGCGCGCCTTCCTCGACAGCCTCTTCTACGACGAGGTGGAGAACGTCGCCGTCGTCCTCTACAACGAGGCGGGATGCGACAGCACCATCTACTATAACCTGCATGTCTTCTGGAACGGCGACCACTGCGACAGCTCGCTGACGTTCCCCACCCTCGTGACGCCCAACGGCGACGGCACCAACGACCTCTTCGTCATCGGCGGACTGCTTGAGAACGACTGCTTTAAGTTCAACGACCTCTATGTCTACGACCGCACCGGCCAGCTCGTCTACCACGGCCACAACATAGCCTCCGAGGACGACTTCTGGAATCCCGACAGCCCCCGCGCCCCTGCGGCGACCTATTTTTATGTCTTCAAAGCCCACGGCGTCACCATCCACACCATGCGTCAGGGCTTCATAGAAGTGCTGCGATGAAGACCCTTGTCAATATATTCGATCCGGCCGAGCCGTTGGCCGCCTACCTCTTCCTCAAGGAGTATTACGAGGAGGGCAACCGCATCCTCTTTGTCTCGGCCCACGACCAGCGCACCTCGGTGGCACCTTACGCCGCCCTGCTGCGGCTGCCGGACGCCGACATCCGCACCATCACCTTCAAGCGCAGCGCGGAGACCTACATCTACGAGCATATCTGCCGCCGTCTCAGCGGGGCACTCTCCCGCAACGAGGACTATTGGGTCAACCTCGCGGGCGGCACGCGATACACCGTGCTGGCCGTGCAGCGCGTCTTCGCCCGCTTCGGGGCCAGGTTCTTCTACGTCCAGACGCGCGAGAACCTCGTGGTCAGCTCGGTCTTCGACGACAGCATCTACGACAACGACGATGTCGTCACCCCCATCCGCTACCGCATGACGCTGGCCGAGTATTTCACCCTCCACGGCCTGCGGCACGACATCAATGGCCGCAACCACAAGCCCCGCCGCACGGAGGCCGAGGCGCAGCGCATCTTCGACTGCTTCCGCCGCCGCAACCTCAGCGAGGAGGCCTTCGAGGCCATCAACCTGCTCCGCCTCAACTACCGCGGCATGCGCCGCCCCGTGACCCTCGACGAGATACACGGCGGCGGTCGGGGCCGCCGACAGGCCATCACGGGCGTCCGCACCCTGCTGCACCAGTTCGGCTTCGTCAGCCAAAAGCCCGACATGCTCCTGCCCGAGGAGGTCGACTACCTCACGGGCGGATGGTTCGAGGAGTATGTCTTCTACCTCATCCTGCGGCAGGTACGACCGCAGCAGATAGCCCTCAGCGTGCGCATCGCGCGCCCCGGGACGGAGCATAACAACGAGCTCGACGTGGTCTTCATCAAGGCCAACACCCTCTTCGTGGTGGAGTGCAAGACGGGCATCCAGACCGACCATATCTTCAACGAGGTGGTCTACAAGTGCACCGCCCTCAACGAGATGCTCCTCGGTCCCTCGTCGCACAGCTACATCTTCACCCTCAAGAACGACCGCGACGGCCGCCTCTCGCGCGTAGCCTCCTCGATGGGTATCACCTTGTGCGACAAAGGCGTCCTCGCCGACAAGAACCGCATCGCCTCCGTCTGCCACCGCATGGTGCAAATCTCCAACGAGCGGGATTGAGGCTATATTTTCGTCTTCGAATTACCTGACCACCACAACCTTCCGTGCCGCCCTGTCGCCAATGCGGACAAGGTAGACACCCGAGGCGGGCACGTCAAACCGTAGGGGCGTACCCCCGTGTACGTCCTCCCCCTGCCGTGTGGCCAGCAGACGCCCCACTACGTCATACACCTGCACGTCGAGAGACTCCGAGCCCTCATCCAGTTCTACAACAATCTGCCCATCCCGCTGGAAGATGCGGGCCTCCACCGTCTGCACATCCTCAATACCGTTCGGGTCGACGTAGATAGTGTCGTGAATATAGACGGTGTCGTGGAACTCGTAAGCAAAGTAGCCAACGATACTAGTGTCGGAAGTGACAACGAGCGTGCGGGGGTTGTCGGTGTTGCCATCGTTCCACTGGTGGAAACGGTAGCCAGCGTTGGGTGTGGCTTCAAAAATAGCTATAGGATTGGAACATATGGGAGTCTGAGTGAGTTGACAGATGCCCATGAGGGTATCTAAGGAAGAGAGCTGAAAATTGTCTACCATATGATTAACAACGCGGGCGTAGAGCCTTGAGGTAACGGGAAAGATGTTCATGTAGGAGGTCACATCGCAGCGGATGACGATGTTGTCGGTAAGCCCGATAGAGTCGCTGCCGTCGGAGGCTACGAGATGGACGCGGAGGTGCGAGGTGTCGACGAGAAAGACGTTGTTGGTGTCGGGGTGAGTGATGGTGCCGTTAGTAAGTTGTACGAAGGGGATAGTGTCATTGACATCGTCGAGGTCGGGGACGAGGTTGCCGTCGATATCGCTGCGGTACCATGTGTAGTCGCTCAAGCCTTTAGGTGCGCGGAGGGTATCGATGATAGCAGTTCCCGTGCAGCCGGATGAGGCAACCTCCACAGACTGGCACTCTCCTGCGATGTAGGCGCAGGCATAGTGGGCTGACAATCTGCAGTCGCTCGAGGCAATTTTGATGCGGACAGTCTCGTAGAGGTATTTGCTGAGATTGATGACCACCTTGTTCCAGGGGAGGTAGAGGTTACAGCCATAGGAGGCACCTGTGTGTGTGCCGGTGCTGCCGACATAGAAGGGATACACGTTGGAACCTGAGCCTGCCGGCGTGGCCACCAGGTAGCAGAGGGTGTCGCCGCCCACACGGGTCCAGGTGCTTCCCGTCTGTTTCTCGACCTCGATGGCGAATTCGGGGTTGAACTGGGCAGCATGCTGCCCGTTCAGCAACGACAGGGCGTACCAGATGGTGACGAGGGCGTTCTGAGGACGTACATGGAACTGGTAGCACAGCATTTCGGCCTGACCGCCACCACCCCCGCAGTTGTTGCCGAGACGGATGGAACTGGTGAACGTCGGGTCGGGAGGAAGGTAGGAGAGGCGGTTATGGGTGAGCGAATCGTAGCCTTGACCTTTGATGACAAAACGCCGTTGGTAGTCAGACTGGCCGTGGATGTCAACGGAATTGGACGATATACAACTGGAGACCGACGAAGTGAAAGACTCCAGCTGATCGGCGGGGACATAGTTTGAGTCAGGGAAACTCATACCCCAGTTTCCGCAGGCACTGGCTTGGTCATTTTTAGTGCCTGTGTAGCCGTACCACTGGGCATTGGACAAATTAGGACCATCCGTGATTGTGAACGACGTGGGGTTCTTCAATCCTCTGCAGTAATTCTCCGAGTTTGATGTGACATCGGGGGAATACATGGCGAAGTGGGCTGAGATAGTGGTGTCCGAGAACACGGCTATTGTGTGTGGATTTTCGGTACTTCCATCACTCCAGTTGTTGAAATAGTAGCCAAGATCGGGAATGGCGGTGAGCGTGGACAAGCAAGATGACCGTTCAATGTTCACGGTGCCATTGGGGCTATTTCCCGTGCTGAGGGTATACACTGTGTCCATAGGAATTTCCTGAATATTATAGTCGCTCCAAGGGGTTGCCTGATAGGATAGCAACGAGGCGCACGGGACATAAATAGGGACAAGGACATTGGGGAACGCCTGGGATCCTAATGACGGTGGAGCCAATGCCAAAGAATAGATTCCGGTCAGCCCTGTGCAACCAAAGAAAGCAGAGCTTCCTATAGAGGTGAGCGTGTTGGGAAAGGTGACGGAGGTCAGACCAGTACAATTATAGAAAGTAGAGTTGCCTATAGATATAATCGTATTGGGAAGGGAAACGGAGGTTAGCCCTGTGCAACCAAAGAAAGCATAGCTTCCTATAGAGGTGAGCGAGTCGGGAAGGGAGATAGAGGTCAGCCCTGTGCAGCCACAGAATGCAGAACCACATATAGTGATAATGTCATTGAGGATAGTATAGTTTCCGGTATGAGAAGTGGGTAAATATACGAAGAATGTATTATTGTAAACTGGTGAAGGTAAACCAGTACAACCAAGGAATACCCCATCGCCTATAAAGGTAAGCGAGTTAGGTAGGGCAACAGAGGTCAGTCCTGTACAGCCATAGAAAGCATAATCGTATATATGGGTGAGCGAGTTGGGAAAGGTAACAGAGGTCAGTCCTGTACAGCCAGAGAAAGCATAAGGACCTATAGAAGTAAGCGAGTTGGGAAGGGAAACAGAGGTCAGTCCTGTACAGTATTGAAAAGCATAAAAATCTATAGAAGTAAGCGAGTTGGGAAGGGAAATAGAGGTTAATCCTGTGCAGTCAAAAAAAGCATTTTCGCCTATATGGGTGACAGAATAGGTTGACCCCAAATAGACAACTGTGCTGTCAATAACCAGATTGCCAACTGGCATTGTATAACCATACCAGGTAGAACCGGAACTTGGACACGTTACCTCAACACCGCCAGTGACGGTGTCGTAGTAGAGTGTGTGGCCGCTAGAGGTGACGGCGGAGAAGTCGTAGGCTTTTACGGTTTGGGGGATTGCCAGTGCCGTGAGAAGGACGGCGAGAAGGGATAATTTGTGTTTCATCTTGTTGTTTGTTTTGTTCGTGGGTTCATTCAAACAACACATAAAAAAGAGCGCGGGAATCTGCCGTTTGCTTATCCCGCGTATCTGGCCTTCGCATTGCCTTTGGAACAGAATAAGCAATGCCGAGGCCCACGCTGTGCTATGTGTCAGTGGGCTTACACTGGGGGTAAGCTCCTACATACGCACTTGATGGACGAGGAACATTGCGCTATTGCGGTTCCATTGCGAATTTGCGAAGTTCGATACGCCGCAGACAAACGCCGTTACAACGTCTTTCTTATATGTCCTGTCGCCCGCCCGCAGCCCGGAAGCCTTGGGAGTTTGACGCTGCAAAAGTACAACTTTTTTCCGATATGGCAAGAAAAAGTTTTGTGGCGTGCCTCCGGCACGCAAAAAGGAAGGGGCAATCATTAATTCTGTTTTTTGCATACTATATTATTGGTAAGAACAATAAGAAAGCAAAAAACACGTTAAGAGAAATATGGAGAATACCAACGATAAGATAGTCATCTATAAAGACGAGAGCAACTCCGTGCAACTTGAGGCGAGGTTGGAGAATGACATGATTTGGCTGACCCGTCAGCAGTTGTCCGTATTGTTTGGTCGTGACTACAAGACCATCAGCAAACACATCAACAATGCTCTTCGGGAAGAACTGGCCGGATCAGTGGTAGTCGCAAAATTTGCGAGTACCACTCAACATGGTGCCATTGAGGGGAAAACACAGACACATGGGAAAGAGCATTTCAACCTTGAGATGGTAACATCAGTCGGTTATCGAGTCA
Source organism: uncultured Bacteroidales bacterium (assembly GCA_905234665.1). Lineage (GTDB taxonomy): Bacteria > Bacteroidota > Bacteroidia > Bacteroidales > P3 > Colimorpha. The sequence goes on along the minus strand of CAJOIV010000009.1, from coordinate 53,770 downwards.
AGAGCAGACGAGGCATAGAATTCCGCCAATGGGCTAACCATGTCTTGAAAGAGTATATCATCAAAGGCTATGCTGTGAACGAGCGCATCCGCAAGGAGCAGATTGGTGAGTTGCGGCAGTTGGTGGGCATGCTCGGCCGGACGATACAAAGCCAGCCACTGCTCTCGAATGATGAAACCAACGCGCTCTTCAACGTGGTGACCGACTACAGCTATGCGCTCGACACGCTCGACAGTTACGATTACCAACGGCTTGCTATCGACAGGACCACTAAGGAGGAGCCTTTCCACGCCTCGTATGAGAATGCAATGGAGGCCATCCTGTCGCTGAAAGAGCGTTTCGGCGAGAGCACCCTTTTCGGCAACGAGAAGGACGAGTCGTTCAAGAGCAGTATTGGTCAGATTTACCAGACCTTTGACGGGGAGGAACTGTACCCCTCGGTCGAGGAGAAGGCCGCTATGTTGCTCTACCTGGTCACCAAGAACCACTCGTTCAGCGACGGCAACAAACGCATCGCTGCCACGTTGTTCCTGTGGTTTCTCAACAACAACCGCATCCTCTACCGCGCAGACGGCAGCAAGCGCATCGAGGACAACACCCTAGTGGCCCTCACGCTGATGATTGCCGAAAGCCGCCCAGAGGAGAAGGACGTGATGGTGAAGGTGATTGTCAACCTCATCAACAAGAACAATCCATGACCCCACTGCCATTTCTTTTCTGGCGGTTTGCGAGTGCAGAAGTACGACTTTTTTCCGATATGGCAAGAAAAAGTTTATGTATCGTTCCGCCGGCACGCTACTGAGAAGGAAAGCACCACAGGCATGAGAATTATCATCTCATGTTACTGTTAAGGGCGATAAACTCGGATATCGTCAACACGTCGACTTTGGGGTATTCGATGCGTTTCAGTATGTCATAATGGTGGTCGTTGGAAATCAGGAATCTTGCCCCTGCGGCAAGGGTACAATCAACAAACTTGTTGTCGTCGGGGTCGGCCTCTATCAGATTGAACTTGTAGTAAGGGATGACAAACCTGACAAAGGGGCTGTTCAGTATGGTAGAGAGCACCAGTTCTGATGTCTCCGCATCTGTAAGCTTCTGTAGAATTTCGGCGTACTCTTCGAGTATCTCATTTGACACACACAACGTATTATCGCCATGTACAAAAGACTGCCATATACAGTGATAACGGCTCCGAGGAGGTATCACCTGAATCAAACAATTGGTGTCGAGCACAAGTTTCATGACAACTGATGCAGATCCATTGTATTAATCTCGTCAAGGCGCTGCTGGTCGAGGATTCCCGAATCCCAAAGACTGTCCAATTTCTCAGACATACGGCTCGCATAGTGCCGATAGAGAACATCATACAACTCGTCCAAGGCGCGCTTGCTCCTATTGACCGAGAACATCTGCAACAGATGCATTTGTGTATTGTTAAATGTCGTTGTTGCCTCCATCATATAATGTTTTTCAATTTGCAAAAGTACGACTTTTTTCCGATATGGCAAAAAAAAGTATTTGGCTGCCGGAGGGGTGATGGGTTTATTTCTCTTATGGGCTTAATGGGTTTTCCGAAGGTCCATGAGGCGGCGGCGGGCTACGACGTAGGTGGTGTGGCGGTCGGTGATGGCGTTCTGGGCCTGAAGGAGCAGGGCGTGAGCTTCCAGCACCTCAGAGAGGGTGGAGACGCCGGCTTGGTAGTTGAGGGTGGCGAGGCGGTAGTTTTCCTGCGCTATTTCAAGCGCGGTGGAGTCGGACTGCATGAGCATGGCGGCATCGAGCATATCGCTGTAGGCTTTCTCCTCTTCTAACGACATCATCTGGTTGTAGTGTTCCTGCTTTATGCGGGCCTCGGTGATGCGGATGTTGTGCTGCTTCATCTTGTGCGAGGTTTCCCACCAACCGCTCAATGGTACTGAAAGCGAGAGGAGTCCCACGGCATTGGCCGAGGGGTCGTTCTTGATGAGGTTGCCATAAAAGCCTGTACCGATGATGGCGAGTTGGGGGAGTGACTCGCCGAGGGTAAGACGCTTCTGCAACTGTTCGGCTTCGACGCTCAACTCCAGAAGACGCTTTTCGGGACGGGAGCCAGAGGAGAGTGTAGGTGTGAAGGGGTAAAGGGATGAAGGATTTTCAATTATGAGGCAGAGACTGTCGCTATAGTCGATGCCTATCTGGCAACAGAGGAGCCGTTTGGAGAGACGTATGCCGCTGGCCAGCTGCTGCTGGTTGGCCAGCATCTCGTTGCGTTTGAGTTGCAGCTGCAGGGCGTCGGAACGGGTGACGAGGCCGTTGGCGAGGGCCGACTGCACCACACGGTCGAGCGAGTCGAGAAGAGTGAGGGCGGCGGTTACCGTAGCCACTTTTTCCTGTAGACCTGTGACGAGGTAGTAGGTCGACTCGATATTCTCAAGGATGTCGCGCTCTTTCATCTCGGACTGAAGTTCAGCGGCCTCGACGCCGAGGTTGGCCAGTTTGTTGCCCGTGGCGATACGTCCACCTGCATAGAGCGGCTGGGTAAGCGTCACCGACCCCGAGGCTCCTTTTTTCATCAGCGAAAGCTCGTTTTGCACATCGCTGCTGACCGATACCTCGTTGTACAGGGCTTCGAGCAGCTCGCGCATATCGTTGGACTGGATGTCTTCGAGTCCGAAGTGGACAATCGGATTAACGGCCCAGTAGCCTAATGCGGCGAGGTTTGCCTGCGGGAAGTATTTGGTGAAAACCTGCTTCTTTACCTCGCGTGCGTTCTCGATGTCCATCTGCGAGATGCGAATCTCCGCATTGTTGCGCCGCGCAAGGGCCAGGCAGCTGTCGAGTGAGAGCGTCTGCGCGGAGGCCGAATTGAGAATTGATAATTGAAAATTGACAATTAGGCTGGCGCAAACCAGTATCTTGAATGGATGTCTCATGGTAATAGCTCTTAACTCTTATCTAGTTTGATGGGGCGGAAGTTCTGGCGTTTCTTGTTCTCGAAGACCACACAATAGGCCACGGGCAGGATGGTGATAATGAGCGGCAGAGTGAAGAGGGTGCCAAAGCAAATCACGACGCCCATGGGTTTCCAGAGCATGGTGCCGGCCAGTATCATGGGCACGACGCCGATGGCGGTGGTTGCAGAAGTGAGGAAGATGGGACGCATGCGGCGCAGACCTGCATGGAAGGCGGCGTCGCGCACCGACATCAGCTCCTTGTTCCTCAGCTCGGCCACATAGTCGTACATGATGATGGCGTTGCGCACGATGATACCCACCAGCGAGATAAGGCCCAGCACGGCCGAGATGGAGAAGTCGAGCCCGAAGGCCCACAGGCCGATGTTGGCGCCGAAGACGCAGAGCACGGCCATCGAGATGGCCAGCAACGAGATGTCCAGTTTGCCGTAGTGGATGATAAGTACCAGGAACATGACGGCGATGGCGGCGATAATGGCCATGATGAGGCTGGGCATCATGTTGGCGGAGAAGGCGTAGGTGCCGCCGGGTTCGACGGTGATGCCCTCGGGCAGATCCATCTTGTCGAGTTCCCGCTTAATATGATAGTATTCTTTTATCTGTCCTGCGCCTGAAATCACGTCAGCCGAGACGGTGACACAACGCACGCCGTTGCGGTGGGGCATGTTGTTATGGTGGAAACGGGGTTGAATGTCGGCCACCTGACGCAGTTGTACCCAGGTGCCAGGTTGTGCGCAGGGTACTAACATGTCGCCGAGCGAACCGTAGTCAATCTTCTCCTTGCCCTCGGAATAGATGGTGATGGGGATACAATAGTCGCCCTCCCAAAGGGAAGAGAGTGTAGTGCCCGAGAGGGCACCTTTGAGGTAGATGGAGAGGGAGGACTGTGTTATGCCCAGCCGGTTGGCGACATCGGTTTTCAGCACTACGTCGACCATCTCTTCCGTCTCGTCGAAGTCGGAATGGACATAGAACATTTTGGGGTTCTGTTTCATCAGGCGCAGTATTGAGTCGCGCACTGTGGCTATGTCGCCGTAGTTGTCGCCCTTGACGTAGAATTCCACTGGTGAAGGTACGGACTGGTAGTCCATCTGTTTGAATCGGATCTGCGCTTGGGGGAAGATGTTCTCATAGCGCTGGGCATACTCGCCAATCATCTCTTTGGTGGCGTTGTCGCTCACAGTGTTGACGATAAACTGCGCGTACTGGTCTGAGGCCAGTTGTGGCGCGTAGGTCATGTGGAAACGGGGAGACGACATGCCGACAAACGAGGTGACGCTCTTGACGCGTTTGTCCTGCATGAGGAGTGCCGACAGCGAGTCGGCCACTTGGCTGGTCTCTTCTATTGACGAGCTGGCGGCCATGTGGATTTCCACTGCGAAACTGTCGCGCTCGGCCTTGGGCAGGATTTGTATGTTCAGTTGGGTGAACAGAAACGCTCCAAACAGCGTCAGCGCGCCGCCGGTGACAAGAGTCAATGCTTTGTGGCGGAAGCAGAAGGAGAGCAGTTTTTGGTAGCCCCGTTGCAGCCAGTCGAAGAAGGCGTTCTGCATACGGTCCAGCCCCGTCACCTTTTCGCCCGAGGTGCGTCTGATAAAGCGCGAGGCGAGGAAGGGGATGACCTGTATGGCGTAGAGGAAGCTGCATGCCAGAGCTATAAGGATGGTCCACGGGAAAAGTCCTACGAAGTCGCCCATGATATTGCCCTTGAGGATGGCCAATGCGGGGAAGAACATCATGGCGATGGAGGCGGTGGCGAAGAGCATCGAGTTGGCCAGCTTGCTGGTCGATACCACAGCCGAATACCATCGGGAATGGCCCTCCCGCAAGAGGTCTGTGTATCCGTCGATGACCACCACCGAGTCGTCGACAATCATGCCCAGCACGGCGATGAGGGCAGCCAGGGTGACGGTGTTCAGCTCGAAGCCTATGAAGTACATGATGCCCAGCGTGGCTGCGATGCAGATGGGTACCGAGGTGGAGCTGATGAGGGCGGTGCGCAGCGGGAAGAGCATGAGCATCACGAAGATGACGATGAAGATGGCCTCGATGAGGTCTTTGAGGAACGACCGTACCGAGCGGTCCACCACTTTGGGCTGGTCGGTGATGCGGTGGATATGGATGTCGGGTGTGATTGTGGCCTCGTATTCTTTGATAATCTTCTCCACTTTGTTGCCGAAGTCCACGACGTTGTTGCCGGGCCGCATCTCTATCGAGAGCATGAGGCAGCGGTTGCCGCCGGTCTGGCCGTCGGCAACCAGATCTTGGTCGTTGTATCTGATGTAGGGTTTCGACTCCTGGTAGCGTGGCTGGATGGTGGCCACGTCGCGCAGGCGCAGCGTCTGACCCGTGACGGGGTCGGCGAAGATGACCAGTTCGCTCAGTTCGTAGATATTGCCGTAGGGGATGGTGACATGCACCAAAGCGCTGCCCTCATCGTTGCTTATTTTGCCAGAGATAGTGCGGAAACCGTGGGCCGCCAGTTCGGCCGATACCATTGAGGGCGAAATGGCATACTGCGTCAGTTTCATGGGGTCCATGTGCACCGCAATCTCCTCTTTCTGGTCGCCCACGATGCTTATGCGGCCCATCTCGCGGATGTTGCGCAGGCGGGAAGAGAGTTGTTTTACGGTGGCCTCCAATTCTCGTGGAGAGCGTTCGGCACTCTCGATGGCAAGCAGCAGTGACGAAGCGTTGCCGAAGTCGTCTATGACAGCTGTCGCCGCCACTCCTTGAGGTAGGCTTTGCAGTCGGAAAAGCGACAGCCCTTCGCGGATACGTGACCAGGTGACCTTCGGGTCGTCGTCAGAATGTACTAACGAGACGAAGACATATAGCATGCCGTTTTGGCTGTAGGAGTATGTGTTGCTCTTGTCTACGTCGGTGAAGGTGAAGAGATATTCTTCCACCTTACCTGCGACTTGTTCTTCTATTTCTTCGGCGGTGGCACCCGGATAGACTACCGCCACCACACCCTGTTTTATCTTTACGTTGGGGAACTCGTTCTTGTTCAGGTGAGGCAATGCGTAGATACCGATACCTATAGTAATCAGAACCGTGAATGCGAGAATTGGAAAACTCCGCATTGCCTTCTGTATCATGTTGGAATACTGTGCCATTTTACTTTACTTTGGCACCGGTGTATAGTTTCTGATGGCCTGCGGTGACTACTGTGTCGCCGGCAGAGAGTCCGGACTTCACCACCACACCGTTGCGGACAAAGTCGCCCACCGTGATGGGTCGATGCTCAGCCTTGCCGTTGTTGATTACCCAGATTACCGTACCTTCGGGCATGGTTTGGATGCAGTCGGCGGGCACCACGATGCCGCCCATGGCGCTCAGTTTGATGTGTACTTTGGCCACCATGTCGGGCAGGAGGTTTTGGGTCTCGCCCGAGACTATCGAGGCATGGATTTTATAGGTATGTCCCAGTGGGTTGGCGGTAAAGCTTTTGTCGCTAATGCGCAGAGTGAGAGGCGAGTTGTCGAGGGCGGGCACTATGGCATCGGCCGCATCGCCCACGTTGATCATGGCTATCTCCTGTTCGGGAACGGAGAAGTCGACGCATAGGCGCTTCATGTCGAGCACGCGGCAGAAGGTTTCGCCGGGTTTCATCTCCTGGCCTGGGGTGCGGCTGCCGCATATCACCACGCCGCTGAACGGGGCTCGGAGGGTGCATTCTTCCAGATGTTTGCGGGCGCTAACCTCGGCTTGGCGAGCCTTTTCGAGGTTGGTTTCCATCTCCACCCATTTCACTTCGCTGAGGCCGCCTTCGCGGTGTACGGCCTCCAGGCGGCGGTATGCGTCCTCAGCCTGTCGCAGTGTGGCCAATGCGGAGGCATGCAGGCTGGTGGCGGTGGTGGCGTCCACCTCGGCCAGCAGTTGCCCCTTGGTTACGTGGTCGCCGTTCTTGACGGCCACTTTGGTCAGAGTGCCACCGAGCATGAAAGAGAGGGATGCTTCCTGTTCCGATGCGATGTCGCCCACGTAGTTGCGTTCGGTTGGCGTGTTGCCGTCGCCAATTACGAGTGTTTCGACCCCGATGGTGTCGGTCCATCCCGATGGTGTTTTTTCCTTTTTGCCACAAGAGAAGAGGAGCAGAAGTGGGGTGGATAGACAGAGGAATAATTTGACATTCATGTTCTGATTATTTCTTGTGGCTGCGGACGAGGAGGATGAGCATGAGGGTCTCGAAGACGAGGTAGAGCACGAAGCCGATGCCGAAGACAATAATGAAGGGCTTGGCGGTGGGGATGTGGGTGAAGGCCCACAGGGAGAGCACGACGAGGTGGAGGAAGAGGGTGCCGACGGTGAGACCCAGGAAGTTCTTGATGAAGGTGCGCGGGTCTTTCTTCAGACTGTTGGCCACGACGTAGTGCTGGATGCCGGTGACGACGGCGAAGTAAAGGGGCAGGACGTAGAGGATTGAGTGTTGAGAGCCGAGCGCCGGGCCCCGCATGCTTACCCACCAGACCACTGCAGTGAGCAGCAGCGTCAGGACAACAAGGATGAGATAGTAGCGGCGCATGTTACTTGGTGAAGCTGATGGTCTCCTTGGTGGTGAACTTCTCGCAGTAATGGCAGCGGAGTTTGAGGTCCACCTTGTCGATGATGTCGAACTTGGTGGGGACGGCCTCGGCGTTGGTGATGCACTTGGGGTTGGCGCATTTCACAAAGTTCTCGACGTGGTCGGGTATCTCGGTCGAGAACTTGTTGATGACCTTGTAGTTCTCGATGGTGATGATGGTCACGTAGGGAGCCACGAGGGAGATTTTGCTGACCTCCTCCTTGGAGAAGTGCTTGTTCTTGATCTTGATGATGCCCTTGCGTCCAAGCTTGCTGCTGGAGAGATGGTTGCCGATGAGCACCTCGTCCTTGTAGTCCTCAAGGCCGAGGATATGGATGACCTGGTAGACGGCTTCAGTGGGGATATGGTCGATGACAGTGCCGTTCTCGATGGCGGAGACGACGAGTTCTTTTTTGTTTTCCATGGGGATTGTTGATTGTGTAAATGTGTGAATATGTAAATGTGTGAGTGGCTGGCGCGGTTTCAATTGTCAATTCTCAATTGTCAATTTACTTAGCGCCGAGGATGGCGGCCATGAGGGCCTGACGGACGTAGACGCCGTTCTGGGCCTGCTGGAAGTAGTAGGCATAGGGCGTGGTGTCGACATCCATGGCGATTTCGTTGACGCGGGGCAGGGGATGCAGGACGCGCATATTGGGCTTGCAGCCCTCAAGCATGGCGGCGTTGAGGATGCAGGAATCCTTGACGCGCTCGTACTCCAGCGGGTCGGGGAAACGCTCGCGCTGCACACGGGTCATGTAGATGATGTCGGCTTCAGGAACGATGTCGCGGATGTCGGTGTACTGGTAGTATTTGAGGCCGGCGTCCTTGATGCTCTGCTTCACCGACGAGGGCAGCTTGAGCTCCTGCGGCGAGACGAGGTGGAAGGTGGCGTTGAAGTTGCACATGGCCTGGACGAGGGAGTGGACGGTGCGGCCGTACTTGAGGTCGCCGACCATGGCGATCTGCAGGTTGTCGAGGGTGCCCTGCGTCTTGCGGATGGAATAGAGGTCGAGCATGCACTGGGTGGGGTGCTGGTTGGCGCCGTCGCCGGCGTTGATGACGGGCACTGCGGAGACCTCGGAGGCGTAGCGCGAGGAGCCCTCCTTGGGGTTGCGCATGACGATGAGGTCGGCATAGGAGGCGACCATGACGATGGTGTCGTGGAGCGACTCGCCCTTCTGCACGCTGGTGCCGCCGGGGTCGGAGAACCCGATGATGCGCGCCCCGAGCTGGTTGGCTGCGCTCTCGAAGGAGAGACGCGTGCGCGTGGAGGGTTCAAAGAAAAGGGTGGCGACCACCTTGTCGCTGAGGATTTTCTGCTTGGGGTTCTTCTCGAAGCCCTCGGCAATGTCCAGCACCTCGATGTATTCCTCCTTGGAGAAGTCGGTGATGGAGATAAGATTACGTCCTTTAAGTGTGCTCATATATTTGAATGCTAGATTGGTTGATTGTACTATTTTAGTCGGTTGATGCCGTCGATGGCGGGTTGGAAGGTGTGGTCGAGGTCGAGGGCGGCGCGGAAGTCGGCGAGGGCCTTCTCCTTGTTGCCGTCGAGTTCGTAGGCGCACCCGCGGTTGGCGAGGGCCTCGATGAAGGAGGGGTCGCACTGCAGCGCGCGGGAGAAGTAGTCGATGGCCACCTCGGTGTCGCCGTAGACGAAGAGTTGGATATAGCCGCGGTTGTGCCAGGCCTCCTTGTGGTTGGGATTGATGTCGAGGATTTGCTTGTATAGCTCTTCGGCCTGTTCGGGCTTGCCGGTCTCCTGGTGGAACATGGCGAGGGCGTAGAGCGCCGAGGTGCTTTGCGGGTTGATTTGGATGGCGGTGTTCAGGTAGTCGAGGGCCAGGGCGTCGTGCCGTGTGGCGTAGAGGATACCGAGCTCCTCGAAGGCGGGGTCGTACTGCGGGTAGAGGTCGCACACCTTGCGGAGGAGCACCACGGCGTTGGCTGTGTCGCCGGTCTCCTTGTAGATGAAGGCCTTCATGAAGAGGGCGGTGCGGTTGTTGGGGTCTTTGGCGGTGACCTTGCCGAGGCTCTCCATGGCGCGGTCGTAGTCGCGGCTATAGTAGGCTATCTCGCCCATCTTGAGGATGGCCTCGTCGTTGTCGGGGTCGAGGTCGAGGGCGGTGCGGAGGGAGCCATAGGCGTGCTCGACATCGCCGTTGGAGAAATAGGCGTCGGCCAGCAGCAGGTGGTATTCAATCTTCTTGGGCACGAAAGTCACGGCGCGGGAAAGGTCGGCGATGGCATCGTTGACGCGGTGGAGTTCCATATATATCTGGGCACGCTCGTAGAGCAGGTCGGCATCCTTGGGGTGCTTGTATATCTTGGCGTCGAGGGCTTTCAGTGACTCTTCGGGCGAAGTGGCGGGAGTGTCGTTTCCTTGATGGCACGACACGCCTAACACGAGAAAGGCGGCAAGGGTCAGAAGAAGGGATATTTTGTGTTTCATCTCTAATTGGAAACGCGGGAACGCGGATATTATTATGCGGAGGAAAGAATTTTTTCCAACACCTGACGGGTCTGTGTCGCATCGGGTGCGTGAAGGACTGCAGAGGCCTGTTGCTGTGTGATATTGAGGCTGCGCCAGAGAAGGCACCAGTACTCTTTGGTCTTCCGCATGTGGGCCTCGTCGGAGGTGGGTGAGGCGTAGATGGCGTCCACGAGGGCTGTAATAAATTGAGAATTGAGAGTTGAGAATTGAGAATTGGAAATTCCTAATTCCTCATTCCTAATTCCTAATTGTATTTGCAGCGGCAGTTGTGGGTTGTAGAGGACGCCGCGGCCGAGCATGAAGTCGTTTATCTGCGGGAAACGGCAGTGGATGCGGCGGTAGTCGGTGAGGGTGTGGATGTCGCCGTTGTATATAACGTGGTGGTGGATGAGGGGCAGGGCGCGCCCGAAGGTGTCGAGGTCCACCTGGCCGCCGTATTGCTGCTTCCCGGTGCGGGGGTGGACGGTGACGGAGGCCAGGGGGAAGTCGTTGAGGACCGGGATGATGGAGAATATCTCATCGGGAGAACGGAGGCCGAGGCGCATCTTGACGCTCAGGGTCCCTTTCAGGCGGGGGACCACATGCTCAAGGATGGCACGGACCTCGCCGGGGTAGGGGAGTATGCCGCTGCCGCGGTGCTTGGCGGCCACCCGGCGCACGGGGCATCCGATGTTCCAGTTCACTTCGGGATAGCCTATCTCGTAGAGGCGGTTGGCGAGGGCGACGAATTCCTCGGGTTCCTTGCCCAGTATCTGGGGGGTGACGGGAATGGAGCCTTGGTTGGGCTCGGGGAGGACGTCGTCGATTTTCTTCCACGCGTCGGCCAGGTTGCCGTGTGTGAGGGAGAGGAACGGCGACACCGCCAGACGGAAGACCCCGGGGAAGCACTGCTCGTAGACTCTCCGGAAAAGCAGTTCGGTCAGGCCCTGCATGGGGGCGAGAATCAGCCTCGGCGAACTGTCTGCGGTGCTATCAGTCCTCGGTTCCGGCATGGTTCGGTTTGTGGGTGTTGATGAAGTCGTGGATGCGGGCGGTGAGGTGATTGCCGAGGGTGTAGGTGGGCTTGTAGAGAGTGCTCTTGGCCTGCACCTCGGGCGTGACGATGTGGTGCTCGCTGTCGACGAAGAGGACGAAGTTGAGCAGCACCGAGAGGATGCAGAGGCCGCAGGCCAATCCGGCCAATGCCCCGAGGGTGTGGTTGAGCCAGTTGGCCTTGACCAGCTTGAGAAATCCTTCGACGGCCTTGCCGAGGAAGTAGGCCCCCACCACAGCGGCGGCAAAGACAACGAGGAATCCCGCCAGCATGGCCCCTTTGCCATCGAGGTGGAGCCACTCGGCGGCGGCAGTGGCCAGCCGGGCCGCCAGTCGGGCGCCGATAATGATGCCTGCGAGGGTGAAGATTTCGTTGACGGCGCCGCGCTTCCAGCCTTTGAAGAGGAAGAAGAGCAGCGGGATGGCAATAATGATATCAAGGGGCGACATACTATAGTTTAAGGTCTGGAGGTTAATGTTTGGTGTTGGATACGGTCGGGGTGTGTAAAAAACGAGAACGTCCCCATAAGAGGAGACGTCCCGTCAAATACATCTTTGAAATAAGTAAGCACGTTGGAGTATACGCAGGAATGGCGATTTTGTTTCATCTTTTGGAAGTTTTTTTCTGCAGAACGAGCCTATCCGCCCATTTCTCAGACGCTTGGATGATGAAGAAAACAGCAGTGCCCACGAGTAGCCCGAGCACTGCGCCGCAGACGACGTCGCCGGGGTAGTGCTTGCCGAGGTAGGGACGGGAGTAGCATACAAGGATGGCCCAGAGGAATAGGAGAATTGGGAATTGAGAATTGAGATTTGAGAATTGAAAATTCCTCATTCCTAATTTCTCATTCCTAATTTTCCTATGCCAGAGGGAGAGGAAAAGCGCAAGGGCGAAGACGTTGGCGGCGTGGGAGGAGACGAATCCATAGAGGCCGCCGCAGGAGGTCTGGAACATGCGGACATCCTCCAACGCGTGGCAGGGACGCAGACGGCAGAAGACATCCTTGAAACACATCACCGAGATGCGGTCGGAAAGAAGGAAACAGAGTCCTACGCCCGCCAGCACCCATAGCCATTGTCCGACTCTTTGGTGGAAGCACATGTATATGATGCCCGCCGTCAGCACGATGGCCCACGACCACGACTGGCTGGCCACCCACATCACCCAGTCAAGCCACGGGGCATGGTGGCCGTTGACCCACTGGAAGGCCAGAATGTCGCTCTGTTCAAGGGTTTGGAGGGTCTGGCTCACTGCGTCAACTTCCTATAGATGGCATCTTTCAGTTCCTGGATGTGGTAGCCTGTGACGGCCGAGATGAAGATGGTCTCGATGTCTTTGGGCAGGTGCTCTTTCAACTGCTCCATCATCACCTCGTCGATGATGTCGCACTTGGTGACGGCCAGGAGGCGGTCCTTGTCGAGAAGTTCGGGATTGTACTCCCGCAGCTCGCCGAGCAGAATGTCGTATTCCCGTTGGATGTCGAGTTGCTCGCAGCTGACCATGAAGAGGAGGATGGAGTTGCGCTCAATGTGGCGGAGGAAGCGGAGTCCCAAGCCTTTGCCCTGTCCTGCCCCCTCGATGATGCCAGGGATGTCGGCGATGCAGAAGGATTTGTCGTCCCTGTACTGCACCATGCCAAGGTTGGGCACGAGGGTGGTGAAGGGGTAGTCGGCAATCTCGGGCTTGGCGGCAGAGACGACGCTCAGCAGCGTGCTCTTGCCCGCGTTGGGAAAGCCCACCAACCCCACGTCGGCCAGCACTTTGAGCTCGATGATGACCCACCGTTCGACGGCGGGCTCGCCGGGTTGGGCGTAGCGCGGGGTCTGATTGGTGGCCGACTTGAAGTGGTCGTTGCCCAGTCCGCCGCGGCCGCCCTTGGCGATGATGACTTCCTGCCCTTCCTCAGTCACCTCGCCGAGGAATTCGCCAGTGTCAGCGTCACGGCAGATGCTGCCGAGGGGCACGTCAAGGTACTTGTCCTCGCCCATGCGGCCGGTGCAGAGGTTCTCTCCTCCGTTCTGTCCGTTTTCGGCGAAAACGTGTTTGGTGTATTTCAGGTGCAGGAGTGTCCACCGTTGGGTGGTGCCGCGCATGATGACATGGCCTCCACGGCCGCCGTCGCCTCCGTCGGGTCCCGCCTTGGCGTTGTATTTCACCCGCAGCAGATGGGCGGAGCCTGCTCCGCCTTTGCCCGAGCGGACGAGAATCTTGACGTAGTCGACGAAGTTACTTGTCATTTGGCGGATTGGCTTGGGATGGATCTTCCACCTTGAGAATCTTGATGTCGAAGATGAGGGAGGTGTAGGGGAGTATGACGTCCCCTGCGCCGCGCTCGCCGTAGGCGAGGGATGAGGGGATAAGGATTGTAAGTTCAGTGCCTTCGGGCTGGCCATAGACGCCCTGTTCCCACCCCGGGATGAGGGGTGTCTGTCCCACAACGTATGAGAGGGGGCCGTAGGGGCGTTTGGGCTGATGGATGCCTTCGGCGCGGGCCACGCTGTCGATGCTGGTGTCGAACACTTTGCCATCGAGCGTGCGTCCCACGTAGTCGGCCACGACAGCTTTCCCCGGGGTCACGATAAGGCCGTTGCCTTTCTTCTTGATGACAATGTAGAGGCCCGACAGGGTCATCTCGACGCCAGAGGTGTAGTGGGTCTGTACATACTCGGCCAACTCCTTGCCTTCGTTCTTCTTGCGGGTTTCCAGCATGGCGCGGATGCTGTCTTGCTCATGGGCTATCTGCTCGGGGCTGAGGATGTCGTGGAGCGCGACGGTGTAGTAGATGGTCTGCCCGCCGCCTTTGCGGAAGTCGGGAGGCATGCGGTTCTCGCCGACGCGTTCCGCCACCGAGTCGGCCTGGACGGCGAACACCATAGCCTCGCCCTTGTGCATCATCAGGAGGCCTTCGTTGATGTCGCCCGGGAAGGCGCTTTCGGCCACATGGAAAATGCGTTGGGGATGGCCTTCGGTCGAGAAGATGGTGTCGTTGCCGAACATCATGGTCATCTCGCCCACAAGCACGTCGCCCACCTTGGGCTGCGGAGCCTTGCGGTTGCGGGTTTCGTAGCGGTACTGCAGGCCGCTCCTGGTCTTTTTGAAGCGCTGGTGCTGTGCCGTGGCGTTGATGCCGACGGCCAGCACCAGTGCTGTGAGTATGAGAATCCGTCTCATGATATGGCGTCGATAATGCGTTTGGAAATGTCTTCGATGCTTCCGGTGCCGTCGATGAGCAGTTCCTTGCCCTGCTTCTCGTAATAGGAAGCCACGGGGAGGGTCTTCTCTTCGTATTCCACCAGGCGGTGGCGGATGGTTTCTTCGTTGTCGTCGCTCCGGCCGCTGACTTTGGCGCGCAGGAGCATGCGCTGGATGAGCTCCTCCTTGGGCACGTCGAGGCGCACCATGCAGGTGATGGCGCGGCCGTGCTTGGCGAGAAGCTGGTCGAGGATTTCGGCCTGCTTGACGTTGCGGGGGAATCCGTCGAAGAGGATGCCCTGGGTGTCGGCGGCGATGGCTTTGTCAATCATCTCGACCACAATGTCGTCGCTGACGAGGCTGCCCGAGTCCATGATGCTTTTGATGCGGAGGCCCAGTTCGGTCCGGTCGGCAATCTCCTTGCGGAGCAGGTCGCCGGTCGAGATGTGGGTCAGACCATAGCGCTGGACGATAAACTCGCTCTGTGTGCCTTTTCCGGCGCCTGGAGCTCCGAAGATGACTATGTTCTTCATTGGTGTTATTTTACGCTTACGATGGTGAGGTCGAAGACAAGGGGAGAGTAGGGGAGGATGTCGTTGCCTGCGCCGCGCTCGCCGTAGCCCAGCTTGGAGGGCATGATGAGGGTCAGCTCGGTGCCTTCAGTCTGGCCGTTGACGCCTTCGTCCCATCCGGGGATGAGGGGGAATGCGCCCACCTTGTATTCCAGGGGCTCGTAGGGGCGGTTGGGGTTGTACTTGCCGGCCTCGCGGGCGTCGGCCTCGCGGCTTGAGTCGAAGATGGTGCCGTCGAGGAGGCGGCCGGTGTAGTCGATGGCCACGGTCTTGCCTTCCGAGACTTTGGGGCCGTTGCCTTTTTTCTTGACCACGATGTAGAGGCCCGAGGCGGTGGGCTTCACGGTGATGTTGTTGTCTTTGATGTACTGGGCCAGCAAGGCGGGCTCCTCTTCATGGCGTTTGGCGGTTTCCTCTTCCAGGTTGGCCTGCTCCTGCTGGAGCTCTTCAACCGAGACGATGTCGGAGAGGGCTATCTCGTAGTAGAACATCTGGTTCACGCCGCGCTTGTAGTTGGGGGGCATGCGGTGGTCGCCGATGAACTGGGCCAGCGAGTCGGCCGGGATGGAGAAAATGGCTTTGTCGCCGATGTGCATCATCTGGAGGCCTTCGTTGATGTCGCCCTTGAACATGTCGGGGCGCACCTGCATGATGCGGTCGGGGTGTCCGACGTTGGAGATGAGGACCACCGTGTCGAGCTTGATGGTCATCTCGCCAATCAGCATCTCGCCCATCTGGGGCTGGCGGCCTTCGGCGTTGGTGGTCTCGAAACGGTACAGGAGGCCGTTCTCGGTTTTCTTGAACTGGTTGTTGTTGCATGCGGTCATCAGGGTGGCGCATGCCAGGACCGTTAAGGTCATGCGGGAAATCTTTTTCATTTGTGTTGTGTGTTATTGTTTGTTTATGTCTTCGATGTGGTAGATGATGACTGTGCGCGAGCCGACACGGTCGCCGTCGCCGGTCACTCCGTAGGCGGCGCCCGAAGGCACGATGAGCCTTCCTTTGGCGTGGCGGCCCATCTGAAGCAGTGCCTCGTCAAGGGCCGGTGTCTGCTCTCGGCGGCCGACGGTCAGGGTGTCGACCTGCCGGGTGTAGAAGGGGGTGCCGTCGAGGGCTTCGAGCCTGTAGGTCACAACCACGCGGTCGTCGGACGCGATGGGTGTCCCGTCGCCGGCGGCGGTCACCTCGAGGTATGCACCGCAGACGAGGGGTGTGGCCTTCCACGCGTGGCGTTGCATATAGGCGTTTATCTGGGTGGCCTCGGCCTGCGCAGCTATCTTATTGGCGTTAATCATATTCTCTTTCAGCGGGTCACCCCCCTGGCCGCCAGTCTCGATGACGGGCGTGCGGTCGCCGCAGGCGGCGAGGGAAACTAAAAGGTAAAAACTAAAAACTAAAAGGCTGGCGCGTCTCATGATTCCTCGTTTCTAATTCCTAATTCCTGCTTGACAATTTCCACGGCTTCGTCAAACGGGCAGTGGAGTGTGAATCCGGCGGCTTTCTGGTGGCCGCCCCCGCCGTGCTGCCTGGCGATGAGGTGCATCGGCTTGTCGCCTTTGGTGCGGAGCGACACTTTCACACCGCCGTCAGGAAGATTGTCTTCCGGCATCACTTGGCGCACCAGGGCCCCTGTCTCGATGTCGCGCATCATGAGGGTGTAGTTCACCAGCCCCTCCAGGTCGTCGGTGCACACGTTGTGGCTTCTCAGGTCTTCCAGGCTGAAGGCGAAGAACGCCACGCTCTGCTCTGGGTGGATGTGGAGGCACTGCGTGAGCGCAAAGCCGTAGAACTGCATCCTTGCGATGCTGAAGTTGTTGTTGATGAGGTTGTGTATGCCGGCGGGGTCTATGTCGAGCGCCACCAGCTGAGCGGCGGCCTCGAAGCACGAAGGCTGGCTGCAGCTGAAGGCGCGGTGCGCAGCCCCGTGTAGAGGCACACGGCGGCATCGTGTGTCAGACAGTCCTCACCCCACAGCGCCTGTGCCAGCCAGTGCATCAGCTCGCAGGTGCTCGAGATGGTGTGGTCCGAGACGATGAGGTCGAACTCGCCGGTGGCAGGGTTGTGATGGTGGTCCACAAGGAGTTTGTGCCCCTTGGCTTGGCGGAAGGCCTGGTCCAAAGGCTCCATCCGGTCGGGGGTGTTCAGGTCGAGGCACACGAGCAGGTCGGCCTCGGCCATCATTGTCCCGGCCTTTCCGTCGGACGCCGCGACAATGCGGTCGGCCCCGGGCAGCCAGCGGAAGTTCTCGGGGCATCCAGTGGGGAGGATGGGGACGATGCTTTGGGCATTCTTCGCGTAGCGGTCCATCAGATGGGTGCACCCCAGCAGGCTGCCACAGGCGTCGCCGTCGGCGTTGAGGTGTGCCGTGAGCACAATTCTCTCCGCCTTGGCCACCCAGCTGCGGATGGTTGCTAATGCTTGGTTGTCAAATGCTTTTGCGTACATTCCCGTACCTTTTGGTGTCTATATCAAATTGCAAAAATACTACTTTTTTGGGGATTTGTCTAAAGTTTTTTCTGTAGTTCGAGAAAAAAAGTGTACCTTTGCAAAAAATATGAAGAGAATTATTTCCATAATCCTCCTGCTGAGTGTCTGTGTCTCTGCCACATGGGCCACTCGGGCGCAGTGTGCCGGCTCTGAGGCTGACAGTGCCCGCCGTGTCGGATTCGCCCTCGAGTGCTCGCTGTCGGCAGGCCTCAACACTTTCATGCAACGTGGGGCCCAGGCCTCGGTGCTGTGCGGGATGCAGTTCGGGCAGTATATCTCGGTGGCCGGAGGCATCGGCCTCCGCCATGCCTACACGCTGGTTTCGGTGGATGCCAATATCCTTGGCTATGGCGAACCCGATCAGCGCACATACGGCGACCGTTTCCTGCTGCCTCTCTTCGTGCGAGTGCAGGGCGGGGTGCCGGCAGGCCGTTTCGGATGGTCCGGAGCCGAGTTTGTCCCCTTCGCCCGTCTCGATGTGGGCTATGCCGTCGACCTTCAAGAGAGTGCCCACCGCCAGACGGCTTCGGGACCCTTCGTCATTCCCGCCGCGGGCTTGGACATCAAGCTGCAGGACGGCACGAAGTGGACGTTCTCGATCGGCGCGGGCATCCATGCGGCCCAGTATGTGGTTGTCGACCATGCAGGCCGTTCGGCGTCGGGCGTCCAGTCCGAGAGCCGCGCCACGGGCAAGGCGGTGTCGCTGGGTTTCACCCTCGGGCGGAGGTTTTAAGTTAACGGTTATAGGTTACTGATATGAAAAAGTTGTTTGCCTTCTTAGTCCTTGGCTCTTCCTTCCTGTTCCTCGCGGCGCAGCCCGTCGCGACCACACACTACTGGTCGGTGGGGCTGAGTAGTTCGACGCCATTCTTCTTCGCCACCTACAATCCCGGCGGGTCGAACATCTTCGTCCTCGACGGGAGCTACACCCATGTGGTGGACAGGAACTGGCTTCTGGGCGGCGGCTTTGGCATCGGCGGCGCGGCCAGCCCCCGGCAGGTCTACCGGACGGCAACGGCCGACGGCTCAGGGTTCGACACCCTCGGCACGTCGTTGCGCAACCCCTATGTCATCCCTGTCTTTGTGCGGGCGCGCTATATCTTCGACCCTTCGCGCAAGAGCAGCTGGTTCGCGGGTGCCGACGCGGGGTATATGCTGGGACTGGTGAAGGGGCAGGCATCGCAGGTACTCAATTACTATAGTGCCTATGTGTCGCCGACCCTAGGACACCGGTTCGGATTTACGTCCACCCGCACGCGCGTGTGCGTTGGCGCGGGCGTGAACTTCTATTTTGAAGGCCGCGAGGCAGAGTGCGAGCCTTACGACCTCCACTACGACCCGCACCTCAACTTCCACCTGTATGTCACCTTCGATTTCGGCAGCGGGAAATAGGAATGAGGAATTAGGAATGAGAAATTAGGAATTTCAACTATCAACTAACATGAAGAAAACCTTTATTCTTTTAAGTGCGGCTTTGCTGCTGATGGCTGGCTGCAAGAAACAGGAAGAGGCACCGGTCATCGGGAAACCCGAGGTGACAGTGCAGGACGGGCGTTTCACCCCCGAGGTGATGTGGGCCCTGGGCAAGATGGGCGAATTCGCCGTCAGCCCCGACGGCACGCGCCTGGTGTATGCCAACACGTACTACGACATGGCTCTCAACAAGGGCAACGCCGAACTGTACCTCCTGGCCACGGACGCCTCCTCCGAGGCCCAGCGCCTCACGGTGACCGCCGAGAACGAGTTCAACCCTGTGTGGATGGACGACAACACCCTGCTCTTCGCCCGCGGCAACGACATCGTGCGCCTCGATCTTGGCAGCCGTAAGGAGACGGTCCTGGCCACCGTCGAGACCGGCCTTGAAGGATTCAAGCTGTCGCCCGACGGCACACAGGTGCTCTATGTGAGCGACCTGCCCGTGCAGCGCCCCGAACATCTCCAGAAACTCTATGAAGGCCTCGACAAGACCACGGGCCGCATCAACGAAGACCTGATGTACCGCCACTGGGACCAGTGGGTGGATGAAATCCCCCATCCCTTCCTGGCCAAAATCGAGGGCGGCCGCATCAACACCGCCGAGGCTGTCGACTTGCTCGAAGGCACCGCCTTCGAGTGCCCCATGCGCCCCTGGGGCGGCGTCGAGCAGTTCAACTTCTCGCCCGACGGCAAGAGCATTGCCTACACCTGCCGCAAGAAAACCGGCATCGACTACGCCCTCAGCACCAACAGCGACATTTATCTCTACAACATTGAAGACGGCAACACCAGGAACCTCTCCGAGGGCATCATGGGCTATGACCAGAACCCCGTCTTCAGCCACGACGGCACGAAGGTGGCTTGGGAAAGCATGGAACGCGACGGCTATGAGAGCGACAAGTCGCGCCTCATGGTCTGCGACCTCGCCTCAGGCGCCCTGACAGACTATACCGCCGATTTCGACTACAGCGTCATGGGTATCAACTGGAGCGACGACGATAGCCAGGTGCTCGCCGTGGTGATGTACCGTGGCACCGAGGAGATTTTTGCCTTCACCCCCGGCACGCAGAGACAGGTGACCAAGGACTGCCACAATATCAACGGCTTCACCATCGCCGGCGACCGCATCTTCGCCACCGAGGTCTCCATGCAGCACCCCGCCGAGGTGTATGCCTACACCCTCGCCGACAACGACCAGCAGGGCACCCGCCTGACCAACATCAACACCGAGGTGCTCGACCAGGTGCGCATGGGCAAGACCGAGGAGCACTGGATCAAGACCGTCGACGGCAAGGATATGCTCGTATGGCTCATCTACCCCTACGATTACGACTCGACCAAGGTCTATCCCGCACTGCTCTACTGCGAGGGCGGCCCCCAGAGCATGGTGGGCCAGTTCTGGAGCACCCGCTGGAACTTCGAGATTATGTCCGGCGCCGGCTACTTCATCATCGCCCCCAACCGCCGCGGATGCCCCGGCTTCGGCACGGCTTGGTGTGAGGAAATCAGCGGTGACTACGGCGGCCTCTGCATGAAGGACTATATGACCGCCGCCGACTACTTCTCCGACAATGTCCCCCAGATCGACAAGGAGCGCCTGGGCGCCTGCGGCGCCTCGTTCGGCGGCTTCAGCATCTATTGGCTGGCAGGCCACAACTACGATGTGAAAGGCTACAACGACGGACGGCGCATCAAAGCCTTCCTGGCGCACAACGGCATGTTCAACTTCGAACAGCAATGCCTTGAGACCGAGGAGCTCTGGTTCACCGACTGGGACCTTGGCGGCCCCTACTGGGTCAAGAACGCCAAGACAGCCCACTCCTACAACAATTCGCCGCACCTCTTTGTCGACAAGTGGAACTCGCCCCTGTGCGTGATCCACAGCGAGTTCGACTTCCGCATTGTCGCCTCGCAGGGCATGGCAGCCTACAACGCCGCCAAGCTACGCGGCCTCGACGCCCGCTACCTCTACTTCCCCGACGAAACCCACTGGGTGCTCCGTCCCCAGAACAGCCTCCTCTGGCACCGCAACTTCATCGACTGGTTCGACAGTCACTTGAAATAAAGAAAGAGGGGCTCACGCCCCTCTTTCTCGTTATGGATATCGTAGCTTGCGGTAGAATATTAGTATGCTGCACCTTGGCGGCCTTTGCTTTCAAGGTCCATCTTGCCGATGCGCCAGGTGAGGCCGAGGCTGACGAAGCGGCTGTTGTAGTTCCAGCGGTAGTCTTCGGCGTAGTAGGGGTTGGTGGAGACGGTGTGCGTGTTGGAGGACAGGAAAAGGTCGTTGACTTTGAAGTAGAGCGAGAGGTGGCGGTCGAAGAGGTCGGTACTGAGGCCGAAGTCGACATTGAAGTACGGTTCATTACGACTCAGCAATTCTATCTGCTGACCGAAGAACTTGCCGTTAACGAACACATCCACTTTGCCCCACAGTTTTGCATTCATATTGAGACGCACAATGTGGCTCCAAACTTCGTCTTCCACCCACTTGCCGGGACGCACCTGCATACGGTACCAGACTTCTCCGCCGTTGACATAGAGCCGGATGTTCATAAACTTGCGCGGTCGCCAAGTGAGGTTCATCTCGGCACCGCTCATGCGCACGTTGCCTGCATTGACGGCTGTGTCCATCTGCACAACTCTTCCGAAGAAAGGACTATAGGACACATCGCTGACGTTGTCGATATTGCCAGTGCTAAGGTTAAGGTAGCCTTCAACCCCGATGGAACCCCAGTCGGTGTAGTGAGTCCAACCCGCCTCGGCTTTATGGGTGTAGTCTAAACACAGGTCGGGGTTGCCGACGGTATAACTATCGTCGGCATAGATGATGAATGGGCTGAGCTTGGCAATGTCGGGTGTTTCAAAACGGCGCGTGTAGCTGAGGGTGAAGTTGTGGTTATTCTCGGTGGAGTAGCTGGCGTGGATGGAGGGGACAAGGCCGAAGTAGTACTTGTCGAAGTCGCACGACGCGATGTTGTGTTTGCGTTGCATCCACTGGTTCTCGCCACGCAAGCCGCCTTTGAGAGTCAGCCGACCAATCTTCTGCTGCACGGTGAGGTAAAAAGTTAGTTTGGTCTCTCGGTCGTTAAAGACGTAGCTACGAACGGAATCGCGCTGATAGATGCCACCAGCGAGTGTATCGAGGTGATGGGTCTGGTTCTGCGGCTTATAATGGAATTCTGCGCCAGCCTCAATCTTGCCCTTTTTGCTATATGGATGAGTATAGTCGACGTAAAGGTCGTTTCTACCTCCCCACTGGTCAAGATTGCTATGACGAGTGAAGTCCATTGCCGGATAATTGACATATTGCCGCTGTCTGCTGTTTTTGTCAAAACCCTTGGTTAATCCGCCGTTCCAGTTGAACTCAATCTCGCGTCCTGTGGTGTCGAACTTGTGTTGATAATAGGCTCCAACGTTGCCACTGATGTACTTCTTGTTTTTCTTCACATCGGAATGATGGGTGTAGTCGCCAGGATTGTAGATGTGTTCAATGCGGCTTACGTCAAGGATAGCATCAATGTTATAAAATGAAGGGTAAAACCACGCCCACGCCGAGAATGTGTTGCGGTCGTCGAAGTGGTAATCAAGTTTGCCGCCAACATTGTATCTCCGTGACCGCTGATGCTCGCTTCCGGTGAACTCTTCGGTTCTGGCTGTGAGACTGTCGTCGGTCAGCAGTTGCGAGTGCTGTTCGGATGAGATATTGAAGTTGTTGATATAGGCGCTGCCGTAGAGGTTGAGGCTCAACTTGTCGTTATTATAGACATAGCTCACCCACGGCGAGAAGCGCGGACCTGTGCTGGCTTTGAAGCCGACGGACAGCAGCTGGTTGAGGGGATTGCGGCCGTCGGTGACGATGTTGATGATGCTGCCGCTGGTGCCGTAGCGCGCCGAGGGGTTACTCTGCACCTCTATGCGCTTGATGCCGCTGGCTGGCAACGTCTTGATGTACTGCTTCAGTGCCTCGCCGTCCATATTCGACGGGCGGCCGTTTAGCCACACCTCCACGGCGCTCTTGCCACGGTAGGTAATATTACCTTCGGCATCTACCTCCACGCCCGGCGCGTTCTGCAACGCATCGCTGGCCGTACCTGTCTGTACGCTCGGGTCGTCCTCCACGTGGTAGAACGTCTTTTCGCCGTCGGCGGAATAGAGTGGACGCTGGGCTGTGATGCTAACCTCATGAAGAGTGGTGCTGCTTTGGAAGACTTCAATCACGCCCAATGCCGTGTCGGGCGGTACGTTGAGGTGTTGCCAATAGGTTTCGTAGCCAATGGTCGAGACTCGAAGAAAGTATTCGCCGCTATCAACCGATGCAAACCGCATTATACCGCGTTCGTTGGAGGTTGTGCCGTAGGCGAAGGTGCTGTCGGTGTGCAGCAGCACACAATTCGTGAAAGCCATCGGCTCGCCGCTTTTTGCGTCGCGCAGGGTAGCTGTGACGATGTTTTGTGCCTGAAGCTGTCCGATGTTGATTGTGGCTAACAGGATGAGAATGTATCGTTTTATCATGTCGTTGTTAGAATTGGTTAGCGGTGCAAAAGTATCAAAAAACACTCTCGTTGCCCCTACTCGAAAGGGTGAAAGTCTTCTTACTCAGAAAAAACTACCCGAAAGGGTAATGCTGTTGGCACAAGAAAAGTGATTTTAGGCACAATAAAAATGCCTTGTGGTCGTTATTTTGCAAAAAGAATGATTATGGAAGCTGTAATAACACCCAACGTTAGTAATAATGGCAGAGTCTCTGCCGCTGATGCGCTGTGGTCGCTGATTGCTGGACAAACCAAGAGTACCCGCCGTGCGTTGACCGAAAGACTGTTGTCCGACGACATCGAATTGGCCGAACAGTTGGTGCTGAAAGCAAGCATCGAGCGTGGCTGGCAGCAGGTGAAGGCCATGCAGGCCGACGTCAGCAACAGCGGCTCGCTGCAGAACTTGATTGATGAGATGAGAAAGGCTTGACTATGAAGAAAGTCAGCATCATTCCCTCTGACGAGTTTCGCCGTCAGGCCAAGCGTCTGTTGAAGAAGCACAAGACGTTGACCGATGACCTGGAGGAACTTCAACGGCTACTGCTTGCAGACCCGTTCATCGGAACTGACCTCGGCGGCGGCAAGCGTAAGATTAGACTTAAAGTTGCCTCCAAGAATAAAGGCAAGAGTGGTGGTTTCCGCGTCATCACTTTCAATGTCGTACAGACCGACGAGGGTGTGTCGGTTTATCTCATCACACTCTACGATAAGTCAGAATACGCTTCTGTCTCTGACCGCTACGTTGACCAAATCATTAAAGGTCTTAATTGAGCCATGCCTCAGGTTAACGACTTCTTCACAGACAAAAACCGTGTGGACGGCATTACAGAGGCTGACTATGAGCGTGTGCAGCCGAAGATTGAGGCCGTGGCTGCTGCCGCACGGACAACGACCAACAGCATCTACATTATTGACTATCATAAACGCAATTTCCTCTACGCCTCGGATAATCCGATTCTGACACCTGTGGGTTTGAAAGACATGGGATATACCACGTATATCAACTATGTGCCTAAAGAGGAACAGGCGATGTTGCTCGAAATCAACCGCGCTGGATTCGAAGAATTCTCGCGGATAGATGTGTCGGAGAAGATGGATTTTGTCATCAGCTACGACTTCCACTTTATGCAAAATGGCCGTAGCCGTATGGTCAACCACCGCCTTACGCCGTTAGCGCTCAACGCCAAGGGACAGTTGTGGCTTGCTCTCGCATCCTTTTCTCTCTCTCCTCGCAAGCATTTCGGCAACGTGAGGATGTGGCGCGTGACCGAGAATGGCAATGGTATTGTCGGTAACCGCGACGTGCGAGAGTACTCGCTTGTCGATGGCAAGTGGCACACCTGCGCTCCCATCTCACTCACCGACACCGAGCAAGCCCTCCTGATGATGTCGGCACAGGGCTACATCACCGAGGAGATTGCCTCGCGACTCTTCCGCACGGTTGACACGATGAAGTACCACCGCAAGAAGCTTTTCCGCAAACTCGGCGTCGAGAGCATCAGCGAAGCCCTCGCCACGGTGATGAGCAGCAATGTGATGTAAACTATTCCACCATCCTGATGGTCCAGAAGTCGGAGCAGTTATTGGTCTTGGTGATGTAGTCGTAGGGCATCCAGAAGTAGCCTTTGTCGCCCCATTGCTTGCCCCAGGAGTTGCGCACGAGGAGCAGACGGCGGTCGTTGTCGTAGCCCGCAGCCATCACCGCGTGGCCGCCAAGCATTGCCTCGCCCTTCTCGGGCATGGGCATGATGCCCGTCTTGCTGACCTCTTCCGACATGAAACTCTCGTAGACGGAGAAACCGAACACCACAGGGAATCCGTCGGCCAGGCACGGATGTTGAAGAGGTTGGGGTCGACGCGCCAGTAGGAGAGAATCTGGTTCTCCTCGGCCGCCTTGTAGCACTCCTTCGTCGGCTTCTTGGTGAACTTCGCGCCGGGCTTCGTGCTCTTCGAATAGGTCCAGTCCTTCTCGAGGCATACGCCCTGCTTGTTCAACGACTTCACGCCGTCTCGCAGATAGGCGCCGCTGTCCGAATAAATCGTGTTCATCATCTCGCGCTCGTTGTAATAGAGGAAAAGGCGCGACAGACGCTGTGTCCGCTTCTGCCCCTGCAGCCTCTTGCAGCACTCGACAGCAGCAAGCAGCGCATGCGCCGTGCAGCTCGACAACGCGCCCTGTGTCTGTACCGGCGGGCATATCTTCCGAAGGTCCACTTTGGCGGGGAAGTCGCTGGCGCTGCGCAGCTTCAGCGGTGCTTCGTATTTATAGTCCCGCGAGTCCGGCAGGTCGGGGAGCCATCCCAGCTTGTGCATCTTGAATTCTTTTGTTTCCATGGTGTGAGGTGTTATGGGTTAATGGTGACGGTGACGGAACAACGGTTCAACGGCTCGGAGTCTTTCTCCCATCCTCTCCGTTCTTCGAGAAGAAGGGAGGCTTTCCCGGTGGCAAGGGCTTTGATTTCGACTTGCACGGGAAAACTTTTGCCTATGGGGATGGCCGAGATGTCCTGCGATGCCTTCCGGGGCTTGATTTCCACATGGAGCACGCTTTCATCGTTGGCGGCGACCCTCCACAGGTAGCCTCCGCCACTGTGGGTCTCCAGGTCGAAGGCGTAACGCTCGCCAAGCCTTAGCGTTAACTCCTTGTTCATGCGGAATCAGTTGGCCGTAGTGTTGAGCGCCTGCAGCAGTTGGATGATTGCAGTGGCCGTGCCGACACTGTTGGAGATGGTGGCAGCGTTGACGTTCAGTCCCGTGAGACCGTTCATCGTGTTGATGACGTTCTCCACGTTGGCGGACGTGATGAGGTTCGTGCCGGCCGACACCATGCCAGCGGCGAAGGCTTTGCGATAATCGGGGTTCCCCTTGTTGCTCCGCAGGTTGGTATAGCCCGTGGCGACGACGAGGGTCGACGTGAGGTCGGCTGTGTTGCTCAGGCTGATGGTGCCATTGGCACGATAGGAATTGTACAGCGACAGTAGGGCGTTGGCAGTGTTGCGGCCGCTCGTTTTGGCAGCGCTCTCGGACGAGGCTCCACCCGTTGTTCCACACGAGGCAAAGGCCATCGTGGCAAAGCACAAAATGATGATACTTAATCTTTTCATTGTTGTTGGTGTTTATTGTTTGTTGTCAGTTTCAGACTGCAAATATACAACTTTATTTTTGATTATCAACCCCGGTCGGGAAAAAGTTGTTCCATACATATACTTCTTCCCGCCATGGCGCGTCATTCTCCATGACGTTAAAGTGATTATCGCAGAACGGGATACCGCCTTCCGCGAAAAAAAATATACAGGAAGGCTGTGTGTTTCAGAATTTATTCGTATCTTTGCAGACTGAACTGGAGAGACTCCAGAGAACATCATGTAAGTAAAAACATTAAACACATAGCATTATGAACAACACCATTTTCTCTTTCCCGAAACCTAAGAACGAGCCCGTGCTCGGTTACAAGCCCGGCAGCCCGGAGCGCAAAGAAATCCGCAAAGCCCTCGACGAACTCTATAACGTCGTGACCGACATCCCCGCTATCATCGGCGGCAAGGAGGTGCGCACCTCCGAGACCGGCACCATCGTGATGCCCACGGAGAACCACCACGTCCTCGCCAAATACTACAAGGTGGGCGAGAAAGAGGTCCAGATGGCCATCGACGCAGCCATGAAGGCTCACGAGGAATGGGCCAACACCCCCTGGATTGACCGCGCCAGCATCATGCAGAAGATCGCCACCCTCATCTGCGGCAAGTACCGCTGGCTCATCAACGCCGCCACCATGCTCGGCCAGGGCAAGACCACCATGCAGGCCGAAATCGACAGCGCCTGCGAGCTCGCCGACTTCCTCCGCTGGAATGCCTTCTATGCCTCGCAGATCTACAGCGACCAGCCCGTCAGCGACCCCGGCACGCTGAACTACGTCACCTACCGTCCGCTGGAAGGCTTCGTGTTTGCCATCACGCCGTTCAACTTCACCTCCATCGCCTCCAACCTCTGCATGTCGCCCGCCCTCATGGGCAACACCTGCATCTGGAAGCCCTCCACCACCGCCATGCTCTCCAACTATCTGTTGATGAAGATATACAAGGAGGCCGGCCTGCCCGACGGCGTCGTCAACTTCCTCCCCGGCAGCGGCTCGCTCATCGGCAAGGTGGCCTTCGCCAGCCCCGACCTCGCAGGTGTCCACTTCACCGGCTCCACCGGCACGTTCAACAGCTTCTGGAAGTCCATCGGCGACAATATCGCCAACTACAAGACCTACCCGAAGATTGTCGGCGAAACCGGCGGCAAGGACTTCATCTTCGCACACTGCTCGGCCGACGCCGCCCAGGTGGCCACAGCCATCGTGCGCGGCGCCTTCGAGTTCCAGGGCCAGAAATGCTCTGCAGCCTCCCGCGCCTATGTGCCCGCCAGCCTCTGGCCTGAGGTGAAACGTATCATCGGCGACATGCTCAAGGAAATCAAGGTCGGCGATGTCCGCGACTTCAGCGCCTTCGTCAACGCCGTCATCGACGAGGCCTCCTTCGACAATTGCATGCGCTACATCAACCACGCCAAGGAAAGCGCCGACGCAGAGATCGTCTTCGGCGGCACCGGCGACAAGAGCCAAGGATGGTTCATCCAGCCCACCGTTATCCTCGCCAAGACCCCGAAGTACAAATCCATGTGCGAGGAGATCTTCGGACCCATCATCACCATCTTTGTCTATGATGACGACAAGTACGAGGAGACCCTCCACCTTTGCGACGAGACTTCGCCCTATGCTTTGACGGGTGCTATCTTCTCGAACTGCCGCAAGGCCCTCCGCCAGGCAGCCGACATCCTGAAGTATGCCGCCGGCAACATCTACTACAACGACAAACCCACCGGAGCTGTGGTCGGCCAGCAGCCCTTCGGCGGCGCCCGCGCCAGCGGCACCAACGACAAGGCAGGCTCCTACCTCAACCTCATCCGCTGGACCAGCCCGCAGGCCATCAAGGAGACCTTCGACCCCGCCCGCGACTACAAGTATCCTTTCATCAGCGACGCCGAATAATGTATAGGAGAGTCTTTTTGCTGCTCCTCAGTGTTGTGGCTATGGCAGGTGGCGACCGATTCTGTGCCTGCAGCCCCTGCCAGGGCTACCCACTGGACGCTGGGCCTGTTGGGTGGCTTGGACCGCAACTACCACCAGATTGATATGTCCTATATGAAGGACATGAAGTATGACAAGTTCACCAATGGCTACACCTTTGGCATCAGTACTGCCTATAACCCCTGGAAGTGGATAGGTCTACGCCTCGACATGGTGCTTATCGGGAAGAATTACCACATGGACCATGTCACAATGCAGACAAACTCCACCCAGATTATCACGCAGACCACCACCGAGAACCTCTACTTCAACGCTCCCCTCATGCTCGACCTCTCTTTCGGGCGCAGGGTGCGTGTCCATCTGAACGGTGGCGGCTATGTGGGCTATTGGCTTTCCTCTCATCGGTCAGGAACATCGTACTCCCTGACGTACTACACGTTGGGGGGAGATGAATCTGCCAATGAGTTCGATGAGGATGTACCCTTCAACGAGACCCGCGACAACCGCCTCGATGCAGGATTCACCTGGGGAGGAGGCTTGAGCGTCAACATCTGGAGAGGACTGAACCTCAGCGCCGAGGTGCGTTGGTACTACGGCGTGCTCGACATACAGAATGACTATATGCGCAACCTCAACCCGCGCTACAACACAACTATTGCCTATCAGGCAGCTATCACCTACAGCCTATGAATAGAAGAATTCTCATCGCCCTGTTTGCAGTATTGGCATTCTCCGCTTGTCGCAAGGAATCACTCAATTTGGTCAATCCCAACAGCCGCATCTGCAAGACCTACCTGCAGCAGTTCGAGACCATTTGGGAGGGCATGGATCAGTCGTATATGTTCTGGGAACTCGACACCATCGACTGGGATGCCCGCTATGAGGAGTACCAGCCCGTGTTTGCCGCTTTCGATGCCCGCGGCAGGAACAACCCCGTCACCCAACAGGAATTCCAGCAGGCCTGGAGCGGGGTCTTTGAGGGATTGCTGGACCATCACCTCACTGCCCGCATGTGGGACCCCAAGGGAGAGTCCGAGGCCTGGGTGCAGCCGGGCAAGAACGACTACAGCCACAGGACCGACCGCAATTCCCAGCTGAGCGCGCTGCGCAGCCAGCCGGGAATCACCCAGTACATAGGTTGCGACCCGTTCTCCTACGGCGACAAGAGTTTTCCCGGATCGTGGTTCTGCCTCCTTCCCGGAAAGACCCCCGGCAAGAAGATTGCCTATTTCCGCTTTACGGAGTTCTCGTTTACAACCTTGTCGCGCTATGCCGACCAGATTCCCAACAAGGTGACCGCCCAGGCCCCTGTCGTGGCTTTCTACGGCCCGCGCTATTACGAGGGCATGGTGGGCGGCAATGCCTGCTACGCCAACAACGACAGCATCGAAGCCCTCATCATCGATGTCCGCGGCAATGGTGGTGGCAGCCTTGGCGACATCGTTCCTCTCGTCGGATCTCTTGCCCAGTCGGACGTCCTGGTCGGCTATACCCGTGTCAAAGAAGGCATCGGCCGGCTCGACTACAGCGGCTGGACACCCTTTATTGTTCCCCCACCTTCCAGGCACTTGAACCAGGCCAAACCCATCGTGGTGCTGGCCGATATCAACTCCGCCAGTTGCGCCGAATTGACCACCATGTTTATCCAAAACCTGCCCAACGGCACTTTCATCGGTGAACGCACCTACGGCGCCACCTGCGCCCTCTGGCCGCAGTCGGACACCCAGCACGACGTCTTCTACAACGGCTGTTTCGGCGACGCATTCTATTGGGAGAACGGCTATCCCTACAATCGCGACCTTTTCTCCTTCTTTGTCTACACCAGTACTTTCTACATGGTCGACAAAGACTATGTCTGTCGCGAGGGTATAGGCGTGACACCCGATATCGAGGTCCTCTACGATGCTTCTCAGCTCCGCCGCGGTGTGGACACCCAACTCGAGCGGGCCCTCGAATTCCTCAGAACAGGATAATAATTGCCAGCAGCAGGCACACGATGCCCGTATAGAGGATGATTTTCGTCCCCGGTATGGGCTTCATGTAGTCGGTGTCGCCAATGTCGAACCGGCGGCGAATCTTAATCTTGTGTCGCGGAGTGGAATATTTCTGCACCAGTTCCGCCTCTTCTGTGCCTTCATTCCTAATTCCTAATTCCTCATTCCTAATTTCGACGGGTTCTGTCGTGCCGCTGAATCTTGGCGTGTACTGGAACTTGGGCATTTCGCGTCTCCTGAACAGGTCGCGCCACGTCAACCGTGACGAAGCCTCTCGCTTTTGCCTATCGAGCTCTCTCACACGCTGCTCGAAATACTCGAGACCCTCCTCCGTGCCTTCATTCCTCATTCCTAATTCCTCATTTCTAATTCCAGCATCCTCTTTCTCCTTCTCGATAGCGTACTTCTTTTTCAGCGCCTCCCACTTCTCCTTTTCAGGGTCGTAGAAGCGGGGCTCGTAATGGAATCTGCGGGGTTTCTCGACTTCAAACATATTCGGTAATCACTTTGTTCATGGGTACATCAAAAGGTTCTACAGGGACGTTCTCGACCATCTGGAAGTCGAAAGCCACACCTACCTTGTAGGCATTGGGGGTGCTTTTGAGCAGCCGGTCGTAAAATCCGCGGCCGCGGCCCATGCGGTTGCCGTTGCGGTCAAAGGCCACGCCAGGGACAATGATAATCTCGACGCGCGCCAGGTCTGTATACTCAGGTCCCGTCGGCTCGCCGATGCCGAACTGCTCGCCGGCCTTCAGACATTCGGGCCCTGTGTACTGCCGCAGGCGCAGGTCGTCGCCGTCGACACAGGGCAGCAGGAGGCACTTCGTCTGGTACCAGCGGTTGACGAAGTTGTGTGTTTGCACCTCGTCCTCCATCGACCAGTACAGCAGCACGGTATGGGCGTGCTGGAATGCTTCAAGCCTCTCCACCTGCTGCATGATGCCTTCCGAACGGCGGCACTTTTCAAGAAAAGGGACGGCCTTTTTCGCCGCCCTTATCTCTTTCCTTAGTTCTTGCTTTGTCATACCCGATGGCATGTCTCCAGGTATAGACGGGTTAGAAGGGCAAATCCTCGTCGGGTTTCAGAGGCGAGGCAAATGCCGGTGCCGCGGCCTGGGTCTCAGCCGCCTGCTGTGCGGGGGCTGCGGGCTGGGCAGGAGTCTGCGGAGCCACGGGAGCTGCGGATGGCCATGCATAGCCTGCTGACTGTTGGGGCATTTGGCCAGGGACGTAGTTCTGGATACGCGAGCAGCGCAGGTTCGTGTACCATTTGTCGTTGAACTCGCGGCTCTCCGGCATGAATGTAACCACCACAGGGCTGTTCAACGGTGTGTTATGCACCATGGCTACACGGTCCTCGCCGAAAGTGTCGAATGCCACCTGGCGCGGATATTCGCCGTCGGTCTGTATAACGAAGCCTCCACGCACCCAGGGACCGCGCTGGCTTTCACCGCGTGTCTCGGGTAAAATCTTGATTAAAATGCCTGTAATTTCCATTGTTGTTATGTTTTGTTGTTATTAATTCTTAGTTCACTTGGTTCTTCTTCTGAAATAGAGGAAGAGTAGCACCGACACCACCACCATCACGATGCAGATGCCCCAGAAGGCAAACCCCGTCGTCGAGAACGGGAAGTCGATGTTCATGCCCAACGCGCCCGTGATCACCGTCAGAGGCAGCATGATGGTCGAGAAGAAGGTCATCACGCGCATAATCTCGTTGGTGCGGTTGGCCTGCAACGAGTCGAAGGTCTTCGAGAGGCCCTCAATCAACTCGCCGTAGTCCTCGATGGAGTCGAACATCTTCTGGTACTGGTCCAGGATATTGCCCCAGTAGTCTTCCATGTCAAGCACTTCGGGGTCGACGAATCCCTTGATGGAGCCACCTTCGAAGAGGTGCAGCACGCGCAGTTGCGGCTTGAAGGTGGTGTTCAGCAGGATGATGTTCCTCCGGGTGATGGAGATGAGTTCGATGATGCTTCGCGCCTTCTTGTTGAAGATATCGTAGTTGATCAAGTCCACCTCGGCGCCCACACGCATGATGAGGGTGTAGGTCTCCAGCATCAGCCTGTCGAGGATATGGTAGAGCAGCAGGTCGCTCGACGAGAGTTTCTCCTTCACGTCCTCGTTGTCCTCGGCCAGGTCTTCCTGCATCTCCTCGAAGAGTTTCTTCACAACCCAGTGCGCTTTGCCAATGGTGATGATATAGTCCTTGCCCCAGAATATCTTTACCTCGCGGATGCGGATATCCTTGTTGTTCTTGTCGAAGTAGGGAAAATGGAGGATGAGGAAATAGTAGTCGTCGTATTCGTCTATCTTGGGCCGCTGGTTCGTGCCGCGGCAGTCCTCGATATCCAAGGGGTGGAAATGGAAGTCGTCGAGCAGATAGCGGTACTCATCCTCGGTGGGATTGGTGATATGCATCCACCTCAATGCTTCGTGCTGGATAGTCTCTATCATGCTGACGTCCTCCTTTTCAAGATTCTACATTCGTTTTGCGGGTATTGTTTCAACCTGCAAAGATACGAAAAAATAATCAATCTCCAATTTTTTTTGTATCTTTGCAAGCCTAATAGTTATGTTTGGCATAGGAAATAATCACTAAACCCATTTAAGATGAAGAAAGTATCGTTTTCCCTCCTGCTGCTATCGCTGGCATTTTTTGCCGCGGCGCAGGGTGATTTGAAGGTGGAAACCTTCTACCTGAGCAACGGCCTCAAGGTCATCATGGCCGAGGAACATTCCCAACCCAAAATCTATGGCTCCGTCGTGGTGCATGCCGGTTCCAAGAACGAGGACTCCAACGCCACTGGCGTGGCCCACTATTTTGAGCACATGATGTTCAAGGGTACCGACCGCATCGGCACCTCCGACTGGGCCAAGGAGAAGCCCTACCTCGACAGCATCAGCGACCTCTACGACCAAATCCAGGCCACAAAGGATGAGAACCGCCGCCACGAGCTCCAACTCGAGATCAACCGTCTCAGCGTCGAGGCCTCCAAATATGCCATCGCCAACGAGACCGACGCCATCCTCCAGCAGATGGGATGCACGGGCCTCAATGCAGGCACCTCCTACGACTATACCGTCTACTACAACACCCTGCCCTCCAACCAGCTGGAGAACTGGATGGAAGTCTATGCCGAGCGTTTCCGCAACCCTGTCTACCGCCTCTTCCAGAGTGAGCTCGAGACCGTGTACGAGGAACGCAACATCGGGGTCAACGAGCAGATGTATGCCTTCATACGCAACCTGTTCAGCGAGAGCTTTGGCGAGCACCCCTACAGTCGCGAGATTGTCGGCCTCGACGAGCACCTCAAGAACCCGCAGCCCTCGGCCATGAAGCGTTTCTACGACAAATACTATGTGGCCTCCAACATGACCCTCATCCTCGTGGGCGACTTCAATACCGCCCAAGCCAAGACCTGGGTCGAGAAATATTTCAGCATTTGGCCCAAAGGCGAGAAGGTCACGGAACCCACCTACAACCTGCCCAAATTCGACACCCGTGTGGTCAAGAACGTCCGGCAGACACCTCTTAAAATGGGTATCATCGTCTTTCCGGGCGTTAAGAACAACCATCCCGACGAGCTGGCCCTCGACGTCATGAGCGAAATCATCAGTGGCGGCAACGGACGCCTCGACGAGCTCACCACCGAAGGCAAACTCATGGCGGCCTACCTCATGCCCTTCTCGTTGCGTGATGCGGGCACCAACGTCATCCTCTACGTCCCCAAACTCCTCGGACAGAAGCACGAAGCTGCCGAAGAGCTCATCTGGGCCGCCCTCGACTCCGTCAAGGAGGGACGATTCAGCGACAAGCTCCTCCAGAGCATCAAGATGAACAACCTCATCAGCCGCAAGCGCCGCCTGGAGAGCTACGGCGGCATCGCGGGACTGCTGCAGAACCTCGAGCTCTCCGGCTCGAACTACGAGGAATGGCAGCGCGACAACGAGCGCCTCATGAACCTCACCCGTGAAGACATCATGGCCATCGCCAAGAAATACTACGATCGCAACCACTGCACCATCGTGCGCTCCAAGATGGGCATCCCCGACAAGCCCGCAAGCATCAAGCCCGACTGGAACCACCTCGAGGGGCACAACCAGGGCGTCAAGAGTGCCTTCGCCGAGAAGATAGCCAACAGCAAGACTCCCGAAATCAAACCCCAGGTGCTCGATTTCAAGGATATCGTCCAGATTGTCCCGATTACGCCCAACTGTAAGCTCTATGCCTCCAAAAATCCCAAGAACGACCTCTTCAGCATCCAAATCAACTACCACTACGGTTCTTTCGACAACCGCAACATCGAGCAGGCCATGAACTACTTCAGCAACATCGGAGCAGGCGATATGACCCCCGAGCAATACCGCATCGAGATGGACTGCCTCGGCGGATCCTTCTGGATGGGCAGCAGTCGCGACTACAGCTACATCAGCATCTCCGGCCCCGAGGAGAACATGGAGAAAATCCTCGACCTGGCGCTCCTCAAACTAAACAACCCGCGCCACGACCCGCAGCAGATCAAGAATGTCGTCGAGCTGCTCAAGGCATCTGAGAAGGAGGCCAAGAACGATGCCGGCACCTGGACCAGCGCCCTCTATGAGTATGTCCTCTACGGCGACAGCTCCGACTACCTCAACCACGCCACCATCAAGGAGATCAAGAAGATGAAGGGCGAAGACCTTGTCTCTCTCATCCAGAATATCTTTGGCCGCGACGGCAATGTCACCTATGTGGGCAACAGCGACCCGCAGAAAGTCGCTGCCCTCCTCCGCAAGCACAACCTCGTGCGTGAGAACGTCACGGTCATGCACAAGCGCGTCCGCAAACCTGTCAAACTGACCGACAACGCTGTCTACTACGCCACCAACAAGAAGTTCATCAAGAGCGATATCGACCTCTATATGCCCGGCAGCAACTTCGACTACAAGGCCGACCGTGCCGCCTGCGCCCTCTTCAACCAGTATATGGGCGGTAGCATGAACGGCATCTTCTTCCAGGAGATACGCGAGTTCCGCTCCCTCGGCTACAGCACATACGGCTACTTCTCCTACGACCGCTTCAACCGGGCGCCTTCCTATTATTATGCCTACCTCAGCACCCAGTGCGACAAGACCAACGAGGGCATCGCCGCCCTGCGCGACCTCATGGTCAACTTCCCCGAGCGCGAAGAGAAGTTCGCGGGCGCCCGCGACTACCTCATCTCTGTGCGCAACTCCAACTACATCACTTTCCGCTCTTTCCCCGACAATGTCCGCTACTGGATGGAGGAGGAAAAGATTGACCACGACCCGCGCGTGGAGGTGACCGAGGAAATCCGCAAGATGACTTACAACGACCTCAAGGCACTCCACAAGAAATATATCGAGGGACGCCCTGTCATTGCCTTCATCAGCGGCAATGCCAAGAAATTTGACATGGAGGATCTCTCCAAATTTGGAAAGATTCAGAAGGTGAAGTACGACCAGATGATTCGATTCTGAACAAAGGCCATACGGCAATGAAAGAGGCTGGCAATCACGCCAGCCTCTTTCTTTTATTGCTTCTGTTCGCGGGTGGTCTCGTGGAAGGCGAGACCTATGACAATGTTGAATGTCCAGCCGCGAGGATTTCCTTCATAGTTGCTAAAACGGGCTTGTTCGGCATAGGTTTTGGCAAAGAGGGTGAGCTGTGAGATTTCTCTGCTGTGTCGGGATTGGGTGACATTGGTCAAGAAATGATACCGAAAGTCGATTCCTGCACGCCAGCTGAAAGCCGAAGGCCCTACAAGAGTGGTCTCGTATGTATCTTCGGAGGTGACCTCGACGCAATATCCCAGCACCCCGACACCCACGAAGGGGGTTAGACGGAAATGGTTGTTGTCGACAACGGCAACACCGTAGTCGAATTTGAGGTCGAGGATTGTGAGGTTATCGTTTTTCAATAGGTAATCTAGTGTATCTGTATGGTGGCATAGGCTTTCGAGGCATCTGGAACCGCCGAGGAAAAGGCCGCCTCCCAGCACCTGTCGTCCGTACCCGAATTCGCATTCCATGTAGAATCCACCGCCGGTGCGGAAGTACTTATGAAAATCGCCGGTGGGGATTTTCATGCCTGCTCCCATGCCGGCAGCAAACCTATTGGTGGTTTTGTAATTCTCCTTTGTGGACATCCGTTGTATCATGATGGAATGATTTTCGGCCACGTCGGGAGCCACGGCTGTCATATTTTCACGGATATAGTTGTCCCATTGGGCGACAGCGGCGGTGTCGGCTCCGAACCTTGTCTCCATACAGAATATCTCAACATCGGCCACAAGGAGTTTCATGTAGTGGCTGACATCGGGCGTCCCTCCCGTGTCGAGTTCTATCTGCATGTAGCGCCGGTAGAGCTCGGCAAAGTTGAATATCACCTGATTGTAGCGAAGCTCCTCGGGTGTTCGGGAGGCGCTGTCGACCCATGACTTCTTGCGGTCCATGCCAGCCTCAGCACTTTGCACCAAGAGGTATACGCCGTCGTGTTCCTCGGACGTTTCCTGGATGTAGAGGAAGAACTCCAAATAAGAATGTTCCTCGCCTATGGAATCGTGGGCGACCGTCTTGAAATCGTTCCACGTCAAAGGACCTTTCCTCCAGTTGCGGTAGTCTTCCTGGGCATTTCCGAGAAATGGTAGCGACAGACAGAGAATAAGTAGTAGACGATGTTTCATGATGTAGTGCTTTCTTGATTAAAAGAGCCGCCCTGAGTGGACGGCTCTTTGAGGGTCAGCATGAAGGGGGAGGGTTATTTTCTCTCGCCCTTGGCTGCGTTGTAGAAAATCTTGAAGGCGCCGGAGTTGCGGAGCTCCTGCTTGATGTCGCTGATGAGGCCCATCTTGGTGTCCTTGTCGGCCTTGATGGACATGGTGACGAAGGGGCGGTCAGCCTCGACGCGCTGGTTGATTTCAGTTTCTACAAAGAGGGGGATGTCGGAGACCTCCATAATTGCATCGTTGAGTTGTATGCGGGATTCGGTGCCGTATTTGCGCTGCATCTCACCCTGCATGGGGGTACCCACATTGATGTAGGAGACAAGGCTCTTCTTCTCAAGTTTCACGACCTCGGTGGCTTTGGGCACCTTGATGGTCACATACAATGAACTCTCGCGCATTGTGGTGATGGTCATGAAGAAGAACAGGAGCATGAAAATAATGTCCGACATGGAACCCATGTTGAGACCGGGGGTCTCTTTCTTGTTTTTACCAGTGAATTTTGCCATTATTTACGTTCTCCTATCTTTGTGGGCTCGGCTTCCGAGATGGCAATGGGGATTGCCTGGTCGATAGCTTCGCTCTGTGGGGTACTGAGGTCGGCATATTTCTTGCCGAACCTTTCTACTGACAGCTCGTTGCGCATCTCGTTGATGGCAGCCGTCAACTCGTTCTGCACAGCCACGTACATGTCGTACGAGGTGCCGCGGTCGTTCTGCAGGGAGATGATACCTTTGGAGACCTTCATCGAGCCCAGCAGGGGGATATCCATGTCGATCTTCTCGGGCAGCTTGGGGTCGTTCGACGGGTTGCCGAGGAACTCCTTGGCGCGGTCCTTGAGGTCGTGGATGTCGCCCACCTCGCCGTTGAAGAGGAGGCGGTCCTTGCTGTTGATTTTGACTACAAAGATATTACGTTCCTTGACCTCGGGCGTGTCCTTCTGGTTGGGAGGCAGCGGAGGCGGCAGACGACGCGCAATACCCTGGTCTGTGTTGATGTTGGAGACCAACAGGAAGAAGGCCAACAACAGGAACGAGATGTCGGACATTGAGCTGGTGTTTAATCCAGGTAGTTTCCTTCCCATAGTCTATTTATTTTTTCTTGTTCGACTTAGGCAGGCACTCGGCCACGACAATGGCGCACACAGCACCGATGCTGAGGATGTAGCATACGATGCAGGCGGCGCCGATGAGCTTGGAGGTGCCTTCGCTGATTCCGAATTTGACAAGGTCGACATCATCGCCCCTGGCCAGGAGATAGGACAGGACGAGAACGACGAGGGCAATGCCTATCAGGATAAGGAATTTCTTGAGGTAGCCTTTTTCTGTCGCGAAACGCTCGGCGAGCTTTTTGACGAGGAAGAGCACGATGGCTCCGATGGCGACGACCATCATGGCGATGAGCAGCCAGAAGGCCAAGTCGAACATGCCGCCGTTGGCGGTGTTCAGCGCGAAGACGAAAGCGATTGCCGTCATCACGATGGCCAGGCCGAGGAGCGCCAGGGTCAATATTTTATCTGTCTTTTCTTTCATGGTGAATGAATGTTTGAATGTGTTAATGTGTTAATGTTTGAGTGAATTCCTAAGTGTTTGAATGTGCTAATGTGTTGATGTCTTTAGGCTTCCGCCCTACTTACACATTTTCACATTTTCACACTTACACATTTAAACATTTATTTCTTGTTCTTCACGAGGATGTCCATGAAGGAGATGGAACCGTCTTCCATGGCGGCAACGAGGCTCTCGATTTTGGTGAGGAGGTAGTTGTAGAAAATCTGAAGGATGATGGCGACGATAAGACCGAAGATGGTGGTCAGCAGAGCGACCTTCATACCACCGGCCACGACGGTCGGGCTGATATCACCGGCGACCTCGATGTCATCAAATGCCTGCACCATACCGACAACGGTTCCGAGGAATCCGAAGGAGGGAGCCAGGGCGATGAACAGGGTGATCCAGGTCATGTTGTTCTCGAGGCGGGCCATCTGGACACCACCGTAGGAGGTGACGGCTTTCTCGACATTGTCAAGACCTTCGTCGATGCGGTCGAGACCCTGGTAGAAGATGCTGGCAACGGGGCCGCGGGTGTCACGGCAGAGCTCCTTGGCGCCATTGTAGTCGCCCTTGGCAACGAATCCCTCGATGCCCTCAAGGAGTTTCTGGACGTTGGTGGTGGCCATGTTCAGGTAGATGATGCGCTCGATGACGAGGGCCATACCGAAGATGAGGCAGATGAGCACGGGGGTCATCCAGCCGGCACCACCGGAGATGTACTTTTCTTTCAGCACCTGGTGGAAGGATTTGGTTTCATCCACGGGAGCGGCGACGGTCTCGGCAGCCTCTTCGGCTTCGACGGCGACATTGCTGTCGGCGGTCTGCTCATCAACTTGCTCGGTGGTAGCCTCGGGGGCGGGAGCGGTCTGGTCCTGGGCACGGAGGCCGTTGAGATTGGTGAATGTCAATAAGCCAACGATTGACATCAAAGCAATTACTTTTTTCATAATTTCTTTTTGTGTGTTGATTATTAATTAGTTTGTTTGTTGTTGTCCTTATCGGTTGCTTTTGCAAATATACACTATTTTTCGGACTTGAAAGAAAAAAATGCTTTTTTTTTCATTTCTTTCGGTCGAAGAGGGTCTCCAACAGTTCGCGCAGGGGTGCCTTGGCGGCCTCTTCGGCGCGGACTTCGTCGAGACATTTTCTTGCCATGTCGAACT
This sequence comes from uncultured Bacteroidales bacterium, assembly GCA_905234665.1. GTDB lineage: Bacteria > Bacteroidota > Bacteroidia > Bacteroidales > P3 > Colimorpha. The sequence continues at coordinate 13,951 of CAJOIV010000009.1, read as the reverse complement.
CGTCGGCGATGGCTTTCTCGACGGCCTCACGGATATTCAGCCGGCCGTAGATGTCGAGGACTTCGCGGACTTTGGCCTCGGTGTCGGCGCTCTCATTGTTGAAGAGTTGCCGGAGTCTTTCTTGCTGCTCGGGACTGGCGACCTGCAGGGCGTGGAGGTAGATGTAGGTCTTCTTGTTGTCGCGGATGTCCTGGCCGGTGGCCTTGCCGAAGGTCGCGGTGTCGCCGTAGGCGTCGAGGAGGTCGTCCTGCAGCTGGAAGGAGAGGCCGAGGTGGATGCCGAAGTCGTAGAGACGCTGGATGTCGCCGTCGGGCGCCTGGGCGTAGAGGGCGCCCATCTTGAGGGCTCCGGCGAGGAGGACGGCGGTCTTGAGGCGGATCATCTCCAGGTATTCGGGAACGGTGACATCGTCCCGCTGCTCGAAGTTCATGTCATACTGCTGCCCTTCGCACACCTCTATGGCGGTCTCGTTGAAGGTGTTCAGAATGTCGCGGAGGCGTGGATGGTCACGACGGAGGAGATAACGCCAGGCCAAGGCAAACATCGTGTCGCCAGAGAGAATGGCGCTGTTGTCGCCCCAGAGTGAGTAGACGGTGGGTTTGCCGCGGCGGAGAGGGGAGCGGTCCATGAGGTCATCGTGGAGGAGGGTGAAGTTATGGAACGTCTCGATGGCGAGGGCCGCATGGCGCACGTCGTCGGTTTTCCCGCCAAACATCTGGTTGGCGGCGAGGAGAAGGAGTGGCCGTATGCGTTTGCCTCCGAGGCGGAGGGTGTAGTCGATGGGCCGGTAGAGTTCCTCAGGCTGTGCGAGGAACTGCTCGGCCTCGAAAATCTTCTGTACTTCTTCAAGCAGGTGTTTCACGTTGATATGTTTATATGTTGATATGTTAGCTGCTCCCCTAAGTTAGGGGAGCTGTCACGAAGTGACTGAGGAGTGTGTCTTTTCAATTTTCAATTTTCAATTCTCAATTAGAACGGGTAGTTGATTCCAAAGTTAAGGACGGTTTTGTTCCAGCGGAAGTGTTGGAAAAGCCAGCGGTTGTCTTGGGCGTATCCCGGGTCGTAGAGGGGGAATGCTATGTCGAGTCGGAGTGTGATGAAGGTGATGTTGGCGCGGAGTCCGAGTCCTGTGCCAACGGCGAAGGTCCGGGGGATGTCTTTGATCTGCTTGAGTGTCCATACGTTGCCGATGTCGGCGAACAGGGCACCCTCGAAGATGCCGGTTATGGGGAATCTCTGTTCGATGTTGGCGACCAACTGGAAATCGCCCATACTGATGGGTAAATCCCATTCCGAGTCAAAGTTGTCGCCCGGGCCGAGACGGCGGATGAGCCAGGCACGCATGGTGGTGGGGCCTCCGCCATAGAAAGTGCGCTCGTAGGGGAGGTCAGAGGAGTGTCCATAGGGGATACCGATACCTGCGAGTGTGCGAAGGACGAGGGTGGAGGCGCGGCCGAAATGGAAGTAGTGCTTGTATTCGCCTTCGATGCGGAAGAACTGGTAGTAGTCCACCGCCTTGTCGCTGCCGAGGGGCAGCCCCACGGTGCTCTCGGCCAGGCGCAGCAGGTTGCCCGCGGTCTCCACGTTGACGGTCACGAAGTCGAAGTCGTGGCGCGCCGACTCGCGGCTGCCTGGCGAGGCTGGGTACTGGTTGCTGTAGGTGAACTGATATTCGGTATTGAGGATAAAGTAGTTCTGGGCGAAATAGCGGTAGTCGGAGGTGATGATACCCAGATAATAGAAATACTCTTCGCCAGAGATGGTGTGGTTGTAGGAGACATTGATGGGGAGAAGCCGGTGCTGCATTTCGCGGCTGTGAGACCATGTGTAGCCGAAAGAACTGGATAGGCGGATGCGTTCGATTCTGATGGCAGAGTCAATGTCGGGCATGTGGAAAGTGCGGAAGAGATAGTCTGTGCTGATGTTGAAGAGTGTGTGTGGTTTGTTTTGCTGCCAGGCAATGCCACCGGTGAAAGGGAGAAGGAATTCGGGGAGGTCGAGGGTAATGCCGCCACCGGATTCGAATGAGTTGAAGATATCGTAGAAGCCTCTCTCTTTCTGCTGGAAGACTCTCTTAGGTGTTTCGATGAGGAGATTCTGTTCGATAGTGAGCTGCTCGGCGCCGCCGAAAAGGTTGGTATTACGGTAACTAAGGTTTTCGCCAAGGCCCATATTGCCAGAAGTGAAGAAATTATAATTCTCGTCAGTGGCACTATAGGAGCCATTGGTGAGTTCAAAAGACAGGCTGATGCGGCGAGGGGGAGCCTTAATCATGCGGACGCGTGCGTCGAGGAGAGGAGCGGTGTCAGTGCTGTTGGGAGAAGGGAGGAAGGAGATATCGGTGAACTTGAAATTATTCAAGGCCATGAGGCTGTTGTTGGTGGAGGTGGCGATGGAGGGGCGGTAGGTCTGTCCATGGAAAATATAGAGAGAGCGGCTGATGGCGCGGGGCGATACGGCAAGAGAAAGGTCGGCGCTTTTCTTACGTGGATGGCCGTTGCTGTAGATGAAGTTGTAAAGGGTGGTACCGTGGCGGGACTCGTAGGGGATGATGAGTGTATCGAGTGGGTGGTCCATTGCATCGGGCCGGAGGTCGATGTCGGGATAAATATATATGTTGTCAATCCGGTAGGATAGGAGAGGAATGCGCCGGTTGTGGCCTGCCTGGTCGACGGTTTCGGGTAGGCGGACGGTAACGAGGACACTTAGGAGTCTGGAATCGAAGGTGGTGTCGATGTAGAAGTGCACCAGCGAACTGCGTGCATAGTAGTAGCCTCTCCGTTGCAGGAAGGTGGCTATTTCCTGCCGTTCCTTCTCCAGGACCGCCTGGTCGTAGTAGTCGCCCACGTGGATGGCTGAGTTTTGCTTCCATTGTTGCAGGAGGTCGTTGACATCGGACTGGGAGCAACGGAATCGGACTTCGTCAATCTTATAGCGCGGAGAGGCATGGATGGTGTAGTTGACCTTGACCTCGTTGCGGAAGACGTGATGAGTGTCGGCCGAAACGTGCGTGTTGAAGCATCCCTTGCTGTGCATGAGAGCCTCAATCTGCTGAGCAGAGTGGAGTGCGGCGTTTGGGTTGTATATAACGGGAGCTTCCCCGCGGGCACGCCAGAAATTGGCCCACCCACTGGTGTCGTCGGGATTGGTGGAGCAGAAAAGGCGCATGTAGCTTCTCACACCGAGGAAGCGCTTGTTGGGCTGTTGGGTGATGTATTTGGAAGCCTCTTTGGATGCGGCTCTGACCTCTTTGGATGCCGGGCTGCCGTCGTCCATCAGCGTGGTGACCTGATTGCGATTGAGCACACGTTCGCCCTCGTTGAGGTATTTGTCGACACCACACGAGGAGAAGACCAGGGCCAGCACGGCCGCAGCCACTGTCATTGCCGCCTTGGAGCGGATATTATGGTCATCCGTCAGTCTCATGAATAATGGAAAGGATTTTGCGTGTGGCGCCGAGGTTGGAATCCATGTATTTGCTGCAGGCCAAGGATGCTTTTTGGTAGGCCTCCGGGTCGTTGAGGAGACTGTCGACGATGGGCGGCAGGTGTGTGTAGTCGCTATAGGAAAAACCGCCACCGAGCCGGATGATGTCGCGTGCCTCCTGGAACTTGCCGTAGTTGGGGCCGAAGACAACGGGTTTGCCGAAGGTGACGGCCTCCAGGATGTTGTGGATGCCCTGGCCGAATCCGCCGCCGATATAGGCCACGTCGGCGTAGCGGTAGAGGGAGGAGAGCATGCCCATATTGTCGATGATAAGGACAGAAGGGGGCGTTGCAAGTTGAAAGTTGAAAGTTGAAAGTTGAGAGTAACGGAGGCAGTTGTCTTTGCCGAAGAGTTGCTCGATGTGGGCCAGGTGGGCTTCGCCGATGACGTGCGGGGCAAGGATGAGGATGCAATTCCTGATTCCTGGAATAGTCGGCCCGGACACCGGGTCCTCATTCCTAATTTCTAATTCTCCATTCCTCATTCCTAATTCCTCATTCCTAATTAGATAGCGGTGCAGGTGCTCCTCGTCGGGCTCCCACGAGCTTCCTGCCAGAATCACTTTCTTGCCTTGATGGTTGGCAAGGAATGCCTCGACCACCTCGTTGCTCCGGCATTCCTGGGCGATGGCGTGGACACGGTCGAAACGGGTGTCGCCCGCCACCGAGCAGTGGCCTATGCCGTGGGACTTCAGCAGTTTCTGCGACTCTTTGTTCTGGACGAAGATGTGGGTGAAGCAGCGGTCCAGATGTTTCCTGAACCAGCCCCCGTACCAACGGAAGAAATACTGTCCCGGACGGAAGATGGTGGAGAAGATATAGGTGGGCACCTCGCGCATGTGCAGCTGTTCGAGGTAGTTGAACCAGTAGTCGTACTTGACGAAGAAGACCACCGTGGGGTGCAGCATGTTGAGGAACCGGCGGGCGTTGTCGCGTGTGTCGGGCGGCAGGTAGCAGACGAAGTCGGCCCCGGCATAGTCCTTGCGCACCTCGTAGCCCGACGGCGAGAAGAAGGTGAGGCATATCTTGTAGTCGGGGTGCTCCTTGCGGAAAGCCTCGATGATGGGGCGGCCTTGCTCGAACTCGCCCAGCGACGAGGCGTGGAACCAGGCCGTCTTGCCGTTGCCCACGGGCGATTTGGCCAGGCGCCGGAAGGTGTGGCGCCAGCCGTCGCACAGCTGGCGGGCCTTGTCGTTCCACAGCGAGGCAACGTAGACCCCCACAGTGTAGCAGATGATTCCGAATGTATAGAGGTATCTCATGGGATATTGTTGATACGTTGATATGTTGATATGAACCGCGGCAGCCACTCCTCCCCTAAGTTAGGGGAGGTGGCCCGAAGGGCCGGAGGAGTGTGTTCCTGTCAGTTCTCAATTCCTAATTTCTAATTTCTCATTCCTAATTATTAATAAAAGTAGTACTCCCTGACGGTCTTGCCCTTGAGCGGGAACATCCAGGTGAATCGGAGGGTGTAGAGGAGGTCGAAGTATCTGGTGTTGTCCTTGCCTTTGAGCCCGGCGCGGTTGTCGATTACGTAGTCGCGTGTCGAACGGCTCCAGAGTTGCGACACCTCGAAGGTCAGGGCGCAGTTCACCAGGTTGGCGTGGTTGCTCATGAACCAGTAGCCGATGGCCTCGGAAAGCAACAACCCGTGACGCTGGTGGTCATACAGGAGGGCATAGTCGCCGTCGAGTTGGGGGGCGTTGACGTCGTTGAGCATGAAGATGGTCTGTCCGCGCTGGTATCCGGCGTTCAGTTTCAGCAGGAGGCCCGAATTGGGATTCTTCTGCGGGAAGAGGGGGAATATCTTCCCGGCTCCTGCCGTGACGGCGATGTGGCGGTTGTAGCAGGTTACGTTGGCGTCGGTGCCATTGGTTCCGATGATGAGGCTGTCGCGTGAGAAAACGCTCCCCATGCGGTCAGTACGGTACTGCAGGTTGTCACTTCCGAACCAGATGTTGCCGTCGACGGAGAATACCCAGTGCTGCCGGGTCTTGTAGAGAAAGTGGACGCCGAAGCCCAGGTAGGGCGGCTTGTACAGGTCGGCCATTGTGGGAACCACCCCTGTGCCGTCGAAACCCGATGCCGCCGAAGCCCCTGTCGACGGGATGACGCCCGCCACGCTGAATCCCACGATGGGGCAGCTGAAGGTGTCGAGAACTCCGTTGTGGCCGCTGCCGCCAGTGCCGCTCTGCCCCTGCGCCGCCGGCGCATTGTGGACTGCCAGCAGGCCCGCGAGCAGGACCATGAAAATTATTTTTCCGTTGATATTCATCAATATGGTATTAATTTTGTATCTTTGCACGTCCAAAATCCTTGGACATTTCAAACTGCAAAGATACGCAAATTATTTGAATACAACAGAAAAAAAAGAGAAATAAATGGCAAAAGATTTTGTAAAACGCTCCGAAAATTACTCCGAATGGTACAACGAGCTGGTCGTCCGCGCCGACCTCGCCGAGAATTCCGCCGTCCGCGGATGCATGGTCATCAAGCCCTATGGCTACGCCATCTGGGAGAAGATGCAGCGCGCCCTCGACGATATGTTCAAGGCCACCGGCCACCAGAACGCCTATTTCCCCCTCTTCATCCCCAAGTCGTTCCTCAGCCGTGAGGCCGAGCACGTCGAAGGCTTCGCCAAAGAGTGCGCCGTGGTGACCCACCACCGCCTCATGAACGCCCCCGACGGCAGCGGCGTGGTCGTCGACCCCGACGCCCGCCTCGAGGAGGAACTCATCGTCCGCCCCACCTCCGAGACCATCATCTGGAGCACCTATAAGAACTGGATCAAGTCGTACCGCGACCTCCCCATCCTCTGCAACCAGTGGGCCAACGTGGTCCGTTGGGAGATGCGCACCCGCATGTTCCTCCGCACCGCCGAGTTCCTCTGGCAGGAAGGCCACACCGCCCACGCCAGCCGCGAGGAGGCCGAGGAGGAGGCACGCCGCATGCTCGACGTCTATGCCGACTTCGCCGAGAACTGGATGGCGGTGCCCGTCGTCAAGGGCGTCAAGTCGCCCAACGAGCGCTTCGCCGGCGCCCTCGACACCTACTGCATCGAGGCCATGATGCAGGACGGCAAGGCCCTCCAGGCCGGTACCTCCCATTTCCTCGGACAGAACTTCGCCAAGGCTTTCGAGGTGCAGTTCCTCAACAAGCAGAACCAGCTCGAGTATGTCTGGGCCACCTCGTGGGGAGTCTCCACGCGCCTCATGGGTGCCCTCATCATGACCCACTCCGACGACAACGGCCTCGTGCTGCCTCCCAAGCTGGCGCCCATCCAGGTGGCCATCGTCCCCATCGCCAAGAACGACGAGCAGATGGCCGAACTCGACGCCCATGTCACACCCCTCATCGAGAGCCTCAAGGCCAAGGGCCTGACGGTCAAGTACGACAACCGCACCGAGTACAAGCCCGGCTGGAAGTTCAACGAGTACGAGTTCAAGGGCGTCCCCGTGCGCCTCGCCATCGGCCCCCGCGACCTGGAGAACGGCACCTGCGAGGTCTGTCGCCGCGATACCCTCGAGAAGATTACCATGCCCCTCGAAGGCATTGCCGACCATGTCCTCCAGCTCATGGACGAGATACAGAAGAGCCTCTTGCAGCGTGCCGCCGACTTCCGTGCCGCCAACACCCGCAAGGTCGACACCTGGGAGGAATTCCAGACCGAGATCGAGAAGGGCGGCTTCCTCCTCTGCCACTGGGACGGCACCGTCGAGACCGAGGAGAAAGTCAAGGAGCTCACCAAGGCCACCATCCGCTGCATCCCCTACGACGCCCCCGAAGAGGAAGGCAAGTGCGTCTTCAGCGGCAAGCCCAGCCACCGCCGCGTCATCTTCGCCCGCAGCTACTGACCTTCGTCCGACAGCTACTGGCCTTCCCGGCAGCAGCAATCCGAAAGCAAACCCCGTCTTGGCCCCGCCAAGGCGGGGTTTCTATCAGCGGCACCTCCAGAACAACATTTCCCCGCCATGGTACTTTCTCAAAAGTATTACTTTTTTGGAATTAACTCCAAAAAAGTTATGACTTTTTGGGAATGGATTCCAAAAAAGTTGTATATTTGCAGCGTCAAAACGTTTGGCTATGATTGGAAGATTCCTGTATAAAACCATTGAAGATAAATTATTTAAAGGGAAAGTGATTGTCCTTATCGGTGCCCGTCAAGTGGGAAAAACCACATTGTTGAAGCAGATGCTGCGTGAAAGAGAGAATGTCTTGTGGCTGAATGGCGACGAAATGCAGACCCAAACTCTCTTCGAGAATGCCTCGGCCGATAGGCTGTTGGCGGAGTTCGGCGACAGCAAGATTGTAATACTCGATGAGGCCCAGCGAATCAAGAATATTGGTTTGCGGCTGAAGTTGATTGCCGACTCTGACAGCGACATCCAGGTGATAGCCACGGGCAGTTCCTCATTTGAACTGGCCAATGAGGTGAACGAGCCGTTGACGGGACGTAAGTGGGAGTACCGGATGTTCCCCCTCTCGTTTGGCGAGATGGTAACGCATCATGGAAAGTTGAAAGAGCTGCGCATGTTGCCCCGTCGCATCATCTATGGCTATTATCCCGAGGTAGTGATGAACGAAGGCAGCGAGATGGGAATACTTAAGCTGTTGACAGATGCCTACCTATATAAAGACATTCTCTCGTGGGAGAACATCAAGCACCCCGACAAGTTGCAAACTCTTTTGCGGGCGTTGGCCTATCAGGTGGGGTCGCAGGTGTCGTTCAATGAGTTGAGCCAGATGTGTTCGTTGGACAATAAGACGGTGGAAAGGTACGTCACTCTGTTGGAGCAGTGCTATATCATCTTCAGGCTGCCTTCCTTCTCGCGCAATTTGCGCCACGAACTCAAGTCAAGCCGCAAGATATATTTCTACGACAACGGCATCCGCAATGCCCTCATTGCCGACTACAACGCCCCGGAGGTGAGACAGGATATTGGTGCGTTATGGGAGAACTTCGTCGTATCGGAGCGCATGAAGAGTAATGCGTATTATCATCACTGGGTCAACAGTTACTTCTGGCGCACAAAGCAACAGCAGGAGATAGACTATTTAGAGGAGGGAGGAGGAAAACTCCACGCCTACGAAATCAAGTGGAATCCCAAGACCAATGCCACCCTCACCAAGACCTTCACTGACGCCTACCCGGGCACCGATTTCCAGGTCATCACCCCCGACACCCTCGCCGACTTCTTGTTGGCATAGTTGGGTGTACCATCTGTATCTCTTCTGCAAGTACTATTTTTGTTCTTTAAAAGCGTGCCAAAGGCACGTACTCCCCCTGTCACTGCTCCCCGAGTCCCCTCCCTACTTATACCATAGTTATATTGAACTTATATTATACTTATATTGTAGTTATATTATATCTCATGGTATAACTATAATATAACTATGATATAACTATAATATAACTACACAATCCGTGGCAAGGGCGCTGTCAGGGCGCACGGAGGGTGCTCACAAACAAAGACACCTACCATGTGCAACTCTACGCTACCGACCCTACGGGAATAGTATATGGTTTAAAACGAATGGGATAAGGATAGTGTAGGACTGCGAGACTTTAACAGACAATCAGTCGTTCACCCATAGCTGATTCCAGTTTCGCCAGAGTCTCCAGAGACAGGTTCTCCGTGCCTTTCAGAATCTTTGACACATACTGCTGTGTGCAATCCAAACGCTCGGCCATCGCGCTTTGCGTCAGGTGCCCCCGTTTCATGTACGACAACAGCATCACCGCTATTCGTTTCGAGTAATGCAGCCATTCGCGGTTGTCGCGCCGCCACTCGGCCTCTTCCCTCCACTGTGAGGGAGTCCCGCTTTGGTGACTCTCCAGATAATCCAGCGTATTCTGGCTCATGGAATCATTAGTTATCATTTTTTCAGACACCCAGCACCACCTCGGGTGGGATATTGAGTTTCTTGCAGATCCTACGGGAAAGGCGGTACGAGGGCTCCATCCTTCCATGCACGAGGTCGCTCATACGCGACGGGCTGATGCCGAGAAGCTCTGCACCGGCTTTCTGGGTAAGGTTCTTTTCGAAAAGGCTCTTCTTGATGGCATTGCCCAAGACGTCATCAAAGATTACATGTTCATCTTCCCAGTCTGCCACAAGATTGGCAAGCAGGTTTAACTCTAAGCATGCGGGGGAATCCCCTTTCACGTCATCTCCCCAAGTTTGTGGGAGCAATTCTTCAATGCGCTCACAAATTGCATTGTACTCTTGTTCTGTCTGTATCTTTGTCATGTCTCAAATATTTTTTATGTCCTTGATTCGGTCATATTCACTATGTGTGCCGATGAAACGCACAAACACATTCTGTGGAGTGAATTGAATAACAACAACCAATCTGAAATCGTTGTGCTGGATATTAAACACGTAGTGCTGCTGACCCACATAATCCACGCTGTTAAACGTCTTTTTGATATCTTCAAAGCAAGTCCAATTGGCCTCCTCGGTCTTTCTCATCCATTCCATCAAGCCGGATGTCGCTTGCGGATGCTTTGTACAATATTGTTTTATAGTTGTTTTCTTAATAATTCTCATGGATAGTTGTCTTTATTTCATGTTGCAAAGATATGAATTAAATTCTATATGGCAAAATTTTATTACATATTTTGTGTATGGTTTTCTGCTCCTACGTATCCTGGTGACAAACTAATAATATTAAAATATTACCTGCAAACCGAGAGACAAACAATGAAAAAACTCCCCCAATCCAAAAAAATGTGTATATTTGCATTGTGTTGCTCCCACGAAGGGAGAACCGTAAAACACTAAAATATACAATATGTAAGTGGACGCTATACAATAGCCATGCCGATACAGACAATACACACCCAATTCAAGTACAGCGGCGTCGAGAGAGACGGCGACTATCGCTACTTGCCGTTGTACATGGTACCCTGCCTGTAAAACCTTGGCCCGCAGACTAAAAATTGTAGCAACCAACCGCCGTCGGCGGAATAATCTACATGATCCACAAGATTTCTGCCGCGTCAGCCGGCAAGAAGCCGCCACAATCCAGAGGAAAGCCAGCCCAATTAATGAAATCCCCGCCGGAAACGCCCAAATTGAGGAACGTAAAACCCGTCATAATCGCCAGCCCCATAATTTCAGTCGGCTAATTATCAACGCCCTGCCATTGAATTCAAAAGATTGATTTGCTTATTTGGCGAATAATGAGTACCTTTGCAGTTTGAAAATGAAACTCGACAACATTTGAATATGAACGAAAAGAAATTCCTCACCTTTCTGGAGCGATACCATCAATGGCGAATGGCTCATCAGGAGAAGTCCACTGATGAATTGGCGGAACGCAAAGCCCATGCCAAGGAAATGCAGAAGTACGACAAAGCACGCCTTCTGAAGATGACGGCCGAGGACTTCTACAATCTGCTGTCTCCCCTATGGGCTATGGGCATGTGGGGCAACAAACACTATAAGATAGACAATTTGATTGAGACGAACGGGATAGAATTGTTGCGTACTCAGTTCGCCAATCTGCTCTGTGGTAATGACTCACTTGCCAAGCGATGGGATGAGTTTCGAGAGAAGATAAATGGTGTTGGACCAGCTATCATGAGCGAGATACTCAACAAAGCATTTCCTGACGAGTGCATCCTCTGGAACAGCAAAACCAAGACGGGCTTCACCATTCTTGAAGTGCCCAATACACCAAAATACGACTCTGCGATGGATGGCAAAATGTATGCCTATCTGTCAGAGTGTGGCAAGAAGATGCTGAGAGTCGCCAATCAGAAAGGATACGATGATTTAGAGAATCTGATTGCTCTTGACTATTTCATCTGGCAGGAAGCACAGAAAGACATTGATGAGCCTGTGACAGTCGATGTGGTGGAAGCACCTAAGACAAAGAAAGAGTCAGGTTTCGTTCACAATGACATACGGGACAAGATTAAGGACATTGGCGAATGTCTGGGATTCAAGGCAACAACAGAGGTTAAGGTGGCCAATGGCGCCAAGGTTGATGCCGTCTGGGAAGTTTCTATCGGCAACATGGGAAGAATTATCTACGTCTTTGAAGTCCAGACCTCTGGCTCCATTGACAGCCTTATCCTTAATCTGATGAAGGCCAAGAACAACAAAGCCGTGCAAGGCATTGTCGCCGTCTCAGATGCAGAGCAGTTGGAGAAGATACGGAAAGAGGTGGAGGCTCTTCCCGGAGTTAACAATGACATCAAGTATTGGGACTATACCGAAGTCCTCGAGGTCCACGAGGCTTTGCAGAAAGCTAACGAAAGCATCAACAAGTTAGGTCTTGTGCCTGTAAGTTTGTAAAGACATGATTAAATAGAAGGTTGCAAAAGAATGAAATGCATCAATAAGACCTAATAAATCTCAAGCAATACATGTAGCACCAAAATGGTAGGAAAGACCTAATCATCAAAATATGAAGTTACAACATGATAAATATGATGTCTCGCCTAAGATTGAAGAGTTTGCTCAATACTTAAACTCCTCGGATAGAATCATCTTGTCGGCTAAGTTTGGAGACGGTAAGACGTACTTCCTTAACGAATTAACTAAAAACGAAAGCCTGGCTGAAAAATATGAGTTCTTTACGGTATATCCCGTAAACTATTCTGTGGCAACCAACGAGGATGTGTTTGAATATATTAAACGGGATATCATCCTTCAGATGCATGAAAGAAACGAACTGAACAGCATTGATATAGATGCTCTGTTTGAGGCTGTCAAGTCGTTCGTGGACTTGTCTTCTGTTGTTTCGTTTCTTCTCTCATTCATTCCGGGAGGGGATTTCTATAATAAAATACTCGATCGGTTCTTAGCGGCGAAGAAAACATACGAAGAGAAGAAGCATCTTGCCGACGAATATTTGAAGGTATTTGAAAAACAAAGAGGGGGATTGTATGAGAAGGATGGCTATACTGAATTGATTCGGGAGACTGTCAAATGGATTCAAGAGGATCATGGTACCAATCACAAGGCGAAGAAAACGGTTCTGATTATTGAAGACTTAGACAGACTTGACCCGCAACATCTTTTCAGAATACTCAATGTGCTGAGTGCCCACATCGACGACACATCAAATCCCGACAAGGTTTGCAACAAGTTTGGCTTTGACAATATTGTTCTGGTGATGGATTACGAGACAACGGAATACATATTCCATCATTTTTACGGAGCAAATGCAAATTATCAAGGCTACATGAGCAAGTTCCTCGCATGCGAGCCGTTTAGATATAGCTTCCGCTCCTACTTGGAACAAGATTTGATATCCCAATTGAAAAGAAACTTTTCAATCAATGAGATGTACCCTTACATGATAAATCTTCAAGATAAGATTTCTTCTTTATCCATGAGAGACATTACAAGGCTTTGTAACTTTGACACTCAAGATAGAATCAAAAAAGAGTATATCGAAATATGCGGTCAAGAATGGGGTGTTTCTACATCCTTTCCATTGTTTCATCTTATATTATTCATGATAGAATGCGGGGTGTCTATAGATAAGATTATTAAGGATTTATCATATAAACGGGAATATGATTGTTCTGAATATGCTTCTTTATTATTTCCACTGTTTTATATGATGAAGAAACCATTATATATTTTTAATGGCCCCCTTAACGATTTTTATCAAGTTGATTCTCGGAAGAATCAAGATGGTATTCTTGTTGAAATTGATGTTTCTCGAGCATATGGCACCCATGTGGGCTCTTTGGTTAATATAGCAGAACAAGATACAATAACTCCATTAAAAAGTATTTTTGAAGGAGCATTCAATCATTATATAGACTTCTCGTCTGTAAAAATTGACAAAATATAAAACCTATTCATAAAGGGTGGATGACTAACACCTGCAAGCAATGCAAGCAAAGTAGAAGGACCCCAATAATATTATAACATGAATATGGAGACCAACCGCATAGAATACAAGAGAGAATTGACTCCCGACTTGGATATAGAAAAAGAAGTCATTGCCTTTTTGAACTATAAAGAAGGAGGATATATTTATATCGGTATCAACAATGACGGAACCGTCGTTGGAGTCGAAGATGCCGATGAATGCATGCTGAAACTGAAAGACCGTATCAAAAACAATATCTCCCCATCGGCAATGGGGTTGTTTGACATCTCAACAGAAACGACAGAAAACCGCACTGTGGTTAAAATCACAGTGGCCAGCGGTATTGACAAACCATACTTCAAAACCAAATACGGCATGACTCCTCGAGGTGCATTCATCCGGGTGGGCACTTCTGTTGAGCCTATGTCCCAAGAACAGATAGACCGTCTGTTTGCCATGCGCACGCGTAATTCTATTAGCAAGATTGTCTCCAACCGTCAGGATCTGACGTTTGAGCAATTGCGCATCTATTATGACGAGCGTGGCAAGAGGCTGAACAACAATTTCAAGCGTAGCCTCGAACTGGTCACCAAAGATGGAGAATACAATTATGTCGCTTATCTGCT
>CAJOIV010000008.1 GCA_905234665.1 uncultured Bacteroidales bacterium | reverse complement strand
TCTCGTACGTCACTCCAGCTAACCCTGGCTATCGTCACATCTATTCCGTGAACAGTGAATCCATAGAGGGCGACAGTTTCGTCTTGAACGCCAATGCCAATGTCACCGTTGCCCCGAACCAACTTATCAACTGGGAAACAGAATATGCCGGCACCGAGACAGACCCATACTTGATTAGCAACGTTGAACAATGGGATATGCTCGCTAGTAACGTCAGCATCAGCGGCATCATCTACAGCGGCAAGTTCTTCAAGTTGATGGAGAACATCTCGGTTACCACGATGGTGGGCTCACATCCTGACGAGAATACTTACAAGACGTTCAACGGCACTTTCGACGGCGACGGACACACGCTTAATCTCGACATTTCCTGCGCCGACAACTTCTGCGGTCCGTTCCGCTTTACGTATGGCGCCACCATCAAAAACCTTATCACTACTGGAACAATCACCACCACCAATCAACATGCCGGTGGTGTGGTGGGACGCAACGGCACGGGCAACCTCACGCTGACCAATGTAAAGAGCAGTGTCGTCATCGATACCAGATACTCTGGTGATGCCCAACACGGTGGCTTGGTGGGTTACACTATCAATGCTGACATCACTGGCTGCGCCTTCACGGGCAGACTCCTTGGCGGAACCAGCACGGGATGCAGCGGATTGATAGGTTGGAAAACGAATACTACGAGTTCGAGAGCCAATATCACCGACTGTATCTTTGCCCCTGCCTATGTTACGGTGGACGCGACTGGATCCTACACCTTGGCAAGGAACTCAAGCGGCGGCGTGGTCAACGTCACCAACTGCTACTACACCGAGACCCTCGGCACCGCGCAAGGCAAGCTGCGCCACAGCATTACGGGTGGCGAGAACATCACTGTCGAGAACGCCGGCACGCCTGTAACGGAATACAACGTCAGCGGCATCACGGGCTACGGTGTCGGCATCAAATATAACGATGTGCTCTATGCCGGCAACGGCGAAAACGTGAGCCTTAATCTCGGCGCGACCAATGGCTACGTCGTCCCCGGCAACTACTCCGCCAGTGCGGGCACCCTTACAGGCACCTCGAACCCCTACTCATTAACTATGCCCAACGAGAACGTCACCATCACCGCCCTTTTGGGCTTCCCGATTGAGGTCAGTGCCGGTGGCTGGCACGCTATCAGCTCGCCGATGCACGACAATGGCAATGACGAGACCGTCGTGGGTGTCACCCACCTTACTGATGCCAGTTACGACCTCTTCGGTTACGACGAGACTGCCGCCACTTGGCGTAACCAAAGGTCTGGCAACGGTGCCAGCGGCTTCAACACCCTCATTCGTGGCCACGGATATATCTACCGTCGCAGCACCACCGAGACACTGATCTTCACCGGTGAGCCAAACAGCAGCAATATAACTTTCACCCTCACCCACGACTGCACGTCGGATGATTCTCTCGCCGGTTTCAATCTCGTCGGCAACCCCTACCCGCAGGAGATAAGCAGCAGCCGCGCCTTCTACCGCCTCCGCGCCGACGGGACCTGGCAGGCCTACCCCAATGGAGGCACCATAGCCGCGGGCGAGGCTGTGCTCTTCCACACTGACAATCCCTCAGGCGAAACCCTCACCATCACCCCCTCAGGAATCACCCCCGCCGCCAAGGGCGCACTGCCCCCGCTGCCGAAGGGGCTGCAGTTGGACGGAGAGGATGATGCCGACGGGATGCCTGCGCAGCAACAGCAGTTCGCCTACGTGGTCGGCGACGGGGTTATCGTCACTGGCTCCGGCACCCTCGAGGCTTACGACATCATGGGCCGCCACCTCTTCACCCACGAGGTCGATTCTCAACTTTCAATTCTCAATTCCCAATTCCCGACGGCGGGCGTCTACGTGCTGCGCATGGGCGGGAAGGCTCAGAAGATAGTCATCAAATAAAACAAGAAATATGAAGACAAGCAAGATATTCACCATAGCAGCACTGCTGGCGCTGGTCGCAGCGGGCTGCACGAAGGAGGGGACACGAGAGATACGTCTCCTGAGAAAACCCATGACCCTCGGCGGCGCCAAGGTGCTGGTGGACCCCACGGCCCCCAGCAACGCCACCTGGATTGCCTCGGAGACCATCGACCTGAACGGCACGACCTGCACCATCGCGGGCAACGCCACCGACGGCTTCCACCTCGACAATGTCACGCCCCTCAGTGAAGCGATGTATGCCCTCTACCCTGGCAGCAACTTCGGCGGCAACGACGTGACGGTGACGAACAACAGCACCACGCGCGAGGTGGTGATGAACCGCCTCACGGTCCGCTTCACAGGCGACGGGAAACATGAGACGGTCTTCCCGATGGCCGCCAGCGCCGCAGCCGGAGAGGGAAGCCTGCTCTTCAACCACCTGACGGGCGGCTTCCGCATCACGCTTAAGAACACCTCGGCAAGCCCCGTCGATGTGGCCACGCTGAAGGTGGTGGCACAGAGCGGCAGCACGGTGGCACACCTCGGCAACGGCACCTACAGCGCCCGCTGGGCTGTGCAGGGCCCCACAACGCCCTCGGGCGGGATAGGCATCGACGGCGACGTGGCCGTGGGCTACAGCAGCGAGATGGTCTTCGACCTGCGCAGCGGCAGCAACGCCTACGCCACCGTGGCGGGGAACAATGGGACGCTATCGTTCTGCGTGCCTGTGACAATCAGCTCGGTGCGGTACCTGACATTCGTGGGCTACAGCACCTCGGGCAGCGAGATATTCCGCATCCACAAGGACCTCTGTTCCACTGGCCAATCTGAAGTGGCCATTGCCCGGAACACCATGTATACCATCCCAACCATCAACATCAATTGAGCCATGAAGACAAAGAAACAATATAGCGCCCCTGCCATGACCATGGTCAAATTCCAGATGGAGAGGGGATTTGTAGGAAGCAACCAACATCAAGCGACACCATTCCTTGACCTTTTCCCGGACCAGGGGGCGTCGGCGGACTACAACGCCGACGGCCAGCAGAACTGGGCGACCGAGAACTCGAACGACATCAGCAGTCGCTGGTGACTATAGGGCCTTGACGGCCTCGGCGGCGGCAGTGAGGAGAGGCTGTGTGGAGACCTCTGTGCCCACGGCATGGCGCATCCAGTGCTGGGGAGTGAGGCGGCCGGCGGGGTAGATGCGCTGGATTTCGTCGGCGACGACCTTGCCTTTGAGCTGCTGCTCGAGCTGGAACTGGATGATGTGGCCGTAGGGATAGTTGGCGAGGTAGAGGGGCGAGTCGATCATGTGGCTGTAGATGGCCAGGATGGGAGAGTCCTCTTCACCCAGATATTTGGCATAGTATTTGTTCCAGACCTCCTGGGCAATCTTGATGACCTGCTCCTTGAGCTCGGCGGCGGTAGCGCCGGGATGCTCATAGAGCCAGTGCCAGCTGTACATGTCGACAAGCGCGACACCCATAATCTCATAGCAGCCCCAGAAGATGTCGAGGGTCTCCATGGCCTCCTTCTTCGGGTCATCGTTTTTGTAGCCGAGGAAGTCGAGGTCGCGGGTCTGGAAGACGAAGGCCAGCGCCTCGGTGAAGGCGGTGTTGGGCACGCCCTTCATGATGTAGTGGTCGACATCGTGGAGGGTGATGGTCTGCTCGACGTTGTGGCCGAACTCATGCACGGCGATGTTGTAGCCCTTATAGTCCATTCCGTCCTTGCCGATGCGGGTGCGCAGGCGGGCGTTGTCGGTGCGCATGTTCGACTCCCAGGCATGGCCGGCACCGCGCGAGGGGTCGACGGTGACATGCGAGCAGATGAAATTGGCCTTCTCAGCCCCGAAGCCCAACTGCCGCAGAATGGAGGGCATCCCCTGGGTGGCGAAGGCTTCACGGGTGGGATAAAGGCGACGCGTGAGGGCCGAGAGGTCGTCCTCGTTGAGGGTGCTGCGGCTCTTGAAGCCGTCGTACCAGATGTCAAAGGGTTCCAATTTGCGGCCCAGGCGGGCCTCGATGAGCTTGGCGACCTCGCCCACCTGCTCCGAGCTGCAGAACTCGTCGAAGAGGCGTTCAATCTCCTCGTAGCTCACCTCCATGCCCTCGTCGAAGGCGCGGGCGATGGCGGTGGGGTAGCCGGGGTTGTACTTGTCCACCTGCTGCATGGCGTGGAAGTTGTCGAGGAACGTCTGGTAGCGCACATCCTGCTCGCGGGCGGGGCTGTCGTCCTTCTTGCCTTCCTTGCCGACGATGGTGTTGCTGAAGGGGTTCCAGTCGTAGTCGGCGTTGTTGATGACGCAGGCGGGGATGCTCTGGTCGATGATGCGGCGCATCACCTGGTAGATCATGCGCTGCTTGGCGAGGCCCTCGTCGCCCTCGTTATAGTGGGTCTTCAGCTCGTCGCGGAGGCCCCAATGGGTGATGAGCGCCATGTCGGGGAAAATCTTGTTGCCCTGCTCGTCGAGCAGGTGTCCCATCATGATGTTATAGTTCGAGATATAGTTGTCGGCTCCCGAGAGCTGTGCCGTCAGCTGCTGCTGCACGTCGGCGGGCACGCGGGCGGTGAAGAGGTCGCCGAGGCGGGCGTAGGCCCACTGTTGGCGGCTCCAATCCTTGCCGAGGGTGTTCTTCTCCTCGAGGGTATAGAAGGGAAAATTGAGCACCACGATGAAGGCAATCTTTTGCTGGAACATGTCGGCAGAAAAATGCGCCGAGGGGTCGTAGGCGCCGAACAACTCGTCCAGCTCGGTGGGTGCGGGGCCGTCGACATGGATGGGCAGGTTGAGGTCGACAGTCATCTTGTTGAAACAGCCCCAGAGGCTCTCCATGTTGCGCTCCAGCTGGTCGGCCATGGCCTGCAGCGCGGCACTGTCGGCCACGAAGTGGTTGAGGCAGAACTCCTGGAACTCTGCGGGGGTGCCGTCCTCGGCAGTCCAGAGGGCGGCAGCCTGCTGCACGCCGCGTGTGAGGCGGTCCTGCAGGTCGGGACGGTCGCCGTATTTGTCGTGGAAAGCATCCAGCGTGCTCTTGACGCAAGACTCGTCGATATTGCTCATGGTGTTGTTGTTTTTCTTGCAGCTGGCGGCAGAGAGGATGAGTGCTGCAGCAAGCAGGAGGGTGGATATTCTTTTCATGTTATTTGAGGGGTTTTATGGGATATAGGAACTATAGAATCTATAGTGACTATAGAGTCTATAGTGGCTGACGCGGGTTATTCTTTCACTTCCAGCACGGTGCCGTGGTCGTTGACTATCTGGCGGTAGAACCAGTCGGGGTATTTGGGCTGGCTGGGGTAGCGGACAACGCCTGTCTCGGTGGTCTCGATATTGCCGTCCTTGTCGGTGTGCTTGATGTTGCCGTCGATGTACTTCGTCAGCAGCAGCTGGTCGAGGGCGTTCCATCCGTCCATCATCTCTTGTGCAAGGCGGTTGCTGAGGGCCGTGGCCTGTTCCTTTGTATAATCTCCCTTCAGCCATTCCACGCGGGAGATGAAATAGTTCTCGTAGGATTGCTGCACCCGGCGGACATCCTGAATCATGGCATCGTAGCGCAGGTAACAGAAATTGCTCACGCGGTTGAAGAGCCAGAATGCCGCTGTGGGTGAGTACTTGCTCATCGAGCCATTGCCTTCGCGGAAGCAGAGGGGTACGCTGTCGATGGCACAGAACATGGGGCAGTAGCAGGTGCTGTAGGTGTCGTCGACGCCGAACCAGAGGATGCCGCCCACGTGATTGGGCAGCCACGAGCGGCACTGGGCCACGAAGGAGAATCCCGTCTGCTGGGTGCTGATGGCGCGCTCATGGACGTACTTCTTGCCGTCGACCTCAAAGTCCATGGGCCGCCAACGATAGGGACAATGGAAGGGGCCTGCGCCCACATCCTGTGTCATGTCCATGGGGGTCCCCTCGAAGTGGTCGCGCATCAGCTCCATCACGTCGTGTACCGCGAGTTTCCTGTTGGGCTTCACCCACAGGGGCAGCCGCTCGGCGTTCTTGTCGCCCATGGCGAAAGCCTCGTATTTCTTCATCCCGTCGGCACAGCGGTTGAACATGGCATACACGCGGGCCTCGCAGGCACGGAGACCCGAGAAGGTTAAGGGGTTGTAGGTGTCGGCGTAGGAGAAGTCGGCATCCTTGCCATCAAAGAGGCCCTGCTTGCGGGCGAAGGTGGCCACATCCGCGCTGTAGACGCATTCCACCTCGGGACTGAAGATATACTCCAGATGCTTGCTGCTGATGGCGGGATGCGGCGCATTCTTCTTCCATTTGGCGGGCTCCTGCGGGAAGGTGGTGATACGGGCCTGGTTGGCGTGGCCGCAGATATAGCCGTCGGGCACGCGGCGTGCCACCCACACAGCGCCCTTCTCGAAGTGGCCCTTGCTGGTAATCTCGAAGATCCACACCTCGTTGGGGTCGGCCAGGGAGAAACTCTCGCCACCGTCGCTGTAGCCAAAAGTCTCCACCAGCTGGGCCATCACCTGGATGGCCTCGCGGCAGTCGCGGGCGCGCTGCAGGGCGAGGTAGATGAGGTTGCCGTAGTCGATGCCCTCGGCGTTGCCCTTGTCGAGGGGCTTGATGCCGCCCCAGGTGGTCTCGCCGATGGCCAGCTGATGCTCGTTGATGAAGCCCACCACGCGGTAGGTATACGGCACCTGCGGAATCTCAATCTGAAACTTGAGACTGCCGTAGTTATAGAGCTTGACGGTCTCGCCCATCGGGTGGCTCCCGCCGGCATGATAACGCAGTTGTCCGTATCGGGTGTGGCTGTCGGCGGCGTATGTGATGAAGGTACTGCCGTCGGCTGAGGCTCCTTTGCTGACGATGAGGTTGGTGCAGGCCGTTGCCGGCACTGTCCAGCAGAGGAGGAGTGCCAGGACGGCGGAAGCGAGGGGGTAAATGTGTGAATGTTTCAATGTGTGAATGTTTGAGTTTTCAATTTTCAATTTTCAATAGTCCTGAACGTTGCGGGTGAGACCCTTCATGACGTTGATGCGGAATCCGAGTGAGACGGTCACCATCGTGGCCTTGACGATGTTGTACTTCTGATCGGCCGCGCTGTAGTAGTCGCCCGTCAGCGGTGCCTTGCCCAGGCTGGTGAATCCGGCACCCAGCGTTACCATGTCGCGTACCACGATGCCGGCACCGATGCGGAACGCCATGGTCGTGGCGTTGTCGTAGGTATTGGTCCTGGCACCCCAGACGTAGGGCGTGATGGTGCGAATGTTGACGCCCCCCAACACCTCGCCAAAGAGGTCGTAGTACTTGCCGATGGGGTAACTGTAGCGCACACCCGCCAGGATGGGGATGTTCCTGTATTTCGGCAGGGTGTATTCGTCCTCTGTCCCGTGCTTGCTGTGCCATTCCTTCACGTCTTTGTTGGGTTCGCTCTGCATGAATTCGGCTTCGACAATCACGCTGAGGTCGGTGAGGAAGGGCATGGCGTAAGCCACGTCGAGACCTGCGGAGAATCCTGCCCCGGCCCCCACTTTCATCTGGTTGGTGCCCTGCAGCATCCACTCGCCGTCGGCCAGTTTCGAGTCGGCATAATAGCCCGTGGGCAATGTCGCGCCGCCGTGCAGACCTATGTACAGTTGTGCCCGTGCCGCCGGCAGTGCCAGACTGCAGAGGGTGAGGAAGAGGATAAAGAGTCTTTTCATTATATCTCGGTTTATTCGTTTCGCAACAAGGCGCGCAGATGGCGTATGTCCAGCAATCCCAAGAGGATGGCTGCCGCCAGTGCTGCCACACCGGCCACCAGCAAGGTTCCCCACCACGGCATTGCGGGAAGAATCATGTTGACGGCTATTGTCCATAACGTAAAAAGGAATAGTTTTAGTATATACGAGAGCATAATTCTCATGCGGAAGATGTGCAGGGCGGCAACGACTTGGGCTACAGCCATGAGACTCTGGGCTGTGAGACTGGCCCAAGCCGATCCCAGTGCCCCGTGGCGGGGGATGAGCAGCAGGTTGGCCACCACTCCCACCACCAATGCGCCACAAGCCAACAAGTTCAGCACCTTGAGCCTTCCGGCAGCCGTCAGCAGGGTGCCGAAGACATAGGTGGTCCCAATAGGGATGATACCATATACCAGCACACGGAAGACCTGCGCCGAGGCTCCCTGATGCTCGTCGTAGAGGAGTTCCATCAGCGGCTCTGCCTTGCAGGAAAGGGTGACGGCGGCAGTCACAGCAAAGACCATCATCAACGAGAATACCCATCGCGTGGTATCGGCCAACTCGGTCTTGTCCCCATCTTTTGTAAGACGGGCATATACAGGCAGCAAGGGTATACTCACCAGATAGGCTATCATCGTCAATCCATCCAGCAGGCGGAAAGCACTGGCATAGACACCCACCTCGGTATCTGCCATGGAATCAGGCAGCAACTGTTGTAGCAGTAGGGGGTCTATACGGTTGTAGGAAGCCATGAGCAACACCAGCAAGGCGAAAGGCAGCGACTGCTTCAGCACCGCCAACGAGAAGAGTCGGTTGAAGCGCAGCCTCCGCAGTCCCGTGCGCCGCACCAGAACGGCCAAGGCCACCAGCGCCGTGGCCAGATAGGCCGCCGTCTGGGCGTAGGCGAAATGGAAGACGGTGAACGGTGTGCTGCCGAGAGTGGCCTCCGGCCACCAGAGCATCGCGCCACAGATGAGAATCATCAAGACGCGGTCGAGGACACTGATGACACTGTCCCAACGGAAGAGCAGGAGGCCCTCGAAGTTGCTGCGGAGGTATAGAATCAACGAGTTAAGGAACTGGTTAAAGCACAGGACCGCCAGCAGACGGAACTGCACCGAGCCGTAGCCCAACAGCAGTCCGACGCTGAAGGTGACCACCGCGTACAGCGCTAATAACATGAGTTTTACCGTCAGGATTCCCGACAGGTGTTTCTCTATCAGCTGGGGGTGGCGGGCGATGTTGCGGGTGTTATAGTTGGTGATGCCTACATCAAGCAGGATATTGAAGATGTAGGCAAGGTTGAATATGGCAAAGTAGAATCCGTATGCCGTAGCCCCTACAGCATTCTGGACACCCACCTCAATGCCCAATATCCAGAAGGGCTTGACGATGAGATTGAGAAGCAATACCCAGAAGAGTCCAGAGACAAGTTTCTTTTGCAGCATAGGCATGGGTCCAAGTCTACCAGTGGAATCGCTCCGTCATCTCCCAATTCTCGCGCAACTCGAGCACTTTGCCCGTATAGACCACCTCTTCGGGCTGTCGTCCCGACCAGTAGTCGCCAGGGGTCCATTGTCCGTCGCCATCGGCATCATTCACCAGACGGATAGTGTATTTTCCCCCCTTGAGATGAGGGAATTCCGCTGTCCCCGACGCAGCAAGAGTGACCTGGCGCACCATGTCGCCTTTCTCGTTCAGCAACTGCACCAACAGCAAGCCGCCCGGGGCGATGCGTTTGGTATCCACAGTCAGCGTGATGCCGCCATAGTTCTCGGGTTTGGTGTAGGTAGTGTTGATGACGAGTGAGTCGTTGGTACTGCCATAGATGTCTGTCATCGCCTCCGGAATCGTTATCTTGTAGCGACCTCCTGCCACTCCATGGAAGTCAATCATGGCTGTCATGGCAAACGAGGAGTCGCCCCGAGGGTCGTACAGGAGTTGCAGTGGGCATCGGCACACGGTACTGTCGCCAAGGTCCATCACTGTGACAACAGGTGCCGTGTCCGCAGCCACCACGGGAGTACCCAGACGCAGACGCAGGGTGTCGTAATAGGGATGGTTCTGCGCCACCAGGCTTTGCACCTTCAACCGTTCAGGCTCTGTGGTGGCAGCACGTTTGGCTGAGGCTCGTCTGTGGTATTGCAGGGTGAGCGTGTCACGCAACAGAGTGTCGTCCGTCAACAGCAGCACGACAGAGTCGAGTTTCTGCGTGGCAGTCCACACATCGAGGCTGTCGGCCTTAGGGCTCATGGCGACAAAAAGACTCGACGTAGTGTCTGACATCAGGGTAAGACTGTACCGTGGCGAGAGGGGGTTCTTGGTGACAATCTGGAAGTGACCTGACGAAAGGGCTTTGCTCCCGGTCACACGTTGTTGTTCCACCTTCAGAAGAGAGGCGCGCATAAAATGCACAGGGATGCCGTCAGGCTTGATATAATCATAGTGTGCTGTGCTATCCAACAGGGTAGAGTCTTTTGCCGTAGTGTCTTGGGGCTTGGGCATCGGCACAGCGGTGACCGCTGAGTCGAGGAATGCCATAGTCTCGCCGGGATTGAGGCGCAGATTGCGGTCGCCATCCACAAGGGCGAGGAGTCGATACCTGCCTGCCGTTATGTGGTTGAACGTAAAGTATCCGCCAGTGTCGCACCGCGTAAAGTAACGCGGCTGCTCCAGGACCACAGCCGAGTCTGCCGCCTTTTCGTCATAGGCCAAAACGCTGATGGTCTCTTTGGAGGGCTTCAGCGTCAAGGCGTCCACAACACGACCCCGAAGAGTCATGCTGTCAATGCTTTCGCCTGTCGAGAAGACATACTCGAAAGACTGCAGGGCGTTGCCCTCGGTGAAGTCGACAATGGCACCCTTGAACTGGAACAGATAGGTGGTATTGTCCAGAAGGGTATCTTCCATGCGTACAATGACTTTATGGCCACGCACGGTATATTCTGGCTTCACTTTCATAGGTGGCGACACCAGGATGTTGTTGTCGGCATCCTTGATGGACACATACTCATCCACCTGGAGGGTGAACGTGTTTGTTTTGAAGTTGTTGGTTCCATTGGGAGGGGTGGCCGACAATACGCGGGGAGGCGTGCGGTCTACCGGGCCGCCCGATGGGTATCCCTGTTTGGCACACCCCGCCACCACGCCGGCAATCAGCGCAGTGACGGAGAGCAGTAAGATGGCTTTGGGGCGCATCATATTGTGAGCCGACCGCAATAACAACGGCTTACTTCAGGCCCAGTTTCTTCTTGACGAGGGGCATGATGTCGTCGCTGTCTTGCGAATAGAGGACGGCACCCACACCGGCATCGAAGATATAGGTGTAGCCGTTCTCCCTGCCGACCTCTTCGATAGCCTTCTTGGCACGGTCGACGATGGGCTTCAGGAGAGCTTCCTGACGTTCTTCGAGCAGCTTCTGGGCGTTGGCCTGGAACTCCTCGATGCGGGAGGCCATGGCCTGCAGGTCGCTTTCCTTGCTCTTGCGGATGAGTTCCGAGAGCTGGTCGCGCTTGGCCATATAGTCGTTGACCTTGGTCTCGTACTCTTTCTTCATGGCCTCCATGTCGGCCTGGAGGTCCTCGACCTCTTTCTGGAGGGCAGCCTGGGCCGAGTCGCGGCCGGGCATGATCTGCATCAGTTCATTGGAGTTGATGTGTCCCAGTTTGATGGTCTTCTGAGCCATGGCATTGCCGCCAAAGGCCAGCATCGCCACGAGTGCTACGATAAATGCTTTTTTCATTGTGGTAGTTTCTTGTTTGTTTATTGTGTGATTATCTTTTCTTCTCTTCTTCTGATTTCTTTGCCGGGGCGACATCTCCCGAGGGTTTGCTGCCCGACGGGGTGGCAGAGGCGTTGGACTTGCCGCCGCCCGACGGGGAACTGGCACCAGACTGTTGCGCCTGACCGGGTTTCACCCCCAGCATCTCCAGCACTTGGTTGCTGATGTCATACTTCTCGGAGACATAGACGACCGTCGACCCGGAGGCCTTGTCGAAGACAAAGGCATAGTTCTTCTCGCGTGCCACACGCTCGATGGCATTGTAGAGGCGTTCCTGCACGGGACGCATGAGTTCGGCACGCTTCTTGTCGAGGTCGCCGCCCGCGCCGAAACGCTGGCGCTGCAAGGCACGCAACTCAGCATCCTTGGCGCGTATCTCGTCCTGTCGGCGCTGCTTGAGGTTGTCGGGCAGTAGGTAGGCCTCTTGCTGGTATTGCTCGCGCAGTTCATCGACCTCTTGCTGCTTCCCTGCAAGTTCTGTCTGCCATTCCTCGGTGAACTTGGCCAACTTGTTCATGGCCGTCACATAATCGGGGATATTCTTCAGGATATAGTCGGTATTGACACAGGCGTACTTCTGCGCCCGCGCCTGTTGAGGCAAGAGGCCAAAGGCAAGAACCAAGAGGAACAGGAGTTTTCTCATCTCAATTTTCAATTTTCAATTCTCAATTAGTCTATGCTTTGTCCTATGCTGAAATGGAAGTGGGAGCCGCCACGGGTTCCATTGAATCCATAGCCCCAGTCGATGCCGAACTGGCCGAGCATGGGCATGAAGAAGCGCACGCCTGCACCGGCCGAACTGTACATCTGGAAGGGCTGGAATTCTTTGATGTCGCCCCAACAGTTACCGCCTTCGAGGAACCCAAGGACGTAAATGGTCATGTTGTTGCTCTCGATGATAGGCTGGCGCAACTCTACAGTGAACCGGTCAAACACGGCACCGCCGTCACTGGGATTGAGTGAGTTGTTCTCATAACCGCGCAGCGGGATGACCTCGTTGCCGTTGATAGTCCAAGTGGTGAGGCCGTCGCCGCCCAGGTAGTAACGGCCGAAGGGCGAGAGGCCGATGTTCTTGTCGTAGTATCCCATCCAGCCAAAACGGAATCGGGTGTTGAGCACCACGTCGCCCACGAGATTCATCATCCATGAGCCTCGCATGTTGACCTTGTAGTACTCAACCCACCGGAATTTGTCCTGCGCCGAGGCGTTGGAATAGTCTTTGCCGTTGAGGGTGGAATAGGGCGGCGTGAAATAGCCCGCGATGGAGAACTCGGAACCGTTGCGCGGATAGATGGGCGAGTCGACGGAGTTGCGGCTGAGCGTCAAGCCGTAGGAGACATCGTTGGCTTTGCCGGTGGTGAAGAGGTTGCCCGCCAGATAGGAGTAGTTGTCGAGCAGGTAATGCTTGTAGGAGAGGCTGTGGGAGATGATGAAGTAGTCGTCGGGCCACTTCAGGCGACGGGTGAGGGAGACAGATCCACCCGTCAGGCGGAGACTGTAGTAATTGGAGGAGCCTTGCTTGGCCCAGTAGCCATTGCTGAAGAGGTTATGGTAAAGCGCCACGCTGAGCGATTGGGGACGTTTGCCACCCAGCCAGGGCTCGGTGAAAGAGCCGCTGATAGCGTAGTAGTAGGTGCCGTTGGTCACCGCGTTGATGGAGAGTTTCTGTCCGTCGCCCGCGGGGAGGGGCTGCCAGGCACTCTTCTTGAAGATGTTGCGGGCCGAGAAGTTGTTCAGCGTGAGTCCCACTTGACCAATAAGCATGCCGCTGCCGTAGCCGCCTTGCAACTGTATCTGGCTGGTGGAGCCCTCCTCGACCTTGTAGATGATGTCGACGGTGCCGTCCTGCGGGTTGGGCTTGGCATCGGGGATGACCTTCTCCTCCTTGAAGTAGCCGAGGGTGACGAGTTCGCGGCGGCTGCGCATGATGGCGTCGCGGCTGAAGAGGTCGCCGGGACGGGTGTGCAACTCACGCATGATGACGCGGTCGTTGGTGATGGTGTTGCCCTCCACGATGACGTTGCGGACGCGGGCCTGCTTGCCCTCGACGATGCGTATCTCGATGTCTATCGAGTCGTTCTCCACGCCCACCTCGACAGGGGTGGCCGAGAAGAAGAGGTAGCCGTTGTCCATGTAGAGCGAGGTGATGTCGGTTCCCGAGGGATTGTATTTCAGGTTCTGGTCCAACAGGGTGCGGTTGTAGGGGTCGCCCTTCTCGATGCGCAGGTGACGCGACAGCATGTCGGAGGGGTATACGGTGTTGCCCGTGAACGAGATGTTGCGGAAGGAGAACTTGTTGCCCTCATGGATTTTCAGACGGACTATCAGACGGTCCTGTTTTTCCTTCTTGCTCTCGCTGATGTTGAGGTCGTCGGAAGCCACCTGGTAGACGGTGTCGAAGGTGATGCGGGCATCGCGGAAACCATTCTCGTTATAGTAGGTAAGGATGCTCTCTTTGTCTTCGGCGAACTTGGCCTCTTGGTATTTCGAGCGTTTCCAGAACGCCGAGGTCCAGAAGTAGCCTTTCTTGAAGTAGTTCACGTCGTGGGTGTTCTTCATCTGCTGGAGTAGCTTGTTGGTGCTCACCTGCTTGTTGCCCTCGATAATGACGGAGTCGATCTTCACGCGTTTGCCCCGTTTCACGTCGAAAGAGACATAGACACGGCCGTCTTTGGCGCCTCCAAGGGTATCCACACGGGTCGAGGTGGTGACATCGACATTGGTGTAACCTTTCTCGATGAAGTAGGCACGGATACGGTTGCGCGAGGTGGTGAGCATATTCTCGGTGACCACGTCGCCAGCCGCGATCTTCATCTCCTCACGCAGTTTGTCCACGTCGCTCTTCTTCACGCCGAGGATTTCGAAGCGCGACATCTTGGGACGGCTTTTCAGGGCGATCTCCAAGAAGATGTTGTTGCCTTGGATGCGGGTGACATAAATCTGGATATCCTCGAAGAGTCCCTGCTTCCAGAGGCGGTCGATGGCGGTGGAGATTTTGTCGCCCGGCACCTGTATCTTGTCGCCCACCTGCAGGCCGGCCACAAGGAGGATCATTCGGGTGTCGTAGTTCTCGGCACCCTCGAAGGTGATGCCGCCAATCTCATACTGCTTGGGGGTGAGGTAGTCTATATCGTAGTCGCCGATAGTCACCTGTGCCTGTCCCGCCCATGGCAGGCAGAACAGGAAGGTCAACGATAGGAGCAGGAGCGTCTTCTTCATTCAGTATCTATGCTTTATGTGTCTTTATGTCTAACGTATGCAGTGCACAAGTGGCAATGCACACTTGTACCTATAATGCATTAGTAACTCCAAATTGTCCTTTTTATTATACAAAGCGACATTTTTTTTCTCATCATCGGGATTGGACCTGGTCACCCGTCTTGCCAAAGCGGCGCTGGCGGTGCTGGTAGTCGACGATGGCCTCGTAAAAGTGCTCGTGCCGGAAATCGGGCCAGAGGAGGTCGGTGAAGTAAAACTCGGTATAGGCCATCTGCCAAAGAAGGAAATTGCTGATGCGGAGTTCTCCGCCGGTGCGGATAAGCAGGTCGGGGTCGGGGTAGTCCTTGGTAGCAAGGTAGTTGCGCAAAGTGTCTTCGGTTATATCCTTCGGGGCGAGGCGGCCTTCAGCAGCCTCTTTGGCGATGGTTCGGAGGGCCTCGGCGGTCTCCCAGCGGGCACTGTAGCTGAGGGCCAGGACGAGGGTCATGGCGGTGTTGTGCGCGGTGGTCTCGATGCAACCCAAAAGGGTCTTGCGCGACCGCTCGGGGATGCGCCCGATGTCGCCGATGGTCTGGAGGCGCACATTGTTGTCCATGAGGGTCTTCGTCTCGTCGTTCACTGCCTTGATAAGGAGCTCCATGAGGCCGTCGATTTCGTCCTGCGGACGGTTCCAGTTCTCGGTGCTGAAGGTGTAAAGGGTCAGGTATTTCACACCGGAGGCCACAGCGGCCTCCACAGCCTGCCGCACGGCGGTCATGGCATGCTGATGCCCGAAGATGCGTTTGTGGGACTGCTTCTGAGCCCAGCGTCCGTTGCCGTCCATGATGATGGCCACATGCACCGGCACGCAGCTCTTGTCGATATCTTCCAGTTTCATAGTGTACACTGCTTTTCTCCTTTCCATAACGCACCCCCCGCCGTATTATTGTGTCACCCCCTGGAATATTCGCTACCGTCCTTTGTGGCGGGAGCCTTTCTTGTCACGGGTCTGCTGGCCTTCCATCTCAGTGCGTCCAAGTCGCCAGGTGAGACCGAAAGAGACGTAACGTGAGGTATGTACGCTCTCCGAAGTGGAGGGGTTGTAGGGGTTGACGCTCTCGCCGCCGGTGCGGACGGTGTTGAAGAGGTCGTTGACGTTCAAAAAGAGTGACAATCGTTTGTCGAAGAGGTCGGTGCTGACACCGCAGTCGAGCGTGAAGTAGGGGTCTACCTCGGCAAGGAGTGTCTGTGTGCGGCTGCGGTAGACGGCATTGGCGAAGAGTTGCCCGCGTAGGGAACATATGTTTTGTGCCGTTATGGCACTGGTCATGCAAAGTGCAAGCATGACCACGAAAAGTCTTTTCAGCATTGGATTGATGAGATTGGTTGATAACGAAACCTTGTAGGGGCGTACTCCTGTGTACGCCCGAACTATCTGTGCAGTGGGCGTACACAGGGGTACGCCCCTACAATTGTCACGGTGCCCTCAGCACCTCGTGGAATGTCACGGCTTCGTTTACCATCGTGGGCATATCGCCCTCCGGCATCCACGCCGAGGAACACTCCATCTGTGTATTATCAAGCAAAACAAGCATCACTATTCTACTTTTGGCCACAATAACGCATCTTTCACTATATTATTGTCTACAACTGCTAATTCTTGGCTTTGTCTTCCCCTGTAGCCCCCATCCCACTCCTCCCCCACTCTCTCCCAGCCCCCTACCATCTCCCTCGGCACTTATATTACAGTTATATTGTAGTTATATTATAGTTATACGTGAAGTATTGGTATAACTATAATATAACTACAATATAAGTTCAATATAACTACAATCTAAATACACAGGGCGCACGGAGAGCGCCCTGAGGGTAGCGTGCCTTCGGCACGCGGGGTGGACATAGATATGGTCACTGCTATACCCCACACTGCGCGGCTCTGCCGCTTAGTGAGGGGTTAATAGGATGGCGTGCCTCCGGCACGCAGGGAGAGGAGAGGCTGCTATACCCCACACTGCGCGGCTTTGCCGCTTGTGAGGGGTTAATGGGATGGCGTGCCTTTGGCACGCGGGGTAGACATAGGTATAGACACTGTGATGGCTTCAGCATGTGCCGGAGGCACATTATCCTATTAACCCCGCACTAAGACAGAAGCGCGGGGGCGCGACCGCAGGGCGCGGTCAAGGGCTTCTGGCGCAGTGTGGGGTTAGGTGAGGTCCTCCCCTCACCCGCGTGCCGGAGGCACGCTACTATATCTCTGCGTCATTACTCGTCCTTGAGGAAGTACCGCTCGTCCACCGCGATGCCGTTCTCCTCGAGGAAGGCACGATACTCCTCAGCAAAGGTGACCCGCCGGTGATGCTCCTTCTGTCGCATGATGTAGCCCACAATCATGTCCTTGTCGCGCAGGCTGTAGCTGAATCCCGCATACTCATGCCCCCAGCCCCGGAAGTGGGGGAAGTCGGGGTTGGCCTTCAGCCACTTGCTGGAGTCTGTCTTGAGGCGTTGCACGAACTCCGCCAGCGGCAGCGTGGAGGGCAGGGAGACGAACAGGTGGACATGGTCGGACATGCCGCCGATGCGGTAGGTCTGGCAGCGGAGGTTCCTGGCGATGCCGTAGAGGTAGGCGTAGAGTTCGCGCTCGTGGTCGGCGACGATGGTGGGCTCGCTGCGGTAGGTGCGGAAGACAATATGGTAGTAGGAGGTGGTGTAACTCATGGAGGGATAACGTGAGACAATGGGTTTTGTGCCTCCGGCACGCGGAGGGGAGGAGGCTTCCATACCCCACACTGCGCTG
The DNA here is from genome assembly GCA_905234665.1 of uncultured Bacteroidales bacterium. Taxonomy (GTDB): domain Bacteria; phylum Bacteroidota; class Bacteroidia; order Bacteroidales; family P3; genus Colimorpha. Next base: position 52,288 of record CAJOIV010000008.1, on the reverse strand, counting down.
CCCCACACTGCGCGGCTCTGCCGCTTGTGAGGGGTTAATAGGATGGCGTGCCTTCGGCACGCACGGCAGCCATAGGTATGGACACCGCGCTAGCCCAGGCATGGGTGGCAGATACTACCCTCACCAGGCCGGTATGACAGGTATCTGACATGTGCCGGAGGCACATTATCCTATTAACCCCGCACTAAGACAGAAGCGCGGGGGCGCGGCCGCAGGGCGCGGTCACGTGCTTCTGGCGCAGTGTGGGGTTAGGTGAGGGCACCCCTCACCTGCGTGCCGGAGGCACGCTACTATACACCCTCTTCCACTACCGCAGCAGGAGGTGCTGGGGGGTGAGGTGGGGGTTGCGGATGAGGAGGGCGACGTCGTAGAGGTCGAGGCTGACTTGGTAGGTGGGGTCGGCCTTGAGGGTCTCCCATTGCCGCTCGGCGGCGGGGGTGGCGTGGGGACGGGAGAGGAGGAGAATTGAGAATGGAGAATTGAGAATTGAAAATTGGGTGGGGGTCAGGAGGGTTTGACACACTCCTCCGCCCCGTTGGGGCACCTCCCCTAACTTAGGGGAGGAGTGGCTGGCGCGGTCAGGGGCTGTTGGGGGTTGCGGGCTGGAGGTGGTAGTGGTTGCAGCATTTGTAGAGGAGTTCGCGGTAGCGGTCGCCACGGGGGATGCCGTGGCGACGGCGCTCTTCGGGGGTGAGGCGGGCGAAGAGGACCTCGCGGTACATGTCGAAGAGGAAGGGCGAATGGAGGTTGTATTGGGTCTGGGCGTGCAGCCAATAGTGCAGGCGGGTCATGGCCATGGCGTCAGAATTGGAAATAGATGAACGGCTGCAGGTCGGCCGAGATGAACTGGTATAGCACCACCACGCCGGCCACCACGGCGAGGAGCATCAGCCACAGGGGCATGCCGGCGAACCAGAGACGGTAGCGGCGCTTGAAACGCTCAGGGAGCCAGTGGATGACCATGCCGGCGAGGAAGACGAGGAAGACGGCCTTGTAGTTGTCGAGGATGGCGGGCACCTGCTGCCAGTTCCACTGGCCGCCGATGCGCTCGACCATCTGGGTGGCCGTGCGCCAGGCCACCTCGTTGGCCTCGGCGGGGTCGAGGTTGGATCCGCTGCGGAAGAAGAGGCGCGTGAAGCTGATGAAGATGAAGGTCAGGAAGGTGTTCCACACCAGGGTGAGGCCGTTCTTGAAGCGCGAAGGGCGGTAGGCGTCGCCGCGGAGGTACGGCACCACGTTGAGGATGAAGATGGCGGCGGCGATGACCATGAAGGCGTAGCGGAACATGCTGAGGGCCGGGCAGGGGTAGATGCGGTAGGCGATGTGGGTGACGACGAAGAGTCCTATGCTGTAGGCGATGCGGGCCTTGGGGCCGAGTTTCTTCCACCATTTGTAGACCAGGATGCCGCCACCGTTGAGGGCACCCCAGGTGATGAAGTTGAAGGAAGCCCCGTGCCACATGCCGCCGAGGAGCATGGTGTCGAAGTTGTTGAGGTTGGTGTTGAACTCCTTGCGGTGCTTGGGGAAGAAATACCACACCGCCGCGAGGATTGCGATGACGGCGATGACGGTGACCGTGACCCAGGTAGTCTGCGCCATGAGGGCCACGACGACGAGCATGACGCCGAGGATGAGGTAGGTGCCGAGGGTGGCGTTGCGATTGCCGCCGAGGGGGATGTAGAGGTAGTCCTTGAGCCAGTTGCTGAGGGAGATATGCCACCGTTTCCAGAAGCCTGCGGCGTTGGTGGCCTTGTAGGGCGAGTTGAAGTTCTTGGGCAGGTAGAAGCCCATGAGCATGGCCACGCCGATGGCGATGTCGGTGTAGCCCGAGAAGTCGGCATAGACCTGCAGCGAGTAGACCAGCAGGGCGGAGAAGTTCTCGAAGGAGGTGAAGAGCAGCGGGTTGTCGAAGACGCGGTCGACGAAGGAGACGGCGAGGTAGTCGCTCAGGATGAGCTTCTTGAAGAGGCCGTTGAGAATCCAGAACACGGCGATGCCGAACTGGCGGCGCGAGAGGTGGTAGGGTTTGTAGAGCTGCGGCACGAACTGGTCGGCGCGCACGATGGGGCCTGCCACGAGTTGGGGGAAGAAGGTGGTGTAGAAGCCGAAGTCGAGGATGTTGCCGGCATGGCGCACTTTGCCTTTGTAGACATCGACGATATAGCTGATGTTCTGGAAGGTGAAGAAGCTGATGCCCACGGGGAGCCAGATGGCTTCGACGATGGAGTAGTGCTGGTGGGTGATGGTGTTGAAGATGTCGGTGAAGAAGTAGGCATACTTGAAGTAGCAGAGCACGCCGAGGTTGACCACCACGCCCGCAACCATCAGTGCCTTGCGGATTCCCCGGGTGGACTTGCCCGACTCCTCCTGCCGCTGCGCCAGCCGGTCGAAGAGGATGCCCAGCAGGTAGCCCACGACGGTGGAGAAGATGAGCAGCCACACATACTGCCCCTGGGTCTTGTAGTAGAAGAGGAGGCTGACGAAGAAGAGGTAGCCGTTGCGCCAGAGGCGGCGGGCGCGGCTGATGCGCTGCCCCGTCGGGAGGTGGGTGAGCTTGGCGCGTTCCCGTTGTTCGCGGAACGAGACGATGAGGCAGAATCCGGCATAGACAATGAAGAAGAAGGCCCAGAAGTGGAACTGGGTGAAGAGCAGCGGGTGCTCCTGGTCGTAGGTGAAGAGGTTAGTGAGATATGTAAGGAGATCTGTCATCGTCTATGCTGAAGGGAGTGTTATCTTCTTTGGGTTCCGGGGGTTGGATGGTGGCATGCTTGGGGCGCGTGCGTTTGGCGGGTTTGGCTTGGGCTGCAGGCTTGGTCGAGTCGGCAGATTGCTGCTTCGGGGTGGTGTCGGGCTTGGCAATGGCGGGTGCCGAGGGCTTTCTGTAGAGGGCTTTGGGGTTCACCTGCTGGGGCTGGGCCGGGGCAGCCTGGGCCGGGGTGGAGACTTTGGCCTCCTTAATCATACGGCAGAAGGCCTCGTAAAACAGGTCTCCCATGAGCAGGTATCCTGCGCGGGTGAAATGCACCTTGTCGCGCTGCGCCAGCCCTGCCTTCTGCCATTTTTCCATCGACTTCAGCCCTCCCATAATCTCGAACTGGTCCCACACGGCACCTCCTGTCGCGGCGGCCAGCCGGTAGCATACCTCGCGGACCAGAAGGCCGTTGTGGTTGACGGCGTATTTCCTCCGACCCACGCGACGGTAGCTGTCGTTGTTGGTGATGAAGATAAAGGCACAACGGGGATTCGCCTGCCGGATGGAGTCGCACAGGCGCAGGTAGTTCTCCTTGAAGACGAGGGTGTCGAAATTGGGGCCTGCGGCATCGTTGATGCCGATGCCAAAGACCACCAGGTCGGGATGCACGAGACGCAGGTCGGTAGTCAGGTAGTCGCACTTGAGGTAGTCGGGCACGGCGGCGCCGTTGACGCCGATAGAGTGGTAGGAGATGCCTGGACGGCGGTTGCCGAGACTCACGCCCGTAAGGGTGAAGGACTCACCTTCCAGACAGGGCAGCACGATGTCGAAGGAGTCGACTTCCTGCCGCAGGTTGAAGACGAAACGGCGGGAGGCACTGTCGATATAGGAAGGCTGCACCTCGCGCCCGTCATAGCTCAGGCGCGGCACGACCCCCTCGGGCGAATAGCCCAGCACGGTGATGTGCGACGAGGCGTAGTTGAAGCGGCTCTCGTTGTTGATAATCTGTATCCGCGTGGGGGTGTCGTGGGCCGTGACGGCGATGCCACAGAGCCCCAGGGGATGGTCAATAGTCTTATAGACGTTGCGCGTGAGCTGCACCGGCTCGGCACAGTGCACCTTGTAGTCGGGCGGGTTGTTGCATTTGGCCGCCGCCGAATAGGGGAACACCATGCCACGCCCACCCACGAGGGAGGGGTTGTCTGTCAGCATACGGGAACGCACGCGGTGGGGGAAAGTCCCCGCCTGCACATGCGAGCCACCGATATGCACAATATTGATGGTCCCTTGCCCTATCTGGTTCACCCGCTGCCATTTGGCAAAGAAAGCCTGCATACTCTCCGAGGCTGTGTCGTACTGCACCTTGTTGGCTTCATAACGGATGAAGGGGTACTCCTGGGAATTGACAATTGAGAATTGACAATTGAGAATTAGGAAGAGGAGAAGGAGGGACTTTTTCATCAGGCTATTGGTTATAGGTTATTGGTTATTATGGGAGCGGCGGCGGATGAGATAGAGTTGATACATATTGTCGAAGGCACGGGCCAGCCGGTCGCCCATGATGTCGGCACCGCGCTGCGAGAAGTGCAGGTAGTCGGCACCCCCAAGACCCTGGTCGACCCACGCCGTCATGGAGTTGTGCCCTCCCATGGCGTGGTAGATGCTCCAATAGGCGGCCCCGTGGGCGTTGGCACAGGCGCGGAGACTGTCGACGATGGTGGGCAGGTAGGGGTAGCTCTGCATGATGCCCCCCTCGCGGGTGCTCATGTCGGAGGGACCCACAAAAAGCACCTTGGCCCCTGGGCAGCAACGGTGGACACAGTCAATCATGTAGGCCACGGTCTTGCAGTAGGACGACATGCCGCGCTCGCCCTTGAGGTACGGCACGGCGTTGCCGCCGAACTGAAGGATGACCAGTCCCACGTCCATCTGACTATAAGCCTCTGCCAATTGGTCTTCGTTGACTTGCCTGAACTGCTGGCCTGATGAGCCGCGCAGGGGGATATTGTCGACTGCCACTCCCGGACCGTCGTCCACCAGCACGCCATAGAGGTCGGCTGTGCCGCTGACTGCGATACGCACTGAGGTGGAGGCACTGTCGAGCCGCCAGCGCAGTACCTGGACTCCTTCGAGGGGACAGTCCTGCTCGTCGGTATAGCCGCCTTCGCGGTCGGTGAAGGTGACATGCAGGGGACCTGGGCGGTTGTTGAAGAGGAGGGTGAAACGCGAGAACCGGCGCACCCGGTCGTCGGCCATGCGGTTGGTGGTGGCCAAGATATTGGTGACGGCATTGCCCGTGACGCGGAAGTCCTGCAACATGGGGCCATAGTTGCCATTGGCGCGCGACACGTTGCTGTCGCCAAACGACGACTGGCGGCGCAGGGAGCCACTGGCACTGAGGGTTAGCGAATAGGAGGGGATGATGGTGGCATAGGAGGTCATGCCCGGGCCGCCGCCACCAAAGAGGCCTTGCAGATAGGCGCGCAATCTGTTGGTCATACGGTCCATCTCAATCTGCGAGTCGCCATAGTGCAGCACGCGGAGGACACGTCCCTGTGCTTCGGCCTGCTCCATCTGGGCAAAGAGTGGGTCGAAGAAGGTGTCATCGTCGCCAGGGAACCAGAAACGGATGTCGCTGCTGTCTATCTGATGGCGCAGATGGACGATAGAGTCCTGCCGGGTGGCAGCCACCTCGGCCAGCGAGTCCTGCTCGGCGAGGTAGGCCTCGACATCCATCTGCCTCTGCGGATTGAGGATACGGGTAAGGGCGGGGAAGTGCAGCGTGGTGCCCGCCACGGAGACACCCTCGGCCGGGAAGGCGGCACAAAGGATTGCTAACATGGCAATGGCCGTGGCAAGGAAGAGGAGTATCTTGGAGGACTTCATAGGCTGGGCTATTCTACTTTGAACCTGTAACGGGGGCTATTGTCGCCAGGGAGGTAATGGGGGTTGCGGAGGAGGAAGGCATAGGAGTATTCCTTGCCTTTCTCAAGTTGTTTGGGCAGGGTGAAACGTGGATGCAGGATGAGGCTGTCGCCTGGAGCCAGCGTGTCGGTGAATGGCACATAGATGCAGGGTTGGACACGCTGTTCTATGCGGAAGGTGATTGCCAGCGACAGGGGTGTATCCTCTGTCGGGAAGAGTGGATAGGGATAGGGGTTATAGAGAAGCAGGTCGACCGCCACCGTGTCTCCCCCCATCCTCTGCAAGGGGGTAAGGGGGGTAATCTGCACTTTACGCAAAGAGTGGAAGTCGTGCACCACGCTGTACCAAAATAGCTTCCCATTTATCCAGATGCCGTTGTCCGGCCGGCCGTCCTCGGTCTGCGCCACAAGGACCTCCTGGCCTGCAAAGGAGTCGTCGAGGTCGGAATACTGCCACTGGCTCTGACGCATAAAATAGATGGGCAGGGTGTAGGCGGGCTGACCCGTGTAGAAGGTGTATTTGGCCGAGGCGGTGTAGTTGTTCATGAACACCACAGGACGCCCGTCGGCCAGTCGGGCAATCTCCTCGTTGGAGGATTTGTTGTTCCATAGCTGCCCCGGCAAGGGGAGCACCAGCATCGCCAGCCTCGCCAGCAGGAAGAGTGCGCCGGTGACGATGGCCACGGTGCGGATGTAACGGTAGGCCCTGTCGCTGCGGCGCGACTCGGCCATCAGCAGGACGATAAAGGCGAAGACTGCCGGCAGCATCCATTGGGGTTGTGTGGCATAGCGGAAGGCACTGAGTGTGAAGAAGACGACGAATCCCAACAGCAGCCAGCTGTAGGCGGCATTGCGGCGTTCCCGAATCTGGCTTGCCAAGCCTCGGCCATAATGGAAGAGGAAGAGGGGGTTGAAGACCACCAGCAGATTAAGGATTGTGGGACCCAGGTACTTCAATGTCAGGCCACTTGTCACCCTGCCTGAGAGATGGTATCGCACAGAGGGGAAGTCGTGGCTATACTGCCACCAGAGGTGCGGGAGATAGAGCAGGACACCCATCAGGACGGCTGCGTAGAGTCTGGGGGAACGGAAGTTGCGCCAACGGGAGCAGAGGACGAAGACGATGACCAGCAGGCCATGGTACTTGCTGTACATCAGCAGCGCCATCGACGCGCCCATCAAGGCGGCGTTCAGCCAACTGTCGCGCTCGGCGAAGCGTTTGTAGGCCCAGAGAAAGACCACCGTGAAGAAGAGCAGCGGTGCGTCTGGCAGGGCCAGCAAGCCGTAGAGCTGCAACATGGGCATCGCGAAACAGACGAGACAATAGAGCATGGCATCGCGGCGGGTGGCGTCCTGTGGCCGGATGAGCGTCCAGAAGAGGTAGAGATAAAGAGGCTGCAGGAGTGTGCTGAAGAGCCTCACACCCAACTCGCCCCCACAAATCCATGTGCCCAGTTTCACCAGAAGAGCCACCATGGGAGGGTGGTCATAATAGCCCCAGTCCAGATGCCACGAGTAGAACCAATAATAGGCCTCGTCGTTGGCCAGCTCGAGGAGGGCACCGGCGATGACGTTCAGCGCCCACCACAACGCCAGCAGCACCGCCACCAGCTGGTTGGGCGTGAGCGCCCGCGACCAATTATGTTCCTTCAGCCCCAAAGCAATAACCTATAACCTATAACCCATAACCTATAACCTCTCCCCCTCGACCTTCTTCTCCAAGGCATTGAGGCGTGAATACATCTCCTCCAGCTTGCGCATAAGGACGAAGATTTTCTTCTGCTTGGCGCCGTCCATGGCGGGGGAACCCAGCATAATAGAGCCATCCTTGACGTTGTTGGTCACACCTGCCTGGGCAGCGATGGTCACGTTGTCGCCCACGGTGATGTGCCCCACGATGCCCACCTGTCCGGCGATGACACAATGCTCACCCACTTTGCCGCTGCCGGCACAGCCCGACTGGGAGGCCATGACGGTGTTCTTGCCGATGACGACGTTGTGGGCTATCTGACAGAGGTTGTCGAGCTTCACTCCCTTGTGGATGATGGTGGAGCCCATGGTGGCGCGGTCGATGCAGGTGTTGGCACCGATTTCCACGTCGTCCTCGATGACCACATTGCCCAGCTGGTCTATCTTGCTGTAGCTGCCGTCGGGGGTTGGTGCGAAGCCAAATCCGTCGCCTCCCACCACCACGCCGGCATGGAGGATGCAGTTGGCACCCACCTTGCACTCGCGGTAGATTTTCACACCCGGGTACAGGATGGTGTTGTCGCCCACCTCGCAGTAGTCACCCACATACACCTGGGGGTATATCTGCACGTTGTTGCCTATCTTGGCTTTCTTGCCCACATAGGCGAAGTCGCCGATATAGCATCCTTTGCCCACACGTGCCGAGCAACGGACACTGCTGCGGAACGAACGGCCACGTTTGGGGCCATTGGCGGTGTTGAACATGTGCAGCACGCGGGCCACACAGATATAGGGGTTGTCGACACGGATGAGGGTGGCGTCGACAGGATGCTCCAGCACAAAGTCTTTGGCGATAAGGATGGCCGCAGCCTTACGCTCGTAGATATAGTGCGTATATTTGGGGTTGGCCAGAAAGGTGATGCCGTGCTCGTCGACCTCTTCGATGCGGCAGGGCTTGTATATCATCACATTCTCGTCGCCTTCGACGAATCCGCCCAGCTTCTTTGCTATCTCTTTTGCTGTGAATTGCATGACAGGTAGGGTGTTATTTTGGTGTATGTCTCTTGTTCAATGATGGGTATTTGGTGCAGGTCGTCGAGCGACTGGAAGGCGCCCTGCTTCTCGCGAAGGCGCACGATGGCTGCCACCTGGTGCTTGTCGAGATAAGGGTGGCGCAGCAGCTGCCCGTAGGTGGCTGTGTTGATGTCCAGATGTTGGAGGCGGGTGGTGTCGACCGTCACCCGTGGGGCTATGCGGTCATAGACGCTGGCGCCAAAGCCGTAGACCTCGCGGAGCTGTTCCTTGCGGGTGAATCCTCCCAGCAGGTCGCGATAGCGCACAATGCGGGCCGAGAGCACTGGTCCAATGCCCCATAGGCGCTGGAGTTCAGCGGTGTCGGCGGTGTTCAGTTCTATCGTCCGGGAGGTTTTGCGGGTTTGACACACTCCTCCGGCCCGTTGGGCCACCTCCCCTAACTTAGGGGAGGAGTTGCTGCCGCGGTCAGAAGCATACTGTATCTCCGGCTGCTCCCTTAAGTTAGGCGAGGTAGGAGTGTGTCCCTGGTTATCCAGTTCGGCGAGCATCGTGGTGTCGATGGAAACGGTCTCGGTTGTTGGCCTCTCATAGTGGCAACTGCGCCACAGAAACAATGCCAGCAAGGCTGCCGCCAGCAGCACCACCAGCACTGTGTATCCCCGTTTGCGGCTCAATCCTCCTTCCATTCCACGGTTCCTCTTTGGTGAATAATCTGGGGCGACTGCATACCGTCGTCCGACTCAAATCCGTCGCCTATCGTCACTCTCTGCCCATTGACCGAACGGATGGGTTTCTCCGAATAGATGCGGTGCTGTCCGGCATCCCAGGTGAGTTCGTCGAGATAGGTGGTGTCGCCCGAGCGGAGGTCGATAATCACCACGCTGTCGCGCACTTCCGTGAGGTTGCGCTTTTCGTACTGTACGGCCCGCTTGGCGGTGAGGATGGCCGTAGGGCTGTCCGCCCCGCTGAAAAAGGTCACCCGGACTCCCTGGGGATAGAGTGTCCGTGGCTCGGGAGTGCTGTATCGTTCTATCCTGGGCGCTTCCATCTGCATCTGCAGGCTGGCCGACTCGCTGCGTTGCACGCGGGCCTCCTTGAGTACATTGTCGGGCGGGGCCTGGTGGTCGTCGAAGAGTTTGATTTTCTCCATGTCGTTGCCGCAGGCGCTGACCAGAAGAATGAAAACGGCAAGAAGCGGGAGCACCCTCCCGCCTCTTACCGTGGTCGATGGATAGTGTCTGAACACTCTTATCGTGTGCGGATGATGGTTGATTTACCAATCCAGCCGGGGACGACGTAGCTCTTACCGTCGATGAGGTCGAGCATGAAGGCGTCGTTCTTCTTGGGGAAGAAGGCCGAGTAGCTGCTAATCAGTTTGTCCATGGCGGCGGTAAACTCCTCCGTGGGCTCTACCTGCTTGGCGTGGCGCAGCTCGTCGACGCAGGCCCAGTAGGCCGAGCGACCACCCATGCCGTCGTCGATGGTGCGGTAGCTGCTGGCGTAAGCAACGGCCAGGAGGTAGTAGGGCTCACCCTTGGTGCGGTCAATCTCAGCGGCGTTGAGGTAGGCCGTGCGAGCGGCACTGTAGCTGCCCTGGCCGGCATAGGAACGGCCCAGGAAGATGTAGGCCTTATACCGGTCTTTCTTCTCGGTGAGGCCTTTCAGGGCATCCTGCAGATACTCGACGGCCTTTCCATACTGCTTCTTACCGAGGCACATCGTGCCCATGCGCATGGCCGTGGAGGGCGAGGGTTCCAGCTTGTGGAGGTTCTCAGTGGCCGAGAAGAAGAGCTGGTTGTCATCGGTGCAGCCTTTCTTCATCATGATGTCCGTCATCTTCTTCAGCAGGGCGACATTGTTGGGGTCGGCCTCAAACTTCTTCTGGTAGATTTCGTTCAGCTGGTCGCACGAGGCGTAGGGCGAGAACACCGACTCGACGTTGGCGATATAGCCGCGGATTTTGGCGGCGTTGACGCTGTCGTCGACATTGAGCGTCAGCAGCGAGTCGAGCAGGTCGCTGGCGATGTCGTAGTTGTCGATGATGAGCGTCGGGTCGGCATGGCCGGCACGGACATACTCGACGGTGGCCTTGAAGTAGAGCGTCACATAGTTCTCGTCAATCTGGTGGGCTCCCACGCGGATGGCGTCAGCGTAGATCTCATAGACCTCCTTGACGGCATCCTTGCGCAGCAGGCTCAGGTCGTAGGCCTTCATGCACTTCACCACGGCCTCTTCGCCGAAGTACTGGATACGCTGGTCGTACATGGCCATCAGCTCGTCGATGTAGGCGTTGCGCTGTTCTGCGTTCTCTGCTTTGTTGATCATGGTCTTCATGATGGTCACGCCGCGCTGATAGATGCTCTTGCTGAAGCGGGGGCAGTGTTTCAGCACCTCACGCCACGGCTCGTAGCACTGTTCATAGCTCTTCTGTTTGAAGAACTCTTGGTACAGAGACACATTGCTGAGACATGCAACACTGTCCTCGGGGGTGTCACCATACTTGCTTTGAGCGTTTGCCGTGTGGCCTGCCATCAGGACCATCACGGCCACAATCACGATTTTCAGTTTCTTCATAGTGGTATACTTTTAAGTGTTTATATTCCGGTTTCCTTTTAGTATCGTTTGTCGGGGTTTTCTTTCACCCCAATTGGACGTACACGGGGGTACGCCCTTACGTTAATTGTATTTTCTCTTCATGAACCAGCGCTCGCACGAGCCCACCGACAGGCCCACCGTGAAGCAGTTTCTTCTCAGCAGGTCGATGTCGCCGAAACTGGAGTAACCCAGGCTGATATTCAGCACCGAGCGCCCCTTGCGCATGGGGAGGGCAAGGCCCAGGCCACAGCCCACCTCGTCGAGGGCGGTCTTCTGTCCGACTGTCGGGTTCATGGTCATGTCCAGTGCCAGACGCCCTTTGTTGTAGTAGACTCCGGCGCGCACGCCGATGCGTTTCCAATAGCTCGTTGCGTTCTTGTCACCCATCCATTCGCCGCCCAAGGCCACACGCCAGTTGGGGGCATAGTCCAGTGCGCTCTGGCCGAAGATGCTGTAGTCGCTGTTCTCTGTGTATTTCAGACCGCTCCAGGGTGCGTAATAGGCATCCACGGCCACCTGCCACAACTCGTTGCGTTCCAGAGCCAGCCCCAACCCCAGAGTGAAGGGCTGCTCGAGGCTGCTGTTGTAGATGTCATCGGCCCCGCGGGCAGGGAAGATGGTGTCAATCAGATACTCATCGGTAGTGGTCTCCACCAGGGTGTACACCAGCGACTGGTCCTTGACCTTCATGTTGCGTGGCAGTCGGCAGGTGAAGCCTGTGTTCAGTGTGTATCTCTCGTTCAGTGGCTGACGGTACTGCACGCCCAGGTCCACCAGCAGGTTGCTCACCTGGGTGTTCTTCTGGCTGCGCTTGTCCATCATGTATGAGGTGTCGTTGCCTACGAAGTTGTAGGTGATGGCGCGTGTAATGTTGCCGAACAGGTAGTTGATGTTGAAGCCGGCCGACAGGTTCTTGGTGATGTTGAAGGCGTTGCCCCAGTAGACCTGAGTCACGCCGCCACCACCCGAATAGATGGTTTCGACGCTGCTCCCGCTCAACGGGTCGAACGTCGAGTCCACCGACTCATAGTTCACCTTGCTGAAGGGCATGATGCCCACCGACGTCTTCCACCATTTGGTCAGGGGGAAGGCAATGGCCAGATAGGCGATGTCGCCGGCGGCATCGGCCAGCTTGGCGTCGCCTTTGCGCAGGGTGCTCTGCTGGATGTTCACACCGATGTCGAAGACAAAACTCTCCTCCTCGATGGCGGCATACGACGCAGGGTTGAAGGGGTTGACGGTGTTGCGCGCCGCGCGGCTGTACACCACACCACCCATGCCGTACACCGACGGCATATTGTAAGGCAGTTCACTCTCGCCGATGCCGAATTGCGAGAACGGCACGTTGAACCCGTTCTGCCCTTCAGCGACTCCTGCCACCAGCAGGCTTATCATTATCAGCAAATATCTCTTCATCTTATGTCTATTGTTTACTGTTTAGTTTTCTAAACTCCCATTCATCCCCACCATCACCAGGTCCGGCACCACACGGCATCCCGGCACGGCTATCCGGCCGGCATCGCCGCCCGTCACCAACACCTCCACCCCGGGTTCCTGCTGGCGGTAGTGTGCCACGAATCCCTCTATGGCAAAGCGTGTTGCAGCCATTACACCCGCCCGCATCGACTCCTCTGTCGTGCGGCCGGTGGGTGATACTTCCTGCTCTTCCTCTTCACTTTTCATCTCCAATAACGGCAATTTCGCCGTAAAAGTATGCAAGGCACGAAACTTCATCGAAATTCCCGGCAGGATGGCCCCGCCATGGTAGGTGCCCGAGGCATCTAAATAGTCTATGGTTATGCATGTTCCGGCATCGATGACCACACACGCCTTGCCTCCCGAAATCTTCCATGCCCCGCAGGCCGCCGCCACCCTGTCGGGTCCCAGCGTCTGCGGCGTGGCATAGTCAATGCGTATGGGCAGACATCCCTCACGGACAAGGGCTGCGAAGTCCACGGCCTCCTCCCCCATCGCGCGCCGCAACCCGGAGTCTATCGCGCCCGTGGCGCAGTAGACGGTGCGGTCGGCGGTGGGCAACGGAAGTCCGACACCCTTCTCCACCAGCCTGTCGCCGTCAAAGAGTGCCCATTTGCTCCGTGTGTTCCCTATGTCAACCGTCAGATTCACCCTTTTCTATAACCTATAACCTTTATCCATTGTACATGTTCATGGCTCTGTCGGCCCCTTGGCAGACGAAGCATTTCACCGCCTCGGTGGCTTTCTCGATGCGGGGTGCCAGCTCGGCCTCCTCCTCATCGGTGAAGCGACCGAGGACGTAGTCTATCTGACGTCCGCGGCTGAAGTTGTTGCCCACGCCGACACGCAGACGGCAGTAGTTGGTGTCGCCCAGCAGCTGCTCGATGTTGGCCAAGCCGTTATGGCCGCCGCCGCTGCCTTGCTTCTTCATGCGCAGCGTTCCCACGGGCAGGGCGATGTCGTCCACCACCACCAGCAGGTTCTCGCGCGGCACCTTCTCCTGTTGCAGCCAGTAGCGCACCGCCTCGCCGCTGAGGTTCATGTAGGTCGTGGGTTTTATCATTACCACCGTGCGCCCCTTCAGGCGCATCTCGGTGCGGTAGGCACGGCGCTCCAGCGACCATTTCACCTCCGCCTCGCGCGCCAGGGCCTCCACCACGCGGAACCCCACGTTGTGGCGCGTACCCTCGTATTCGGCGCCCACATTTCCCAATCCTACTATCAGGTATTTCATCGTATAATCTATCTTATCGTCTGTCTTGCAGCGCGAAAACAACTTCTTTATCCAGTCCATAGTGCTCTTTTCAGGCTGCAAAGATACGACTTTTCCCCGATAAGGCAGAAACTTTCTTCTTTCTTACTTTAGCACCAGCCGCCGGGTGGCGGAGCGGTCTTTGGTTGTGAGGGTGACGAAGTAGGTGCCTCTGGTGAGACCCGAAAGGTCTAACTCTATGGTTTTCTGCCCTGCGGGCACCGGCTGTTTCAGCACCTCGTGTCCCGCCGAATTGCAGACAGCGACGGTCGCCGCCCCATTCTTCACATTTAACTTTTCACTTCTCATTTCCACGACCACCCGGCCGTCGGTGGGGTTGGGTCGGAGTGTATAAAACGCGTCTCTGTCCACATCCCCGATGCCTGCCGTCAGGGTGTCCACTCCCTCTGGACCCTCCCAGCCCGACTGGGGTGGACGGGTGGGATAACTGCCTTGGTAGCCGGGGAAGCGGCGCGGCGTGTACTCGCATATCGCCTTGACAAAGACTTCGTATCGGGTGTTGCCGTCAAGCCCTGTCAAGGTTATCTCCGGCACTCCCGCCACGGTGTCGATAGTTCCCTCTTCGGGCGGTGTCCCTTCTGGCCCGTGGCTCACCACCCAGAGGGCGTTACCTTCGGTGGCCTCCCACGTCAACAGTGCGGTGCTGTCCGTGGTGCGCGTGACTGTCAGCCCTGTGGGGGCGGGGCATCTGAGCCGTCGGCGCAGGTCAAGGGTCGAGTCGTAGTAGAGCGAGACGATGTGGTTCCCTCTCACCACCGTGTCCGACCCGGTGAACATCCATTCGGGGCGTCCTCCGCCTGCGACAACCTGTGATTCCCTCAGCACCCATCCTTCGGGGTGTACGTTGACGTTGCCGCCTGACCACCAGATACGCTGCCCCTGCGTCACGCTGTCGTTGTCCAGGTTCACCTTCACAAGGTCGAAGGCTCCGTACTCCACCCGGCTGAATTTGACAGTCGCCACACTATTGTCCCCTGGGAGGACTTGCACGGCATATTGATTCTCAATACTGGTAGCGGATGATACTGCCGACACCGAGTCCAACAGCCAGTGTCGGGTCAGTTCTCCGGTCTCCTTGTCGAAAGCCAGCATCTGGTCGACAAAATAGAATGCGCTGCCACCGTTCTGCCGGCGCAGGTCGGGGAATGTGTCGGTATGGGCCGAGTCGAAATAGAAGAGGTGCATATCCGGTTCGTCAGGGTAGGCACCACCGCTATGGTTAATTCCAGGGAATACTGTGAGTGTAGCGTATACTGAGGTTGAGTCGTGGTGGCACGGCCCCATAGAAATTCTCATATAACTGGAATCTATAGACCAGTCCGTATAGGCCGCCTGTGTCAGCCAAAGGAGATTGCCGTTGTTGTCGTATTTTGCCACCCACGGGGTTTGTGAGTTTTGCACCATTCTACATTCGAACTTCAAGCTATGCAGTGAATCTATATAGAGATATGTTGGGAAACTGTCTTGCGGATAATGGTACCTGCAAATTAGGTCATGTGCTATACCCGACAAGTATATATTGTCATCCTCATCCATATCAATGTTGTTATAGTTAATTGCGGCTCGGACATCAACCCCACCCGGAGAGTACCCCTTTTGGTCCCCCATGAGGATTTTTCGTCCAATAAGATTCCAATTAGTGTCGAATTTTAAGAATAGTGATCCCTGAGGGCTGCTTTCCTCGGGGAGGAACAAGGGAATGAAAGTTCCCGCTGTATCTTCTGCCACCACCATATAGGGGCGATTTACAGAATCCCATTCTATGTAGGGAAGGACACTGGCAAACATGCAGACATTGCCCTCGGAGTCCACACGGAACCGTGCCCCACTGACAGATCCTGCACCAGCACCTCTATTGTAATCGGTATGCGTATTATCCGCCGCTGATATAAAGAAAGTATGCCGGTCTATCAGGTTCCCGTCCATGTCGAACACGGCGAAAAAATGCCAATAAGATTGGAACCGCCTCACTTCGGAAGCATCAAAGGGATAGCCATGTATATCATAATACCAGGGGTCGGAATAGTCGATAATTCCTTTATACAGGGTATCGAAGAAAAACAGCCATGCCGAGTCTCTTCTCCATTCGTAGTCAGGCGAGAAGGGTAGTTTTCCGAATATATATATCTTCCCATTCCGCATGTCCATGTCACACATGAAGTGTTTGGTTGAGGTTGTCATTGAATGATTCCTGCACGACTCGCGCGCCGACTTACACCAGACCATATTGCCGCAGGTGTCGATTTTAGCCACAAACAGCGAAGTCTTGCAGTGCTGCCACGTGAGGGTGTCCGAGTCCAGCATTCTCTTCCCGTTCCATTCCGCTCCCGGGGCTGCCGCACCGTACACATACAGGTTCCCGGCACTATCCCACATGGTCCTGAAGATGCTCTCTACGTTATAAGAGTCGCAAGACTCCCCCCGGAATGACCGCGCCCAGCGGAACTCGGAGGTCTCCTGCGCACCGGCACGCCCCGCAAGCAGCAGGGTGAAGAATAAGGCGATGGCTTTGTATTGATAGTGTTTCATGGCAGTGTCATTTCTTGGTTAACTTCATATGTTCTATGTTTCCGTCGGAGGTGTAGACGGTCACAATATAGGTTCCGGAAGGAAGGTTGGCAAGGTCAATGGAATGGGTCTGCTCAACGTGCAGCAGCGGCTGCCCCAGCACCGACATCACGACAATCGTCTTCACATTCCGCACAGGCACTCCCGTGACGGCATCTGTCACCTCTGCCTTCCCCGTCGTGGGGTTGGGACGGAGCATCATATTTGGAATGATGCGGGAACTGCCCTCGGATGCTGATTTTCTCCACACCTGCTGCACCTCTGCACAGTCATCGCCTTCAACTACATGGTACAAACATTCGGCTGAGAAACATATCTTTGTCGTACACCAAGCATCCCCATCTTGGCAACTAAGGACATAAAGGCATACTGAATCGTCCCCCACCACAGCCTGTGTCAACCATCCATAATCCAATACCAGTGTTCCTGTGACAGTGGGTGCTGAGAACGTATTCCATAGCACCTGCCCCTCATCGCTCCACACTGCTACAACATTCGACACCACGGACGGCATGGCGAGTAAATAGTCCATATAAACTGTCTGTCCTGGGGTTGTCCTTGTTGTATTTAGCGACATACTAACCCCGATATCGAGGTCGCACTCGTCGGACTCAATGCATTTTCCCCAGTTGGGAACATCTACGACGGCACGTCCCAGCAAACTTCCGTCTGGGGCATAGAGGTTGATGCTGTAACTACCTGTCGGAACAAATCCCAGAACCAGCGAGAGGTTCATACTGTTTCCATTCAACAGGATGGAGGGAAGACTCGGTGAGACTCCCGCAATGGAACACCCTCCGACACTACCGATGGTCAAGTCATGTCCTGACGTATTCATCAAAGACATGGTTGCAATCACCATAAGACTACAATTCTCCGTTGTGCAGGTGACTTCGACATATTTGACGGTGATGGGTAGATTGTCGAAGTATTCTTGTTGTGAGGTGTAGTTTCCACAATCGACGGCATTGATTTCCAGAGAAGGAGACTGGAATGTGCAGCAATAATTGGGGTTGTCACAGACATCCAATGCAAGGTTGTAAATCCCTGCTGAAGGTATTGGCAGCAGTTCAGGGTAAAGCAAGCAACTGCTACCACTCTTTATCGTGATTCCATTGCCCCACCATTTCCAAGGCCCGCTGGAAAGCATTGTGCAGTCGTATATGGGGATATCCAATCCTTCAGTTATCTCTTTCTTGCAGCGATTGTAGCATCCTGTGAGCAAAGCGCCCATGTCGGGCGGCTGGATGATATTGACAATGGATAGCTCCGACCGGCAGCCTGTCGTGGGGTCACGATAGTAGGCCCCTACATGGCCGGCATAGTAATAGAGCGCGTTTGTCCCGTAAACTCCGTTGCTCCAGTTCAGGTTGCTGCCACTGGCGGAACTCAGACTGACCGGACCATTGCCTATACAACGGTTTCCGCTGAATCCAATATTCGGGACTGGTACTTCTTGAACGGCAAACGTTGCAGTGGCAGAATTCGTACAAGCTCCGTGTATCACTGTCAGTTGTGCGGTGTATTGCCCTCCCACATACGCGGTGAAGGTATAGTCCGGTTGCGAGGAAGTGTGCGGCACATTGTCTGGGTCTGTCACAACCCATTGGTATTGCCTGTTGGGGCCGGAATAGCCGTAGAGGGTCACCTCCGCTCCCTTGCAGTACAGGGTCTCGCAGGAAATGTCGGCCGTCACCCGGTTGGGGTAGTCCACATATATGTCCGCCCAGTAGGTGCAGCCCCCTAAGTGGGAGGTTTCTTCCACAAGAATCCGCCCTCCTTGGTTGACGTACGCGATATTGAGGTTCCCCAAGTTCCATTCGGACGGAAACCACCGATAGGTTGTAGAGTATTGCCCATACTGGTCATTAAAGTTATTGTTAGGGAGTTTCGAGTTATATTCTAGTTGAATATTATTCCCCGGGCAAGAAGGAATAGAAGAATGTAACTGTATGGCTCCCCCTTGAAGAAGATTTTTATGAACTATCACTCCTGTGCTGCATGTTGCCGTGCAGCCCGACCTGTCGGTCACCGTCAGTGTGATGGTATAATTGCCATACTTATACACATGGCCGATTTTTTCCCCGTAGTTATAGGACCCGTCGCCAAAGTCCCACGTATAGTCAACAATGTCTCCCGTGGCGGTTGCCGTGCAGAGCAGCGACACGTCTTCGCAGATGTCCGATAGTGTATTGATAGAAGCCACCGACGGATTTGGGCCATGCTCAACATCTACCTCGTAGTAACACGAGGGATCACTCGCGTCATATATGCGTACGTGGTAGAGGCTTCCGTCTGGCTGGGGGTTGAAGTGCAGTGTGGTGATTGATGCGGTGAAAACGCCTGAATCAATAAAATTATTATTTCCATCCAATACTTTACACACGATATTGTTCGCCGTCGTGCAGGTACTCACGTTCTTCACAATCATCTCGCCGGTTGAGCAGTCGTGCGTAATGTCTAACTTATATACACAGGATATCAGTTTGTTCATCTCACAATAATAGCATTCGTCTCCATTATCCCAGGTTAGTCTCATATACACAGTGCCTTGGAATGGGATAACGATTTCTTGTGGGCTGGGGCTGGCTGTGATGGCATAGTATACCACCTCGTCGCCCGACGGGTTTGTCACGGCCAAAGAAGCAGGCAGCGAAATGCTTGGGTTGATGGTTACCTCATAAGTGTTCATGCATTTATAATTTACAGAAAAAGCACCAGGAACCGCCACGCACCCCACGTTGACTCCACCGTCTCTGAACTCCAAAGTCCGAGAGCACCCTCCATAGGAAACGACACATGAGCAATCGCCGGAACTATGCTCAATACAACGGGTTGTTTCACCCGTGGACCAATGGTAAGTAGTGCCGTTATATCCCTCCGACACGTGGATGCAAAGTTGTCCCGGGGAGGAAGCATCAATCCAGACAACGGGAAAGTCATTGACATACACTGTTAAATCCTGTGTCTCGACGGTGCATCCGCCATAGCGTGAGACGTAGTGCAGGCGCAATGTGTGCTGCCCTGTCTGCGACGACGTGAATGTATAGTATGTCGTGTCCGGCGCAAGAAGAGGCACTTGCTCATGATTGTCGAGCAGCCAATACGACTGCGACAAGTCGATATTCGCTTGGGCAGTGGCATCCGCAATCACCCATGCCGCCCTGATATTGGCACACATGGGGTCGGGAATGGAAATCTCGGGTGGAGCGAGAACTCCGTCAGCAACAATCTTGAGAATCTTGGTTTCCGTCTGCCCGCAGTAGCGCCGCTCGTGTTTCAAATATGCGTAGTTGATGTGCGGCGGGTAGGTGTAGTTGATTTTGCCCGTGACTGCCGGTTCAAGATGGTCGCCCTGGATTGAGAAGAGAGGAGCCTCCTGCCAATCCTCTATCCACCACCTGTACAGCACCACGTCCGACTGGTCCTCCACCCGGTCAAGCACCAGTGTTTGCCCTTCGCATACATGAAGCTCGCTCGGATACGGCCAAGGTTGCAATGAGAACAGGCTGACCGCATAGGTCAATGGCAGAGACCTGCATCCGGTACGACGGTCCACTTGCCACAGGATGATGTCGTGTGCCGTGTTGCCGAACGGTATGGTCACAGAACTGCCCCAGTAGCGCTGAGTATCCCCGTTGTCGTCAACCCATGCCCACTCTATAAGATAGTCGGCGCCGAGGGGCGTGGCATCGAACCTCGCGCCCGTGTTCGGGCACACCAAATGGGGGCCTTGAACATCCAATGGCTGTGGGGTGCGGGGAAGGACATGCAGCATGGAACTCCCCGCCCTGCAATAGTCATCGCATCGTGCTTCTATGGTATAGTATCCCGGTTCGTCAAAACGATGGGAGAAGGTCGCCCCCAAAGAGTCGTCGAGTTCCAGTGCCACACCTCCATACAATACTCTCCATCTGGTTGCCGTTCCCGCCGACGACGAGAAAACGAGATCTGCACCACAGCACACATCGGAAGGCGACGCCGGTGTGATTGCCAGTTTCTTTCTCACGGTCACTTGCTTGGTCACTGAGAAAGGTCCGCAATCAAGGAATGGACATTCAAATACTGCCTTGATGGTGTAGGTGCCTGGCTCGTTGAACATGCATCTCACCTTGTTGGGGGTTCCAAATATAGACTGCACCACGTTTGTCGACGGGGTCACACTCCATGTGTATTCTGTCGCACCCCACAGGGGCAGGGAGAAAACATAGTCTTCATCCTCACAGCACATGTCGGGACCCTCTATTCCCACATTGCCAGAGATGATAGGAATCCTGACACTCTTGCGCGACTTGCACTGGCAATCGCACGGGCCGCCGTCAAGGTATACCACGCCGTAGCCACTGGATGGCTCGCCCCACTGGATTGTTATTTCCGAACTGTGCTGCCCCGACAGTATTTCCCCTCCGGTCACATCCCACACATAGTCTGAACAGTTAATATTCAATGCACTATATGTTTCCAAACGCCCCCCACAGACTGTCCCGTGGCACGAAAGATTGAATGGGCATTTGTTGTCTACCTGTAGTTGGATGGACTCTTCTCCGTAGCATCCGCATTCGTTATACACTCGGTGCACTATTGTGTATGCTCCTGGAGCCATGGGCACAAAACCCGTTGTCGGAATAGTGGATGAACCTCCGGGATATTCCCAGTAGTAAGCCGTAATCGGACTCATCCCAGGGAGACTGGCATCCGTCAGTGAGATAGTGTCGCCAACACATACTCTGAGTGTTTTTATTTCCGGGGTGGCTATATTCACCGTGTAGTTCGGTTGAGTGGTGCATCGTGCAACAGGGCTCTCTCCAAGAATGACCATCAGGCTTTTCTGACATCGGCTGCCGTCTGCGTATGTAGCGGTGACCTGTACATAACCATTGTCGCCTTCTCCCCACGCCACGCAACACCGCATAGGGTCGTTGGGGTCAGGGATGACCTCACCGCCTGCAGCCTCCCATACATAAGACTGGGCTGTCCCTCCATGAATGAAAAAGCACACAGTGTTCCTCCGGCATGCCCGCAATACCGCAATATCATCAGCCACGGTGGTCTCTACGGCACATTTATAATCGTTTTCTGCCAGTAATCGGAAGTCACAGTCCACCCAAACTTGTGCGTGAAACGATGAAGAAAAGACTGTTAAAGCCACCAAAAAAAGTAACTGTTTTTTCATATTATATTGGTTTTAATGTTATTATTCCTATTTTCCCATAACAAATACACTGCAAAGATACGATTTTTCCCCGACATGAGAAGAAATAATCTGAATTCAGTCTCTCGATCCTCTCTATCCCACCTACAGCCACTACAGCTCTATAGTCCCTATTCTTTATGTCGAGGAATTTGTGTATCTTTGCAAAACACCGCAATTGTTCCAAGTGTGCACAAATGTCTAATACTCTTCTCTTTCACCAAATAACTGACCATGCTATATGATTGACCGTATTCTTAAAGTCACGAGGGTTGTACTCATTGTTGCTGCTCTTCTGAGCATATTATTCCATATTGGATTCATTCTCGAAGTAGGTGTAGATATAAAATACAATGTGACATGGTTTTCTCCCGAAGCCCTTGATACCTACTTCAGATACCTGAACCTGCATTTCGTCTTTCTATTGATACTGGTAGTGTATCTGATTTGTGAGTTCGCAAGGGATAGAAAGAACAGAACTACGAGAACTGACAAAAAAGATCAAGGGACAAAGGAGGTTGGTGATGTGGAATCATGATGGCCTTAATATTTGACGATTGAATCTATGCGCCTACAATACCCCACAATAAAAAAGTAAAGGGCGCGTTATAGAACAAAATGGAAGAAAAGAACATCATAGAAATCAAGAACAAGCGGGCGGAATACGAGTACTTCCTGCTGGACGACTACACCGCGGGGCTGGTGCTGATGGGCTCGGAGATAAAGTCGATCCGCGACGGCAAGGCCAACCTCACCGACGCCTACTGCACCTTCATCGGCAACGAGCTCTTTGTCCGCCAGATGCATATCTCGGAGTACCGCTTCGGCTCCTACTGGGGCCACGCCGCCAAGCGCGACCGCAAACTGCTCCTCAACAAGCGCGAACTCATCAAGCTGCAACACAAAATCAAGGAACGCGGATTCACCATCATCCCCGTGAAACTCTTCGTCAACCCTCAGGGGCGCGCCAAACTGCTCATCTCGCTGGCTCGCGGCAAGAAATTCTACGACAAACGCGAGAGTATCAAGGAGAAAGACTCCAAGCGCGACCTCCAGCGCGTGCTGCGGTAGAGGTTATTGATTATAGGTTATTGGATATAGAAGACAGAAGATGAAAGTATTCAAGTTCGGCGGCGCGTCCGTCAACAGCACCCAGGCGGTGCGCAACATGGCGGATATCGTCGGCAGCCACGCCGACGGCCCTCTGGTGATTGTGGTCTCGGCCATGGGCAAGACCACCAACAAACTCGAGCAGCTGGTGCCCGGCGTGCGCCCCGCGGCCGAGCATCCCCTCCTGCTGGAGGAGGTGAAGGACTACCATTGGCAGATGGTCCGCGAGCTCTTCCCCGACCCGCAGCACCCTGTCTACACGGCTGTCGGCCAACTCTTCACCCAGTTGGAGCGGCAGGTCTCCACCGCGCCGACCGACTACAACTACGACTACGACCAGACGGTCTCCTTCGGCGAGCTGGTCTCCACCACCATCGTCAGCCACTATCTCAACTCCATCGGGCTCACGAACCGGTGGATGGACGTGCGCAAGGTGCTCCGCACCGACCGCCACTACCGCGAGGGCATCGTCGACTTCGCCGCCACGCAGGAACGCGCCACACAGGTCGCGGAGGCGCTGAAGGAGTGCCCCTTGGTGGTCACGCAGGGCTTCATCGCCGGCACCGGCGACGGCCACACCACCACCCTCGGGCGCGAGGGCAGCGACTACTCCGCCTCCATCCTCTCCTACTGCCTCGGGGCCGAGAGCATGACCATCTGGAAGGACGTGCCGGGATTCCTCAACGCCGACCCCAAATTCTTCCCCAACACGGTGAAGATTGAGCAGATACCCTACAACGAGGCCATCGAGCTGGCCTACTACGGCGCCAGCGTCATCCACCCCAAGACCGTCAAGCCCATCCAGAACAAGGGCATCCCCCTCTTCATCCGCTCCTTCCTCGACCCGCAGGCCGAGGGCTCGGCCATCGGCCCCTTCCGCGGCATACGGCCGCTCACGCCCCTCTACATCTTCAAGAACAACCAGGTGCTCATCTCCATCCAGCCCAAGGACTTCAGCTTCATCGCCGAGGACAACATGCAGGCCATCTTCGCCGTCCTCGCCGAGCTGAACATCAAGGCCAACATGATGCAGAACTCGGCCCTGAGCTTCTCTCTCTGCATCGACGACAACGCCGTGCTTCTCGACCTCCTGCGACAGCGCATCTCCCCCCAGTTCCAACTGCGCTACAACCGTGGCCTCCAGCTCATCACCATCCGTTACTACACCCAAGAGATTATCGACCGCATCGTCGCGGGCCGCCCCGTCCTGCTCCAGCAGCGTTCCCGCCTCACCACTCAACTCCTTGTGCAGCAATAGCCAACACCCCTCAGCGATGAAAACCCTCCTCCCCTCCCCCCGCCTGTCGGCACTCGCCCGACTGAACCGCACCCTCGGAAGCAAAGCCTACGCCGGGGCCCAGTTCGTCATCCTCGTGGATGAGAACACCTACGCCCACTGCCTCGTGCCGCTGGTGTCGACGGTGGCGCGGCTGCAGGAGGCCGAACTCCTCGAAGTCCCCGTAGGCGAGGAGTGCAAGGACCTGGCCATCGCACAGCAGCTCTGGGAGTCGCTCCTCGAAGGGGACGCCGACCGCGACACGGTGCTCGTCAACCTCGGCGGCGGCTGTGTCAGCGACCTCGGCGGCTTCGTGGCGGCAGGCTACAAACGCGGCATCCGCCACATCAACATCCCCACCACCCTCGTGGGCATGGTCGACGCCGCCATCGGCGGCAAGACAGCCGTCAACCTCGCGGGCAGCAAGAACCAGGTGGGCTTCTTCCACCAGCCCGAGGCGGTGTGCATCGAACCCGCGTTCCTCGACACCCTCCCCGCCGACGAGATGAAAAGCGGCCTGTGCGAGATGCTCAAGACCCTCCTCATCGGCGACCCGGACCAGTATACGTCCCTCTGCAACATGCTCATCGACGGCAACGTCGACCTGCCCGACAGCATGATAGCCTCGTGCGTCGACATCAAGAACGCCATCGTCAAGGCCGACCCCTACGACCAGGGCGTGCGCCGCATCCTCAACCTCGGCCATACCTTTGGCCATGCCATCGAGGCCTTCAGCCATACCCAAGGGCAACGCCCCCTCTCCCACGGCAAGGCTGTGGGCATCGGCCTGGTGGCAGCCCTCTACCTCTCGGTGCAGAAACTCGGCCTCGACGCATCGGAACTGACTCGCTGCCGCCAGGCTGTCAGCCGGTTGGTCGACATTCCGCGCTACACCCTGCGCGACACCGAGGCCCTCCTCGGCTACATGCGGCAGGACAAGAAAAACGCCGGCGGCGACATCCGCTGCGTCCTCCTCCAGGCCCCCGGAGCCCCGGTCGTCGACCTCCCCGTCGCCGAGCCCGAACTCCGCACCGCCCTCCTCAAACTCTGACAATCTTCCCTACTGCACCACGAGGCGTTTCACGGTGCGGCCTGCCGGGGTGCGGACAACGACAAGGTAGGTGCCTTTGGCATATCCCGAGAGGTCGAGGCGGAAGGTCCTGTCGTCCACGCGCCGGTGCAGGACACGGCGGCCCGCGGGGTCATACACCGTCACCTGCCGGATGGGAAACGAGGAGTACAGCACCGCCTGTCCCGAGGCCGTCTGCAACGTTGCCTTTCACCCGATGTTAAGAAACATTTGACGCGGATTTGAAAGGGACTTGAAACGCTTTTGAGAAGCATCAAACCCGCCATTTATATTATGGACAATAAGACAACAATAATATAAATGGCGTAAATGAACTGGGTTTGAGGCGTAATTGAAGCGAATTTGATGCGGGTTTCATCCGTTTTTGATACGGATGAGAGGCTACGGCGGGAGGGGGCTGCCGCGGGGGAAGTCACAGGGAGGGGTCGGGTGAGGTGTTGGGGGCGGAATCCTCTATCTTGCCGAAGCTCTTGACGGCGGCCCGCAGGGCCCTGTCGGTGGTATAGCGGCGATAGAGGGTGCAGGTGGTGGCCACCGTCTGCGGCGAGGCGTCGCCCTTGTCCTGCCGGTAGAGGGAGACCGCCCAGCCACCGTCTTCGTCGTCCACACCGTAGAGGGCGAGGAAGCCCTTGTGGGTGTAGAACGTCAGGCCGTCGAAGCCTTTGGCCGGATGGTCCTCGCGCAACAACGGCACCTCGTGGCGGGTCACACTCAGGCGGGGGCCGTCGAGGTCTTTCTGCTGGGTGATGGCATAGACAGAGAGC
Organism: uncultured Bacteroidales bacterium; assembly: GCA_905234665.1. Taxonomy (GTDB): domain Bacteria; phylum Bacteroidota; class Bacteroidia; order Bacteroidales; family P3; genus Colimorpha. The sequence goes on along the minus strand of CAJOIV010000008.1, from coordinate 26,605 downwards.
ACGGTGCCGGGCTTGAGGTCGGGATTGCGCCGCCCCTTGACCAAGAGGTCGTACCACTCGCGGCCGGTCCGGGCCACGAGGGGGCGCGTCACCGACTCGTCGATGCCGGTGCGCAGGTTGGTGAGGAGGATGCGGCGGCCGTCCTCCAGCTGCTCGAAATGGTATTCCACCGGAGGGACAGACCCCTCGGAGACACGCATGCCCGGGAGGAGCAGGGCGCATCCGTGCATGGACTGCCGGCGGGTGAGGTAGACATGGTCCAGCGGGGTGTTGCAACGCACGAAGACATTGTAGGCAATCTTCCTGTCGGGACTGAACATGTGGGGTTTGGCCCAGAGGGGAAAGGCGTTCCAGAGGGCGATGGCGTGGCGCACCCGCTGGCGATGCTTGAACTGTTTGAGTGACTGCTTTTGGGGGGTGCGGCGTGTCGCGGTGCGGACCACCGTCACGCCGTTGCGTGTGTAGACGGTGACCCCGAGGCCCTTGAGCCTCGCCTTCAATAATGCGACGTCGTTGGTGATGGTTGCCATATTCAGTTATCTTATTGTTGTGTTATATAATTTATTACATGGGACGGCCAGATATCTTACCAAGTAAAGGCATCTCACCACCATTTTCAGACCATAATTCCCATTTATTATCTGAATTCTGTATGAGTATTGCCATATGTCCTACACCATAGGTGCCTCCTCTTGCTAATAATACAGCAACACTATCTCCGTTTGGGTCCAACAGCATAACCGGATTCCACATGCAGTAATTGTATGGACTAACATTGGGGTATTTGTCCGCCATCGGGTCGACACTCAGCCACATCGGCATCAGTTCGTAGTCCATGTACCTCGCTCCGAAATACCCATACCCCGTTTCCTCGTCGCGTTGCTCACTATATTTGATTCTATTCAGCGGTGTTCGCCACCCCTTGCGGGGGCCTTTCCCGGTGAAGGGGAAGAGGGAAAACAATCGAGAAAATGGTGAATAATCGACTTCACTATGGGTTTTGTTATAAATGGTGTATATCACCTTGTTGAACATGAAAATATGAACGTTTCTATTGGAAATGATAAACGATACTACCAGGAGGGCAAGAAAGCTCAATATAAATCAACTTCCTCTCATTGTCAAAAAAGAATGAAACACTACCTAAGAGGGGATATTCTTCCCCAAAATACATTAATAAATAGCCATAATCACTATAACCCAACAATGTTTCCTTATCCTCTATACGGCCATAGTCGTCATCGCATACATTCAATAGCTTGTTTATCTGCCGCATTGTTGTATTCCCATCCAAAAGAGCATTCCTAAAACGAATACTGTTATCATTATGCCTGAGGTTGATATAAAATAATTCGGCAGAGTCATTACATACCGTATATGACCTATAGCTATCTGGGTAACGATACACGGTGAATGGGTAACAACCGAGAACTCTCCCCAAAGAATCGAATATAATTTTTTTGTTTTGATAAGTAAATGAAGAATCAGGCATTCCAAGTAAACTCACTAATGAATCAAGGCTACAAATGATAGGGTAATCAATAGATGAGAATTCCCGTATAGATATTGTTGAGGGTATATTTTCTTGCATTTTGCATGATGTAATCATTATCAGAATAACAATTGTTATTACAACAGAACGAAATGATCTTTTCATATGGGGCTATCTGTTAATGTTTGTATGCAATGTTAACAAAGTATCATTAGAGAATAATACGCTGATTAATAGTAGCTATTGAGATAATCCTCAATATTATCATCGCTTAGTATTATTGTTATCTTAGGATAGTTGCCTGAACCCGTGCAAAATACTTGTTTCCAATCGGACTTAGAATTAAGAACTTCAATTTGACTAGGTGGTTGTGGATTGGCGACTACAGATGACTCTTGAGATATTGTCAATGAAGCATATTTCGCAACCACCTCATTCCCATCCATTAATGGTATAAGAAAGTTTCCCCGTATATCTATGACATTATCCGAAATGCCCATCCATCCTCTTGTTGTGCGTTTGTAACCATTTATATGCGGTAGGTTTGAAAAAAAATTATTCATATCTGCTTTTGCACCACGTCTTATCGATATTCCATGTAGAATTGCAAAAAAGGCCTGATAGATTTTTTGTTCATCATTAGCATGGTTCCAATCAACCTTTAAGATAGGGCTTCCGATGGTTCTATTAACACTTTCACCTGAGATTCTCCCATTTTTCTTTGCTCCATATAATTTCTTTGCTTGATCCTCGGACAGCCCATATTGTTTTTGGAGTGTTGATATGTTATCGCCATGCTCTTGTCTGTAATAAATGTCACCATTGCGATACATTTCAGGTTTCCATATCTCCCTCCCATCCGGATCCACCAGCTTCACTGGGTTCCACGCACAATAGGCATACGGACTAACCCCCAGATATTTATCCGCCATCGGATCAACCGACAGCCACATGGTCATCAGCTCGTGGTCCATGTACCTCGCTCCGAAATACCCATACCCCGTCTCCTCGTCGCGTTCTTTGCCGGTGAAAATAAAGGAATAAAACCACATGGTTTGAATGCGTTTCACCCCCTCTGTTTTATGTCCTTGTTGGCTCATCAATCAGATTACTTTACCCTATAACATATGCTAATCATTAATTCCTCCTAATAATCTGAAGTAGTATACTATTCTCTTTGTTTAATTTCGTAATTATATACTTTTGGAATCAAATATTTTTTTTCTACAATGGGTCGCAAATTCCAAATTTTGGGACAATCATTACTGGGAATTGTGAAATCCCCAGTAATAGTAATTGCAAATTCTACTGATAAAGTATCAATTACGCCATGAACGATTATTTGGGGAAAGCGAAACTCGTCCTCTAGTACAATTTTTGACGTGTCTAACAATGTGTATGTATTTGCTAATAGAGTCAAGGCTTTAACAGTGTCATTGCTTTTAGAGAACAACAGATAATTTGTTTTGACTGTCCGTGGTGCGCCAAAAGAAATATTTTCCTCTTCCACTCTAAGGATATTATAATCGTGGGCGACAAAAGCGTCAATGGAAGAAATATGATTGAATGTTAGGATGTGCATCTTGTCTCCTTGGAATTCGCCCCATAAAACACACCCGGTATTCTTTTGCAGACTGTTGTTGTAGTACAAACAAAATGAATCACCTCCCAAGTCAATCTTAAACAAACTATCAGTGCTTATGAGATATGGCAAGGTGTCTTCTTTGAACGTTAATGCATAAATATCTTTATTGAATTGTTTGATAAATTCATACTTCGAGAGTTCTTCATTTGATACATATTTTGCATATCTACAAGTGAGGGTAGGACTTGAGGTGCAACTCAATAAAACAATGATTGAGTGAAAGATAGAAGTTATAAACAATATTTTTTTCATATCATTTAATTATTTGGAAAAACATACAAACTTGATTGAACAGTCTTGATAAGAGTGTTCCCCTTATCAAAATTCAGGTTGATTGATTTCTTTCCAAACAGATTGGCTTCGCTGTGGGCATATCCTAAGATTTTGTAGGCATCAGAGAAACCATATTGTTTGCTTAATATGTCAACACAATTACCATGTGCAGCATTGTATACAGCATTGAGATAGTTCATGACATCCTTGGTTCCATACCACTGCTTCCATTGACTTATTTTTGATGGCAAATTTTTATACGTGCTATTATTTGCCCCATTGTATTGTTTTGAAGTAAATAAACTTTCGTAAGTGCCATTATTCTTAAAGAATTTAGGATTCTTCAACCGGTTTTCCATAGAAGCACCAATAATGTATAAACCATACTGAGACTCACGTACTGTTTTCCCGTTCTTATCTTTTACCCACCCACCTTCAGCTGCCAACATGCTAAATTTCTTTCCGATATCACTATTTAAGTCTGTTGTGCCAAGTATGTTGTTCTGGTCATAATGTGTCAATATCTTTCCATTAACTTTTGTGTAGTATCGTCCAACATTTTGATATTTAACACCATCCTGTGTTATTTCTTTAGAGTTACCCTTTCTCCATATAGCTTCACCACCTCCTTCAGGTTCATACCAGTCTCTCCCATCCGGATCCACCAGCTTCACTGGATTCCAGGCGCAATAGGCATACGGACTTATACTTGGGTACTTGTCTGCCATCGGGTCGACGGAGAGCCACATTGTCATCAGCTCGTGGTCCATATAGCGTGCACCGAAATATCCGTATCCCGTTTCCTCGTCGCGTATCATCGTCCCCTACGACTGCGGCATTATGTAATTAGAAGTGTAGCGAGAGACCGACACCGGGGGCTACGGAACCCTGTGCCGTAGGCATCAGAGTGAATCCTCCCGACAGATTCATTCCAAGACTGCTGTGCTGGGCGTTGTACCCTTCAGCAATACGGCTGATTTTGCCTGCCGCCACGCCGCGGGTGATATAGTTGGCAGGTATCATGATATTGCCGCCGATAGTCCATACGATACCTATAATACGCATGGCAAGGCCGTTGTTGGTGCCGTTCTCAAGATATACACCACCATAGTACAACGGAGGCCCGAGGAAGAAAAACAGGTAGGCCCAGACCAATCCGTTGCTCGTCGACTTGTAACTGTCGCGAGCCTTCTCATAGTCGTTCCAGGCATCCTTGCCGAGCATCTGCTGCAGCTCAAAATCGGAGAAAGTCCTATCGGTGGCGGCATCGACAATCTCACCACGGCTGCGCTCCAGGGTCACTCCGACGGGAATGGCAACGGTCACCTGCTGTTGCTGTGCGGCTGGGGCGGGAGTATCGCCAAAGACATCCTTTTGGCCGTTCTCATACTTTACCATGAAAATCTCGGAAACGGGTTTGGTGTAGATGGGTCCGTCAGGATTGGAAGCGAGTCTGTACTCTATTTCCGTGGGAGTCACCTTGGTGACCTTTCCGTTAATTTCGTCACCGCTTCTCAGGGTGATGACATCCTGTGCCACGACTGGCCCCACGAGGAGCATGGCAAGGACAAATACAATAGTTTTTCTATTCATATCTATATGTGATTTAGTGATTTATATTATTCTGTGGCTTTTCTTTCCAAGTACAAATATACGTTTTTTTCTTTATCTGGCAATTTTTTTCTTCAGTTGGCATTAGTTTTGCAGGGTGCGGAGGCTCCGCAACGGGGCACCGTCTATGTGGGCCGCACGCGGCAACGGCCAGAAAGCGTGGATATCCACAGACGAAATACTCGTCCACGGACCTTCCCCACACAAAATATTTTCGCGCGTACAGGCGCGGAACAAAAACTTTTGTGTATATTTGCAGCGTGTACTCCCGCCCCCGCAGGGGCGCGGGAGAGCATGCAATTAACTAACAATCAATAACACCAAACACACCACAAGACTATGCAGCCACTGCTGATATACAACACACTGTCGCACCAAAAAGAACTTTTCAAGCCCATCACACCCGGATATGTGGGCATGTATGTGTGCGGCCCCACGGTGTACGGCGACGCCCATCTGGGTCATGCCCGCCCCGCCATCACCTTCGACATCCTCTTCCGCTACCTGCGCCACATAGGGTATAAAGTGCGCTATGTGCGCAATATCACCGACGTGGGCCATCTGGAACACGATGCCGACGAAGGCGAGGACAAGATTGCCAAGAAAGCCCGTCTGGAGCAATTGGAGCCCATGGAGGTGGCACAGTATTACACCAACCGCTACCACCTGGCCATGGAAGCCCTCGGGGTGCTGCCCCCCAGCATCGAGCCCCATGCCTCGGGTCACATCATCGAGCAGATAGAGCTGGTGAAGAAAATCCTCGACGCGGGCTTCGCCTACGTGAGCAACGGGAGCGTCTACTTCGACGTGCGCAAATACCACGAGCACTTCCACACCTACGGCCGCCTGAGTGGCCGCAAGGTGGACGAGATGCTCTCCACCACCCGCGCCCTCGACGGGCAGGAGGAGAAGCGCGACACGGCCGACTTCGCCCTGTGGAAGAAAGCCTCGCCGGAGCATATCATGCGCTGGCCTTCGCCCTGGAGCGACGGCTTCCCCGGCTGGCATACCGAGTGCACCGCCATGGGCACCAAGTACCTGGGCGAGACCTTCGACATCCACGGGGGCGGCATGGACCTCATGTTCCCCCACCACGAGAGCGAGCTGGCGCAGCAGACCTCGGTATGCGGCCACGGCCCCTGCCGCTATTGGATGCACAACAACATGATCACCATCAACGGGCAGAAGATGGGCAAGAGCCTGGGCAACTTCATCACCCTCGAAGAATTCTTCAAGGGCAGCCACAAAGACAAGGACGGCAAAGAGATGCTGGAACAGGCCTACGGCCCGATGACCATCCGTTTCTTCATCCTGCAGGCGCACTACCGCAGCACGGTGGACTTCAGCAACGAAGCCCTGCAGGCCGCCGAGAAAGGATACAACCGCCTGATGGAGGCAGTGAAGACCGCCAGAAAACTGACCCCCGGCGCGACAGCCGACCCGACCCTCAAGGACTACCGCCAGCTGTGCTACGATGCCATGAACGACGACCTGAACACGCCCATCGTCATCAGCCACCTCTTCGACCTGGCCCGCGTGGTCAACTCGGCCGCCGACCACAAGACCAGCCTCAGCCAGGAGCAGATTGACGAGCTGCGCAGCGTGATGGAGACCTTCCTGTTCGACGTGATGGGTCTCCGCGACGAGCTGGCCGCCGACGGCAACACCCAGGGGGCAGTGCTCGACGGCTTGATGAAGCTCATCCTCGACATCCGCGCCACCGCCAAGGCCAACAAGGACTGGGCCACCAGCGACCGCCTGCGCGACGAACTGAAAGCCATCGGCATCAGCGTGAAGGACGGCAAAGACGGGGCCACATGGACAATTGAAAACTAAGACCCGAAGACGTTGAGGCGCGCACTCCGATACCTGATGCTCCTTGCCGCCCTGGCCATGCCTGCCGTGGGCCACGGCCAGGTGTTCCAGAGCAGCCTGCATGTGCAGAGTTGCACCCAAGGCCGCGCATGGACGGCTACCGACCTTGTGCAGAACATCCTGGTGGGGCAAGGTGTGCAGGTGAGCAATGTGAGGTTCAACGGTGCGACAGGCGTCATAGGCTGCGACGCCATCGGCACATTCTACACCGACAGCAATGCCGCCACCACCAATATGGGGTTGCGCGAGGGCATCCTGCTGACCACCGGCAGCATCACGGGTGCGCCAGGCCCCAACACAAGTGAGCGTATCACCTCGAACTACCATTGCAGCTCTTATACCGACACCTCATTGCAATCGATGGCGGGAGCATCTGTAGGGTTGTACAACACCTCGGTGCTAGAGTTCGACTTCATCCCCCAGACCGACAGCGTGGGATTCCGCTATGTGTTTGCCTCGGAGGAATACCCGGAGTATATCAACTCGCAGTACAACGACATCTTCGCCTTCTTTGTGTCAGGTCCCAAGCCGGGCGGCGGTACCTATTCGGACACCAATATCGCCAAGATACCCGGGGTGGACATGCCCGTCAGCGTGCACAACGTAAACCAGATACGCAACTCCGCCTACTTCGTCGACAATTTCGGCGCCCCCTATGGAGACCCTACGATGTGGCCGACCGCCCAATTGGAGTACGACGGATTCACGTCGGTGCTGACGGCCTCGATAAGGGTTATCCCATGCCAGTTGTACCATATCCGCATCAGTATTTCCGATGTGAACGACTCCAGCGTGGACAGCGGCGTGTTCCTTGAGTCGGAGAGTTTCTCGGCCAAGTCGCTGGAGCTCTCAATCAGAACCAGCGACTCGTCGGAGACCACCTCGCACGAAGTGAAGGAGACTTGCTGCATCGACATAATAGTGAAGAAACTGATCTCCCACCCGGAAGGCGATACGCTGAGTATCTACCGTACCAACCTGGGGGCTGGCAACGGGGACTACACCTTGACACCCGCGGTGTCTGCCACGCCTGCACGGCCATCGTTGATACCCTTCCCCGAAGGGGTGGACTCGCTGGTGTTCCACCTGTGCGGCACGGCCGACGAAATCTACGAGGCTTTAGAGCATTTCCGGCTGCACTACAAGTTGGTACACGACTGCAATTATTTGATTGACACTTTCGGCATCGTCAATGTCGTACCCTTGTCGCTGAACACGCCCCTGCCCGGCGAGACGGGAACCAACGTCACCATTATAGCCTACAATACCGGAGGCGTGCCTCCCTACACCTACACGTGGGTCAACCTGCTGACGGGCGACACGGTGTACACCACCGGCACGGGAGGGCAGTCGTCCATCGTCGTGCCACTGGAGCCCCTGAGGCAGTACAATATCTGCGTCACCGACGCTTGCGGCACCACCACCTGCAGCCCCTGCGCCGTGGGCCCCACGCCCATATTCATTGACACCGCCACGCACTACGATACCGTGTGCAACGGTTCCACGGCCACCCTCACCTGCAGCGGTGCCACCACATACCAGTGGTATTACGGCACAAACACCTCCACCTCGCCCGTCGCCACAGGTCCTATCTTCACTACACCGACAATCACCGGCACCAGGATATACACCCTTGTGGCCTACCACGACACGTTGGGAATGACTTGGATGAATACGCGGCGGCACTACATCTACGTGGAGGCTTTGCCGACAGTGACCCTCTACGACGAAGACCACAACCGCAATTCGACAGGCAACTTGACGACCTACACATGCAACGACCAGCGCGTGCACCTGCGTGCCGCCCATGCTTCGACCAGTACCCTCCGCTGGGGGACGTCGGGGCCTTTTGGCGATCCTGATACACACAGCGTCTGGCCCACCCAGGCTACCACGACAGGGTCTTCCTCTTCAACCACGGTACAGCTGTATGTTCAAGGGCCTGCCCCTCGCCACTGCCTAACCAACAGGACTGTCACCATCTACTCGTACAAGTACCCCACACTGTCGGCCTCGCCCGATGTTGAAATATGCACCACGGCTACTTTTACCTTGCGGGCGGTTCCCTCTTCGGCTTCGGGAGTGCAATATTGGCACAACGGAAACACCTCGCGTCGGTCGACAGGCGAATGGACCAACCTCAGACCCACGGCCAGCACAGACTACATCATCCATGCCGCCACAGGAGGTAGTTATGTCACCTGCGAGGTGACCGACACGGTGCATGTGACCGTATGGCCCAAGCCCACATTGACCACCAATGCCAACCCCTCGCCCGCCTGTTCGGGCGAGACGGTGACCCTCACAGGCGGAGGGGCCTCAACATATACCTGGAAACGAGGCTCCACCACGATAGCCAACACCGCTGTCACCACTGTGACGAACACCAATACCAACGCCACCACTGCAAGTAACGTAACCTATCAGTTGCAAGGCACAGATGTCCATGGTTGCACCAACACGCAGAATCTAACGCTACAGGTGCACAGTGTCCCGACAGTCACCCTGACGGCCACGCCGACGCCTCTTTGCGTGGGTGGCATGGCGCATCTTACGGTCACGGGAGCCCGCCGCTACTCGTGGGACCAATCCACATGGACGGGAGTGCAGACTTCGGCAACAACCAACCGCGTTCTTGACAGCGTAGGCCTCAACACCCTCTACGCTTGGGGGTACAACACCCTGGAACGCTGCAACAGCCGCGGACAAGCACAGGTCAACGTGCTGGCTTATCCCGTGGTGAGCATCACTGCCGAGGCCGACAGCGTCTGTGCCGGTGACAGCACCACATTGCACCTGAGCGGGGCTGCCGAGTACTCGCTGGGCGACACGCTACATTTCACCACCTCGGCCACCCGCACCGTAACCCCCACGGGGACAGGGACAACCTATACCGTCTATGGCCGCACGGCCAGCCACATCTGCATCAGCAGCGACACCATCCGGATAGGCGTGCTGGCGCTGCCCTCGGTGACTCTCACGGCCTCGGACACCAACCTCTGCAACGGCCAGAGCGCCACCCTCGTGGCTACTGGCGGAAGCAGTTACAACTGGACAGTGGGCAGTAGCACAACACCCTTGGGAGAACATGGCGACACCCTCATCGTAACGCCGACAAGCACGACACAATACACCGTAGAGGGTGTGTCGACAGGCTACTCGCCCTGCAGCACCCGTCGCACGGTGAACATCAACGTCTATAACTATCCCGCACTGACGGCTATGCCCGACTCGGGAGTGTGTGCCGGCGACCAGCTCGTGCTCCGCGCCACGCCCCGCACAGCCTCCGGAGTCACCTATTGGTACACCGTGGAGGGCGGCAGCGGCACGGCCCTTGGCCTGGGGTCGCAAGCCCGATGGACCCTGACACCTGCAGACAGCGCAGTGTACGTCATCCACGCCTCGAGGGGACCTGGCTACCTCTGCCAAGTAGCTGACACCGTGCAGGTGGACCGCTACCCTCTGCCTGTGCTGACAACGACGGCCTCGCCCGCCGTCATCTGCAGTGGCGACACGGCAGTGCTTACAGCCATGGGGGCTTCATCCTATGTATGGAGCGGGAGTAACATCGTCGCACAGTCGGGCGGAGCGGCCCATGTGCGCCCCACCAATGCCTATGTCGACAGCGCCACGGTGACCTATACCGTCATTGCCACCGACAGCAACCAATGCCACAATACAGCCTCACAAGCTGTCGTGGTGCATAGTGTACCCACAGTCAACCTCCAGTTGCCGCAGACGGAGTTCTGCGTGGGCGACAGCCTGCTGCGTACTGCCACAGGGGCGCGCTACTACAGCTGGGACAATACCTCGTGGATGGGTCCCTACACTAATGCCTACCTCAGCACCATACCTCTCCCCATTGTGGGGCGCGACACCCTCCACCTGTGGGGCAGCAACAGCCGTCATGCATGCAACAACCATGTGCAGAGGAGCATCGAGGTGTTCAGCTATCCCGTGGTGCATGTCGTGACCTCGGCCGACACCATCTGCGCGGGCGACGAGGTGACCCTCACCCTCAGCGGCGCAGCACAATACTCCGTCAACGGCAAAGCCTTCAGCACTTCTGCCATCCGCACCTATACCCTCACCTCCACCACCCAGTTCATTGTCCACGGTCGCCTCGCCAACGGCCTATGCGACGCCACGGACACTGTGACCGTCCATGTCCTGCCCCTCCCGCAGATACAGGTGACCCCCTCGGCCTTCGCCATCTGCCAAGGCGATACCGTCACACTTACAGCTTCCAACACTGGCATCGGCGGTTCCAGCGGATTCCGTTGGTACATCCAGGGCGACAACACCCCCCTGACCAACGACAGCAACGCCACCCAGCATTTCGCCCCCCAGACCACCACCACCTACCGCGTGACGGGCATCACGGAAGGCAATGTACGGTGTCAGAACAACGGAAGCATCACCGTGACAGTCTTCCAGCGTCCCACCCTTACGGTGATGGACGACACCGCCCTGTGTCACCACCAAACCCTATCCCTGCAGGCCACAGCCGCCAGCAGCACCCCACCCATCCGCTACAGCTACTGGGGCGATGGACACGCAGGCGTACAGCAGACCACGGGCAGTGGCCAGATGGTGACCTGGAACTTTGCCGCCGACAATGTGGGCACACAACAATATGTCATCAGCGCCTCGACGGGACCCGACAGCCTGTGCCGCATCACGGACACGGTGGAGGTCCTGGTGCGCCCCCTGCCCAATGTGACGCTCACCCCCGACCGCTATGAACTCTGCGACGGAGACACCTTGCACCTCACCGGCGCGGGCGCCGCCACCTACTCGTGGGACAACACACTGTCATTCACACAGACAAGCACGCAGGCGTTCCCGCCCACGGTGGGCAGCCATCTCTACACCCTCTATGGCAATGACGTATACGGCTGCCGTAGTGTCGACACGACGCAGATAACCGTCTACGGCTACCCGACCACGCAGTTGGTCTCCAACCTCTACGACATCTGCCATGGAAGCACCGTGGCCCTCACCGCCAGCGGCGCCCAGCACTACTCGTGGGACGGCGGCGCCAGCTGGCGCAACGCCCAGCCCGCCACAGGGGTGGACACCCTGACACGCATCCTATACGACAGCATCACCCTCTATGTGGAGGGGTATAACCTGAGTCCTCTGTGCCAAGTGCGTGATTCCGTGCGCATCCGTGTGTACAGCTATCCCGTGATGACCTGGGTGGCCGACACCAACCAGATATGCCTCAACGACACGGTCCACCTCACCGCCACAGGGGCTATACAGTACAGTTTCGACAACGGCGTGACCTGGGGCGACGGCAACACCGTCAGCTATGTTCCCACCACCCCAACGACACATAGCTACAGAGTGATAGGCCGCAGCGAGGGGCCTGGATGCCAGACACCTGTAGACATCAACATACAGGTGCACCCACTGCCCAACCTGCAGCTGAGCGTCTCGAACAGCGCCTTCTGCATCGACAGCGTCATCACCCTCACGGCCACGGGTGGAGAACGCTACCGCCTCTACCAGACCACCGACACTGTCATCCCGACCTACAGCACCACATCGCAATGGGTTGAGCAGCCCGACAGCTCGAGGACCTATATCGTCGACTGCCTCACACAGTTCAACTGCTTCGCCACCACGCAGCACAGCATCGAGGTGTGGACAGGACGCTTCCAGCTCTTCTGCGAGGACACCATCGTCTGCGAGCACGGCCATGTGGCCGTCAGCGCACAGGGCATGCAATATTACTATTGGAACGGCAGCACCATCCCTGACACCCACAACGTCTATATCTTCACCGTGGACACAAGCAGCGACTTCACGGTCTACGGCACCGACTCGCACGGCTGCCACGGCGAGGAGACCCTGCACGTGGATGTCTATCCCAACCCACACCTGCAGCTGGCCGCCGACACCCTCGGCACCTGTGTGGGCGGCACGGTGAATATCCTTGCCTCGGGAGCAGGAGAGTATATCTATCACTGGGACAGCCCTGTGCCCACCATAGACTCCACCCATCCAGCCCTTGTGACAGACACCACCTGGTTCACCGTCACAGGCATCGAGGGCAACCTGCGCTGCCACTCGACCGACAGCATCCAGATTATCGCCTACCCCCTGCCCCCAGTGGGTCTGACGGGTGACCAACGCGACATCTGCGACGGCGATACCCTCGTGCTGACAGCCACGGGAGCCGACAGATATTCGTGGGTTGAGGGAAGCACCTATCAACCCGGGAACACCCGCACGGATGTACCCACAGCAGACAGCATCTACCTCGTCTGGGGAGAGGAAGACACCTACCACTGCCGCAACTACGACACCACCTTTGTCCACTGGTTTGGCCATCCCGCCGTGAGCCTCACCGCCGAGCGCACCAAGCTGTGCCAGGGCGACTCGGTGCTCCTGACCTTCGGCAACGCCCCCTTCTACGACTTCCAGCACAGCGGGAGCCTCGTCACAGCCACCTCCATCGTGGTGCATCCCGACACCACCACCCTCTACCACCTGCATGCCGACCTGCGCAACCCGCGCTTCTGTGGCTCGGACACCACCCTCCTCATCGAGGTGTTCCCCATCCCCGACGTGCATGTCGCCGCCCCGGACACAGAACTCTGCTACGGCGACACCGTGACACTCACGGGCACGGGAGCCGCCTACTATGCATGGCTGGACGACACCGCACATCTGGTACCCGACACCTTGCGTGTGCCCATGTACCACAGCAGCACACTGCACCTCTCAGGCACCATCCCCAACAGGCTCTGCTACAATGAAGACAGCATCCATGTGACCGTCTACGACCCCCGCGTGCGCCTCAACCCGCAGGCCTGGGAGATATGCAACGGCGGGAGCTTGATTATCAGTGCCACAGGCTCAGACCGCTACCGCTGGACAGACGATGGGGATTTCACCGACAGTACGTCACACACCTATACCTTCAGCAGCAACGGGTCGGTGAGCAGCCAGACATTCATCCATGTGGCTGGCGAGACCGCCAACCACCTCTGCCAGGCAGACACCACCATTTCCATCGTGGTATATCCAGGTCCTAATATCCACCTCACTATCGAGGATGTGGACTCCATCGGCCCCCGCACATGGGAGGTCTGCGCGGGCGACAGTGTGACATTCTTCGCCACGGGCGGATATTTCTACCAATTCCCCGGTCAGACGGAGGCCACACGCCCTGTGCGTTGTCTGTACCATCCTCAGCCCACGGGACCCGACACGTCGGTATATGTGCTTTATGGCGAGAACTTCAACCACCAGTGCAGCGGCTACGATTCATTGACCATCATCGTCAACCCGCTACCCGACGTAAGCCTCGCGTCTTCGCGCCTCATGGTCTGCGAGGGTGACAGTGTACGCCTCGCCGCCTCGGGAGCATTGCGATACAGCTGGTTCGGTCCTGGCAACTTTGGTGACGACACTGTCCGTACCGTGGCTGTCGACACGACGATGCAGTTCCTCCTGTGGGGACGAGACCAGAAGCTCTGCCGCAACTATGACACCCTCACCGTCACGGCGTTCCCCTTCCCGCAGGTGCACCTCACCGCCTCGGCCGACACCATCTGCCAAGGGTTCTCCACCACCCTCACCGTCACGGGCGGCACAGCCTATGCCTGGATGCGCGACTATCCGCACGACATAAACTACGTGAGCCAGAACAGCATCACCATCAGTCCAATGCACGACACGGTGGTCTATGTGTGGGGCAATAACTTCAACGGCCTCTGCGCGACGCTCGACAGCCTCCGCATCACCGTGCTGCCCGTACCCACCGTCCAGATTATGGCCGACCGCAACGCCATCTGCTGGGGCGACACGGCACACCTGACAGCCTCATGCAGCGAGAGCACCTGGTCATGGGACGACGGTCCTTATGGCTCGACCGGCATCGATGTGGCCCCCAACGACAGCACCTGGTATCATATCACCACCCGCGCCGCCAACGGATGCTACGCCTACGACAGCATTCTCGTGGAAGTGAAGCCATTCTACAACGTCCATCTGCACGGCGACACCAACGTCTGCTCGGGCGACAGCCTCTGGATCTCGGCCACCGGATCGAACCTCTATGCCTGGGGGAGTGAGACGGCATTCGGCACCGAGGCAGGCCGATTTGTGACACCCTTGCACGACACGCTCATCATCGTCCGCGGCACACCACGCGACAGCGTCTGCCGCGTGGCCGACACCCTGCCCATCCATGTCCACCAGCGGCCCAACCTCTACGTCGACCCCGAGACCACCACGGTGTGCCTGGGCGACAGCATCATCCTCTCGGCCTCGGGCTGCGAGCAGTACCTCTGGATGGACGAGACAGAATTCGGTCTCCATAATGGCTATCATGTCTACCGGCCCCAGCAGACCATGACATATATCGTCACGGGCAGCATGCCTGGCGGCGTGTGCGTGGTCACCGCCCCCATCGAGATGATTGTCATCGACACACCGATAGTGCAATTCTACGGGCCTACAGATATCTGTCTGGGCGACAGTGTGCGCCTCACCGCCTCGGGTGGAGAACGATACGCCTGGCAAGGAGGAGAATACACCACCTCGGGCTATTTACACGACATGCCCGACACCCTCGGGGCCTTCACCTATCATGTCGCCTCCCGCGTGCATTCCCTCAACTGCACAGGGCGTGCATCCGTCACGGTGAACGTGCATCCTGTGCCAGTGCTGACCCTCTCGGCCGACGACAGCGTGCTATGCTATGGCGAGAGCGCCACCCTCTTTGCCGAAGGCGCCTACCAATACTCATGGACGATGGGCAACAACTACACCCTCAGCGACCAACGGATTGTCACACCGCCGCAGACCACCACCTATATCGTCTATGCCACAGACAGCATGATGCTCTGTGCCGACACCCAAGACCTCACCATCATCGTCAACCCGCTGCCCATCGTGACCCTCACCCCCGACACCACTGAGTTCTGCCTCGGCGGGAGCCTTTCCCTCGCTGCCTCGGGAGCCGACGCCTATGCCTGGACACACAGCACACCTGCAGGAGCATCCTTCGGCAATGTCACTTCTCAGACCCTTACCCCGCAAAGCGACACCGTCGTCAATGTCTGGGGCATCGACAGCAACGGCTGCATCAACCGCGACAGCGTCTATATCACCCTCCACACCCCCTTCCAGCCTTACCAGCACGACGGCCACCATGTCGCCGTCCACCGCTACCCCATAGTGACTGCAACCGTCAACCGCAGCCAGATATGCCTTGGCGACAGCGTTACGGTAAGAGGCTCGGGGGCACAGCACTACCGTTGGCTCGACTACATGGGCAGCACCGCCAATCCCATCTACGACATCCCCAAGGCCAACCGCGTCTACACCGTGGAAGGCAGCATGGATTATGGCTGTCCCGACACTGCCACCGTGGAGGTGGAGGTGTTCCTCTATCCACCCGTGAGCCTCCAGGCCGCCGACACACTCCTCTGCGACGGCGACACCCTGCACCTCTTTGCCTCTGGGGCGCCCCGCTACTTCTGGCCCGGTGCCACAACCTTCGGAACCGACAGCACATACAACATCGTCCCTCCCGTCGGCACGCACACCTTTGTCCTCAACGGGGCCACCGACAACCTCCTCTGTGCCGCGTCAGACACCATCCGCATCACCGTCTATCCCTATCCCGATATGGCCATCCACGGCGCCACCCGCTGGTGCGAGGGGAGTGAAGTCACCCTCGCCGTCGAGAACCCCGCCGACACCCTCTGGTGGACCTCCACACCTGCCGACGCATCGCTGGCAGGCCAGGAACACGCTGACACCCTGCACCTCTACCCGGCCGCAAGCACCCTCTATCACCTGCGCGGCAAGAGTCATATCTGCGCCGTCGAGATAGATCATCAGGTGGAGATAGTGCCCTATCCCGACCTTGCGCTCCATACCTCGGCCGACCGCATCTGCACAGGCGACACCGTCCTCCTCACCGCCACGGGCGGCGAGCTCTACTCCTGGCTGGGATTACCTGCAGGCACTGGCGTCTACACCCCGCAAGACAGTATCCTCTACAAACCCCGTGCCACAGGATTCTTCCCCGTACTCGCCACGACCTACGACACCCTTTGCTCGGTCGTGGACAGTATCTTCATCTTTGTCGATACCGTCCCCATTATGACTATCACGGGCAGCGACAGCGGCTGCATTGGACGTACCGTCACCCTTGAGGCGCATTCCGATGTCCCGGTCATCTGGAATTCCGAACCCTATGACCCCGCGCTTGACACACAGGCCTCCATGTTCACCATCATTGTCTCCCCCACGGACGACATACGATACATGATTACAGGCTATAGCGGCCTCTGCATGGGTTCGGCTGAGCACCAGGTCACCACGGGTATCATCCCACGCGCCAAAGGCGCCGCCTTACCCAGCCGAGTGCGCCGTGGCGAGGCCGATATCGAGCTTGTCAACCAGAGCATCAGCGCCGAAGGATTCTATTGGCTATTCCCTGACAGCAGTATGCACTACGGCGACCACTACCAATACCAGATACCGCCATCGTGGCTCGCCGACACCTTCCTCATCCAGGTGGTGGCCTACCGCAGCGGATGTTCCGACACCGCCGATATCCCCGTCACCCTCTACAACGACGAGGTGTGGACCTCCAATGTCTTCACCCCCAACGAGGAGACAAACAACAGATTCTATGTCCCCACCCTCAACAAGACCAACTTCCACGTCGAGATATTCAACCGCCGCGGATTGAAAGTCTATGAGAGTGACGACCCCGACGAGGGGTGGGACGGCCGCAGCAAAGGCATCCTCTGTCCGCAGGCCACATACGTCTACCGTGTCCGGACCTCACCAAAAGGCAGCAAGGAAGTCAACTACCAATACGGCACCGTCACCTTGATAAGATAATAGTCATGCAGCTCCCCGCAAAGGAGAGGGGCTGCACGTATGCTATTGCCATTTAGAGAGCCGCTTGCTCCTCTCCCGATTCATGGCGGAGGAGGCATCCTTGCGGGCTTTCAACAGCACTTTGCGGCCAGCAAGGCTGCGGGTATAGACAACCTCACATTTCCCGACATACCGTTCCCACAGCTTCTGGAACATATCGACACTCTTGCGGTTGGCCGACAACAATGCTGGGACGGAGAAATAGTCGGTCTGCTTGACCTTCCCCTTGAGGGTGCTATGCTTGACAAGCAGGTAGCGGGGATTCTCGACCGGGTCCAGCAGCTCCTGCAGGGACTGGATGAACAGGTTGTTCTCCTCGGCCGGGAGGTTGGTGCAACTGACGAAGAGCAGGCCACTCTCGTCGGAAACGCGCAACCCCACATTCTTTATGGACGACTTGACTATCCCTTGGTACGACAGCGTTTCCAATAGAGCCAAGGCGATTTGTTTCAGCACACCTTCCACCGTTCCTGTCTTGAGGTATTTCACTGCCATGATTCCAAAGAATACAACCGACGCCAGCACTGCCATGACGACGAAGAAAGAGAACAGCGACGGGATGAAGTTACTTGCGAAACAAAGAAAGAGAATAACAATCGACAAGAAGGTGATTATCTTATACTTGTACCCAGTGAAGAGAAACATCTTCGTGACCGTCCGGGGCACCTCGACACCTGTCGACATGCCCGTGGGGGCATGGTTGGAACCCGTGTACAACGAATCCTTCCACCACTGACGTGTCTGCTCCCTGTTTGTCGAGAGGCTGGCGGTGGTGTCCTCAAGCCGTGCAATCCTATCTTTCGGGGAGAGCAATGGCGACACGTCGGGGGCATCCGTTATCCTTTCCAATCCCGACACAATGGCATGCTGGCCATAGTACGACGGTGCCTCAAATCCTTTGAACCTTACGGCCAGCTGATCGAGGTCGGAGCTGTCGGCATCCTCGATGGTGGCCAGGTGCCAGATGTTCGACACCTTGTCGGGGTTGTTCCTGTCGATACGGATGGCGCGCCCTCTCATCTGGTTGGAAAGCATATAGGAACTCACTGTGCTTGAGAGTATGAGTGTGTTGATGGCGGGAGCATCCCACCCTTCGCCAAGCAGGGCTTGTGTGCCAATAAGTATCGTCAGGTCGCCTGCACAGAACATCTCTGTTATCAACGCGACGATATGGTTGCGGACGCTCTCCCTGGGGGTGACCTTGACATAGTTCCTGTCGTCGTCGAAATGGCCAATGGACACAGCGTCTTCCGGAATCTTGTTGTCCGACAGCAACCGGTACAACCTTCCGAAGATGTTTTGCGGCAAAAGGATAAGTGTGCCACAGAGCACTCCAATCGACACCTGCGTTCCGGCATGCTCTTTCAGCGTCCGCCAGATGGGCACCACTCCAACACTCTGGCAGGCAGTGTCGTCCATTCGGATATAGTCGGTCAGGATGACCATCCGCAGCCGCTGCTGTAACTGTGCCAACTCATGGTTGACAATCTGGACGATGGAATCCAGTTTCCCTGTGCTGTTTGCCACCAGCCGCCTGATTTTCGGGTTGTCGGCAAGGATGACTTTCTTGTTGGCGACAAGCCCCATCCTTCGTGCGGTCTCGAAATAGTCGTTCCTCTTTGATTCCAAGGGTGCAAAACAATCGGCCGTGGTTTCCATAAACCCTTTGATGAATACCGAGGCCCTCTTCAGGTCGAAAGCCGGCAGGTCGGCCTGCCTGGCATCAAAGAGCTCCAGGAATCTTTTGGGGACAGGGTACCCCCGACTGTTCAGCAACGATGCTATGGACACATAGAACTCCGGCGTCTCGAGAATCATTTCGATATCGGAGTCCTTGACCTCAAAGAATTTCATCTTCGAGAAGCATTTCAAGAGTTCCGAATCGTCCTGAATCATCTTGACGAACGCCTCGACATGCTGTCCGTATTGGTTGAGCGCGTCACGTTCATGCTGTTTCAGATGGGAGAAACAGAGGAAGTCCTGGTGAGGGCAAAGGTCTCCGTTCTTGACAAGTTCTGGGATGGAGATGACCTCGTCTATCTCGCCACAGAGTTCGCGATACCTCTTCCATTCACCGTAGTCGGCATCGTAGGGAGGCGTGGCCGTCAAGGCCAGTGTCTGCTCCGGCTTCAGCTGTTCGTTGAGGTAGGTAAGTGCTTTCCACCATTCTTTGCGCAGGTGGTGGGCCTCGTCGAAACAGAGCAGCGAGATGTTAGCCGCTTTGATGATGGCGATGGTCTCATCGGCCTTTTCTTTGTTGAATCGTGCCGACGAAACGATGCTCTCACTATCCGTTTCTTCCTGTTCCGGGGAGGCCTCCGATGCAGGTGTCTCTTCCTCCTCGGAACGGCCACAGAAGGCTGCCAGCAGGGCCTGGTAGGTCGTCACCGTCAGGTATTGGGGCTGCCTGATCAGGGTGGAGACTCTGTCGTAGTCCTTCTCCTGAAGGAAAGAAGAGCAGATTCGCTCCCGCCACTGGTTCTTGATTGTGTTGGTGGGACAGAGAATGAGTGTGGGCCGATGGAGCCGGGCAATGACCTCGATGCCGAGGGTTGTCTTGCCAGCACCAGGGGCGGCAACGATATGGAGTTTCTCGTCCCGCAGATGGAAACTGAGGCTGTCCAGGATTCTCTGCTGATAGCTCCTCCACTTGCCGTTGAAGGCCAGATGAGGTTCAGCGGAACGGCTTTCGCCGGGGAGTCTTGCAGGTTTTGGAGAAGTGTCAATCATCGGGGTGGTTTTCTCTCTTGAGAACGCAGGCGAATTGTTTTTATTGTTTTCTCCCGTCAAAACAATAAATTATACATGTCGGCGTTATTTACCGAAAATAACACTCAACAAGCCATTATGACACTCAACGAAGCCATCGCTGCACGGCATTCGGTGCGGCAGTATCGAGAAAAGGCCATCGAGGACGACATTATCAACCGCCTCAACGAGGAGATTGCCCTCTGCAATCAGGAAGGAGGACTGCACATCCAGCTGGTCACCAACGAGCCGCACGCCTTTACCGGCGGCATGGTCAAATACGGCAAGTTCAGCGGTGTGCGCAACTATCTGGCCATGATTGGTCCCAAAGGGGCTGACGAGGCAATCGGCTACTACGGCGAGCGATTGGTGCTGCTGGCGCAGACGCTGGGATTGAACAGCTGCTGGGTGGGACTCTCTGTGGGCAAAGAACCCGACCGCTACACCATTGACCCCGGCGAGAAGATGCACTGCGTCATAGCCTTCGGCTACGGTGCCAACCAGGGCGTCCAGCACCCCATGCGCCCCATGGAGAGATTCGTGAAATCCACTACCCCAATGCCCGACTGGTTCCGTCGTGGTATGGAAGCCGCCCTCCTCGCCCCCACAGCCGTGCACCAGCAGAGGTTCGAGTTCGAACTCGTCGACGACCACACCGTCGCCGCCCAAGCCCGATTCTCCTTGGTGGGATGGGCCAAGCTCGACCTCGGAATCGTCAAGTACAACTTCGAGACAGCCGCCGGCAAAGAGAATTTCAAATGGCAGGAGGCGTGATGGCGGATAAGAAAATCAATAAAACCAATGCCGCGAGGCTCCTCGACCAGCTGAAGATTGCCTACGAGCTCATCCCCTACGAGGTGGACGAGAACGACCTCGGGGCTCAGCATATCGCCGAGCAGCTCGGGCAACCCATCGAACAGCTGTTCAAGACGCTCGTGCTGCGTGGCGACAAGACGGGTCTCGTCGTCTGCGTCATCCCCGGAGCCGCGGAGGTGGACCTCAAAAAGGCCGCCAAGGTCACGGGCAACAAGAAACTGGAGATGATCCACGTCAAGGAACTGCAGCCGCTGACGGGCTACATCCGTGGCGGCTGCTCGCCCATCGGCATGAAAAAGCCATTGCCCACCTGGTTCCACGAGAGCGTCATGCAATACGACACCGTCTATTGCAGCGCCGGCCAGCGCGGCCTCCAATTCCGACTCGCCCCGCAAGACCTCGTCAACGCCGCCCACGGCACTCTGGCCGACCTCACCGTATGATTCATCGCCCCACCAACGGTCCTGCCATAACATAATGACGAAGAGCATTATGACTATTTGACAGACCAACAAACAAGAAAAGAGAAATGACCAAGCAATCGCAACCAACGAAGAAGCACTCCTCGGACGGCGAGATGTCCTCAACGAAGCAGTTCCTGCTGTCGCTCCTGGCCACCACAATCTCCATCGCACTTACCTTCGGCACCGCGGCCATTATCGACCACAACAAGCAGAAAAAAGAGAAGCGGGAGATAGTGATGATGGTGATATACGATATGTACAATACATTGGAGTTAATCGAGAAAGCAGACAACAATGTCTGCCGGGCCTTGCAGATTCAGAAGCAGATTGCCGACGACACCACACTCTTCGACAGTCTGAAGTATCAGTTCGTCTATCTGACCCCGGTAGTGAATTACACCGAGACGACAGAAAAAATCTTCTCGTCGAACATTGAGACCATCAATACGGTAGGCAACGTGCTCTTCACAGAAAATGTGGCTGGATTCTACCAGGAACGCAATCTATACAAGACGATGGTGTCCGACTCTTCGACAATCAGGTTTTCCCACGAAATGCCATATAGAAACTTAAAGGCTTTGCTGGATTTCGGATACTGTTTCGATGTGATATTGAGCCATGAAATCCTGATGGACATGCAGCACACCTACGCACAGTGCAAACAGATGATGAACGTCAGCGACAAGGATATCGAGGCCTACCGCGAAGAAAGGATGAAGTTGGACGAAGAAATGAATGAAAAAAGAAAGTCCAAGGAGTCCTTTCGGGTCTCGGTGCTGAAGATTCAGTCAGAGATTGACGCAGCCAAGAGGAAACTGCATCTGAAATAGCCGTCGGGCAATAAAATCCGAAATACTGCGTAATATTAAGAACAAACGACAATAGAGACCCCTCAAAGATTCTGCTTATATGCATTCACGATTCCTCCACCTCTGCTGCATGATGGTCATCGGTTGCTCGATACTGATGTCATGCTGCAAGAACAAGGCCGTAGACCCGATTGCCACCGTTCCGGCCATTATCTATGACACCGATATGGGGTCGTCGACCGACGACCTGTTTGCCCTCGAAATGCTCTACCGTTACCACGAGCAGGGGCGCTGCCGCCTGCTGGGCATAGTGGTGGACCGCATGGGCGAGGACTGCGCCGCCTGTGCCGACGTGATGAACACTTACTTCGGCCACAGCGACCTGCCCATTGCGCTGGTACGCAACGGCATCGAGAACCCCTCAGTATGGATTGACTACAAGGGGTTACCAGGCTATACCCTTGCCGATGGAAGCCCGATGTTCCAGCACTCCGTGGAGGATTATTCTGCATTGCCCGACGGATTGCAGCTCTACCGCCGCCTGCTGGCCGCCGAACCAGACCATTCGGTACGTATCGTGTCGGTGGGCTTTGTCACCTGCCTGACACAGCTGCTGGAGTCGCCGGGTGACGAGTATTCGCCGCTCAGCGGCGTGGAGCTGGTGCGCCAGAAGGTACAGTGCCTCTATATCCAAGGCGGCCGCTTCGGCGTGGCCGACGAAGGTGACTACAACTTCGCGCAGGGTATCGATTTCGCGCAGAGCCTCTTCCGTCTGTGGCCGTCGGAGGTGGACATTGTCTTCTCGCCCATGGAGACGGGGCAAATGGTCGAGTACACGCCTGAGCAAGTCATCGCCGACATCGACTGGACTGACATCCATCCCATCAAGCAGGTGTACATGACCTGCAACTGCAATACCGGCCAGAAGATGTGGGACCCTATGGCGGTCATCAACGCCGTGGAGGGCGACAGCCTTTTCATCCTCTCGGAACGCGGCACCGTGACCATCCTGCCCAGCGCCGAGACCCCCTTCACCCTTTCGTCCTCCGGCAACTGCCGCTACCAGATGCCCAACGACTCCGCATGGGCCGCCACCATGTTGGCAAAAATACGCACCGTCAACAAGATGCATTAGTATGGAACACTGTTTCACTGCCCTCATCGAGCGCAACGGCGACATGGATGCCGCCTACGTGAGGGTGCCCGTGAATATCCGCGAGGTAAAAGAATGCTCCGCAGGGAGCTTCAACGCCCTCGAGAGAGACTCTCTCGGAATCCTTGCATCATGAATGTCGCCAGTTCAACTGGCATCATCGCCGGAGAGATAGAAAAAAGTTTTCGTCAATCCATTTTATTTTTGTATTTTTGTAAATTGGCATTATATATAAAATGCCATGCAAGAACATGACTAATAAACTATTAAACACTAATCTATAGTACCAAATAGACAAAGAAGACAAACAAGTCGCCGCAACTGACCACGCTGGAAGCAGTGAGGGGAAGGAAACTGCTGAAAGGAGAAAGACCAATATGACAGATAAAGTAATCATAAGCAAGGAGTCCAATATTGAAGTCATCAAAGACCATATTTATGAGGTTCGAGGACTGCGTGTGATGCTTGACCGCGACTTGGCGGATTTGTATAATGTGGAGACTCGTGCTTTGAATCAGGCAGTCAAACGTAATATCGACCGTTTCCCTGACGACTTTCTGTTTCGACTGAATAAGAATGAGTGGACGTTCTTGAAATCACAAATTGTGATTTCAAATAATGATGCTACTACTGCTGACAATAAAGATGTTGATGCTAATGATGATAGTTTGAAATCACAATTTGTGATTTCAAACAGAGGTGGTGATAGAGCTCTTCCCTATGCTTTTACTGAACTGGGCATTGCGATGTTGAGTTCTGTGCTGCGGTCGGAAACGGCTATACAGGTGAACATTAACATTATGCGGGCGTTTGTGATGATACGGCAGGCGGTGGCAGCTTGGCAGGAGACCAACTTAAAGGTGGAACAGTTGTCGCACAAAGTGGACTCGCTCAATGCCCGTGTGGACGAGATTCTCCATGAACAGAATGAGAACAATATGGAGATGGCCATCCAGATAGGTGCCCTCAACGATGCCCTCGACCAACTGCGAGAAAAGCCATCAACACCACGTAAAAAGATAGGGTATAAAATAGGGAAATAATAAGTTATACGATTTGCGATCAAAAATTTCGACCGCAAAATAAAAGAAAAAAGGAAATAAGATGGAGAATATAAATACTTTGGTACCATACATTGAAGTGGAAAACAAGATTGCTACTATACGCAAGCAGGATGTTATTGCCGATGCGGATGTCGCAGAACTGTATGGTGTGGAGACCCGACGTGTCAATGAGGCTGTAAGGAACAATCCCGACAAGTTCCCTAACGATTATATGTTTGAGCTCACAGAAAGAGAGTTACGTACTTTGCGGTCGAAAATTTCGACCACAAATATTTCAAATAAAAGTAGATCAACGACTAAAGTCTTCACCGAAAAGGGGCTTTATATGCTGGCGACAATTCTGAAGAGTGATAAGGCAACAGAAGCCACGTTTGCCATCATCGAGACCTTTGCCAAGGTGCGGGAACTGAAGCGGGAGTTGGTAGCGTTGCACAAGGAGACCGACAAGGCGGAGCAGGAGAAGAAGATGCAGCACTTCGGCGAAGTGCTGACCGACATCGTGATGCCCGACCTCGAGACCTCCGAGACTGAATCCTCGCTTGAAATCAACTTCCTCATCGGCAAAATCAAACATACAGTAAAACGAGTAAGAAAAAACGACAGCAAATGACCGTGCAGGAAGAAGTGGGGAATAGGAAGTTACTGAAATAAGAAGGGAAATGAAAAGTTATAGAACCATATTACTCCTAATATTAATTGTCTGCATGATTGCTGTATCATGTTCAAAAGATACAAGTCATGACAGCCCTACAATAATATATGGATTTGATGAAACCGGAGCATCCACGGCACTTTTCTCTGTAAGTGATACAAAACAGATTCATTTTTCATGTGGCAATCTTCAATATCAGGAATCAGATAATACTTGGCACTTTGCAAAACATCAATTTGATCTCGTAGGCGCTGAAAATGTTAACGATTCCCCCAAAGATCTTTTTGAATGGACGACAATTGATTGGGGAATAAATCCAATTATTAACGGAGGAAATCGGGCAGATCTATGGCGGACACTTACTTTGAGTGAATGGAAGTATTTACTTGGTAACAGCACTCTGCGAAAAGGCAAAAAAGGTATCGCAAATGTGTGTGGAATACACGGTTTGATTATACTTCCTGACAATTGGGCTCCTTCAGAGGATGTAAGTTTTGTTTCGAATCCATCTGGATGGAATCAAAATAAATACAATTCATCGGAATGGGAAAGGATGGAGTTATCCGGAGCCATTTTTTTACCTTCTGGAGGATATCAAGATGGAGATAATATTACGAATATCGGAATTGCTGGTTTTTATTGGCCTTCTCCAACAAATAGTGAAAATAATGGTAACAGTGTCGTTTCTTTCGATGAGACTGGTGTCTGGATAATTGAAAATGAGTTGAATTATAGCGGAGAAGGCTATTCTGTTAGACTGGTAAAAGATTAACATCAATCCAATAATTAATCCTTAAACGTTTAAGCTTATGGCAAAAGAAAAAAAATTCATGACTTGTGACGGCAACAAAACAAGCCTCGGAGAGGCTCAATCTCAATAACCCCTGACAAGAAAATCTCTGATTTTCGCAGTCTGGGGATAGAGGAATACCTATCCCCATGTGCGTCTCGGAGAGGCGCGATTTCATAGTGTAGAGAGAGTGTGGGCGGCGCCAGCCGCCCACGAGAGCGCGGGGGAGAGTGAGGCGGCGCAGCCGCCGAAGAAGCGGAAGAGAAGCGGAAGAGAAGCGGAGGAGAAGCGGA